>JAFRNE010000004.1 GCA_017430325.1 Eubacterium sp.
TCTTTATCTGATGCATTCTTGATAACCGCTGAACTTATAATATTATTCTTTACAGTAGTATTGTCATCGAAGGTTGTTACGCTGCCTTCGTATTTAATACTATCAAGTCTGTCGCCGTAACCGAGAAGTCCGGTTCCATCTGTTTTACTTAAGCCTGTCTTTACTTCATCTGTAAGATATGAATCATCTGTACAATCTGCGCATGTAAGAGCTGTTCCGTCATAGGTCTTGCTTACATCAGCTGCAGTAAGAGTAATGCTCTTCACAGTAACAGTGAGCGTACCGTTTGTATAGGTAATCTCGTACGATGCTGTTACATCTTCTGTTCCTGCTGCATTCTTGATCACCGCTGCACTTGGTACATTGTCACTACTTCCAGCTACTATCTGGCTTCCGGTTACTGTTACACTTGTTATGCTGTCACCGGTGCTATTAATTGTATTTCCTGTTGTGAGTTCACCGGTTGTTGCTCCGTTGTCATCTGTAAGCTTGTAGCTATCCTTTACAAGAGCTGTTCCATCGTAAACCTTTGTATCACTATCTGCTGTAATAGTAATAGGTCTCTTTGTTACTTTAAGTGTTCCATTTGCATAGGTGATATCGTACGATGCTGTTACATCTGTTCCTGCTGCATTCTTGATCACCGCTGCACTTGGTACATTGTCGCTACTTTCAGCTACTGTCTGACTTCCGGAAACCGTTACACTTTCGATACTGTCGCCGGTGCTATTAATTGTATTTCCTGTTGTGAGTTCACCGGTTGTTGCTCCATTGTCAGCCGTAAGCTTGTAGCTATTCTTTTCAAGAGCTGTTCCATCGTAAACCTTTGTATCACTATCTGCTGTAATAGTAATAGGTCTCTTTGTTACTTCAAGTGTTCCATTTGCATAGGTGATATCGTATGATGCTGTTACATCTTCATCTGCTGCATTCTTGATCACTACTGCACTTGGTACGTTGGTACTACTTCCTACTACAGTCTGACTTCCGGCTACCGTTACACTTTCGATACTATCGCCGGTGCTATTAATAGTATTTCCTGTTGTGAGTTCACCGGTTGTTGCTCCATTGTCAGCCGTAAGTTTGTAGCTATCCTTTTCAAGAGCCGTTCCATCGTAAACCTTTGTATCACTATCTGCTGTAATAGTAATAGGTCTCTTTGTTACTTCAAGCGTTCCGTTGACATATTCAATCTCGTAAGAATTTGTTACTTCAGTTCCAGCTTTGTTCTTAATCACTGCTGCACTAGGTGTGTTGGAACCCTTACCAACTACTGTCTGACTTCCGCTAACTGTTATGCTTACGATACTATCGTCGTTTACCAAACCTGTAAATGAATAACCATCATTTGTAAGTGGAGTTGCATTATATTCCCTAGTTTCGCTAGCCGCTGTGATTTTCAATGCTTTCTTTGTAACTTCAAGCGTTCCGTTTGCATAGGTAATCTCGTATGATGTTGTAACATCATCTTCTGCTGCATTCTTGATCACCGCTGCACTTGGTACGTTGTTGCTTGTTCCTACAAATGTCTGACTTCCGGTTATTGTTACGCTTTCGATACCGTCTCCGGTTGCCAGTGTACTATTTGTATAGCTGTTCTTTGTAAGTGCTGTTCCGTCATAGGTCTTAGAAGCATCATCTGCTGTAATAGTTATAGGCTTCTTTGTAACTTCAAGCGTTCCGTTTGTATAAGTGATAGCATACGATTCTGTTACATCCTCATTACCGCGCTTAATCACCGCTGCACTTGGTACGTTGTCACTACTTCCAGCTACAGTCTGACTTCCGGTTACTGTTACGCTTGTGATGCTGTCACCGGTGCTCTTAATTGTATTTCCTGTTGTGAGTTCACCGGTTATTTCTCCGTTGTCAACCGTAAGCTTGTAGCTATCCTTTTCAAGAGCTGTTCCATCGTAAACCTTTTCAGCACTGTCCGCTGTAATAGTAATAGGTCTCTTTGTTACTTCAAGCGTTCCATTTGCATAGCTAATCTCGTACGATGCTGTTACATCCATACCACTTGCATTTTTTATTATTGCTTCACTCGGAGTATTATATGATGTTCCAGCTACTGTCTGACTTCCCGTTATTGTTACGCTTTCGATACTGTCTCCAACCGCCAGACTATCATTATTACCACTACCATATGTATATGTATTTACAGTAAGTGATGTTCCATCATATGTCTTAGCAGCACTGTCTGCAGTGATAGTTAAAGTCTTCTTTGTAACTTCAAGTGTTCCAAGATTACTTGTAATTACATAGTTACCCAGATTAACTGTACCGCTTTCTGAAATATTCGCTGGTACCCCCTCGATCGATATTGTGTAAATATTCAGGCTGGTACCCTTTACTGTCTGAGTTCCTGTGATATCTATTGTTGATTCATCGCCCGGTACTATAGGATCATAGCAGATATATTCGATCTGACCATCCCTAGTATTTTGTACTGCTTTTCCGGTAAATGTAATAGTGTAATTCTTTGAATCACCGGTTACCACATTTTTCGTAAGAGGAGTTCCGTCATAAATCTTTTCTCCACCATCTGTAGTGATCGTAATCGGTCTTCTATTAATTTTTATTACATCAATCGTTGAATACTCAAGCGATACACCATTCTCAGTTACAATACATGAATATTTACCCGATTCACTAACATTTGTAAGCTGATATGTTTCTCCGGTTGCTCCCGGTATTTCAACTCCGTCCTTGAACCATCTGAACGAATCACCTGCAGGAGGTTTAGGATCCAAACTCAGAGTAATAGGGTTTCCATCATAGAAAATATCATTTCTATCATCTACGATAATCCTACTAATGTTAATCGTACCGGATACATACAGATCACTATCAGCACAATTGACCTGATTATCACTTATTGCCTGTATTGTGAAATAATAATATCCTGTTTCGGCTGACATAACATCAGACCAATCCTCTATCATAAGAGTTAATTCGGATGCAATATCTCCAGGCGAGAGAGTTTCTGTCTTCTTAAGCACTCCGCCTGTAGTTGAATCCTCACTATTCTCATACAGATTAACAACATATGTAGGGATTATCTTAGAATCAGAATCGCCCCCTGCTCCCGCATTCTCCTTAGGAGCAACAACACTCTTCCATGAAACGCCGCCATAAGGAGCACTTGGAGATGCTTGTAATGCACCATCCGGTTTTGCAAGCTTCGCCTGAGTAATATGGAATTCAGTAGCATTAATATTTGGCATATCGAATTTTTCATAATTTTCGGTTGCATTTATTATAGCTTTTACATAGTAAGTTCCCACGTCCTTAGGAATAGTTGTGGTATATTCTTCACTATCTCTAACGCTACTATAATAATATGTAACTCCATAATTAGGGTCATTTATTTCAGGATGTTCACTATCAAGATTCGGAACACTTCTTGTTTTTCCATATTTCCAATCAGCCATAACAACACTAGGATTGAATTGTGCCTTTCTAACCTTGACGTATTTTTCCTTATAAACTACGTTTGTGGTTGATAATCCATTATCTACTCTGGTAGCTGTAACGGTACATTCAACATAATATCCGCTAGCATAAGTTTTCATATCTTTAGGGAATACCATTTCTGGTCCTGTAGTTTCACCTGACCATAATGAAGTTGTTTCTTGTTTTACACGTTTAACCTTCCAATTATATGTATAAGTATAATCCGCTGTAGTTAAATGTATTCCGTCATCGTAGCTTCCCAATCCAACGTTGCATAAGATTTCCGGACCTTCTGTATAGCCATATGTGATTTCCTTATATGTTGCATCAGGATCATCAGTAAATGACAGCCCCGCTGTTACCTCAGCCGGAATAGCCTCGAGTGTTACTGTTATTGTTGCAGAAGTTGTTGCAATGTCAAATCCAGCACTTGCTTTTCCACCCTGATATACTGTACCACTACCCTGAAGCTTATTTCCTGTAGTTATAGTCAGCTTATCATTACTTGAAGCAACTGACTTGACATCATAACCGGTACAATCTATTACACCATCGTTATTGGTATCTTTATATCCCTTTAATACAGCTGTATATTGGAAGTCAGAATCTCCGGCTACCATGATGTAACTTGTACTATTACCATTAATAGTAGTATTTGTATCTGTACCCTGACCTGCCTGACTCACGTCATCGTCTGCAAACTGTACAGTTACAAGTGTTGAATAAGTAATATCTGCTGTATCCAGATCATTTTTGCTATCCTTAACATTTGAATTCGAACTAGATACTGCTGTTACCTGAACCTTGTAAATACCGGTCTGACCTTCCAATAAACCATGATAATCATATGTATATACACCATTTGTCAGTGTTAGCTCAGATGCAACCTTATATACCGTACTGTTTTCAACTTCCGTATATTCACCTGTAGCATTATCCGCTCTATAAAGCGTAAGTTGATAAGCCGATACATATACATTACCAATATTTTCCGGTTTGGTCCAAGTAATAACACCAGGCTCTGTATCGCTCCACAGTACTACCGGTTTACTAAATTCATTAGCAGTTACTATAAGTTTACCAGGTACATAAGTTATTTCATAATTGTCACTGGTATTTCCGCTTGGAGTAATAGTATATTCGGCCACCGTGCTATATGAAGCACCACTTTCAGCCTGATAATCACATGTAAGAACGAGTTGTCCACCCAGAACATCTTTAGTCTCACCAATTACAAAACCATCATAGCTTGCAGTATATTCAGGAATCGGATATCCATAATAGAATACTGCCGGACTGACAGGAATATCATCAGCCTTTATAGTAAGAGGCGCCTTGGTGATCACTGCATTTTCGATCGTACTCTGACTATCAGCTTCGTTAAGTGTATATCTTGCTGCCAAATACTCATTTAATGTGTAGGCATACTTGGTAGTACCTTTATCAACATAAGTCAGAGAAACAGTTCTATTTCCTACATTCTTATCGCTGTATTTCATCTTGGATGCATCCGGTACTACTATTCCTGCCGATTCCATATCACGCTCATCTACACCATTATAATTTGTGCTATTAGCTGTTGGAAGAACAAGCTTCTTGGCATCCACATTGGTTGTACCATCATATACCTTTGAATTAATTGTAATTCCACTAACAGTAATACTCTTCTTATTTACAGTAAGAGTTCCGTTAATATAAGCAAATTCGTAGTTAGAATACTGGTTTCCGCCAACAGTAACGCTCGATGCCAGTGTACCCTCGGCTGCTGTTATCGTATATGTACCAGGAAGTGTATATACTGTTGCAGTATCTGCGCAGGCAAATGCAGGTGAACCCTGTATAACTGTATTTGCATCGTCATTATACTTAAGTCCTGTGTAAACTGTACTTCCCTTGGTATATCCGGCAGTATAAATCTCTCCGGTCCATTTAGGAACAGTTCCTTCAGAATAAGTAAACGACTTATCATCTGCTACAACCGCAAGTACTGCCTTATTAACAGTTAAGGTTGCATTACCATTTGTGTAATTGAATGAATAGTTATTATCTGCTCCGCCTGTAGGTGTAACAGTATATGTACCTGCATTCCTCTTAGCAGGATCAGTTGAATCATACTCACAACTGATTGTTGGAACTGTATCCAGCACAGCCTTGGTTTCATTATTTACAAAACCTGTAATAGTTATGGCGAAGCTTGAAGCAGCCGGTGTTTCATCACCATAAGTTATAGTCTTGTCAGAAACCTTAACAGTTAATTCCTTCTTATTAATTGCTGCATTGTGAAGAACAAGTGTTGTATTTACTTCATTTCCGTCAGCAGTCTTAAGGATATAGTTTGGATTTGTAAGTGTGATACCTGTAACAGTTATGTTATTTGGATCACTTACATCTTCACTGTTATATGCAGCAGTATATTCATCTATATCAACTGCATCATCAAATACAATACCCGAAGGTCCTTCTCCGCTTGTTCCTGTAAATCTGTAATACTTATTTGTTCCAGTATTCTTGACTGATGTCTTAACACTTGTATTACCATCATAGGTCTTAACAACCTTTTCGTATCCGTATACAGTGCCATCAACTACCTCTTGGATAGCGACAGGTCTAGGATTGATGGTAAGAGTGCCTCTTGTACCCTCAACAAATGTATAGTTATCACATGACATACCGGTAACAACCTTATCATCGCTTCCATCAGTAACTACAACTATCTTATAGCTTCCTGCCGGAAGATTTGAGGCATAATCTACAGGTGTTGTCTTTCCGTCAGGGATCACCTTATAGCTTGGAGCTCCGTCAACAACCTTATCTGTTGTATTCGGTACAAAAGTCTCATCCGTGAAATCTTTGCCATAAGTAAAGCTAAACAGACTGCTGAGATTCTCACCATAAACACCTGTAACATCTGTCGTATTGATAGCTACGTTATCGCCTGTAATATCAGCTGTCGCAGTCTTCTGACTGTTCAGACCATCAAATACATAGTTTGCAAGCTTTGTATTATCATCGCCTGCAGCTATAGGTGCAGCACCGTAAGCAATTGAAACTGTCTTGTCTGTTCCCTGATCCGGAGTAGCAAACTGTCCGGTTATTGTAGAACCGATCACAAGCGTTTCACCTTCAACAGCCGCATCAATTATCGCATCTGTAAAATCAAGCGTTGCAGCCACAGTACCGTCATAGCTCTTGTCATCAGCTTTGATTTTGCTAATCTTTACCTTCTTCTTATCGATAGTAAGATTTCCTGCCAAATACTTAATATCATAATTATATGATTCATCGATCTGACCGGACTTTATCACAAGCCCTGTTGCTGTGATCGTATATTCTCCCGCATCCTTATACTTATGGCCATACGTATATGACTCTGCAGTAAATCCGCTTGGAAGTGTATACTCAGTATTCTGATCACTTTCATATAATGTAAATGTATCAAGTCCGTGCTGTTTACCATCATAAGTTACAGTATCATCATCCGGCTTCACATAAATAGTTCTAGGAACTATCGTGAACTGACAGGTGGTTTTCTCAACCTTATAATTCGACATAAGGTAAGGAGAAGCGATCGTAATACCTGCTGTTGCAGTATATTTGCTCCCATCCAGATTAACATTGACCTTTGCACCTGCCGTATTTATTGTAAATGTCGAAATCTCATCCGCCAGAGCCGTATTGGAAGGTTCATCCACTACAACACCCGTAGGCTCAAGAACCTGAGGTGAACCTGTATATGTAAATACTCTCTCGCTCTCTTCCGGCCATACAACCGTAACAGGAACCTTTAAGATAACGCCCTGAATATCAAGCTGTTTCGGGATAACATAGTTGAAGTTAGGATTACCTGTACCGTCAACCAGACGCATATTAGTAAGCGTGATCTTGGATGCTTTATTTACATTCTTATCATTATATGTACCTGTGAAATCAACAAACATATTGTTAGATTCACCTGATGCTATATCACTTGCCGTAAGTCCGGAAATCTTCAGATAACCACCATGAGCGATCTTGTATTTATCTGTTCCTTCCTCACTTACAGAACCAGATATATCAACGGTACCGTCATATAATCTTTCAAATCTGCCCGCCGAAGCATTTGTTGTAATGGTTACAGTCTTAGGACTCAGAGTAACCCCGCCCTGTCCGGCGACATTGTTATAATTTGAATGTTCCTGATCCGCTGATACTACATAAATATAAACATCAGTCGGTATAACTTCTCCTGAATCGTTAACTTTAACATCTTTAATACCTGCAAAAGGATCAGCTCCCGTCAGAGGCTTTCCTGAAGTCAGATAATTATCTTCCGTCAGCTCTTCCGTAGAATAATAAATCACTGCCTTATCATTCTTAACAAGACCGCCGACTGTTGCTGTAATATTGTGATATTCACCATCGTAATATCCTGAGTAATCAGTAATACTTACAGTCAGCTCCTTCTTATTAACGGTAACCTTATATGCGTCAGATTCAGCCTCAGCTGATCGTCCGTTATTAATATTTTCAACAACCACCTTACATTTGTAAATATAATCGCCCGCATTCTTGCCGGTCTCAAAGTTATATACACCGGAAGTAGCACCTGCAATAATATCAAACTTTTCGGTTGCTTCATTATATATGTACCACTGATAGCTCTTTACCACCAGGTTGTCCGGATCAGCTTCATCACCGAAATCAACCACAGCTGTTAATTTATTGTCTGAGCTGTTTGAATATCCATATGTATATTCATTCTTACCTGAAACAGTTACTATAGGCTCATCAACTCTATCAGGAACAGATACTGCAACATATGCCTTTGATTCTGTAAGCCTGATGTCAAATTCATATGGTGACGTATCAGTATAAAGTGCAATAGGAGTTGCAATACTGAGTTTATCACTGTCAAGCTCATATTCACTCAAACTCTTATTGGATGAAGGATCGTAATTCTTCAGAACATCAGCAGCATAGTACCATCCCTTGAAGGTATAACCCTTGCCAAGTGAAGCTGATACAGTCACTGTCTTGCCATATAAATATGTACCGTCACCCGAAAGTGTCAGTCCCGTTTCAGAACCTTCTGTTGTAAATGCAGCAGTTTCAATCACAAGATCAGCTTTTCTTGTATAGAAGTAATCAAGATCCATACCGTATACTGCTGTAAATTCAGTCTGATCATCCTCATCAGTCTTTGTAACACCATCTTTATGTGATATCGTACCTTCTTCTGTGTCTACTACATTCATAAAGTCGAATGAGAACATATTTAAGTCCTCGCCTTCTCCGGTAGGCACAACATAATCATTTACCGTAAGTACATCATTACTGTATGCAGTAATAACATTTGTAGCCATTACAAGATCCGATGGATCCATAGTATATGTAGTACCTGATACTTCTGCATTTTCAGCTGAGAAATACAATTTAACCGGCTTACTGAAGAATTCCGCATCTGTTTCTATTATTTCAGTTCCGTTAATAGTATATTTCTTTCCCGCTCCAAAATCAGTCACCGTTACATCAGTACCTGTACCTGCAGCATTCTGTATTTCATCATAAAGAGATGTATAATAGCTCTGATTCTCAGTCTGGAAATAATGTCTTATAACACTGTCAAATGCAGTCTCTTCCCAAACCGCTTCAAGAATAATACTGTCATCAGGCATGATGAAGCTTCTCATTCCCGAGTCATCCGCATCGGAAATCACTACATCATATCCGAGCTCCACATGAGTTTCTGTGATATTTCCTTCTCCGTCATCTGTCTCAACGATCTTAGAAACTTTCCAATGATCAAATAAATAACCGTGTTTTTCCGGATCTTGTACCGTTACGGTATATCCATATCTCTTGATGTAAGAGCCGACAACATTGTCCTTATCATATTTGTTATCGATCTTAAGAGTATGTTTATTCCTTGCATAGTAAATATGGAACTTAACAGATGAATGTTCACAATAAGCATAAGTCTTATTATCCGGATTTGCCTCATCATAATAGAAACCATCCACATGATAAGATTCAATATCATCATCTGTAAGAGTTATTTCAGAATATGCAATACCAGGAATCTCGATATCCTTAAGTACTAATTCATCACCCTTATAATATGTATCAGTTTTAACCGTTACGGTTAAGTCGTGGTTTTCTTCATCCTTATAGGTCACCTGAGCAGATGTAGTAGTTTTGGTATATCCCTCTATCACTCCCTGATCATTTCTGACATCATCGATCGTAAGATACGGTGCATCAGGATCTGTAGTCATATAATACGTATAAAGATGATGTATGATCTTCTTCTTCTCATAACGCCCGTAAACATACTTATCTCCCTGGATATTGGAGAATATCACCTTTGTTGCTTCTTCACCGTCTTCGAGTTCAAGCGGCTGTGTGTAATTACTGTCAAGATACCATTTGATCTCATATCCGTTACGAGCAGCAAAGTCTTCCTGCGCAATATTATTCATTATATTTGCATAAGTAATATAGCTGCCCTTTGCATACTGGTGATTTCGATTAATAGTCTGTCCGGAAGTCTGAAGCAGATTAATATAGAGATTATAGACATCCCCATATGTGAAGTTAACAGTCACTGTCTGATTCGGAACCGTTCCGTCAGTATTAACTCTGTTTATGACTGTATTACTCCTGTTATAAACACCCAGAGCCGCTGCCTTGGTATCTCTTGGTGAAGTACTTTCATCCGCATTTCTTTCTTTATATGCATTCAGCCATTCAGTAACAAACGGTATACACCCCTGAATCTCTGCAGAGTAAGATGCTGAAGCATATCTTCCCGGATAATAAGTATTCGACGTATTTGCAAAATAAATATAGTTATCGCCGACTTCATTATTGGTTATATAAAACGTACGTCCGTTTATTTCAACCGCTTCATATCCGGACTTAACTTCTCCTGACGCACTTGAAGATCTCTTCAGATCATTGGAAGCATAATAATCCGGATTCTCGGCTCCGTATGTAAAGTCTATATCAACAAGATCAGACAGATTCGCTTCTCTAAGCTTGTATGTCTTCTCTCCATGTCCTAAATCACCTGTATATGTGATCGGAACTACTCTTGTTTCTCCGGCCAGATAGCGGTCATCCACTGATTTATTCATCACAAAATCAAAGCAGTAGCTCTTACTCACATCGATCTCTGTATAATATACCTTTACATAGCAGCTGCTGTTATGACCGTTATATCCGTAAGGATATCCAAAATACCAGTTAACGGCATTTGTCACGTCACTATATGTAGTTGCACTTGAAGTGTAATTGCAATATCTGTATGTAGATACCGCACAGTTATACTCTACGCCGTCCCTTATACTTTGATTAAAGTTATATTCCAGCGGAGATACTCCATTTACGTTAGCTGTCACTCCACCGGTCGTTTCATCGGTTTCAGCTGTATTTCCATAAAAATACAAGAACGGGTCAAAAGTGAATTGATTTCCTGTATTATTCGTAGGACTCCAAAGTCCTGTTCGTGTCACTCTGGCAAACGAGTGCTCCACACCGTTGATATCCTTGTAAATATATTCGATCGTAGCTGTGATAACAGTTCTCTTAAGATATACCTTGAGAACAAGCATAGGGTTGTCAGTACTTGTATCCACAACCACACCGCTCAGTTTTGCGTTCTCATTATCTTCATCGATTGAATATGCACAGTTATAATATGGAATATAATATTCGAATTCTTCCGAATTCACATCAAATTCATCACCTGCGCCAACATTTACGGTATCACCGATAGTTCCATCGTAGGTAATCATCTTATCAGGATCTGCAGGATAGCTGGCATCAGCCTTCTGAAGATAAAGTTCAACCTTGAACTTGTCTCTGAGATTCGGTATATACTGTCTGAATACAGTAACATGACCTGCAGGCATAGTATCCGGCGCAGTAATTCCTGTACTCCATGATGAAATATTTGACACCTTGTAATTCTCAGTATCTACTCCCACTGCCTGAGCAAGTGTATCCCAGTTTTCGGCATTATCATTTATATAATCCGCCGGAACGATAGGCGTACCATATTTAACCTGCCACGTTCTGGTATAAACGATCCGGGTTCTCTCCTCACTGTTCCAGAGATTGAATGTCAGATCATAAACATTTCTGTTAAAGTAAAAATTAAGATTAAGATTAGTAGTTGCCTGAACAGTAGGATCCTGCTCCAGATTGTATGCAGCCAGATCTTCAGGTTCGACTGTGAAATATCCGGCAGGTTCACTCTCAGTATAGATCGAATGATGTGCTACACAGGTAAAGCCTTCCATATCGCTTACATGATCGATCGAAGAATCTATCACATTACCCTGCGCTGATTCTATCATTTCCGAACTGAACAGATTATACTGGTTCGGATTTGTAACATCCTGCAGATAGTAATTGATATAATATACACCACTTAAAGCTTTATAATGAGCAGTAGCTGTCAGATCGTATGCCGGCATGGTTGCTGGCTTTGTACCAATATCAGAATATGTCCAGCCGATAAATAAATAGCCGGAAAGTTCAGTCTTGGCAAGTTCCATTACAGGAGCGCCATAGTATACCCTATTCGTCGTCTCTGTGACAGTATTGTCAGGATTTGTCAGGACATATTTCAAATTGTACTGGTTTCTTGTGTAATAAAGCTTAAGAACAATATTATCGTCATCAATAGTTTTTGTATCAGATTTGTCCGCATCTAAAGTAAAGCCTTCATCATGCAGACGGATTGCATTTGTATTCGGTCCCACACTTGTATTGTATGCACAGTTAAATACAGCCGACTTTGTCGCCGTCTCCGGATATACACCTTCTGTATTCTGAAGATAATATTCAACGGTATAGCTGTATAGTTTATCTGTCCACTGAGCCGTCAGTGTGTCAGATGCATTAACCGAATAAACAGCTTTGTCACCATAAGTACTTGTAGCGGTTTTCCAGTTTACAAATGAATAACCCGGATATACATACTTAAGTTCAGGAAGCGTGAGCGATACGTCTTCTACCTTGAAAACGCTGTTCATGGTACCCGTTGCATCACCGTTTCCTTTATTGAAGTTTATAACATATACATGCAGCGGCTCTGACTGAGTAATATTTCCTGCAGAGTCCATAACATATGCGTAATAAGTATTCTCTCCACCCGTGGTAACCTCTGTCTTTGTTTTATCATACAGTATCTTCACTCTCTGGCTGTCTGTATCATTCGTGATATCAGCCTGAGCAATATTATTCCATGCGGAATCACTTGCCGAAGGCTTTACACTGCTTGTAGAGATCATCCATTTTGTGAGATCTCTTGAATCACTTGCTGTGAATCCGATATATACTCTTTCTCCATCAGAAGATGTCTCACCTGTAAACATTTCGATCACCGGTGAATCATCATCCGCCTTCGAAATAAATGTAATCTTGTCATATGAGGTGGTGATCGCGTCGTTTAGAGTGATAGATGTTGATGTCGAATTTGGATTTTTAACAGAAAGAGCATCCGTATCACTGTAAGAAAGCGGATTGGTATATCCTGTTTCAAGTCCGACCGTAACATTCACTGTCTCGCCCTGAAGCATTATAATATAACCATCGGAATTCTCACCCATGGAAATACTGTTTATGCCTTCAAGTTTCTCATTATAAACAAGAGCTGTATGCATCACAGCCGTATTTCTGCCGGATGCAGTTTCACTGGTTTCATAATTACCATTCCCTTTAGCGCTTACCGATACCGTAAAATAGTAATCATATGCCTTCTTGTCCTCGGCATCTGCATTAAGAGCTGCTATATCATTCTTGATATCATCCGTAAAGTCATGTGAAACCGAATCAACAGTATACGACTTAACGAGTACGTCATCAGCTGTGTCCGATCCTTTTCTGTAAAGTGATACAGTGTATGAAGAAACCATATCTCCACGTGAAACACCGTTCCACTCTGCTACACCTATCTCGTTAACATCCTTACTCCACTTTAAGCCTGTTGGTGTATCAAGCTTCTGAGGAGTAATTATGATCTTGTCACCGTTATTTTCATTATCCGGGATAATGTTTATTACATAGTTATTATCAAGATCCATCAACTGATTAGGTGTTGCTGTGAATTTACCAACAAGCGGCATTCCTACATCTGTTATCGATCCAAGTATCTCGACATCAACGAATTCTTCGCCCGGTGCAAAACTCGTTCCGTTTACCAGAGTATAACCTCCGTTTGTAAATGTATGTTCCTCTCCATCAAAGATATGAGTGTAACCTCCGGTTATCATAATATCGAGCTGTCTCTTCTCAATGGTAAATGTAACAGGAGAATCCGCCGTTGAAACCGCCTGATAATTATCTGTTTCAGGAATCACAACATATACCTTATATGTACCTGCGTTCTTAGGAATACCATTAGCAGTTATGTCATTATTTTCCGAATCCAGGAAGTAATAATTTATGTATTCTGAATCCGATGTGGTATTTGCCTTGATCCTGATCCCGTCCTGTGAAGCTGTATAAGAAACAGGAGTACCATAAGGCCATGAAGTCACCAGAGTTGCCCCTGATTCCGAACCCTGTTCAAATACAATACTTGCTTCTGCCGCAGCCTTTATGATCTCAAAGTTGATAGACTTCTCACCGGAATAATTATTTTTGAACACTATAATTATTGTTGCTGTTCCTGCATTTGTATTATTCGAATAATTTACAGTATAGTTTTCAGGGGCAATATCATTACCGTTATCCTTTACCGTAACCTCCGGAGTATATGGAGTACCGTTATAGGTAACGCTTGCGTCATTACTGTCAGCAAGTGCAACCACTACCGATTCACCGCCTGTCTTCGGAGAAACCGTAAGAGTACCCTTAACCACTGTTATGTCATAATTACCGGCTGCAAAAGTATTTTCCTGATTTTCCGCAATTTCATATGTTCCGGCAGGATCACCTGCAGTATAAGAAGAAGTGAAACTTCCTGTAAGCACACTCTCCTCACCTTCAATAAGTCCTGTATATGTATAGCTGTATGAATCCGGCGCTGCATCACCATAGCTGAGATTTACATTATTTGCAGTTATCGTAAGTTCCCTCTTGTTTATAGCTACAGTTGCAGTATCTGATGTAATATTAACTGTCGATACTTCTCCATCACTCAGTGTAACGGTAGCCACTGCATAATAAGTTCCCGAGTCAGCTACATCCTTTACATTAAGACTTGTAGTTTTTCCTTCACCGCCAGGGATTGCAAGATTTGCTCCACCTTCTCCTGCTCCTACCTTGTACCAGGTCCAGCTGATCGTTCCGACAACATCATCCCCAACTTCAGCTGTAAGAGTTCTTGTCTGGCCATCATATGTCTGATCAGTAAATCCAACCGGCTGAGTTTTAATCTGATATGCACTTCTCGTCCAGTTAGCTGTAAGTGTATAATCTCCGCCTGCAGTTATATTCGAAGCAGTTACCGGATTTTCTCCGTTAAGCCAGCCGGCGAATTCATAACCAGATCTTATAGGTGTTTCAAGAACGATGCTATCACCAACTATAAATGTATTCTTTGTATATAATCCATTATCAGAATCGTAATACTTCTGATACTGAATATGTGTAACCTTTAATGTTGTTTCAGAGGTTGCTGTATTACCATCAGCATCCTTTACATGGACATAATATGTGCCATGCTCTGATCCTGATAAAACATGTGCGAGTTCTGTATCTGTATTTACCACAGCACTATCCAGTGCTTCCCAACTTGTAATATTTACACTTGAAGATTCTGTAGAAAAACAGTAATCCTTGACACCTGCTTCAGCATCAGCTGCAACAGCTGTAAGAACACCGTTATCACCGGTGAAAGACTTTATCGTAGGGGCTGTTACATCTTCTACTATACGATAGTTATCATCAGACAGAGAAACTACATTACCTGGATTGTAAAGAGCTTCTGCCTCATCTGTAGGAACAGCCTGTACGGTAAAATAGTAATTTCCATACTTTGTTATATCCTGATTCTGTGACAGATCACATTCAGCATATGTATTGTTTGTATTATCTGTAAATGTTGTTTCATATATAGGGGTATTATTGCCTTCTTTATAAAGCTTAAAGGCATATGAAACAGATCCATCAGCAACACCATTATTGCTGGTGGTTGTACTTGTAACCTTATCCCACTTTGCTACCGTTTTTGCATCATTCCATGTAAGGTTAGTCGGATCACTAAAGGTTCCTTTAGCTACTCTGAAGCCAAAATTTCCATAAAAATCTTCGTAAGAATCTTCACCACACTCAAATAAATATGCTACATAATATCCTGAAATGTTATCAGATGGTTTAATATCCCATTTAGTTGTACCATTCTCACCCCACTCAAGCATCCATTCTATTGCCTCATCCGGGTCCGGTTTTCCAGGTTTATCGCTAGTACCTGTAAAAATTCCAAGATTTGTTATCGGACTGAGTGTTGTATCGACCGTAAACTCGATATCATCACCATAGTAAATGAGCGGCGAACTCTCATTAATCCCCGACTCTCCCAGCGAAATATCACTGCCATTCATTTTGATTATTATAGATTGCTCCTGGTCATCATCCCCCAAAGCATATACAGCGCTTATCGCCTTTCCTGAAAATGAATTTACAATGACTAAGCTTAGACAAAGCAGTAATGCCGTAAATCTCTTTATAGTTTTATTCATATGACTACCCCCGTATTCTAAAAAATAAACCAAATTATTATATTGCTTTGGTTTTTCTAAAGTTACTCTTATACCTGCGCAACATAACAATCTGGTTTGTCATGTATTTGAACATAGTACTACCTACACTACATCATATCAAAGGAAGTGCAACAAAAGCGCAACAAAAAACGGTATCTTTTCAGATACCGTTTTCTAAATCAATCGTTCTGACTAAGCAAGCTTAGCCTTAGCAACTTCTACAAGCTTAGCGAAGCCTTCTGGATCGCTGATAGCCATCTCTGAAAGCATCTTACGGTTGATATCAACCTCTGCAAGCTTAAGACCATGCATAAGTCTGCTGTAAGAAATACCATTGATACGTGCAGCTGCGTTGATACGAGCGATCCAGAGCTTTCTGAAATCTCTCTTTCTCTCACGTCTGCCAGCGAATGATGAAGCAAGCGCTCTCATAACTGACTGCTTAGCAACTCTGTACTGCTTTGATCTTGCTCCTCTGTAGCCCTTAGCGAGCTTAAGTGTTCTATTGTGCTTCTTCTTGGCGTTAACGCCACCCTTAATTCTTGCCATTTTAATTATCCTCCTAAAATAAACCTGTAATGTTCATTCATATTTGCGGCAATTACCGCATACAGATCAAAAAAGCCCTAAACTACATGTAAGGTAAGATCTTCTTCATTACCTTGCTGTTTGTACTGTCTGTCATAGTTGCTTTTCTGAGATTTCTCTTTCTCTTGGTTGTCTTCTTAGTAAGGATGTGGCTCTTGTAAGCCTTGTTTCTCTTTAACTTTCCTGTACCTGTCTTCTGAAAACGCTTTGCTGCAGCCTTCTTTGTCTTTAACTTTGGCATTATTTTATCCTCCTTAAATGCATCTATCTTTTTCAGTGTTTTGCAGCAAGGAACATAGACATGCTCCTGCCTTCAAACTTAGCCGCCTTATCGACGGTAGATATATCTGAAAGCTTCTCCGCAAAATCATCAAGAACCTTCTTGCTCTGATTTACGTACGCAAGCTCTCTTCCTCTGAATCTGAGTGTGACTTTAACTCTGTCACCCTTACTAAGGAACTTACGAGCCATATTCACCTTTGTATTGAGGTCGTTAACATCAATATTTGGTGAAAGCCTTACTTCCTTGATCTCTACGATCTTCTGCTTCTTCTTCTGTTCCTTCTCCTTACGCATCATCTCGTAACGGAATTTGCTGTAATCAACGATCTTGCAAACAGGTGGCTTCGCATTTGGTGAAACCCTTACAAGATCAAGCTCAGCCTCTTCTGCTGCAGCGAGTGCGTCCTTAAGGGACATAACACCGAGCTGGTTGCCCTCTGCTCCGATCACCCTTACTTCTCTGTCTCTGATCTGTTCGTTAATTAAGTACTCTATTGCTTTGCCCTCCAATAAAAAAATGATGGACAGTATCCACCATTAACAAACTCTCCGGACTTCCAACGATCTTCGATCATCATTCGAAACCCTTTAGAAAAGCTTATTTAACCTGAGTCATCTTTGATGCTGAGGTGAGAGTGGATACTCTGCTTTGTTTTCAACATGACATAAGATATCACATCATGGCAGCTATGTCAAATACTTTTTTGACAAGCTGCCATGCTATTCATCATATATTAATTACCATAGAGATATTTTCTCTGAAAATCATTTACTTCTCCGCCCAATACATTCATTATGCAGATCGATTTATCAGAAACATAGCCTTTCTCTCTGGCGTATGCATCAAAACCATACGACCCGAATTCGTCATAAGTTGTTCCTTCATCAAAGTGTTCCTTATTAATAGTATTATCTGTGTATATCACTTCGCTGTAATCGGTACCATCTATTGCCCACCAGCTTTGATAGAGGTATGAATCATAGTATAAGTCAGCCAGATCAGATTTTGCTATCTCATAGAAACCACTGATATCTGAAGAAAGTGGATAATCATGTATCATCAGATATTTGTGTCCATCAATTTCTGTAATACACAGCTTCTTAAATTCATAAACACTATCCTGCTCATATATTTCCTGTACCTGGCTGTCACCTGCGAACAAAGTATTATCGCGTGTAAGTTTCACTTCGCCTTCTGACACTTCATACAATTCTGCAATCGCACGGTTTGTATTAACACCATTATTATCTATCGCACCTGTTCCTCGAATTACGATCATTTCAGACTTACCATCGGCATCAAAATCTTCCACAGACGCATAATAAATACCTCTTAGATCAACGCCGTAATTTATATTGTCTCTGTCAGGAATTGATGTAACATCAAGGTATTCACTGTTCTTCAAAAGCTGACCTGTAGCTTTATCGTATACATATGTAGAATATACGACATACTGATCTCCGGCCCTAGAATAATTATCCTGACCAGGATCATATATTCCATATTCCGGTATCAGAACCTTCTCAAGGTATTCCGTAAGCTGACTATCTTCTGCACCGGCCGCTTCTGTTACAGCTTCGGTTGATGCTGTATCTTCAGTTGATACTTCTGTAGCTTCTGTAGATGCCTCGGTATCTTCTGTCGCAATCTGTTCGGTATCATCAGTTATCACTGTCTGTTCACTGGTTACATCTACCTTACCACCGGATGGATCTAAAGCATACTCTGTATATAAAGACTTATCATCTTTTATATCTTCTTTTTTATCGTCATTTGTGAGTGCGATTATTCCGGCAACAAGACCACCAACTATAACTGTTCCAGCCACTGCCGCAACCACCTTGCCTGCAACCGTACTGAGGAATCCGGTCTTACCTGCTGTTGATCCTGCTGTCTTACCTGTGCCTTCCGCAACTGTCTTGCCAACATTTGCGCCGCCTACATTTGTACTTCCGGCGTTAATACCACTTAAAACATCTCCAGCATGCATACCTGAGATAACTGACGATGCCTCACCTGCGTTGCCTGCGATTGCTGCGCCTGCAGTTTCTCCGGCAGCCGCTCCGCCTGTAAGGGTTTCACCTGCAGTACCTGCTGTCATTCCTGCAGCCGCTCCGCCCACAGCAGCTGTGCCCGCAGCAGCTGTGCCCAGAATATAACCATTAAGCTCATTTCTAAGCAGCGCTGCAAAGAGAACAACCGGTGAGAAGCTGTAAAGCTTGTAGCCCCTCTTCTGAAGCTCTTCTGCCTTAGCCTTTATCTTCTGACGGCCATAATTAAGTCTTGAGCCAACCGTGCCCTTACTGCATTCAAGCGCACCGGCAATCTCCTCGATGCTCTGGCCTTCAAGGTAAAACATGATCATGCATATTCTCTGTTCCTCTGGGAGAGAGTCGATCATCTCATTTACGATATCAGATATCTCTTTCTTTGAGTAATACTCTTCCGGATTAAAATCAGCTCTTTCCTCAACGAGAGTATCCTGGTATTCAGCCACATCACCCTCGTCATTCACCTGATCCATCTCAGAAAAGAGGACCGGATTCTTTTTCTTCAGGTAGTTCTTCGCTGTATTTGCAACGATCATTCCCATCCATCCCGGAAATCTTTCAGGATCCTGAAGCATCGAAAGATTCTGAAAAGCTCTCATGTACGAGTCCTGAACTACATCTGATGCTGCGTCCTCATTTTTCATATATTTTAAAGCAACATAGTATTTATTCTTGAAGGTTTTTTCATAAAGATATGAGAAGCCTTCCTGATTGCCTGATATTGCAGCTGCAACCGCATCCTTATAATTGTTAAAGATTATATTATTCATATGCAGATCTCCTCGTACGATAATTCTTTCCGAAATGAATCATTTCCAAATACTAATCTCTTGGTTTCTTAACCATCTTAACGATGCCGATTATTGAAAAAACAAATCCCATAACAAGCATTATCAAAGCTATTATAGCCGAACCGGTATCCGCTGAGCCTGTACCTACAGCATGCTTAACCTGATGCTTCAGATTGGTGAACTGACTAAACTTTGAAACCGAGATGATGAAGCATATAACGCCTATTGCAAGAAAAATAAGGCCCTTTACTCTCTCGTTCATACCTGCTCGCACCTGCTTACCTGTGTAAACCTGCTGGTTACCTGACTGAAAACTGTTTGTTCCCTGAGTGTTAATTGTTCCATTATTCATAATTTTACTCTCCTTTCACCTGCTGGTGTTTATTGTTTATACTCATATGACAACCAACAAAGTGAAAATTTTTTAAATTTTCAAAAATTTTTTTATTTTTTTTGAAAATAATATAAATGCAGTAATATCATCCATTTAAGACGATATTATTGCGTATAGTAAAATCATTTTGCAACAACCACACCGGAAATACTCCTTAGCGCCAATCAATCAGCTCTAGTATGTTCCCAGTACTTCCATCTCGTCAGCCTCGCGGAGTATCTCGCCGAGAGCCTTACGTACATTTTTATCCGTGAGACGTCCATTGAAAGTTACATAGAAATAATACTGCCATTTCTTTCTCTGGCTCGGACGCGACTCGATGCTGGTCATGTTAAGACCGTTATCATTGAAAAGTCTCATTATATTGAAAAGTGCACCGACCTTATGAGCTGTCATGAAGCAGATACTGATATTGTCGGCATCCCTCAGGGCAACCTTCCTGCCTGTAACGATAACGAACTTAGTGGAATTATCATTAACTGTATTTATCCTTGTGTCAAGAACTGCAAGGTTGTAGAGACGTGCTGCTCTCTCGCTGGCGATTGCCGCATATGCAGGATTGTTCTCCTCACGAACCTTCTTGGCAGCCGCTGCCGTATTGCTTGCACTTGATGTAGAGAAACCGTGCTTATCAATATATTCCTTGCACTGCATAAGCCCCTGGGCATGTGAATATACCTTCTTGATGTCGGAGATGGAAGCTCCAGGCACACCGAGAAGTGCATGCTCGATATCAAGCACAACCTCTGCAACTATCCTGACGCCGCTTGTCTTAATGATATCATAGTTACCGGTTACGAATCCGGCTGATGAATTCTCGAGAGGGATCACACCGTAATCAGCTCTTCCGGCAGCAACCTCCTCAACTATGTTATCAAAACTCTTTACATTATAGATCGATACATCGTCGCCGAAGTATTTGATGACCGCCGATTCCGCGTAAGCCCCCGGAACGCCGGCATAAACAACTCTGGTCTCACTGTTTATATCAAGATCATCAACGATCTTATATTCCTCATCAACATATGGCTTAGCTGCATGTTCTTCCTTATTCTTAAGCTCCTCGAGCAGTTGATGAATATTCTTTTTAAATATAGGATGAAGCAAATACGGTGCGATCTCGTCCGCCGGACGGAGCACGAAGTCACGAAGATGCATCTCCTTATGAGGGATGATAAGCTTCTCTGTTGAGATTATCTCCTCATCAAAAAGAAGCAGGTCGATATCAAGAGTTCTCGGACCCCAATGAATGATCCTCTCCCTCTTTGCATCCTGCTCTATATCGCTGGTCACCGAAAGAAGCTCCTCTGCAGTATAGAGAGTCTCAATAAGAACTGCCGCATTCAGGAAATCCGGCTGCTCTACTGGTCCATACGGCTCTGTCTCTATAAAGGAAGAAACCTTCTTTACTTTTATATAATCATCCTTGCCAAGCTGCTCTATGGCAGTCTTGATATAACCTTCGCGGTCTCCGAGATTTGAGCCCAGTCCGAGAAGCGCAATATGTCTGCTGCGGTCAACCTCAACCGCAACATCCTCGAAATCACTGTCGATCGGCGCATTAGGCTTACTGACTCTAACACGCACACCTTCTACAGTTTTGTATTTAATAAGTATTTCCGAAGCTATATTTTCGGCAACTGTTTCGATCAGATCGCATTTCTCTCTGGTCGTCACCTTCTCTATCAGAGCAACAACGTCAGCGTAATTAACCGCAAGCCTCAGGTCGTCCTGCATCGCCGCCTTTCTCACTGAAAGTCGGAGTTCTGCCGAAACCCTGAACAGCTGACCGTTCTGCTTCTCGTCATCAAATACGCCATGATATGCGAAAATATTGAGATTCTTTATAATTATCTTGTCCATGTATTTCCTTCTCTCACAATTACCTAAAATAACTAACCGTCATCATGGCATAAGCCATATCCAGCGCCCTTCTGTTCTTCTGTACGTCATGCACCCTGAAGATCCTGCAGCCCTTCATAAGTCCAAATACATTTGCAGCGATGGTGCCTTCCTCTCTCTGATCCTTCTCAAGCTCAAGAGTAAGTCCTATCATACTCTTTCTTGAAACACCCAGAAGTACCGGATAGCCAATCTTGCAGATCTTATCAAGACTGTTCATCATCACAAGATTATTATGAAGGCTCTTTGCAAACCCGATTCCCGGGTCAAGTATTATCTTATCCTTCGGTATGCCCACTGCCTCAGCAAGATTAAGTGATTCCTGCAGATCGGCCATGCAGTCATTTATGAAATCATTGTAGCTTGTCACCCAGCGGTTGTGCATGATGATGACTCCTACCTGACCTGCCGCACATACCTCAGCCATAGTCCTTCTGATATCCTCGTCGTCCCACTTAAGGCCCCAGATATCATTTATGTAATCAACTCCCGCTGCTATACCCTTCTCGGCAACCGATGCCTTATAAGTATCAAGCGAAAGCGGAATATCAAAATTCTTCTTCACAGCCTCAATGACCGGACATACTCTTGCGATCTCTTCCTCAGAGGATATCATCTCATAACCCGGTCTTGTTGACTCGCCTCCGATATCGATCATATCGGCACCCTCCGCGATCATCTGCTCAACATGCTTTAACGCTTTGTCCACATCGTTGTATTTTCCACCGTCCGAAAAGGAATCCGGCGTAACATTTAATATTCCTGCGATTATCGGTTTGTCATCCTCGCGGATATTGTCAATCATATGCATATCTGTCACCTAATATTTAATACCTTTATTTTTCTTGGATTCGCTCCAGTAACATTCTTCTTTTGCATCGCACATAAAGCAGTTTCTCGAAAGCTTGTCGGCCCTGTAAAGGATATCCTCAAGATTTCCCTTAACACCGCTCTTATTCTTATGCTTCTTTATCGCGCTGCACATTATATCTATCTCTTCCTGAGTAAAGCCCGCACGTTTCAATATAGGCTCTGCGACAAAGGCTCCTGCCTCATGGTGTGACATTCCCTCTTCCTCATAGGATGAATACCTTCCCATGTCGTGAAGCAACGCCGTCGCATATATCATCTCCTTATCCAGCGAAAGCCCTTCCTCAAGATTGATTATCCATGCTATCCTTGCAACCGACAGGCTGTGTCCCAGACTGTGCTTGCAAAATATCCTGTCAAACTCTTTTTCCTTTATCATTGAAGATATCCTTCTGAATTCCTCATCAGCGATTATCTTATCTATTCTTTTCATCCCTTTAACCTACACTCTGCTTCTTTTTCGACGAAATAATATTATCTATTACTTCTTTTTTACTGTTCGGATGATATCACCCACAAATGACAAGGTTCCGCAGCCTATGATCACGCTGTCAGCCGTTTCTGCCGCCTGCTTCTCCGCAAACTTTACAGCCTTCTTTATGCTGTCCGTAAATACCGCCTTAACGCCTCTCTCCCCGATCAGCTCTGCCAGCACCTTTCCATCAAGTGCTCTCGGACTGTCCGTCGTAACAGTCACCGCGTATTCCATCAGCGGTGTGAGAAGATCAAGCATCTTTTCGTATTCCTTATCACGTAACACACCTATTATAAAGATAAGTTTTTTATTTGTAAAATACTTCCTTACATCCTTCGAAAGTTTCTCCCAGGCATCACTGTTGTGGGCTCCATCCACTATAAACAGCGGTTCCTCTGAAAGCACCGAAAAGCGTCCCTGCCAGCTGGTTTCCTTAAGCCCCTTCTTCACTATCTTCTTCGGTACCTTTTTAAGACCGTACCTTACAGCAACCGTATTAAAGGCTTCTATCGCTTCTATAGCTGTTATTGCATTATATATCTGAGCCGCTCCCGCAAGTCCGATCTCGTATTTTTCATTCTTATATCTGAAGCTGCTTTTGAAAAGCCCATCTTCCACATCACTAAGTGCATCCGGATCAGCCTCAAAATACCTTCCGGTCTCTGCCAGTTTATTCTTGCTTACCAGCTTGTCTACAGCTTTCTTAGGCTCGGCTGTCTGTGGATATGAAACAAGGATGTCTCCTTCTTTAACTATTCCCAGCTTTTCCTTCGTGATCGCTGTAAGTGTATTTCCGAGGAACTGCATATGGTCGAAGCTTATGGATGCAAGAACATCGATCGGAGTCTCGGTAAATACATTTGTCGCATCAAGGCCGCCGCCCATACCGCATTCGATCAGGATGATGTCGCAGCCTTTCTTCTTGAACCAGAGAAATGCAGCCGCAGTTTCTATTTCGAAGGATGTAGGCCTTCCGGCGTTATCCTCCTCCATCCTGCCAACCTCTTCGATGATGTGTCCCATTATCTGACCGCACTCTCTCTTCGACATATATTCCTTATTTACCTGCCAGCGTTCTCTGTAATCAATGATGGTCGGTGAAATATATCTGCCCACCTTGTATCCTGCTTCTATAAGCACCGTCTCAACATAAGCCATGATGGAGCCCTTGCCGTTTGTTCCCGCGATATGAAATGCAGGGATGCCCTTCTCAGGATTCCCCAGCCTTCTCAGCAGCTCAAGTATATTATCAAGCCCCGGCACGCTGCCAAGCTTGTTTCTTTCCTCTATATATTTCATGATATCATCGTATCTCATGATCAATTCTCCTCGTATTTATGACAGACATCTATTATGGTAATAATGGCAAACCATCTATTATCACAACCAATTATACAAACCATCTATTATAATAACCGATTATGCATACTGTCTGATTTCATTTGTTATTATGACAATGATAATATATATCATTATCATTTCTGACTCAAGTAAAAATAACCCCGAACTCTGATACGTGCCGGATATAGGCACCATCATGTTTCAGGGTTATTTTTCTGTATCATTATATTGTACATGTCTTACAGGAACAGTGTCCTCTGTTATCGGAAGGAGCTCATAGCCCTCAGCCTTAAGTGTATCGATAAGGTCAGGAAGCGCCTCCATCGTATTGTGATGGCCTCCCAGGTCATGCATAAGAACTACCGAATCTCCGGAATTGTTTCTGACAAAGCTCATAACGTTGTAGTTGAGCTGATCCGGTGAAACATAGTAATCAACCGCATCACCGTTCTGTGCATTCCAGTCGAAGTAAACATAGCCATTCTCTTCAAGATATTTCATGCAGTCCTGAATATCAACGCCTGATGTCTTGTTTGAGCTTCCGCCCGGAAAACGATAAAGCCATGCATCATAGCCTGTTACGTTGTAAATAAGGTCGTGCATGCTCTCAACGTCATACTTGAAGGAATCGAGACTTGCATATACTGAATCGTATACATGAGAATACGAATGAATACCGATTGAATGACCGTCCTCAACTATCCTCTGGTATGCAGGATAATACTCCTCTTCCTTACCAACAACAAAGAAGGTTGCCTTAACGCCCTTTTCCTCAAGGATATCAAGTATCTCATCTGTATAAGCTGAAGGACCATCATCAAAGGTCAGATAAACCTTCTTGCCGTTAAGAGGAACTGCTTCCTCATCATCCTCTGTATTATCCGCCTCGTCAGCATCCTGATCATCTGAAGCATCAGCATTTGAAGTATCAGTATCATCAGAAGTCTCAGCAACTGACTGTCCGTCTGCTGCCGCATCATTATTTCCTGCAGCCTGCGCATCCGCACCGGTCTTGTCACCGTCCTGTGCATCACCCGCCTCAGCTTCCTTCTCAGCCTCAGCATCAAGAACTGTCATTGCCTCTAAGCTGTTCTCACCAACATATTCAGAGGTTATGAAACCTCTGTCCTCGCTGCTCTGAAGAAGATCATTTCTGGCATTGGCATACATGGATATCTGATAATCAAGATTATCCATTACCTCCTCGCTGGTTTTCTCTTCCTCACTTCTATGCTCTGACTCTGTAACAGTTTCCTTCTTGAAAAGCTCTTCCCTGCATTCGTCCAGATCCTTCTGAAGCTTATTCACCTTGATAAAGAGAATTATCGAAAGACAGGTCGGAATGATTATCAGAAGCGCAGCTGTAATAAGGATGGCTCTCTTGATCCTGTTTACATTCCTTCTGTTGTAAGGAATATTCTCCTCTGATGCTCCTGCTGCACTCTCGGCAGCCACACTCGCAGCAGCTCCATCGGCAGCCGCATTCTCTGCAGCCGAATTCTCCGCAGCATCGACAGCTTTCTTATTAGCTTCTTTATCCATCTTTACCGCTTCATCAGCCGCTGTCTTCTCTACCTTTGCAGTTTCTTCCGTAACCGGCTTCTTACTATCTATATTTTCAGTTTTTATATTACGTTCTCCCATAGACAAACGCTCCATAAAACTTAAAATCCGCTTGGTAAAATACATTTTGCACGCCACAAAGAGCAACTCCTCATAACGTGCGAAATACGCCATTACTCGAATGGCGTATTTCAAATTATACATATATAAAGTTATGTTTGTCAACAAACCTCAGCACAAAAATCCGACGAAATTTCCGCCCGAATTTTTACACTTTTTGTCATCATTTTTTGATAATTTTTTTGCAACTATTTTATGTCTACCAGCCTCCGGTAAACCTCTTCATAAGCCGCCTTATTTCTCCCTGTTAACCCTGAAATATTCCTGCTTTTTGTTGACCATCTCATCATACTGGTCATACATCTTCTGCACGTCATTCTCCAGCAGATAATAATGCGCACAATAAGGTATAAGAAGCACAAAGAGCAGCGCGATCAGCGGTACTATCTCCAGCTTTCCACTGGTGATAAAGGTCATTATGCTGATGATGGTGCAGATCGCAACAAGCGCAAATACGATAAGGTGGATCAGCCTCTCATGTGCGAAAAACTTTATCTGTATCAGATGCTTCTCGATGACGTTGTCCCAGTCCTGCTCTGCATCCCCCACGAGTATACTGTCTATGTAGTCCACATACTGTGTAATCCTTCTCTTCATAGCTTACCCCTCCAGATATCTTCTCCTTATATATAAAGCTGCATCCGGCTTGTCGGTAATGATACCATCCACACCCATTCTGATAAGCCTGAGCATCTTCTTCTTTTCATTCACTGTCCATACCAGAACCGGATAGCCTCTCCTTCTCATTCTGATAATATATGAACGACAGACAAGCCTGTAAGCCGGCGAAACAAAGTCAGCACCACAGTCGTGGAGCCTTCTCTCCGGGAAGAATTCCTTCAGCCTCTTCCAAGGCGTTGCATGCTTCTTGCCGATCAGGAGGCCCGTAACGATATTTTTATCGAGCCTCTTTATATTTTTAACCACCTGGTCCTTGAAGGATTTGATCGAATACTCTTTATAATCGGCATTCTCTCTGAGAAGCTTTACAACCTTATCCTCGTAGCCTGTCTCCTTGATCTCTACATCCATCTTTATCCTGCCGTGGCAGAGCCTGATAACGTCGATAAGCAGCGGAACCTCAAAACCGCTTGCCTCAGCCGCCTTCTTCATATCCTTATAGTTCATCCACGCCACAGGCGTCTCGTTAAATACACTGTCATGAAATACTACCAGATAGCCGTCCTTGGTCTCTCTGACATCAAATTCCACCATATCCGCCTTAAGCTTTATGGCAAGCTCGAAGGACTCCATTGTGTTTTCCCTTTTTGCAAGGAAGGATGCGCCCCTATGAGCTATAACTCTGGTCTTCTTTCCGTTATTTTTCAAGTAATTAAGCATATGATCACTCCATTTATTTATTACAGATACAGTATAATACAAACCCTTCACAATAACCACTTTATTATTTATTTTTAATAATTTTTTTGATATAATCGTAGTGGCGCTCACCTAAGGCGCAGACTAAAAAGACTACAAAAACGGTTGTACCCGGGAGGATCACATGCCTGATAATACAAATAATAACAACACAAACGATGACGAATACGAAAAATACTGTTACATGTGCCGCAGGCCTGAATCAGAAACAGGCAGGCTGCTTGGCATGGCCGAGAACATCTATATATGTCCGGACTGCCTCCAGAAGGCCTTTAACAGCATAAATAATAACAGCTTCCAGTTTCTCGACTTCTCGAAGTTTCCGGGCTTCGATAACATGAATGCTTTCACACACATGAATGATATCCCGAACTCTCAGAAGGTTAAGAAGAAAAAGCCTAAGACAGAGGAAGAAAAGAAAGAGGATGATTTCGAGAATCTTACACTCGATAAGATCCCTGCTCCTCACAAGATCAAGGAGATGCTCGATGAATATGTTGTAGGCCAGGAATACGCCAAGAAGGTTATTTCCGTAGCTGTTTACAACCATTATAAGCGCGTCCTTACAAATACTATGGACGACATCGAGATTGAGAAGTCAAATATGCTTATGATCGGACCTACAGGTTCCGGCAAGACCTATATGGTCAAGACTATCGCAAAGCTTCTCAATGTTCCTCTTGCCATTACAGATGCTACTACTCTTACAGAGGCCGGCTATATCGGTGATGATGTTGAGAGTATACTTTCAAAGCTCCTTGCAGTTGCCGGAAATGATGTAGAGAAGGCTGAAAAGGGAATCGTATTTATCGATGAGATAGATAAGATCGCCAAGAAGAAGGAAACTCATTCAAGAGATGTCAGCGGCGAATCGGTTCAGCAGGGTCTCCTTAAGATCCTCGAAGGTGCTGATGTTGAAGTACCTGTAGGCTCAGGCAGCAAGAATGCCATGACTCCTACCACCATCATGAATACGAGAAATATCCTCTTCATCTGCGGCGGCGCCTTCCCTGACCTTGAAGAGATAATCACAAACAGACTTACCAAGATGTCTTCTATCGGTTTCGGAGCCGAGCTTCGCGATAGCTACGAGAACGATCCACAGATCCTTTCCAAGGTTACTAACGAAGACCTCCGCACCTTCGGTATGATACCGGAGTTTCTTGGAAGACTTCCTGTATTATTTACACTTTCGGCACTTGATAAGGATATGTATATCAAGATACTTAAGGAGCCAAAGAATGCTATCCTTAAGCAGTATAAGAAGCTCCTCGCTCTCGACGAGGTAGACCTTCAGTTTGATGATTCAGCTTACGAAGAGATCGCTGCTCTTGCCATGGACAGAAATACAGGCGCCAGAGCTCTCCGCTCAATCATCGAAGAGTTCATGCTTGACATCATGTATCAGATACCACGTGATGACTCCATCGGCCGCGTGATAATAACCGGCGATTATATCAAAGGAAAGGGGTCACCGATCATCAAGCTTCGCGGAACCGACTAATATAACATAAAAGCCGCCTTCGGCGACACCATAAATAAGCGTCTGCTGCAGGCTCAGCAGGACATTAAAACATAGTCTGCTGCAGGCTCAGCAGGACACAAAAAAAGCACCTCGAAAGGTGCTTTTTATATCTATACAGCCTATAACTTACAGATCGATAGAATCCTTAACATCATCAGCTGTGTAGTAAACCTTACCTGTCTCTGGCTGATAATATACATTAAGATCCTTGATAGACTTCTTACCAACAGCCTCAACAACCTTAGCTACGATCTCTTCTGCTGTAAAGTCCTTACCCTGATACTGGATATAGAAAGTCTCTTTTGTCTTAGCTGCTTCCTTCTTTGCCGGAGCTGCCTTCTTAGCCTCTGCCTTAACCTCTGTCTTCTTTGCTGCTGGCTTAGCTGCTGCTTTCTTTGCAGAAGCCTTCTTAGTCTCAGCCTTAACTTCTGTCTTAACCTCAACCTTAGCCTCAGCCTTCTTTGCTGCCGGCTTAGCTGCTGCCTTCTTTGCAGGAGCCTTCTTAGCCTCAGCCTTAGCTTCTGTCTTAACTTCAGCCTTAGCCTCTGCCTTCTTTGCTGGAGCCTTCTTAGCTGTCTCAGCCTTAACCTCAGCCTTAACTACCTTTACAACATCATCCTTCTTGTCCTCAGCATTAGCCTTTGCTGCTGCTGCCTTTGCTGCGAGATCCTTTGCGCTAGTCTTCTTAACTGCCATTAGATTATCCTCCATATTTTGTACAACGATAAAATTATGTCATACCAAGTTGCTATGTCTCCACTAATTACGGATAGAATTTTAATCAATAATTAACATAATTGCAACACTTTTACAAAATTTCTCTTTTTTGAACACTTTTTACGAACTTTTTTAAATAGTTTTAGTAACTTTGCACAAAGCCTCAACTATGTTTTCAAAATGCATTCCGTGGGACGCCTTGAAGAGAACTGTATCACCATCGAAGAGATTGTCTCTCAGATAGTTAGCCGCCTCATCATTTGTTGCAAAATGGTGGATCTCTATCCTTCCATCGTCAGCCGCATCACTGATATTCTTTGAAAGGGAACCTACTGTAACAAGTATATCGATCGAAAGGCTTTTCATGAAGCTGCCGACTCTCGCATGATGAGCCGCGCTGTTATCGCCAAGCTCATACATATCACCGAGAACTGCCACACGTCTGCCTGAAGTCTGCATCTCATTAAGTACCACAAGCTGTGATTCCATGGAGATCGGACTTGCATTATAAGTATCATCGATTATCTTGAAGCCCTGATCAGCCTTGAGGATATTCTGTCTCTGGCCTTCAAACTTCGCAAGGGCTGCCGCTGCTGCCTCGGCCTCTATACCCATGTGAGCCGCGATAGCCATGGCAACAACCGAATCAATAACATTGTGTACTCCCAGAAGAGGAATCGTAACCTCAACTTCCTTGCCACCTGCCACAAGTGTATAAGTGGTTGTTGTATCATCATGAGTTATGTTAACTGCTCTGAAGTCTGCACCCTCTGCTGTTCCGTAGCTGAGTGTCTCAACCGGAAGGCTGTCCTTGACAGCCGCAAGCATCGGATCGTCTGCATTTATGAAGAGAAGTCCGTTCTTATCCATTCTTGAAATAACCTTCAGCTTCTCTGTTCTTGTATTTTCAAGAGTCTTGAAATACTCCTGGTGAGCTTCGCCGATCGTCGTAACGACAGCTATGTCAGGCCTTGCTATCTCAGCAAGTGCATCCATTTCACCGAAATCACTGATACCAAGCTCAAGCACTGCAAGGTCAGACGGAACATCGTTCATTCCAAAGAGAGTTATCGGTGTACCGGTCTCAGAGTTGAAATTCTTCTCTGTATGATAAACCTTGAAGCCTGCCTCAAGTGCGGTTGTTATCATCTCGCGTGTAGTAGTCTTGCCGACGCTTCCCGTAACTGCGATCACCGGCTTCTTGTACAGGCTTCTTACATAACCGCCAAGCATCTGGATCGCCTTAAGAGTATCATCAACCTTGATGTAGGCCTTGCCCTCTTTGTAATCCTCCAGCTCTCTATCGGTAAATGTAACATTTGCTGTAGCCATCACATTGTCGATGAATCTGTGGGCATCCACCTGTGTTCCCACAAGAGGAACAAATATATCCTTCTCGCAGGCCACTCTCGAATCCATACAGATATGATCAACTGTAAGTGCCTCTATCTTCTCTCTCCTGCTGCTGTCTTCTGCATCCGGCCCAAGCAGCCTGCCGTTTACTGCCTTAACTATATCACTGACTGAAATAATCATTTTTACACTATGCTCCCAAGAATACAATCTGTTTTCCTATCTCTTCTGCCTTCTCAGCCGAGATAAGTATTTCTATCATCTTAAGTCCGAAATCAATTGATGTTCCCATTCCGCGGCTTGTGATGAACTGTCCGTCAACAACAACCTTGTCGGTCTTCTTATCAGCTCCGATAAGTCCTTCCTCAAGTCCCGGATAGCAGGTAGCTGCCTTTCCTTCAAGAAGCCCCTTCTCGCCGTAAACTGTTGGTGCTGCACAGATAGCTGCAAGCTTCTGTCCTGCTGCATGATATTTTCTGATGAGTGCGTCAACCTCTGCACTGGCCTTAAGATTGTTTGTGCCCTTCATTCCGCCCGGAAGCACAAGAATATCTGCAAGCTCTGTCTCATCCTTAATATCACTGAGAAGTATGTCTGCTCTTATCTCGATACCATGTGAAGTAACGACCTTAAGTGTATCTGTGATGGAAACCATCTTGATATCGATCCTTGCTCGACGAAGAAGGTCAACGACCGTAAGGCCTTCTATCTCTTCAAAACCATCTGCAACGAGAATATATACCTTGCTCATAACATCCCTCCTGTATTTAAATCATAAAATAAATATGTTACAATAATATCTGCAGTATACGGCTACAGCGGTCAGATCACAGCCTGTCCCTGCCGAAAGCTGCTTCTTTAAACTATAGTATATTTCAGAAGAAAATACAAACCTTAATTTCAGGAGGCGTCCATGGAAATCGAAAGAAAATACCTTGTCAAATATCTCACGGAGGATCTCGAAAGCTATCCACACAGCGAGATCTCCCAGGCTTATATATCAACCCGGCCGGTCATCAGGATCAGAAGGAACGGTGACCGCTTCATTCTCACAGTAAAATCCTCAGGTCTTATCAGCCGCGAAGAATATGAGCTTCTTCTCACCGAAGAGGAATATACAAACCTCTCTAAAAAAGCAGAGGGAAATATCATCGAGAAGACCCGTTACAAGATTCCGGAGAAGGACGGTCTTACCATAGAGCTGGACATCTTCCACGGCATATTTGACGGACTTATTTATGCGGAGGTGGAGTTCCCTGACATGGAAGCCGCAGAAAAATATAACCCCCCTGCCTTTTTCGGCAGAGAGGTTACAAATGATGGTTTCTATCAGAATTCATCCCTCAGCAGGATGTCTGCACCGGACATAGAGAAGCTTTTATCAAGCGTTCATTCCCTTGTCTCCGATGTAATTTGAAAAGTATAAACTGATCCTTCGTATAGTCAGGAAGATACCGATTATACTCATCAGAAAGGCCGGCACGGGTGTCCCGACGGCCTTATTTATATTTACAAGGAATATTCCAAGGGTCTGCGCCACAAGACAAAGCCTTGTCATCTCAGCGTCACTGTGGATATTTCCCGTCGCAAGGTTCAGTCCCTTTGCATAGAAGCCGTAGATAAACGACAGTATCCAGTATTTCAGAAGGAACAGCAGCATCCTGATGATAAACGAAAATATCAGTCCGAGGTAGATAGCCGGTGTCAGCTTAGCCAGAGACTTATTATTCGTACCATTCGGAAATACCGAGCTTATATTCTGGCTAAAGGTGCTGAAATATCTTCCGTTCGCGCCCTGTGTCAAAACATTTATCTTATTCCTACCGATGGTGATGTAGGTATATCCGTCCTTCAGATCACTGGAGGAGATACTTTCCACGGTCGGATCAAAAAGCACTCTGAACTCTCCTACCTTGATATCGAAGGTTCCTTCGGATATCAGCTGGCCATCCTTTACTTCAAATTCCGGCATCTTATTCGTGAAAAAGTTTTTAAAGCCTCCGACATTTATGATAAATATTATCATCTGGAGGCCGACAACCATCAGCGTTATCAGGAACAGTATGATCGCAATAAATCTCTTAAATCTCTTTTTACTGAGATCAAAGAAATCCCTGTAGCCCTTCGGATCAGCAATAGCCTGCCATATCATCTGGATCAGATTGTTACTGTTATCAAGCTTCTCGTTATTAAATTCTTCGTTCTGATCATTCTGATAGTTAAACTCGTCCTGCATCTTATGCTACCTTTATCTTCACTCTAAACCGGGCCATTTCTCCTGATTGCATTTATATCAGCCCAAAATGCTTCATTGCTTTATATATTCCGTCGTCCATTACATCATCCGTGATGTAAGTTGCAGCCTCTCTAGCGAGGACGCTTCCGGCCTTCGGAACTATCGCATTCGGAACGTATTTAAGCATCTCAAGATCATTATTTCCGTCACCGAATACATAAGCATTATCATGCGATATATTGAAATAGTCAAGGAGAAACTTAATGCCTGTAGCCTTCGAAAAGCCCTTCGGCTCGACCTCAAAGAAGTTCCTCTCCCTGTCGATATAAGTAAAATCCTCGGAAATATATTCCTTGAAGCCTTCAACATCACTGCCCGGATAATACCAGCCTGCAAACTTATCAAAACGGAAGTCTGCATCCTCAATATCATCGATAAACCTGTAGCCGTTGCTTTTAAAATACTTTATCAGTCTGTCGGCTTCCTCGGTGATATTTTCCTTATCGATACAGGTATAGTCCTTATATTCAAACAATGAATACATTCCGAACTCGCGGCATTTAAGGGCTGTCTCGTAGCACTTCTCCTTCGGGCAGACCTTGTGCAGAAGCTCTGTACCGTCAGCAAGCAGTATGTGACTACCACAGCCGCAGACGTAACCGTCAAAGCCTGCCGAAAGTATGCTCGGCTCGATATTGCACATAACTCGTCCGGAATTGATAAATACCTTGTTGCCCTTCTCTCGTGTCAACCTTATGGCTTCTCTTGCACTTTCCGGGAAAAACTTTCTCGCATCGTCCGTAACAAGAGTACCGTCTATATCAAAGAAAAGTATTTTGATATCGTTATTCATTAAGCCTGAAGCTCCTTCATAAGGTTAACCATCTCGATTGCGCCAAGTGCACAGTCATAGCCCTTGTTACCAGCCTTTGTGCCGGCACGCTCAACAGCCTGCTCGATATTCTCTGTTGTAAGGATACCGAACATTACAGGAAGCTCTGACTCAAGTGAAACCTGAGCGATTCCCTTTGAAACCTCATTACATACATAATCATAGTGGCTTGTCTGTCCTCTGATAACTGTTCCGAGGCAGATGATAGCATCGTATTTGCCAGACTTAGCCATCTTCTTTGCAACAAGCGGAATCTCAAATGCACCAGGTACCCAGGCTACTGTGATATCATCCTCGTTTACATCATGTCTTACAAGTCCGTCAATCGCACCACCAACAAGCTTTGATACGATGAACTCGTTAAATCTTGCGGCAACGATACCAACCTTGATTCCTTCTGCAACAACTTTTCCTTCAATCTTCTTCATTTTGATTTTCCTCCGTTTTATATCTTATTACGCCGATGTTTTTCATCATGTGTTTAATACAGTATTGCACCGATGTTTTCATCATGTCGTTTAATATCTTGAATCTTACACATCGTTAAGCATATGGCCCATCTTCTCTTTCTTGGTCTTCAGGTAGAAGAGGTCGTAAGCCGATGGTTCTATCTCAATAGGTACTCTCTCAACTATATCCAGGTTGAATCCCTGAAGTCCGTAGATCTTGAGCGGATTGTTTGTGAGGAGTCTCAGCTTGTTAACTCCCAGGTCAACAAGTATCTGGGTTCCTGTTGTATAATCTCTTGCATCCTCAGGGAAGCCAAGCTCGATATTTGCTTCAACTGTATCGCGGCCCTGATCCTGAAGTGCGTAAGCTCTGATCTTATTTATCAGACCGATTCCGCGGCCCTCCTGTCTCATATAGAGAAGCACGCCTCTTCCCTCTCTTGCTATCATCTTCATAGCCGAATCAAGCTGCTGACCGCAGTCACATCTTGCCGAACCAAAAGCATCACCTGTAAGGCATTCAGAATGCACTCTGCAGAGTACCGGCTTGCCGTCTGCTATATCACCCATTGTAAGTGCCACATGATGCTCGCCTGTGATCTTACTTACATAGCCATGCATCATAAACTCGCCGTATTTTGTAGGAAGCTTAGCCTTTGCAACGCACTCTACAAAGGTCTCTCTTTCCTTTCTGTATCTTACAAGCTTCTCGATAGTAGAAACCTTAAGCTCATGCTCCTTCGCGAAAGCAAGCAGGTCTTCCTTCCTTGCCATCATTCCGTCGTCTCTCATGATCTCACAGCAGAGTCCCACAGGCTTAAGTCCCGCAAGTCTGACAAGATCGACAGTCGCCTCAGTGTGACCGTTTCTCATGATAACTCCGCCATCAACAGCAGTCAGCGGGAACATATGTCCCGGTCTTCTGAAGTCCTCAGGCTTTGCATCCTCCTCGACAAACTTTCTTGCCGTATATCCTCTCTCCTCAGCGGAAATACCTGTTGTCGTATCAACATGGTCAATTGATATCGTAAATGCAGTGCAGTGATTATCTGTATTTGTCAGAGTCATCTGTGGCAGGTTAAAACGCTCCGCATAGCTTCTATCCATAGGCATGCAGATAAGTCCTCTCGCGTATTTTGCCATGAAGTTAACGTTCTCCGTTGTTGCATGCTCAGCCGCAAATATAATATCGCCTTCGTTCTCACGATTTTCGTCATCCAGTATAACTACCGGTTTGCCGTTTCGTATGTCCTCGAGTATTTCATCGATCGTATTGAATTCACTCATTTTTTAAACCTCTTTTATATTTTATTCTTATACAAAACCATTTTTAGATAATGCATCCATCAGTCCGCCGCTTTTTTTCGACCCGCTATCAGATAACTTCTGAATACCGCCCGAAGGGCTGTCAAATAGATTCTCAAAACCACCCGGTCCACCGCTAAGAAGCTTCTCAACGTATTTACCGATGATGTCATTCTCAAGATTTACGATATCGCCAACCTTTTTGGAAGTAAGCGTTGTCTCCGATGATGTATGAGGTATGATGGATACCTTGAAATAGCTGTCAGTCACAACCGCAACCGTAAGGCTGATACCGTCGATCGTTATCGAACCCTTCTCGATTATATATCTGAGTATCTTCTTATCGCAGGCGATGGTAACCCAGATCGCATTGTCCTCACGCTTAAACTCTTTTATCGTTCCGGTACCGTCGATATGTCCGGAAACTATATGGCCGCCGAATCTTCCCCCTGCCGCCATGGCACGTTCAAGATTCACTTCACTGCCGGCCTTCAGGCTACCCAGCGAGCTTCTTCTGATGGTCTCAGCCATAACATCAGCTGTAAAGCCATCCGGTGAAACCGTTGTTGCCGTAAGGCATACACCATTCACAGCAATACTGTCGCCGATCTTCACGTCAGACATGATCCTGCTCGCCTTAATTGAAAGCACCGCCGACTTCGCGCCGTGAGTTATGCTCTTCACTTTTCCTTTTTCCTCAATTATTCCTGTGAACATTTACGCTCCATTCTTTCGTATTTTACATATCATCATTCCGATAAACATCAATCTCTATCCATCATTCCGATAAACATCAATCCTATCCATCATTCTGATGATCACTACATTCTATTATCACTGATATCACTCAGTTTCTTTCTCCTTCAATTTCAGGAGTATGTCGCTTCCGATCAGCTCTGCACTTTCAAAGTCGAAGCCGTAAGCTTCGTCAGGTGTTTTAACACCGTCTCCTCCGACAGGTCCCGGTGCGAACTCTCCGCCAAATATTTTCGGTGCCACAAATACTCTCATCTCGTTCACATACCCGGCTCTGACCATGCTCCAGTTAAGCGAGCCGCCGCCCTCAAGAAGTATACCGTCTATCTTCATCTGACCCAGTCTCATCATAAGATCTTCAAGATCGATATGTCCGTCTTTCTCCTTAACGAGAAGCACTCCAACCTTCTGCTTCGCCAGCTGTCTTATCTTCTCTTTATTTGTTTTCTCAGTCTCTTCAATAGCCGCCACGAAGGTTCTTATTTCCGGTGCACTCTCAACTATCTTACTGTTAAGAGGTATCTGCAGATGACTGTCGCAGATGATCCTTATCGGATCTCTTCCGGTTTCCATACGACAGTTGAGCATCGGATCATCCTTCAGTACAGTTCCGATACCGACCATTATCGCAGAAAACTCATTTCTGTATTCCTGAACTCTCGCACGTGACTCCTCGCAGGATATCCATTTACTCTTGCCGGATTCGGTAGCTATCTTTCCATCTATCGTCATGGCGTATTTCATCATAACGTACGGTCTTCCGCTGGTTATAAAGTGGAAAAATACAGGATTCAGACTGTCGCATTCCTCTTTCATAACATGAGTCACAACCTGAACACCGTGAGTCCTGAGGTACCAGATGCCCTTTCCGGCAACAAGCGGATTCGGATCATCCGAACCGACGTAAACTCTGCTGATACCATGCTCCACAATTGCCTCAACGCAAGGCGGCTGTTTGCCGGTATGGCAGCACGGTTCAAGTGTCACATACATTTCAGCTCCCTTTGCATCCTCTGTGAGATTCTTAAATGCATCTCTCTCCGCATGCAGGTCACCGTATTGTCTGTGGAAGCCCTCGCCTATCACTCTGTCATCCTTAACAATGACTGCACCCACAAGAGGATTCGGATTTACTCTTCCGATACCGCCCTTCGCAAGCTCGATGGCGCGTTCCATATATTTTCTGTCATATGCCATTTTCTTTTCCGTCCCATCAATAATATTCGCAGTTTACAATTCTGTTCATGTATAAACCACGGTTTCGCCGGTTTTTATCCCAGCCGATAATATAAAAGAGCCCTGAAAATATCAGGGCTCAATTAAACACAACAAAATATCATGTTTTCATCTTCTTTCATCCAGACTTTACTGTCGGCTCTGGGATCACACCAGATCTGCCTGGCAGCCATACGATTTTCATCCTATAAGCTGCATCGGCTCGTGGGCTCATATTTCTATTTACCACCGGTCACGATTTTCACGTTGCCCTGAAGATATAAAGTGTATTTTATTTTTACGAAATACCCGATGTCACCATCCGGCCATTTTAAATAATTAGTCTTCCTTACCGATTGAAAGGAATCCGCCTTCATTTGCACGGAGCAGAGCACCGATACCGATGTTCTTACGCTTACCTTCCTTATCGATGTAAATCTCACCGGTCTCAACAAGAGACTTAGCGATCTTTGTAACCTCATCCTTGAACTGGATCATCTGACGTCTGTCTCTAGATGAAAGCTTGAACATGTACTGGTTCTTTGAGCTTATAAGAAGGATACTGAATGAATGAACGTCCTTCTTCTGATCTCTGATACCGGAACCGATCATACGGCTGTTTGCGATGATGATCTCTGCGTTCTCCATTGGGAGATACTCAGAAAGGATGAGCTTGTAGATCTTGAGGTAATCATCCTCATTTGAAACCTTTACAGGAAGCTCTGCAACAGCAAACTCAATAACCGAATCCGCAAGCTTGATCGTACCGCCATCATCATTTATTGTAGCTGAACATGCCTTCGGAACAAGAAGTCTGAAGAACTTGTTCTCAATAACCTTCTCACCTGCAACAGGCTCCTTGATAACAAGCTCAGGGAATGCTTTCTCTAACTTGTTAAGTGAGATGATAGCTGAATCCTCGCCCGTCTCTGCATTCTCCATGAGTACATCATAGAGCTGCTGGATCTGTGGTGTAACGTATTTAACCATCTCAACCAGCTTATCAACTGCAGGAACGTGTGACATAGCCGCACATTCGAGATAGAGATTGATAGCTTCCTCATCAGTGATGCCCTTCTCTCTCTTGTATTCGATAACTCTGAAGAGGTTCTCCTTATCAAAGCCATCAAAATGCTGGTCGTATGCTCTTTCGAGATATTTGGTTGACTGTATTTCACCCTTGAAGTTTGGATCAGACTCATTTCTGAGATAGATCTTACCGAGCTCGTAAGCAGCCTGTGTGCTTCCAAGTCCGAGTGCCTCAAGGAATGCTTTCTCGATCTCATAGTTGTTAGCGATGTAGTAGATCTGTCTCTGCTTCATCATAGCCACCTTAAGTGCTGTAGCGCCACTGCCTGCTGCAATAGCTCTCTCCCACTTCTCGATAGATGACTGAAGATCCTCGCCCTTGAGTTCCTCAAGGTCCTTAATATATGGCTCAGCTTCTCTGATGCCGTTTTCCTTAGCCTTCTTGAAATACTGAAGTGCCTTCGCGCCATCTCTCTGAGTTCTCAGAAGTCCGTAGTAGTAAAAACGTCCGAGATAGAAAGGAACACGTCTGTGTCCAAGTCTCTCTGCATTCTCATACCAGTTAAGAGCCTTCATGTAGTCCTTAAGCTGCTGGTCGTAAATATTACCCATAAGGAATGCAAGCTCAGGATCCTTTGTAGCATCGAAGAGCTGCTTAGCGTAACTGATGGTCTTCTCGATATCACGATATGGAGAATCCTCATCGTAGTACAGATCTATCAGCAGGTAGCTGGCCTTGATAGAACCAAGCTTAAGCGCCTGCTTAGCGGCGGTCATGGCGCCTTCATAGTCCTCAAGGTAATAGCAGTAAATAGCTTCGCTGTAATACTGATTATCCTTACGGTTAAGGCTCTGATCGCTGACACGTGTCGGATTAACAAATGCGAAGGAGTTAGCTGTCTCGAAGATGATCTCTTCGTACTGCTCTATGATCTCCATCGTTGCACAGACGAATCTCATACATGCAAGACGTCTGCCCTGATAAAATGCAAAGGTAACGATACCCTTGTTCATACCCTTGTGATAGAAGGTTGTACAGATACCATCTGCATACTCGGTGATGTATGACTTAAGCTGAAGCTCTTCATCAAAAGCATCATTGCAGTATCTCAGATAATTCTCAAGAGTCTTCTTTGAATCACGTGGGATGGAATCATATGATACATACATCTCGAAATCCTTGTAAGTAAGGTTCGGTGCATAATATTCTTCATCAGTCTCTTCATTGATGGTCTTAACCCAGTCCTTAGGAAGCTTGTGGATATAACCATCGATCTGGTTGTGAGCGTATGTGTACTGATACTGGAGCTTTGCAGGATCGATTGCCTTGTAACGTGGCTCCTTACCCTTCTCCTTACGCTTCTCTGAAAGTTCTGAATAGATCTTATCCTTCTCTTCGAACTCGATACTGTCTGTATGCTTTGAAGCGTAATCAACTCTGTCATAAGCTGCCTGAGCCTTCTCATCACCCATATCAGCCAGTCTTCTGTACCAGAGCATAGCCTTCTCGAGATCTACCGGAATAACGTTCTCACTCTTATTTCCGTACTGGTCTACTCTTGAAAGACCGTTCTCGTAGATGGAACCAAGGTTCATGTAAGCTGCCTTGATACCCTTCTCTGCTGCCTTCTGGAAGAAGGTGATCGCCTTAGAGAAGTTCTGTGTCTCAAGATGCATCTTAGCAACCTTGTAGATCATATCTCCGTCACTAACGATATTTGTATATTTCTCATAATAACCTGCAGCCTTGCTGAGATCCTTATCAGTTGTCGAATTGCTGTATTTACCGGTCTCATAGAACTCACCGAGAATCTTAAGGCAGTCTGTTCCGAGCTGCTTATAGCTCTCGTCCATGATTCCTATATCAGCTATCTTCTCAAGAATCTCAACAGCCTCGAGTCCGTTTGCATTTTCCATAAGGCTCATTGCCTTGTCAAACTGAAGTTCGGTACTGCTCTTGGTTGATTTCTTCTTGCCAATATTTGTTATCTTATCTTTCAGATTACTGAAAAAACCCATAGTGATTATAACCTCCGTCGCCCTGACACTATATAAATTGAACTTAAATTTATTCGTCCCGCAACCTATATCTTAACACAAATAAAAGCCATATGCAATAAAGCATATGACTTTTAGATGCTGATTTTTAATAAACCTATCGATTACTATGCTACCGTGCTCATGTACCTTACAACAGCGTCAACCGCCTGCTCTTCGTCCTTGCCATCAGCTTCAACACTGATAACATCATCATTGTGAAGACCAAGACTCATCATGCCCATGATACTCTTGGCATTGATCTTCTTATCGCCTGCGATGAGATAAATAGCGGCTTCATACTGACTGGCTGTCTGTACAATCTCAGCCACAGGTCTTGCCTCAACGTAATTAGGTAACTTAACAATAAATTCAGCAGTAGTCATTGTCCTTTTTCCCCTTCGTATAGTTAATCTTCATGAGTTTCTCTCAGCTTGTCGGCCAGCTCGCTTATTCGGCGAAGTCTGTGATTAACACCTGACTTACCGATCGGCGGTGACAACAGATCTCCAAGCTCTTTTAGCGATAGAAGCGGATTCGCAATTCTTATATCAGCAAGATCTCTCAAGCTTCCAGGAAGAAAATCTCTTCCCATCTTCTCATCAATATATTCGATATCCCTTACCTGTTTAACCGCTGCACTTGCGACCTTGCTTATATTTGCAGTTTCGCAATTGACCTCGCGGTTTATCGAATTGCGGATATCCTTGACTATCCTGGAGTTCTCAAAAGTCATAAGAGAGTTTACCGCTCCCATGACGCTGAGTATACTTGCAATCTCGTCTCCGTCCTTAATATATACAACATAACTGTTTCTTCTTACCACAACTTTAGGGTCCGTGTCAAATACTTTCATACATTCAGTTATCTGATCCGCACTTTCCTTTAACGAAAATACCATCTCAAAATGGTTTTTCTTGTCCGGAGAAGAAACAGAACCGGCAGCAAGAAATACGCCTCTTATAAAGGCTCTCTTACAGCAGGTTCTCTCTATGATCATGTTATTTGCATAGATATTACCCGCCTTGCCGGAAAGCTTCAGGCTTGAAAAAAGATCATCGACTAACGTCCCTCTTATGATGATCCTGTTTTTCCCTCCACTTTTAGTTGTATACATCATTTCTTCTGTAATGTCAAAAGATTTTCTTGCAAGACGGTATATTTTCTTCTGTATCAGCTCGTTTTCCGGTCTGACTACCAGACTGTCTTCCTCTTTTTTTCCCGATGCACATATTATGCCCGCAAGCTCTGCATTGCGGCAGTGCACCGACTGAGGATAAATATCAGCAAGCTCTGTTTTAAGGTCTAACGAAAAAGACATCTACTGTTCTCCCTTAACATACTTGTCGTTTATCATATCTCTGTGAAATACATGTACCGAATAAGGAAGCGCCCCAAGGCTTTCCTTAAGAAGGTTTGCAATAGTTACCGATCTGTGTCTTCCGCCCGTACATCCGATAGCAACCACCATCTGGTGTCTGCCCTCGTTCTCTAAAAGCTGCGGAATGATGAATTCAAAAAGTTCATGAAGCTTCTCGATAAATACAGCTCCTCTTCCGTCGGCCATTACATAGTCCCTGACCTCCTGGTCATTTCCGGTCTTACTGCGAAGCTTTTCATCATAGTAAGGATTCGGAAGGAACCTTGCATCGATAACATAATCAGCCTCCGCCGGTATTCCAAACTTATATCCGAAGGACATGATCGTGATAACGATGTTATTATAATTTCTGTCCTTTTTATAAATATCTTCTATCTCATTCTTGAGGTCTCTCGTAAGGAGCATGGTCGTATCGATAACATAATCGGCACGTTCCTTCAGGAAGGATATCCTGCTTCTCTCCTCAGCAATACCTTCTTCAAGATGTCCGAGAGGCGCAAGAGGATGATCACGTCTGGTCTCCTTATATCTCTTCACAAGAACATTGTCAGAAGCATCAAGGAACATTATCTCATAAACAAACTTATCCTGACGCAGCTTCACAAGAACGGAAGAAAGGTCCTTCAGAGCCTCTCCACTTCTTATATCGATACCCAGAGCCACCTTATCATTGGTGAAGCTCTTATCTCTCATCATATCGGTGAACTTCTCGATCAGAGGAACCGGCAGGTTATCCACGCAGAAATATCCGAAATCTTCAAAAGTCTTAAGTGCGGTGGATTTTCCGGCACCGCTCATACCGGTTACAATAACAAATCTCATATCTTCTGCCTCTCTCCTATTGCCTGTTTATTATCAAAAAATACTTTCATTAATTCCTACGAAAAGTCACCTATAAGTCTTACCTCAGGTTCAAGTGTGACTCCGAATTTCTCTTCAACGATACGTGTCACATCCTGCATCAGCCTGTATATATCATCAGCTGTTGCATTTTCATAATTTATCACAAAACCGCAGTGCTTTGGTGATACCATTGCCCCACCGACTCTGTAGCCTGCAAGTCCGCTGTCCTGAATAAGCTTTCCTGCAAAATATCCTTCCGGTCTCTTAAAGGTTGAACCTGCACTCGGATATTCCAGCGGCTGCTTCTCAACGCGTTTTTTATTCAGCTCACTCATCTTCTCAGTGATCTCATCTCTGTTCCCGCTCTGAAGCTTTATGCAAAACCCGAGGATGATCATCTCTTTCTCCATAGCCACGCTGTGTCTGTAGCTGAACTGCATTTCTGCCGCATCAAGCCTCTTCAGCTCTCCATCCATAAGAACGTCAACGTACTCGGTGACCTGGCATATTTCTCCGCCGTAGGCACCTGCATTCATAAATACAGCTCCGCCCACAGAGCCCGGTATTCCCGAAGCAAATTCAAAGCCTGCAAGACTATTGTCTCTTGCAGCTCTCGCAACAGCCGAAAGCATAGCTCCGGCGCCCGCATATATGGTACTGCCCTGAACCTTTATCTCACCGAGCTTCTCACCGATAAAGATAACCGTTCCGTTGTAGCCCTTGTCGGAAATAAGAAGATTACTGCCGTTACCGATAACGATGTACTCCTCGTTATTCTCCTTAAGGCTCTTCACAAGTTCCGCAAGCTCAGCCGCCGTCTCCGGCTGGACCAGTCTCTTAGCCGGTCCACCGGTACGGAAAGTCGTATATTTACTTAATAGTTCATCTTTCAGTTCTATCATCTGTTGAACATCCCTTTATTATTTTGTTGCAAGATAAGCTCCGCCGTACATACCTGCATCATTACCAAGTGTAGCAAGCTCAAAGCCTGTTCCCTTGCAGGCATGAAAAGCGTATTTTGCATAAGCTGCCTTAACTGCATTTATAAGGATGTCACCGGCTCTTGAAACACCACCGCCGATAACAAATACTTCAGGATCAACAACGCATGAAACCTGAGCAAGTGCAAGACCAAGCTTGTTTCCGAGCTCATCAACAAGCTCCATTGCAAGATCGTCACCTGTCTTAGCCTGATCAAATATTTCCTTTGCAGAGATGTACTGAACCTCACGAAGCTTTGAAGGTCTGTCACTCTCATTAAGAGCGATCTTAGCCATTCTTACGATACCTGTAGCAGATGCATACTGCTCAAGGCAGCCCTTCTTACCGCAGTTGCAGAACTCTGTCTCCTCGTTATTTATTGTCATATGGCCGATCTCTCCGCCTGCACCGTTAACGCCTGAAATCATCTTTTTGTTGATGATGATTCCGCCGCCAACACCGGTTCCGAGAGTAACCATTACGATATTGTCATGGCCCTTGCCGCCACCCTGCCACATCTCGCCGAGGGCAGCCATATTTGCATCGTTACCTGCCTTTACAGGAACGCCTGTAAGCGCTGAAAGCTCTTCAGCAACATTGAAGATACCCCAGCCAAGATTAACGCACTTGATAACTGTTCCGTCATCCTTAACAGGTCCAGGAACGCCCATTCCGATACCGGCAACATCTGCCTTGTCGATACCCTTCTCCTCTACCTTTGCGAGCACTGACTCTGCTATATCTCCAAGGATGTATTTTCCACCCTCATCAGTTCTTGTTGTGATCTCCCACTTGTCAAGAAGCTCTCCCTCAACACTGAAGAGACCGATCTTAACTGTTGTTCCTCCGATATCTACTCCAAATACATATTTAGCCATTTCTAATATCCTCCATATTTCATTTTATCTATTCAGCCGCTTTATCCGACGGCTATTAATTGTCTTTATCATCGCAGGCTCTCGCCATTATCATCACAGGCTATTTATTACCCTTATCATCGCAGGCTATTTATTGCCCTTCATCATATTCTCGGTAACTCTCTTGTAAAGCTCCTGAGCCGCATTGTAGCCCATCTTCTTCTGTCTGTGGTTAACCGCTGCCGACTCAACTATGATGGCAAGATTTCGTCCCGGTCTGATAGGGATGGCGTGGCTCGTGATCTTATTTCCAAGGAACTCAACGTAGGTATCCTCAAGTCCGAGTCTGTCGTAATTAGCATCCTTATTCCACTCTTCAAGCTTTATGACAAGATCTATCTCCTGTGAAAGCTTAACGCATTCAACACCGAACATGGTCTTAACATCGATGATACCGATGCCTCGAAGCTCGATAAAATGTCTTGTGATCTCAGGTGACTGTCCGACAAGAACATCATCACTTATCTTCTTGATCTCAACAACATCGTCGGCAACAAGTCTGTGACCTCTCTTAATAAGCTCGAGAGCCGCCTCACTCTTACCGATACCGCTGTCGCCCATGATAAGCACGCCTTCACCAAATACGTCTACGAGAACCGCATGTATCGATATACGCGGTGCAAGCTCCTCATGCAGCCAGCGAACCGATTCATGCACGAAGGCAGAGGTTGCAAGTCCGCTTGAGAGAACCGGTATACCATGTCTCTTTCCTGCCTCAATGATGAAATCATAAGGCTCTATATTTCTGCAGAATACAAGGCACGGAATAGGGAACTCGAACAATCTGTCAAATATCTCTATATTTTCCTCTCTTGTATGCATATCCGCAAGGTATGCATGTTCAACATTTCCGCATATCTGCACTCTCGCCGTGTCAAAATGCTCGAAAAAACCTGCAAGCTGCAGAGCCGGTCTGTTGATATCCGGATCAGTTATCATGATCTTATCCGTATCTATCTCCGGTGTATAATTCTTCAGATTAAGCTTTCTGATAAAGCTGCTTAACGATACACTGTATTCCTCTGACACCTTTCTACCTCCCTATTAACCTCTTCTATTGGGATAAACCGTATGAATATGACTTTCATAAACACCAGAATACCTCACTATGAGTATTATAACAGAATCACTTAAACTTACAACAAAAACTGTCGAAGTGTATAACACACAATACCCGTCAAGAATACCTATAGCAAATCGTTATTACAGATGAAGACTTCCTAATAAATATATCTCAATACAATTATATTTGAGAATGAAGCCAGTGTAGTCTTCATAAAGCCCTGTAAATCCATAGTCGACCTTACCGTTCTTTATCAAAAATCTTTTATTAACTTCCTTGGAATTATAATACCTTATATACTCTATCCCTGAACGTTCAAATATAACTTTTCCTTCTGAACAATACCAGTCACCATTATTATTTGAACCTATACCTTGATAATTTTGATCAAGTTTTCCATTTTTAACATACCACCAGCCGTTTGAATTACTTGCAAAGCCGGTATAGTTATACTGCGCCTTGCCATTTTTCAGATAGCACCATTCTGTTGTGCTCTTGCCATTCGTGGCATATGCAGCCTTATATACTCCGGTTCTCGTATCTTTCTTTGATTCAGCCGCATAAACGTAATTAGTCTTATTAATTGATGTTTTTCCTGAAGTTAACAGAACTGCAGTAACAGCAAACAGAACCGAAAACACGTAAAATACCAAACACCTCTTTTTTCATAACATATATATCCTCCCTCCAGAAAAAAATATATCAGCAGGTACTGAATATCTTAATAATACCCTGCTGATATATTAATTATACTCCTCCATACAGATTCTATCAATCCGTAAATAGGCTGACATATTTCATTTTTTTATCTTGTCCCTTAAAAGAGATTATACATAAAGTATATATTTACTTTTTCTTTCCCTGGTTGGCAACAGCCTCCATCTTAGCCTTAAGTGCCTCCTGGTCTCCAAGATAATAATGGTTTACAGCCTTGAAGTTATCATCAAATTCGTACACGAGCGGAACTCCTGTAGGAATATTTACGTTGATGATATCATCATTTGAGATATTGTCAAAATACTTTACAAGTGCACGGAGTGAGTTGCCGTGAGCAGCTATTATCACTCTCTTGCCGGCTTCCATATCCTTCTTTATGACTTCATTGAAGAAAGGAACCGCTCTCGCTATAGTCGTCTCAAGGCTCTCATGAAGCGGAAGTACCGCAGGATCGATATCTCTGAACATCTCCTGATTCTGAGGAGCCTCGGCATCTGACGGATCAAGTGCAGGCGGCTTGATATCGAAGGAACGTCTCCAGATCTTAACCTGCTCCTCGCCGTATTTCTCTGCCGTTTCAGACTTATTAAGTCCCTGAAGGGCACCGTAGTGACGCTCATTCAGCTGCCAGCACTTATTTACAGGTATCCAGTTTCTGTCCATCTCATCCAGAATATGATTCAGTGTGTGAATAGCTCTCTTAAGGTAAGAGGTATATGCCACATCAAAATCATAGCCCTCTTCCTTTAGGATCCTTCCGCCCTGCTTTGCCTCCTCGTGACCTTTCTCACTGAGGTCAACATCATGCCAGCCTGTGAAGAGATTCAGTTTGTTCCACTCACTTTCACCATGCCTTACCAAAACCAGTTTCATCATTTTTCATTTCCTCCTACTTTTTATATTTATTTTGTGCAGACCCTGAGCCAAATGTCCACGTTTGCATGCAGGCATGCACGCGGCCACTTGGCTCATTGTCTGCACAAAAAAACTGCGGAGTTCACCCTTATGGTGAAAATCCGCAGTTTTCATTCATTTAATCTGTGTCTGTCCATGCGACAGACTATATGCATATTTTAAATATAATAATCCATCAGATCATACCGCAGCATATAACTCCCTTTTTATACGCTGTTTTAATGACCATTCTGCCAAACAAACTACTTTCTGACAAGCAGTGACTTTCCTGTCATCTCTTCAGGCTGTGGAAGTCCCATAACCTCGAGAAGTGTAGGAACGATATCACAGAGTCTTCCGCCCTCGCGAAGAGTATAATTCTCATCATAGTTGAAGAGAATGAATGGAACAGGATTTGTTGTATGAGCTGTATGAGGATTACCGGTTGTATAATCAACCATCTGCTCTGCATTACCGTGATCAGCGCAGAGGAACATAACTCCGCCCTTTTCCTTAACGGCATCACATACGGCGCCAACACACTGATCTATTCTTTCTACTGCTGCGATGGCTGCTTCAAGAACTCCTGTATGACCAACCATATCAGGATTTGCAAAGTTGATGACTATTACGTCAAATTCATCACGGTTGATAGCCGCAACAAGCTTCTCGCAAACCTCAGGAGCACTCATTTCAGGCTGAAGGTCGTAGGTTGCAACTGCCGGTGAATTAACGAGAGTTCTGATCTCATCCTTGTTAGGCTCCTCGATACCACCATTGAAGAAAAATGTTACATGAGCATATTTCTCTGTCTCAGCGATACGAAGCTGCTTAAGACCATTATTTGCAAGATACTCGCCAAATGTATTTTTGATCTCGAGCTTCTTGAATGCAACGAGTTTGTTCGGAATAGTCTCATCATAGTCCTTAAAGCATACATATGTAAGCGGCATAAAGCCATTTGCTCTCTTCAGATATTTGATGCACTTTGTATCAGCTGCATCGCCCGGCTGAGCCGCGATGTCCTCGTCAGAGAAGCAGAAAGCCTTAGTGATCTCTCTTGCTCTGTCAGGTCTGAAGTTAAAGAATATAACCGAATCATTTGGCTTAACAAGTGAAAGCGGCTTGCCTGCCTCGTCAGTGATAACTGTAGGAATAACGAACTCATCTGTTACTCCGTTATCGTAAGAATCCTGCATAGCCTGAATCGGATCAGTTGCTTTAACACCCTCTCCTGTTACGAGGCTGTCATATGCCTTCTGAACACGATCCCAGTTGTTGTCTCTGTCCATTGCGTAGTAACGTCCTGAAAGTGACGCAACCTTGCCAACGCCGATCTCAGCGATCTTGTCTATAAGCTGCTGAAGGTAATCCTTACCTGATGCCGGCGGTGTATCTCTTCCGTCGAAGAAAGGATGAACATAAACTCTCTCAAAGTCTCTTCTCTTGCAAAGCTCAAGAATAGCATAGAGATGTGTATTATGGCTGTGAACTCCGCCGTCTGAAAGAAGTCCCCAGATGTGGAGGTCACTGTTCTTCTCGATACAGTTATCGATAGCCTTGTTCAGCTCCTCATTATCGAAGAATACTCCGTCCTCAATGTATTTTGTTATAAGTGTAAGATCCTGATATATGATACGGCCTGAACCGATGTTCATATGTCCAACCTCTGAGTTGCCCATCTGTCCGTCCGGCAGACCTACCGCAAGACCTGATGCGTAACCCTTCTGGAAAGGACATTCTGCCATAAGCTTATCCATTACAGGAGTTTTTGCCATATAAACTGCATTTGCTTCATGATTATCTGACAGACCGTAACCGTCAAGAACCATAAGAACTATTGGTTTTCTCATATCTTTTCTCCCTTTGACTTTTTACATTTTCAGATGTCCGGCCTTCCGCAAAGAGGCCGGATATCATGCAGTATCTACTGCTCTGCCTGAACAAATCTGTTCAGTTCAATACTATATATAAAACCAATCGAGCCCATTTTGTCAACTATTTCTTCCCTATCTGCGTCAAATTCGTCAATAAAATCGTCAAATGACGGGCACTTATCCCTTAGCTGTGTATTTACGAAGCTCAGCAGCATAAACGGATCTTTAGGCATCTGCATATGTAGCACCTCTCTTTCCGGTCTGCCCCGGCAGAGGAAAGCTCTCCGCTGTCGCATGACCACTTGTCATTTTATCAAATATAAAGCTTATTCTCAACGGATTTTTGAGAATCCTTCTTTACACCATCTACCAAGACTTTATGATGATCCGGTATCTCATCTTCGGCCGGTGATAATCCATACCGACGTTTCATATCAATTGATATTTTGAAATACGCAAAAATATGTTATATTATATCCGTACATGAACAACTCATGCGCTCAGGGCAGATAAAACACACCAGATGATCTGCATAGACTTATAACCACGAACGGAGAGATACAATGTCCGAAGAAAAGCTTTTCGATATTGAAGAAGAACTGAATAAGCTTCCGCAAAGCCCCGGTGTATATATAATGCACAGCGATACCGGAGCTATACTTTATGTGGGCAAGGCTGTAAATCTCCACAATCGCGTGAGGCAGTATTTCCGAAGCGGACATGGACATAATAACTCCCCGAAGATAATAAAGATGGTCTCGCAGATTGCTTATTTTGAATACATAATCACTGCATCGGAACTTGAGGCTCTGGTACTGGAGTGTAATCTCATTAAGGAACACAGACCGAAATACAATACTCTCATGACCGACGATAAGGGCTACCCTTACATCCGTGTTACAGTCGAGGAGGCTTATCCGCGCATCTTTATGGTTCACCAGATGCACCGCGACAGATCAAGATATTTCGGGCCCTATACCGACAAAGCCGCCGTGAAGGATATCGTTACTCTTCTCAGGAAACTTTATCTTCTCAGACACTGTAATAAAAAGCTGCCGGAGCAGGCGATGAAGGAGCGCCCATGTCTCTATCATCAGATTGGTGAATGCAGCGGTCCCTGCAATTATCTGATATCCGAGGAGGACTATCGTAAGAATATACAGAAAGCGATTGATTTCCTTAACGGTAATTATAAAGATACTTTGAAGGAATTGACCGAGCGCATGCAGGAACAGGCTTCACAGCTTGATTTCGAGAAAGCTGCCAAGACCAGAGACCTTATCGAGAGTATTAATCATATAATGTCAAAACAGCGCATCACTGACGCCGGCGGAGATGACAGGGATATAATAGCTCTTGCAGGAAATGATACTGACCACGTTATATCCATCTTCTTCGTCAGAGACGGTCAGCTGATCGGACGCGAGAATCACCACATGACATGTGACAGTTCCGAAACTCCGGAATCCATTACTTCTGATTTCATCAAACAGTTTTACTCCGGTACTCCGTATATTCCGAAAGAGATCATTTCCGAATACGATATAGAGGAAGATGAACTTGTCGAGGATTTCCTTTCAGAAAGATCCGGACATAAGGTAAAGCTTATAAAGCCTCAGAAGGGTGAGAAGATGCGGCTCCTTGAGCTCGCAAGGGACAACGCTGCTCTCGTACTCTCTCAGGATATCGAGCGCATAAAACGCCGCGAGAAACGCACTGTCGGCGCTACAATGGAGATTGCCGAACTGCTCGGCATAGAGAAAGCTTCAAGGATGGAAGCCTTCGATATTTCAAATATTTCCGGCTACCTTTCCGTTGCATCGATGGTTGTATTTGAAAACGGCGAGCCAAAGAAAAATGCATACAGAAAATTCCGTCTGAGAACCGTTACCGGTCCGGATGATTATGCTTCCATGAAAGAGGTTCTTACCCGAAGATTCACGGATGATAAACTTGGTGACCTTCCGGACGTTCTTATGATGGACGGCGGCAAGGGGCAGGTTAATATTGCAGAAATGGTTCTGGACAGTTTAGGTCTGGAAATACCTGTCTGCGGCATGGTCAAAGATGATAACCACAGAACCCGAGGCCTCTACTATAAAAACGAAGAGCTCAGCTTTAAGCGTGGCAGTGAAGCCATGCACATGATAACTGCCCTCCAGGACGAAACCCACCGCTTTGCTATCGAATATCACAAAAACCTTCGAAGCAAGGAGCAGGTTCACTCAATACTTGACGATATACCCGGCATAGGGCCAAACAGAAGAAAGATACTTATGCAGCATTTTACGGACATCGATTCCATAAAAACCGCAAGCATCGAGGAGCTGTCACAGATTTCCGGAATTCCTGAGAATACAGCAAAATCGATCTTCACCTTCTTCCATCCCGAGAGTGATAATTGATAGTTAGTGACATTTTTATTGTGCATAAATAAGGAAACAGCGTACAGTTGAATCTCTGTACGCTGTTTCATCTATTTTTTATAGACTTCTGTAAACATATCCCGCTATAAAACCATTTGGATTATTGTTATCAATATAATAACCTTTTCCATCACTGCTGTCATTTTTAAAATATATTTACTAAATCAATATCCGTGTGATATACTATTCCGCGTATGTTAATGATAAGTCACTACTATATTCTTTCAGGACAGAAGGATAATAACCATGGCACAGTTTTTATTTCCAACCGAATACTACGATTCAACCTATTCGATAGACTTCGAACACTACTACTCACTCGGATACAGAGCTGTTCTCTTTGACATCGACAACACTCTTGTTCCACATGACTTTCCGTCAGACGAAAGATCGGAGGAACTCCTTCACCGCCTCATGAACACAGGCTTCAAGGTATGCTTTGTTTCAAATAACAAAGAACCCCGCGTTGCCTCCTTCAATGAGAAAATTGGAGCTGAATATGTTTTCAAGGCCGGCAAACCTAAGAAAACAGGTTATCTCGAAGCTATCAAAAAACTCAGAGCCACTCAGGGCACTACACTTTTCGTAGGAGATCAGCTTTATACTGATATGTGGGGTGCAAACCGTGCAGGTATCCATTCCATACTTGTTAAACCGATCGATAAACATGAAGAAATACAGATCGTCTTGAAGCGTATCATCGAAAAACCTTTCCTGTGGCTCTGGCTCATGAAACATAAAATGAAAACCAAATCCACTCACTGACTGATTCAGTATAAATATAAAAAATGCACCCTCTAAGCGTATTCATCTACAACTGAGAGGGTGCATTTTTTCTTTACATATTAAATTATACTAAATCAGCTCTAAGCTTCTTAAGAACCTGGAATGTCTTGCCTCTGAGCTCTTCTGCCTCGAAGAGAGGAAGCATTGTGTCCTTATCGAACTTACACTTCATAACGTTGCTGAGCCAGTCATTTACATATGCCTTAACATATTCAACATTCTCGTCCGACTTATCCTTAAGTCCGTTCTGAATATTGTTGATGTTCTCAACAACTGAAGGTGTAGCTATCTTATTTGCAGATACAGGTGATGAGCTGCCTTCATTTGAAAGCTCTATAACCTTACCTGTCTTAGTGATGATAACCTTCTTGTTAGGAGCTGCATCAGGCTTAACTGTAGGTCCGCCACCCTTCTTATCGAGGAGCTTCTCAACAGCCTTGATAAGACATACAACTGAGTATGTAGCCTCTGTCTGTGTCTGGCTCTCTGCTCCCTTATCCTGATACTGATACCAGAGCCACTCTGACTTAAGGAGCATCTCTTCGATCTTAGAATCATCAAGAAGCTTTCTGAGGTCTGTATCCATAGCAGGCGCTGAACTTCTTCCGAAGAGCTTTCCGCCGCCTGTATGCTCCTCAACCTTCTTGTATTTAGCAGGAACAGGAATCTCGCTGTAATCCTTCTGAAGGAACTTCTCAGCCTTTCTAGGATCGTAGTTGCTGTTGATGATAGCGATCCTTCCGCCGTTAAGTCCGTTAACGATCATATCTTCAGCAGCCATAAATACAAGTGTCTTCTGACGATCATCGATCATAGTCTTGATCTCATAATTTGTCTTAGACTTCTCAAGGATAGTATTCTTACGAACCTTGAATGCCTTGATCTTCTCCTTAACACTGAAGAACAGCTTGAGGAGTGTAGGATTTGCATTTACGTAATCGTTGATCCATGTAAGCTCAACGTACTGATGCTCGATCTTATTTGAAAGCTCATATACATTGTATCCATCAAATACAACGTTAAGTGTTGTATAGAGCTTCTCAAGGATCTCATACTTCTCTTCCCATGAATGTGTAGAAACATCGCTGTTAACGAGCTCCTTGATACCGCACTCATAGAATACGAGGTTGTACTCATAGAGACCTTCGAAAATATTTGTCTTACCGGTGAGCTGTGCGCCCGCACCGAGTATCTGAAGATTCTTCTTCATGTCAGGTTCATTCTCGATGTAGAGATAAACCTTCTTAACAAACGCTGAAACCTCGTTAATGAGGGTATCGATACGCTTGTTGTAGATCTCCTGCTTTGTAATGGTTGTCATTACGTTTCTGCTGAGAACACTTGTATCGTGAGCATTGTTTACGTTTCTGATGAGCTCCTTGAAGCTCTCATAAACCGCCATATTGTCGATAGGGATGAACTCAGAGTTAAGTCCGTAGAACTCAAATGCCTTTGTGTAATCCTTATTGGCAATAAATGTATTGAACATTCCGATAGAGAACTGTGTCTTATAATCGTTTCCTACATGAGGATCTTCAATAACATAATCATAAAGAACCTCGAGGTTGCTGAGGTAAGCCTCAGAGTTTGCAAGTGAAGTTGGAAGACCCATCTCCATTACAACATTTATAAGATCCAGATAACCCATCAGAGCTTTGTCGAAATTCTTTGGTCTGTCATCGTCCTCAAGGATCTGATAGCTGACATTGATAAGAAGCGGAGCGATACGCTCGCCGATGAGTCTCATAGCCTCACCAAACTTCTCTCTCTGATAGAGATAGATAAGCCAGATACTGAATCTGTAAATACCAGTTGTATTTATAGGTGCGTCAATATCAGATGCATCGATATCTCCATATACGAAATTGAACAATGGCTCGATCCACTCGTCGATCTCATATCTTTCCTTAGCTTTGATATTCTCGTCTACAAATTCGCCTAACTCGTAGAGCTTAGAACACTGCGCTTTTACATCCTCGTCTACCTTCATGGTATTGAGGTCGAAATTGTTATCCTTGAGATAATCAATAACGAGCGTGTAGAAACCATCCTCTACCTGTTCATTAAGGAATCTGATAAGCAAGCCTTTGTTGTTGGATGCAGCGATAGATAACACATTATTGTCACTGCCTGTTGTGATATTAGCCGGTAACGCCATATATATCTCCTCCTTGAATAGTGGTACAAAAAATAATCCCCTAAATGGTAGTTTAACCTTTTAGGGGAAATTAGTCAACGTCAAATTAGCGAATATTCATAATAAGATTTGTTTGATTTGCACAAATTTGTGCATTATGTCAACAATAACCGGCTTATTTTAGCAAAACCGCTCGAAAAATACGCTTTTTCAGTCCATAAGGCCTGCCATTCGAAGCAGTGTTTTTGCATTTCTGGTGGTGCATCTGCCGTCTTTTATCTTGTAATCAAACTTCAGCTCATCATTCTCATAATACTCTTCGAAGTGGTAATTTGTCACTTCTTTACCATCAGCTTCCTTAAGCTCACACAGCTCGAAATCGTGAGTTGAAACGATGACAAAGCCCTTGCCGAGGGAAAGCTTGCGGATAGCATTTTCAGCACCTACTATTCTGTCCGCAGAATTTGTGCCCTTAAATATCTCATCGATGAAGCAGGCAGCCGGAGCCTCCTTGTTCTCCTCATCAGAGATATACTCCGCCATCTCCTTGATCCTGAGTATTTCCGCATAGAAGGTCGAAACGCCTCCTGCCACATCATCCATAACTCTCATGGATGTGAAAAGCTTCATGAAGCCCAGCTCCATCTTCTCCGCACATACAGCCGCGCCCATATATGCAAGCGCCATATTGATAGCGACTGTTCTGAGGAAAGTTGTCTTACCGGACATATTCGAGCCCGTGATAACCGTTGTTCCGTGGTCTATCTTAACCGAGTTCGCAACCGCTCTGCCGCCGCCGATAAGCGGATGATATATCTGTCTTGCATCAACGATCACATCACTCTCTCCAACCTCTCTGACAACCGGTCTGCTGGTCTTGTTAAGTATGGAGATGACCGCAAGGCTTATAAGCTCCTCAACGTCGCCGATTATATCAACACTTTTCGTAATTGCTCCGGAATACTTTTTATTCCAGCCGGCCGCAATAAAGGTCAGCCACATATCCCAGCCGAAAAGTCCGTTCAGTATCATGTGCACAAGTGGATTGAAGGAAATATTATCTGCCTCACCAAGTGCCGAAAGCTTCTTTATCGCACTCATCAGTCCTTCCTTACCCTGCACCTCTTCCTTGATACCCTTCAGTATGCCGCTCTCAAAATCCTCTTCCGAGATCTCCTTAAGGAGCATATAAAAGTCCTGCGATGAATATCCCAGCACATGGATCGGATACATAAACTTATCTCTTATATTGCTGCAGCCCATCGTAAATATCAGACAAAGCGCAAATGCTCCAAGTATCAGATTCGGCGAAACAAGTCCCAGAACAGCCAGAGTGATAACCAGTATATTTACGGCCGGTATAAGCACCATAAGGAATGGTACCACAGCCGAAAGCCTGTATTTCTTCTCTTCTATGTACTGAAGCTCTTTTCTTCTCTTCCTCTTCGATATCCTTCTTGATATCGACTCGAAGCCTTCAACGAAATCAGCCTTCTTCGAAAGCTCCTCTACCGCCTCATACCTCTCGCTGATCTTATCCTTACTGATGGTTCTGAGGCTTACCGTTTCAGCAAGCTTACGTCTTCCGACCTCAGTATGCGCCAGCGATATAAACTGATACAGAGAATACGGTCCGAGGAGGTCTATATCTCTTGAAACTGTATCATCATTCAGCAGGAAATCACTTCCGTTGTCAGGGAAGCTTCCCCAGGTGCCATCAAGTCTCGCTATATAGCCCTCAACGACCTCCTTACGCGCCTTTAGCCCTGTCAGCCTGTTATCGATCTTTGCATGTATCCTCAGAAGAACGATAAATGCCACCAGAAGCGCGATACCAGCAAGTAGATAGATCGTATTATTGTCGGTAATACCGGCGATGATCATGACCACCGATGAGAAGAAACTGACAAGTCTGAAAAACGATAGCGTACCGTAGCTTTTCCTCTCTTTTCTTATTTGATTTTCTATTGTATTTACCTTTGAAATATACTCTTTGATCATAAAAAGAGATTAACATATATATTTACTCATATCAAGAAAAGTTGCTTGAATTTTGTGTGAATGAGTATTAAAATTAACTTATATAAATCTATTAGCAAAGGAGAAAGTATTATGGCAAAACATTGTTTACTTGGAGGCGTTATAAAGTTTACCGTTGCTGCAGCTGCAGTATCAGGTATCTGCTATCTTTTCAGAGATGATTTAAAGAGTTCAAAGACATATCAGAAGTATGATGTTGATGAGAAGATCTCTAAGGCAAAAAGCGTAGTTAAGGACAAGACAGCTACTATCAAGGATAAGGCTGCTTCCCTTAAAGAAAAAGCACCTTGGACTAAGAACGATGAGGTTGCTACAGACGATATAGAGGATGCTGTAAGAGATTACGTTGAGATCGATACAGACGGAATTGAAGACAAGGTTGAGGACGCCGCTGAGGACATCATTGATGCAGCTGCTGACGTAGTTACCGAGTAATTACAGATCTTAAAGCAAAAAATAAGAGTGTACACATATCGTACACTCTTATTTTTTATATTATTCCTGCTCTTCCCAGTTGGTGTAAACAGCCTCAACATCATCATCCTCATCAAGGAGATCAAGAATTCTCTGGATTTTCTTAACGTCATCCTCAGCTGTAACTGAAACATAGTTCTGAGGGATCATTGTAATCTCAGCAGAAGCCATAGGGATTCCTGAACCTTCAAGAGCCTCTCTTACTGCACTGAAATCATCCGGTGTTGTGATGATCTCGTAGCTGTCCTCTTCCTCTGCGAAATCCTCTGCTCCGGCATCAAGTGCCGCCATCATAAGCTCATCTGCAGACATCTCACACTCTTCCTTATCAATGATGATCTGTCCCTTCTGATCAAACATATATGAAACACAGCCTGTTGTTCCAACGCTTCCGCCGCCCTTTGTGAAAGCGCTTCTAACGTTTGAAGCTGTTCTGTTCTTGTTATCTGTAAGTGCATTTACGATGATAGCTGTACCTGCAGGGCCATAGCCTTCGTATGTCATGTATGTGTAGTTTGATGCATTTGCATCACCTGCAGCCTTCTTGATACCTCTTTCGATTGTATCATTTGGCATATTGTTTGCCTTAGCCTTAGCGATAACATCACGAAGCTTGCTGTTGTTGCTTGGATCCGGACCGCCTTCCTTAACTGCAACTACGATCTCACGTCCGATAACTGTAAAGATCTTACCCTTTGCTGCATCGTTCTTCTCTTTCTTATGCTTGATATTTGCGAATTTTGAATGTCCTGACATTTCTTTTCTCCTTGAATTTGATTTATTATTACCACTCTATATTCTTGTGAGCGGATGTCTGTCTTTCTTACTATTGCCTTTAATCAATATCGATTGTTATTACGACTCCTGTTTTTTCTCTATCCTGACCGTCATGATCATATTATTTTCTATGAGAAGCGGTGTAAATACGTAGCCTCCATAGTCGATCTTGATGTTCTCATTCTCGTCCGGAAGTCTTCCCAGCTTGTAAAGCAGGAATCCGTTCAACGTTTCAACCTCGCCCTCAGGGAATTCCACATCCGGAAGGTATTCCTCAAGATCGTTCAGACTCAGAAGTCCGTCTACCATAAAGCTGTTTTCTGACATTCTCCTGAACTGTTTTTCTTCAGTATCATGCTCGTCCAAAATATTTCCGACAAGCTCCTCTATGATATCTTCAAGAGTGACTATGCCGTCGGTCTGACCGTATTCGTCAACCACCACCGCCATATGCGTCTTCTCTCTCTGCATCTTCTTCAGCAGCTTGGATATTTCATAGGTCGGATGTACAAACATCGTCTCTTCCATGATAGTCTCAATAGGATCCTCCGGCTTGTTAAGATAAGCCGCAATAAGATCCTTCAGATGCATAACACCTGAAATATTATCGATCTCTCCATCATAGACCGGACATCTCGAATAGCCCTCAATGAGCATCTTCGTAAGAGCTTCCTTAATAAGCTCGCTCTTATCAAGCGCAAATATCCTTGTCCTGCTCGTCATGATATCTCTGGCACATTTATCGTCAAAGTCCAGCACGTTTGTTATAAGGAGCGCTTCGTCCTCTTCAATAACGCCCTGCTCATGACCTTCCTCGACTATGGAAAGTATTTCCTCTTCAACTTTATCTTCGTCTTTTCTTTTAAACATTTATCTTAAATCCACCTTCGAGTCTGCCGCCCACAGGGCAGCCACCTGCAGATGCTTCTACAGGAGATAATTAACCTCATGTGTCTTCTGTCCATTTTTAAAATACACTCTCGGAACACGCCTTGCCACATTGCAGACAAGCTCGTAATTGAAGCTGTTTGCCGGCTCGGCAACTTCCTCAACCGGAATTGAAAGTGTTCCGTCGGTTCCGAAAAGAACCACTTCATCTCTAAGAGCCGCCTCAGGAATATCTGTCACATCTACCATAAACTGATCCATACATACTCTTCCGAGTATCGGAGCGTATTTACCTCTGATGATCACTCTGCCGATATTTGACTGCGATCTCGGATAACCGTCGGCATAGCCTGCCGAAACTGTCGCAACCCTGACCGGCTTGTCCGTAACATAGGTCCAGCCATAGCTGATGCCTCTGCCCGGCTCCAGAGTCTTGATATGTGTTATGTGAGCCTTCAGAGTCATTGCCGGCTGCAGAACAACCGCTTTATCCATCTCCTCCGACGGTTCCAGCCCATATATTACTATTCCGAGCCTCATCATGTCAAATCCTTTTGAATGAAGCTCCATTGCGCCTGCACTGTTATCAATATGCTTCAGTCTGAATATGAAGCCCTTCTCAGTCAGCGCATCGATAAAGCCCGTGAAAGCTTCTCTCTGCTTAAGCGCATCCGATTTATCTATATAATCCGCCTTTGCAAAATGCGTAAATATGCCTTCAACGTCAAGGCCGTCCATATAAAGAAGCTTCTCAGCTTCCCTGACGCCCTCTTCACTACACTGGAAGCCGATCCTGCTCATTCCCGAATCCGCCTTGATATGAACCTTAGCCTTCTTGCCAAGCTTCAGAGCTGTATCAGAAAGCAGTCTGCACTTCTCTGCATCATAAACAGCCATTGTGATATCGTGCTCTATAGCCGTCTCGAAATCCTCTTCATCTGTATTTCCGAGGATCAGAACAGGTTTTGTGATCCCTGCGTTTCTAAGCTCTACGCCTTCATCTATGCAGGCAACTCCAAAATAATCCGCAAGATCATCAAATTCTTTTGCAAAGCTCACAGCTCCGTGACCGTAAGCATCCGCCTTGATAACAAGCAGAGTCTTCCTGTCCGCAGGATTCAGTGCCTGGATAGTTTCAATATTGTACCTTACTGCATCAAGATCGATATCCGCCTCGACACGATTGTAATTACGCATTTTATCGCCTCTTATTTGATCAGTCAGCGTCCATTAATTTATTAAAGCCGCTGCCGAGTTATTTTCTTAATTTATCAGTAATTTTATATTACATCCTTGATTGCTTCATTAAGCTCAGTGGCTGTCATTCCGACAAACCCGAACCTCTCTGCCGCAATATCACCGGCAACTCCATGGATAAATACACCTGCTCTTGCAGCATCGTAAGGCTTAAGTCCCTGAGCAAGAAGTCCTCCAATGATACCGGTCAGACTATCTCCGCTGCCGCCCTTCGCCATCCCGGAATTACCGGTGGTATTTACATAGAAGCTGTCATTTCCGTCCGAAACAACTGTACGTGCGTCCTTCAGCACCGAAATAACATTATATTCATTTGATACCGACTTTGCAATGGTAAAGCGGTCTTTTTTTATTCTTTCAAGAGCCGTGCGGGCATCCTCTCCGGCTTCCATATTTCTCACCAGTCGTGCCATCTCCAGCATATGGGGAGTGATGATCATTTTTATATTCAGCTGCTTCAGAAACTCTCTTTTCCGCGAGATGATGTTAATTGCATCCGCATCCATCACAACCGGTTTATCATATTCTGCTGCCGCCTTAATCACTGTTTCAAGCAGCCTTGCAGCCTTTTCATCCGTACCAAGTCCCGGACCTATAGCAACAGCCGTCGCCCAGGCAATCTCTTTTTCTATTTCAGCTGAATCATAGGTACTAAGAAGCGTCTCCGGAAGCGCCGCACCGATTATATCTCTGTTTGCCTTATCCGTCAGAATCTTAACAAGCCCCGTTCCGACTTTAAAAGCCGCCTGCCCTGCGATAACCGCCGCACCACTGATCTCACTGTTTCCGGCCACAACCAGAAGCCTTCCAAAGCTTCCTTTATTTGCGTTTACATTTCTTACCGGAAGCATCTTTCTGATATCGTCCATATCCAGGCCGTAGCAGCCAGCCTTGAGGTCCTTGGAGAAGCCTATGTCCCTCGTGATTATCCTTCCCGAGCATTCTCTTCCTTCGTCAAAAAGCATCCCAAGCTTTGTGAATCCGAATGTTACAGTCACATCAGCCTTAACTGCCGTTCCAAGCACCCTGCCGCTTTCCGCGGAAATACCCGAAGGAATATCAGCCGCAACAACTCTAATCTCAGGTTTTTCTTCCTTTACTTTATTTATTGCGCTGATAACCTCCGCCTGGATACCGGTAACCTCTCTCGAAAGACCAACTCCAAATATAGCATCTATAACAATATCATATCCTGATATCACCTCACACAGTATAGATACATCGCTGTCTATCATCTTATTATCCGAACCGGGTACATCAGCCACTGTGTCCTTCTTCTCAGTTACAGTCACATACTTCACACCGCACTTAAGTGAGATTTCCTTCTGTTTCTCAAATGCCTCAGTAGTTCTCTTTATTCCTCCAATATGAAATACATCTGCCCGGCAGTCCCATTCATGAAGTATCCTCGCGGCAGCTATACCGTCGCCGCCATTATTTCCGCCTTCGCAGATAGCAAGTATCTTACTCTTCTTATCAGCAAGCTTAGCTGTCTCCTCCGCCAGAGCAAGAGCAGCTCTCTCCATTAAAACCAGCTGGGGTATACCAATTTCTTCAATTGTCTTTTTATCTATAACAGCGCTTTCAGCGCCGGTCGGAAAGAATCTCATATCATTTTCCTCTTGCCAAAATAGTATTCTTTTATCAGTATAATCCATGGCATCTTATCTTGCAAACAATAAAAGTGCCCTCCCTACCGTTTTCACGGTAAAGAGGGCATCTGTAACCTCCAAAAATCTTAAACCATCTATTTTCTGGCTATTCCGCCTTCCATCTTCTTTTCCTGCTGTGGTTTCTTAGCCTCAGGTTTTTTAGCCTGTTCAGGCTTCTGTGCACCCGGAACAACCTTCTCAACGATACTTCCGTCCTTGATCATATCGGTCAATCCCTTATCCTTTAAAACCTTCATGTTTTCAGGCTTTTTGATATTATCAAGGATCGACTTGCACGCTTCCTTCTCCTGGCGAGGATTGGTTGCCATAAGCCGGCAGATATTCTCACCCTTTACAGGATCCTGAGTTGTCTTAAGGAATGACACTCTTGCAAGATACTCCGGAAGAAGATGATTTCTTACGGCATCAGCTTTTCCGCTCTTAAGACTCTTAGCTGTTTTTTCAAGAGCATCAGCATCCTTTTCTATCTGTTCCTGCTTCTGCTTCTTTTCTTCTGGATCGGTGATCTCCTTAAGAGCCTGTCTCTCTTCGTATATTCTTTCCCTCTCCTCTTTAAATGCAGCTTTCTTCTCCTTAAGATCATCCAGAGCCTTCTCGTATTCAGGATTCGGCTTTTCATCAGAATCATAGTATTCCTTAAGATATGAAATAACATCATAATCCTCAAGCTTCGCTGTCATCTCATCAAGCTCAGCCTTGTATTTTTCCTTAAGCTCATCAGCCTTCTTCTTATTATCATCCCAGTTTTTACCGAAATCGGTAGGATTCTTTTCGGATATCATCTTAAACAGCTTATTACTGCTAAGCTCTTTAATCTCCTCGGCAGTCGGCTTTTCTCCCTTCTTCTCCGTAAGATAAGCCTCCGCCTTATTCTTCACCTCTATATTCTGGATATAGAAATCCGGACTCTGATTGTACATACGCACGAAATCAGGATTCTGCATAAGATCAAAGGCCGCATCCGCAATATTATATAAGGCCATTTCGTTTGCATGCTCACGAGTATTCGCATCAATAGTCTTATCATTAGCGATATTATTATAGTGCGCCTTCAGATAATCCTTCGCAGCATTGAAATGATCAAACTTTTCGTAGTAGTGTGACGGATATCTGGAAACAACATTTATAAAATCATTATCTAGAGCAATATCAACTACCGCCTTATCTGTAACCTTCATATCATGTCGTTTCAAATAATCCCTTGCAGCATTCTCCAGATAATCTACTCCGAATTTTCCGTCAAGGTCATCTATCTTTAGTTTATCCGACCCAATACTTGCAGCTTCAGTCATAGCATTTTCTATAACGTAAGCAAATGGTGCCTGTCTGTATATGCCATGTCCCGCAAGCCCGGCGTTCTTCTTAAGTGCTTCGATCTGTCCCGGTATTCTGGCCATTGCATTTTTAGCTTCAGCAAGACGAAGCTTTCCTGCATCGGAGCCCGGTCCGAAGATGATTCCCTTTCTGTTATTATAATACGTCTCAGATGCCGTATTATACTTATCAAGAGCATCCATCAGCTTATTTGCGTTTGCCTGCGGATTGTCCAGATCAGAAAGAGTTATACAATCCTTAAGAGCATTTATCATATTTCCGTAAAGCGCAGTATCCTTGCCCTGAACCTTATTCTTTTTAACAGCTTCTAATTTTTCCAGGATACCTTTAAGCTCCTTATGGATCTCATTTGCCTGCTTCGCCAAGTCCCATTTGGCCTGTGTACTATCAAGCAGCTTGGCATCCGGATCCTTAACCATTTTGATCTGATCCTGCAGGATTTTCTCTTCATGGCCAAGGATATTCGCCTTAACCTGTTCAGGTGTAATCTCTACCTTCGGTTCTTCAGGGGCAGGCTGCTGTTCAACCTTAACCTCCCTTACCGGTCTTGTAACTTTGATCTTTTTACTTTCAACCGGCTGGTAGCTTCCTTCCTTCAACTCATACATGGTTGCCGATATCTCCGGAACGGCATCCTTGTTTCTTGAAAGATGCGCCGCAGTTATCTCGTTCATAAGTTCAAACTTATAGAACTTCTCCTTTAATTCCTTATCCTCAACAGCCTTGTATTTTTCACCGTAGCGCTCCTCGAGGGTCTGACCGTTCACCTTGATACCTGTTAACGGATCAGCTCCTATGCCCTTAAGAAATGCTGTACGTTCAGGATTGTCGAATTCCTTCATGAATTCATCCGCAGCCCTGTCCAGCATACCTTTAAGACCAAAACCATTATATTTTGTTAAGGCTTCTTCCGCTGTATTACTTCCATAAAACACAACGCTCAGCATCGATGCAGGAGAGGCTGATATACCTGCTCCCGGATTCGTTCCCCAAAGTCTCTCATAAGAATTGGCTGTGAAAGCATCTATTGAATCAGCCGTAAGAGAATCGGTTTTGATCTCTTCTACCGCTTCCGGCTTTTCCTCTTCAAAATAAACCATCGGTTCGTCTTCCGGCACCTCTGGTTCATTTGCTCTCGCAGCAGCATCAAGCGCACTCTGCTCCGCAAGTATTTCTCTTCTCAGATTATTTCTCGGTCCTTCAGGCACCATAATAACGACATTATTTGCCGTATCGGCAATGATCTCGGATCTGCCTTCAAATATCTCGTGAAGGAACTCAAGCTGATACATCTGCTCCAACTGAGCCTTATCCTCAATATGCTTATATTTATTCCCCCAAAGCTCACTTGCACTCTTACCATCGATCATTATCTTATCCCAGATAGTGTCTCCGCCAAGTTCTTCCTTAGCCTTAGGACTGTTCAGTTCGCCGAAGGCTATCTGTGTAAGATCATTCAATCTGTCGGCAAATCTGTAATCTGCAAGTCTTTCAGAAACCTCTTCACCCGTCAGCTCACGCTCTGTTCCGTTTTCATTCTTCGTAGCAAATAAAAGCTGCACGATCTGTTCAAGATTAAGCCCTCTGTATCTGTTACGTGCAGTCCACGCAGACTTCGCAAAACCGGATGCAGCTTCGCCGAAGGTTTTCCCTGTGCTGTTTTCCAAAGCTTCATTTTCTTTCATCTTAAAACTCCTTTCCGGACCTTTTTCTTTATCTTCTGACCAAATAATAAAGCATCCGGCATAACAAAAGCGCAACAAAAAAACAATATATTTTTCATATACCGGTTTTTTATAATAAAGCTTTATCAATTGTACATATCATTCCGGTTTCTAACCGGACATAACTACATCAGCTGCATAAGCTTGCAGTTTTCTCTCATCATTCCAGTCCGTCCTGCCATGTCTTATGATGTATATCATTACTGTCCTCCGTGTTGCAGCTATCAATTATCGCTGTCTGTTTTCTCCGTACAAGCATTTAATCAACGTCCTGTGATCAACTTTTTCCCCGGGTTTACAGCTCGATTGTCTCCGGAGCTGCTGTGAATGAAGAAATAACTGCTGTGGCATCCTTAAGATAGAATACCTCTGTATTTCCGTCATCAGGATCATACATAGCCTTAAGATCAGGATATGCATCAAGCATAGAAACTCTTGCTTCTCTTCTGTCATCCTCAACAAGCTCGCCTGAAACTCTGATCCATGAACCATCCTTAAATGCACAGATCTCAACCTTCGGATTCGCATGTATCTGCTTTGAAACATTCTTAGCCTTTCCGGTCTGAATATAGAGCTTTCCTTCAAATACATTCACCGTTCCGAAAGGTCTTACTCTTGGCTGATCACCATCAACTGTTGCAAGATAATAAGCTCCTGCGTTCTTTAAAAAATCGTAAACTTTCTCCATCCTTCATACCTCCTTACAAATGGATAATATTACTTTACATCATCGTAGTTAAAAATCAATCTTTCACAATATATTCGTTTACTATATCCAAGTATAGCTGTTCGTTAATATGCATCCGATTTCCTGATTACGCGCGTCAATAACTTTGCTAGTCATAGAATCTGTCCATCCCGGGTCCTGCCTCAAGACGTTTGATGTACACTTCCAGATTCCGAAGCATATCTGCCATCATAAGAAAGGTATCAAGTGCAAGCCCTTCCTTATTGGTGTCAGCATAATTCTTCCCCACATCCTGCTTCATCTCTACATTTCTCATATTGAAGAAATACAGGTCTGTCAGTCCGTAGCCGCTACATTTCAGCTTATCCAGAAAGGTATGATTGTCCAGATAATACATGAATTCATCCATCATACGATCATCAAGAAGGAGTTCATTCCAAAGTTCATCTGCATAATCTTTAGTTTTTCCTGCATACTCGGCAAGTGCCTTAAGTCGGTCGTATGCCTTGATCAGCCTGCCGTCCAGTATTATATTTCCTGCCATGTCTTTCAGTCCTTCGCCGGTTTCTTCTCTACCACCTTGTCATAAATAAGCTTCTTAACCATTACATGTACAAGAATTGGAATCGTTAAACCGAAAGCAAGTCCGGCCATTACATCCGTCGGATAATGAACAACATTATACAGTCTTGAGAATGTTATTATGGCTGCAATACAAACAAACGGTATGCCCAGCTTTTTATTATTTATAAATATAGAAACAGCAACCGCAAATCCATTTGCCGCATGTCCCGATGGGAAGGACGAATCCTTCTGCTTTCCTATAAGCGACTCCAGAAAATCATATGCCTCGTACGGTCTGGTTCTGTCAACTATATTTTTCACTATCAGACTGGTTATTATGAAGGTTATGAGTAATGACAGCGCAGCCTCAAGTCCTATCTTCCTTGTTTTAACCAGCACAAGCAGTACTATTGCCGTCACTATCCAGAACCAGCCTCCATCACCCAGAAACGAGAAGAACCACATTATCTTATCCATCACAGGACTTCTCAGATGCTTCATACTGTCCAAAAAATTAGCTTCCCACGCCATGAAACGATACCTCCTGATAATCCACGAGGCACCACTAACGGTGCCTCGCATTATCGGTCATTATTATACTATGATAATATATCTCTTATTTTGCAACAATATTGATGATCTTGCCAGGAACATAGATCTCTTTAACGATAGTCTTGCCCGCAATCCTGTCACCAAGTGCTTCCTTACCAAGTGCAATGATAGTATCCTTATCAGCATCAGCCGGAACATCAACTGTTACTCTTGTCTTACCGCAAACCTGAACAGGAAGTGTTATGGTATCAGCCTTAAGATGAACCTCATCGAATTCAGGCCACTCAGCATGGAATACAGAATCTGTACCACCGAGTACCTCCCAGAGCTCCTCACCGATATGAGGTGCGAAAGGTGCGATAAGCTTAACCATAGTCTTAAGTGTTTCCTTATCAACTCCTGTTGTCTTTGTAAGATCAACGAACTTGTTGTTGTACTCCATGAATGCAGAAATAACTGTATTTAAGCTGAAGCTCTCAAGTCTCTGTGAGATATCCCTGATAAGTCCGTGACGAAGTCTCAGAAGCTCAGGTGTCTCAGCAACATCCTTCTCAGCATTCTCTGTAACCATTGTATAGAATCTCTTGATGAATCTTGAGATACCGTCGATTCCGGCATCATCCCAGATTGAATCAAGTTCCGGTGGTCCTACGAAAAGCTCATAGAGACGAAGTGCATCACATCCGTAGTCATTTACGATATCATCAGGTGATACGATATTTCCAAGTGACTTACTCATCTTGGTTGGCTTGCCGGTCTCTCTGTCACGGCCGCAGATCATACCTTGATTGAAGAGCTTTGTGAATGGTTCCTCGAAGCCTACTACTCCGATATCATAAAGGAACTTTGTATAGAATCTCGAATACAGAAGGTGAAGAACCGCATGCTCAACACCACCGATATACATATCAACCGGAAGATACTTGTCAGCCTTCTCCTTTGAAACGAGCTCGTCGTTGTTGTTAACATCAACATATCTGAGGAAATACCATGATGATCCGGCCCACTGTGGCATGGTATTTGTCTCTCTCTTAGCAGGCTTACCGCAGCAAGGACAGGTTGTATTTACCCAGCTGTCGATAGCTGCAAGTGGTGATTCACCTGTACCTGTAGGCTCATACTTCTCAACCTCAGGAAGTGTAAGCGGAAGCTGATCTTCTGGAACCGGAACCGCTCCACAATCAGGACAATGGATGATAGGAATTGGCTCACCCCAATATCTCTGACGCGAGAATACCCAGTCACGGAGCTTGTAGTTGGTTGTAGCCCTACCAAGTCCTCTCTCCTCTATCATATGAGGAGCTTCCTTCTTAAGTACAGCAGACTCCATACCATTCCACTCACCTGAATTGATCATAACTCCGACAGCTTCTGTATAAGCCTCTGTCATATTTTCAATCTCCTTACCATCCTTGGCGATAACCTGGATGATAGGAATATCAAACTTCTTAGCGAATTCAAAGTCTCTGTCATCATGAGCAGGAACGCACATGATAGCGCCTGTACCGTAATCAGCAAGTACATAGTCAGAAAGCCAGATAGGGATCTTAGCACCGTTAAGCGGGTTGATCGCATAGCTTCCTGTAAATACACCCGTCTTCTCGTGATCAGCCATACGATCAACCGAAGAACGAAGTGATGTCTGGTAGATATAATCATCTACAGCTGCCTTAGTCTCTGCTGTTGCAAGGCTTGCAGCGATCTTGTGCTCAGGAGCAAGAACCATGAAGGTTGCACCGTAAAGGGTGTCAGGTCTTGTTGTATATACAGTGATCTCCTCATCTCTGCCGTCGATCTTGAACTGTACCTCTGCACCTGTAGACTTACCGATCCACTCGGTCTGCATCTTCTTAACCTTCTCAGGCCAGTCGAGCTTGTCAAGGTCATTAAGAAGTCTCTCAGCATAAGCTGTTATCTTCAGCATCCACTGACGAAGGTTCTTCTTTGTAACGTCAGCGCCGCATCTCTCGCACTTTCCTTCCTTAACCTCTTCATTGGCAAGCCCTGTCTTACATGAAGGACACCAGTTGATAGGCATCTCCTTCTCATATGCAAGACCATGCTTGAACATCTGGACAAATATCCACTGTGTCCACTTGAAATAGTTAGGATCGGTTGTATTTACTTCCATATTCCAGTCATAGATAGCTGCGATCTGTTTGATCTGCTTCTTGATACTTGCTATATTTGCTGCTGTCGAGATAGATGGATGAATACCATTCTTAATAGCATAGTTCTCGGCAGGCAGTCCGAATGCATCCCAGCCCATAGGATGGATGACGTATTTACCATGCATGAGCTGATATCTGCTCCACACATCCGATATTACATATCCTCTCCAATGTCCTACGTGAAGGCCGTTTCCTGATGGATAAGGGAACATATCCAGGCAGTAATACTTTGGCTTGATGCCATCGTTTACATTTACCGGCTTCTCTTCCCACTTCTTGGTCCATTTGGCCTCGATCAATTTGTGATTATACTGGGTTGCCATTTTCTTCTTTCCTCCATAAATTAATAACGATTTTGATATTTTACATCATTATTTTTTGTATTTCAATAACAGATTAGATCTCACCTGTGATAAGCCATGGAGAAGGCTGTGAAACAAATACGCTGTTCTTGTCAGTCTTGCTGATGGTTACCTGGGTTACTTCCATATTCTTTATATTGTGTCTCTCGAAGATGTCCTTGATTGTGCTAAGGATATCAAGCTCGAGAGTATAGATAACAAACTGCATCTTAGGGTTCTTGGTAAGGAGTCTTTCGATATCCTTCTCAAGATACTTTGTAGCTACGATAAACGAAAGTCTAGGCATCGGGATGCTTGCAAGTGATGCCTCAGAAAGGTCAGGAATGATCTGAACATTGTGAAGACCGAACTTAGATACGTTCTCTTCCATCGTTCTCTTGTCCTGCTCATCCGGCTCAACCGCAATGATGGTACCCTCGCTTGCAATGATAGCTGACTCGATAACGATACTCTCACCGCTTACTATTGCGATGGTATCATGAGAATCAACGCCGAGCATACTCATGATGATGGCTCTTATCTCGTTGCCAACGTATTTAACAGTACCCTTGCTGAAGAACTCGTTCTTCATACCTATCCTGTATGACTCTCTTGTATTTTCGTTAAGGATAAATATAACCGATGGCACTGAAAGCTTCTTATTAGCGAAATCAATAACCTTTGCATGCTTGATATTGTCGTTAGGGATAAGTCCCTCAGCGAACCAGACATCATAATCGCCTATTCCCTTCTCCCATAATTCATAGAACAGGTTCTCATGTGTAGAATCCGCAAATATCATCACTCTCTTATGAGTCTCGATGGTAGGGATGAGATTCTTCTCCTTACCGCAGATATTCATGAGCTTGATCTTCTCCGGACTTGTCTCCATGAAGTCTGCAAAATACGCTGTCCACGCAAGCATTTCCTTATTGTTGTAAGCTGTTCTCTGTGTCATACCGTAACCCTCCTTTGTCTTCTGTCATTCTTATTCCGTCGGTAAATAGCTTTTATTACTTATTCGTCTTTCTTATCTTCAGACTTTTTATTATTGTAATAATTCTTTCTGTTATTCTGTCTCTCAGCCTTCTTGATGTTAGGATCGTTTGTCTTCTCTCTAGGCTGTCTTATATTCTGAACACGCTTATTACTCTGGTCCGTCAGAGTCTTGTTATCAGCCTCTGCCTGAGTCTTCTTTACGTTCTGGTTATTATTCCTTGCTGAAGCATTGTTATTGCCGGTGTTTGCTGCGCCGCCGTTCTTTGACTTATTGGCACTGCCCTCGCCGTTTCTGCCGCCTTCAGAACCACTCTTATTCTTATTATAATAATTATTTTTCTTCAGATAATCATTATATTTATTAGCCATCTCAGCTTTAACGGCATGTCTCTGCTCTGCAGCAGCAACCTTCTCGGAATTGATCTCGTTCTCGATATTCATTCCGACCTTCTCCCTGATATTTTCTCTTGTCTCAAGGATGTTCTTGCCGTTCTTACGATGCTTCTTATTCTGCTTTCTGCTTCGTCTGTCATTACTTGCAACGATATGTCTCTTGGTTCTTATCGGCTCGCCCTCTTCATCAAAGCCATGCAGCGTCAGATAATAATCCGTCGCCGTCGAGAGTCCCTGTTTTCTGAGTTTTCTGTCAACAAGTACATTTATCAGAGCGTAGATACATGCAAGCACCGGAACACCCAGCAGCATTCCCATGAAGCCGAATAGGTTTCCTCCTACAAGGATCGCTACGATTACCCAGAGACCTGAAAGACCTGTTGAATCTCCAAGGATAAGCGGTCCAAGGATATTTCCGTCAATCTGCTGCAGGATAATGATAAATATAACAAATATCAGGCACTTAATCGGATCCGCAACAAGTATCAGGAGCGAACAAGGTATTGCGCCGATGAAAGGTCCGAAGAACGGAATGATATTTGTAAGGCCTACAGTCACACTGACAAGTACCGCATATGGCATATCAACGCTTACGCAGAAGATCGCGCAGATGATACCGATGATCATGGAATCAAGGATCTTACCATCGATGAAACCACCGAATACATTGTTCATGAATGAAAGTGAATCAAGAACTATAGTACCGTTCTTCTTCTTAAATACACTGTATACCATCTTCTTTCCGTTTGCAGAAAGCCTCTCCTTACTGTAAAGGATATATACAGCAATAATTATACCTACAAAGAAGTTGAATACAAACTTGATACCGCCGATGATACCGTTTGAGATCTTGATAACGATGGTATCAATATTCGGAAGCAGCTTGTCTGTTATGATCTTAATAAGATTGTCCTGGATCTTATCAAGGTTATTACTTACTGTGTCATAGATCTTAGGATATTTCTTAAGGAATGACAGATTCTTCAGCCAGTTCTTGGCATTGCTTATATAATTCGGGATCTCGTTCGAGAGCATTGTGATACTCTTCTGGAGCTCAGGAATAAGAACTATCAGAAGTCCGAATACTATACCAAGCAGGAATACGATTGAGAAAAATACCGCCAGAGTATTTGCAACCTTAACTGCGGTCAGCTTCTTATTCTCGCCCAGTATCTTGATCATGAGCTTTGAAAAAACGCCCTTCAGGAAGTTCATTACAGGCAGCAGAAGGAATGCGATAACACAACCCATAAGAATAGGTGTGAATGCACTTATTAAGATACCCAGGAACTTCAGAACCGCCGGCAGCTTACCCAGCAGCATATAAAATGCAACAACTATACACAATGATAACGTGAGTATAGAGAATTTCTTCCAATCATCTTTTTCCCACTTTTTTCCCACTTTTCTTCACCTCGTCGTAATAATTATGTTAATCCGGATACCGGCCCCTGTTCCGTCATCCGACAAAAACAGCCATATACATGTTTCGAGAACACATACATGGCTATTCTATCATATTTTTTTGTCAAATGATATAAAGAATTAATAAATTTCTTTATTATTTGTCATATGCCTTAACCTTTGTCCAGAGATCGGCAAAATACTGTTTGATCTTGGTATCCTGATAACGGAATACCTCGTTTTCCTTCTCTCCGAAGGAAGGTGTATAAGCATTGATCATTTCGAATTCTGTTGCTGCAAGCTCTCCCGCAACATCCTTTACAGGCGAGGTGTATCCTACATAAACAGAGTTATCGTAAGCATTATCATATTCATACATGAAACTTATGAACTCGTATGCAAGCTCCTCTTCCTCGCAGTTCTTTGTGATCACCATACCATCACACCACTCGTTTGTACCCTGCTGTGGCTCAAAATAAACCATATCAGGATTCTCACTCATGATATAGGCAGCATCACCCGAATAAACAACAGCAAGAGCCTTATTTCCGGAGATCATATTATCGATAACATCATCGCCGGCATATACAACATCCATGGAATCTCTCTGCTCTATAAGCCAGTCATAGGCATCATCGATCTCATCCATATCTGTTGTATTCATCGAATATCCAAGGGCCTTGAGCGCGATCATAAAGGAATCTCGCTCCGAATCATACATATAGATATTTCCCTTATATTTCTTATTTCTGAGAACTTCCCAGCCTTCAGCAAGATCCTCTCCGTCAACAACAGTACTGTCGTAAAGGATTCCGACGGTTCCTACAAAGTATGGAGCCGAATACATATTTCCCGGATCATAGGCAAGATCCATGATCTGAGGATTCAGGCTGTCTCCGCCTGCGATCTTATCCCAGTCAAGCGGCTCGACAAGCTCTTCCTTCACCAGTCTCTCGATCATATAATCCGACGGTATCAATATATCATACTTTGCACCGCTCTTGATCTTCGTGTACATACTCTCATTGGAATCGAAGGTCTCATAGATTACCTTGCAGTCGTGTTCTCTCTCGAACTTCTCTATCAGGTTCGGATCGATATACTCTCCTGCATTGTAAATTCTGAGAGTTTTTCTGCTTCCGCCAACCCCTGTAAATACCATCATGATGATGGCTCCGATGAAGAGAACCACGAACACCTTTCTCATCACCTTCTTTACGATATCAGGCATGACATTGATAAGTATCAAAAGCAGCGCAATGACAAGGATAACGATGGTCGACAGCGCATTTATGGTCGGATTCGTTCTCTTGGTCATGTTGTAGACCGTAATAGAGATATTTGAAACTCCGTTTCCGGTTACGAAATACGAAATAACGAAATCGTCAAAGGACATTGTGAAGGCAAGCAGCACGCCCGCATAGATGCCGTCCTTCAGCATCGGAAGTATAACCTTTGTAAGAGCCTGGAAAGGTGTAGCACCAAGGTCCATAGCCGCATTTGCAAGGGATGGATCAAGGTTTCTTACCTTAGGATATACACTCGTTATAACGTAAGGCGTACAGAATGCTACATGTGAAAGGAGCATTGTGTAATAGCCTCTCTCGATACCGATCGATGAAAACAGTATCATAAGTCCGATCGCAGTAACGATATCCGGATTCATGATAGGGATATTATTTACATTTTTAATAACCTCTTTAAGCACTCTTCTGGTCTTTGAGAGACCGATGGCAGTAAGTGTTCCAAGCACTGTAGATATGATAGTCGCAAATACAGCTATCGTTATTGAAACATAAACCGCCTTCATGATAGAGCCGTTATTGATGAGACTTCCGTACCACCTCATGGAGAAGCCCTGCATCTTCGTCAGTGACTTAGATGAGTTGAATGAAAATATCATCGTAACTAATATCGGAAGATAAAGGAACAGAAAACAGAGGATAATATAAAGGGCCGAAAAGACCTTACTCTTCTTTGACGCAGCCATTATTCTTCCTCCTTCTCTTCCTTGTCAAACTTCTTCATGACAGTCATTCCCACAAGGATGATAAATGCAAGAATAATAGATATCGCACTACCGAAATTCCAGTTTCCGACAGAGATAAACTGATTCTCGATCAGGTTACCGATGAGCATATACTGTCCGCCTCCGAGAAGCTTCGGAATAACGAAGGTTGATATCGAAAGGAGGAATGTCATCATAATACCGTTTATAACGCCCGGTATCGACATTCTCCAGGTAACCTTCCAGAAGGTCTGGAAACGGTTTGCTCCGAGGTCAAAGGAAGCCTCGATAAGCGATCTGTCTATCTTCCTTATACTTGTATGGATAGGTATTACCATGAAAGGCAGCAGGTCGCTGACAAGTCCCAGAAGCACTGCAAAATCAGTGTACATCAGATTGACCGGCTTCGCTCCCATCCATCTCAGGAAGGAATTCACAACTCCGTTATCCGAAAGGATGCTTATCCATGCATAGGTACGGAGCAGTGTATTTATCCACATAGGTATTGTAACGAGAAGTATCAGAAGGTTCTGCATCTTCTCACTTTTCTTGCTGATGATATAAGCCAGCGCATAGCCCACCACCAGACATATGATGACCGAAAGAAGACCCAGTACCAGGGACTTTTTCAGCACTTCAAGATAAATAGGCTCTCCTATCTTCTTGAAGTTCCTCAGCGTGAAACTGATATTTACAAGGTCGTTTCCGCCTGTCGTAACCGAATAAAGTACGATAAGGAGCAGTGGGACAACGATTATTATGAATGCCCAGACTATGTAAGGTCTGACAAGCTTAACAAAATGCTTCATCTCTGCCTCCTTACTGAACCCAGTCCATCCTGTACATTACGTGAATATCATCCGGCCCGAATGTAAGTCCCACATTAAGACCCGGTTCAAAATAGTCTGTTGTATGAATAAGATAATCTCTATACTCTGCCTCAACCACGATCTCGTGATGAACGCCCTTAAATACGATAGACTTTACCGTACCCTTAAGCTTGGCTTCCTCAGGCTTTACAATATCGATATCCTCAGGTCTGATAACAACCTCTACATCCTCATTCTCCTTGAAGCCCTTATCAACACAGTCGAAATCAAAGCCGTCAAAGCTTACAAGAAGGTCCTTCTTCATAACAGCCTCGATGATATTTGACTCACCGATAAAGCTTGCTACAAAACGGTTTTCAGGCTCATTGTAAATATCCTCAGGTGTGCCTACCTGCTGGATGATACCTTCATTCATAACGACAACAGTATCAGACATAGAGAGTGCCTCCTCCTGATCATGGGTTACAAATATGAAGGTGATGCCTACTTCCTTCTGTATCTTCTTAAGCTCGGTCTGCATGCCTTTTCTGAGCTTTGCATCCAGCGCACCGAGAGGCTCATCAAGAAGAAGCACCTTTGGTTCATTTACAAGTGCTCTTGCTATGGCAACTCGCTGCTGCTGACCACCCGAAAGACTTGTGACATCTCTCTTCTCAAAACCGGAGAGGCCTACAAGGTCAAGCATCTTCATAACCTTATGCTCTATCACGCTCTTATCAGTCTTCTTGATATTAAGGCCGAAGGCGATATTGTCATATACATTAAGAAATGGGAAAAGGGCGTATTTCTGGAATACCGTATTTACTTCTCTCTTGTATGCCGGGATCTTTGATATATCGATACCGTCGAAAAGTATCTGTCCGCCGGAAGGATCATCAAACCCCGCGATTATCCTTAGGGTTGTTGTTTTACCGCAGCCCGATGGACCGAGAAGTGTAAGAAATTCATTCCTGTGAATGATCAGGTCTATGCCCTTTAATACCTGCTGATCTCCAAAATTCTTCGTGAGCCCTTTAAGCTCGATCAATGCATCATCCATTTTTTCTTCCCCTCGTATTGCTTATTATTTGTTTTTTCGCCCTTATTATGAATAAGCCCGTTACTGTTAAGTAACAGGCTTAGACTTTTATAATGCGGGCAACAGGACTTGAACCTGCACGGGTTGCCCACCAGAACCTAAATCTGGCGCGTCTGCCAATTCCGCCATGCCCGCTCGACTGCTTGATTCTATCATAATAGAGGTTATAACACAAGTTATTATTTAGTATCGGAAAAACAAAAAAATCGGAACTCCATCAAGGAATTCCGATATATATATCATGAGCCACGCGGGACTCGAACCCGCGACAACTTGATTAAAAGTCAGCCTTAAATAACGTATATACGTCTTTTATAGACTATTAAGGTAACATTTTGGTAACAAATCACTTTTAAAAGAGACTCAGAACCGCTGCTTTATTCCATTATCCGGCAGGCTCTTCAACAGTGATTTACATACTCTCCAGTCTCTGAATGAACCTTTTAAACTCCTGACGCATTTTGTCATCCGGAGCTTCTTCCATAAGCTCATAGAGTCTTGTCATAATATCATCATATGAATATCCATTCTATTTTTTCAACCAATCAGCTGAAGCAAAACCAATATAGTTTATATTTTCATATAAAAATGCGATATACAACCACCTTATACCTTCGCAATCTGTGTAATAGCCATAATTATGAACCTTTTGACCATCAGGTATTGCCACAAGGATTTCATAATTCATTCCGGCTCCATCTCTGACATTTAATCCAGTATATGAATCAACGATATATGTTCCGGCCAGATTCTCATCATATTTCATTGCCTGTTGTGATGCCTTAACAACATTTCCGCTCGGTTCAGGTGCTGAATCCTTCCTGTAAGCCTTTGCAGCTGCTAGGGTATCTTTGCCATATGATCCATCAACCTCGATACCCACTAATCTCTGGAAACTCTTAACCGCCGCTGTGGTCATCTCTCCATAAAAGCCATCAACAGGGAACTCATCATCATCTAAATTAAATACCCACTGCAGAAACTCCTGTATCAGCTTAATATCCGGCTGAAGGTTCTCATACCTCTCGTATCCGTCACCGGTCAAATAATACCCTCTGCTCGGCAGCTTCGGAAAACCGCCTGTCCATGTGTTTCCGCTTGGCGCAGGTGTAGGTGTTGGCATTTCCTCGTCATAATTCGGATACCCATAGCCATAAATCCAGGAATTATTTCTTGCGTATTTCTTCTTTTTAACCTCGTTGCCCGAGTTTCCCTCAACTGTCCAGACATAATTATTATCGTAATCAACTACTATTCCGGTGTGATCCAGATCACCAAAGAATATCTGTGCGCCTTTTTTCGGAGAAGATCCTGCCTGTCCATTCTGCTTGAAATAATTGTATGAATACTCACAACCTGCTCCGAGGCTGTTGTTCGGCTGACAGAGAAGCTTCTGTGCATTCTCTCTGCCGTATGCAGTAATGAAGCACCAATCAACGAAGATGTCGCACCAATCGTAGCCATTCTTCTTGCCGTTATACCAATCAGGATATTTCTCATCTATATCCCTTGCATATTTATTCCAATTATTATTTCCTGCGTTAGCGTTCTTGTCATCAAGCTGACTATTACTTGCTTTCTCCTTATAGCCTACCTGCGACAAGGCTACATCAATTACCTTCTGTGGATTACAGTTCATCTTCTTCCTCCTTCCGCTTGTTGTAATTTGCTGTGCTTATTCCAAGGATCGCACCAAGGAATGCATCAATAGCTGTGATAGTTCCCACTATCTGCTCTCCGTAAGGTAAGCCCCAAATAGAAGCAAGTGCAAAATACAGAGTGCCTATAGCAGGAAGCACTATCTGCGCTATCCACTTTAGCGTGTCATATAGCTTATTACTCACATTAATCACCTTTTTAACCTTTCTGCCGCTTTTCTCGACTTCGTTGAAAATGAAAAGAGCGGTTCTATTTCTCGCCGCCGAAAATGCCTTTGGCCCTTCAGTAATCGGTATTTTAAATACCAAATTTGGTTTTTAATCTGCATCTTTTGCCCAAAATGTATCGTTAGCAACCAAAATGTGCTTGTTTTGATTCTTATTCTGCCCTGATCTGATCTCTAATTTCGTCTATCCGGACAAATGCCGTCTTGACATCTCTCTCGACTACGGCTATGCGCTTGTCCATCTCTGCAAGGTCTTTGTTAAGGGCTTTAATGTCCGTCCGTGTCTCTGTCGTGGTAGCGCACACTTGGTCAAGCTTGATGTTCGCCTTAAGCAAGCTCTCCTTGATTCCATCAAACTTTGCATCCTCTTCCCTATAGTCCGTCTTAAGGTCTTTCTTGCGATTTATAGCAAAGGTTACGATGGTAATAATTAAGGCTATGATTGATATACTCCAAGGTATTAAGTTCCAAGGATTCATTTAGTGTCCCTCCTTAATCGCTTTAATTTCCGCTTTAAGTTCCTCAATCTCTCTCTGTTGCATCTGTATCATTTTTATCATATAAGGTATAAACTTGAAGTAATCTACTGATATTAAAGGCTCACTCATCGGATTATCGTCATCAGCGTTCTTTACTGCTTCAAGCACCTTTTCTTCATCGTAGTATTCAGGAATATTAACCACACTCGGAATGATATTTATAACATCCTCTGCAATCACTCCGAATTGCCCTTTTTCTCTACCCTTATCGCCAAAGCCTTCTTTATAGTCAAATGATTTAATCTCAACATCAAGAATCTTTTTTGCTTCATCCTCTGTAATATCTTCTATATTCTCTTTATAGGCTCTGGATGAAGAAGCCGCCGCACCGATAGCACTTCGGAAGTTGGCGGCTGAGGATACCCAGTATGTTTGCGAGCCGTTCTTGGCTATAGTAAGTCCTAACTGATTATTTACTGAGCCGCCTGATGTAGTCTTGTCATAGCATTGTAATACTATATTGGTTGCACCTGCTGAATTGCCATAACAGTTTGTTCTGCCTATCATAGTGTTGTCACTTCCAAGATGATAGAACGCTCCTGCTGATGTATTTGCAGATAATCCGTTAGTGCTTGATGTGGTCAGCGTCCATTGCGTATTCCTTGTTTGGATAAGAGCCTCACCCGACTTTGATACCGTGAGATTGCCTGTCATGGTATCGCCTGCTTTAGCAACATAGCTGCTTGTATTTGCTGTTGCCATGCTTCCCAAGCCAAGCGCACTTCTCCAAGCGGCAGGATCTGAAAGCTCTATGTATTTTTCTCCTGCCGTATCAATCAACATATTAATTGAATTGTAATAGGTCGTTCCGCTTACTACTCGCTGTGTTTCGACCTGTAGACCCTGTTTACCACCTGTGTATTTCATGACTCTTACGTGCGCTATGTTTACACTTGCGGAATCATACATTATAAAGCCTTTGCCCCAAACGGTAGAGGATGGATTTGAACCAGAAGTGATGTTGTTGTCCTTAACAACCACCTGCGTATTATTCATCGTAAGCGTTCCTGTCATGGTGTCACCAGATTCGGCGACATAACTACTCGTTGCCGCATATGCCATTGATCCAAGACCATGAACCTTGACACTCTGCGCACTTCCACCACTCGGTGTTACTTGGAATGCTCCGTTGGTAGTACCTTCTGCAAAGGTATAAGTTGTATCACTTGGTATTGTTGGTTTGTTTTTAATGTAATCAACAGATGTATTATCGCTCTGTGCCCAATCACTCTGAATTTGACCACTTGGGATTGTCGGCTTATCACTCAAGTCATTATAACTTCCGCTTGTGGCTACTGTCGCAAGGTCTGCCGTGTCTGCTTTGTCCGATAGCAGTGCATCAACCTCATCATCGGAATAAGTTTCTGACTTAGCATATACATCACTTGCATTGGCTTTAGCAGAGAGCAAAGTGTCAGCTTCGGTCTTGGTGTACACGCTGTTAGCATTTGCCTTGCTCTGCAGAGCCGTGTCTACTTCGGTCTTAGTATAGTAGTTGGCTTGCAGTACTGCCGTAGTGGTGTAATCGTCAAGGGCATTAATGACGTAGCTTTGTGTGGCATAGTCTGATAAATCTATCTGCGCCACTTTGTTCTCATCGACTACTGATGTACCATTGACTTTTACATCGTCAACGTTTCCACCGCCACCGCCGCCAGAACCCTCGTTGAGTAGTCCTGTGACTTTAATCCTCCACTTATCCTGTCCGTTATACATGATCCTTGGTGCTGTTAAATACTCCAAGAGGTATGTATGCATATATTGTGCTAAAACCTTATATCCTGCCTCTGTTGGGTGGATATCATCGCTTGAGAGGTAAGCAGGATTGCTCCTCATAACATCCTTCATCTCTTCTAGCACTCTGTATCCGTAAAGGTTGCCATACTGAATGTAATAGTTGATTGAGGTTATTACGTCTGCTTGGTACTGATTTGTTGTCCATCCGACAGGCGCGATCCATAACTTAGCATTAGGATATTTTTGATTGGCTACTGTCTTAAATTCCGCAATAGCCGCCTGTACTCCAGACAGATAACCATGATCGTTGTAACCACCCACTACCAAGATATCTGTTATAGATGCCTTATCTGATATGGTATTATCAAGAGCATTTAATAAGTTGATAAACTGAAAGTCGGTCTTTGCAAATCCGTAACCACCGATAGCTGACTCAAAGTATCCATCCCATTCTGAGCCATACCATGACACGAAGTAATCAAGCCATGAGTCGATAGTTCCTCCACCGCCTGTGATGCCTACTGTGTAGCTGTCACCTATTACTATGAATTTGTGTCCGTTTAATGCACTCATATTTACTCCCCATCGTCAAAACTGAGAACATAGGTTACTTTCATTGTCTTTTCTGCTGTCTTAACAACAGGCGATTGCAGGTTGTTGATCGTGGCAAGGTAGTTTGTAGTCTTATATAGCTGTCCGTTACCCATGTATGCGTTGGTCAGAGGATTGTCCGATAAGAACTGATAGCTTGCGGTATTGTTTCCTGAATTCCTCCAAAGGTTAGCGTAATACACCTTGCGCTCTCCGATATCTACCTTAACGCTGTCACCAAAAGCCACTCCCTGTTCCGGGTACACCAAGTCAAACGCACCTGCTCCGAGGTCGCTGTGTGTGACATCAGCTTGATTAGTTACATCAACAAACCATGTTCCTGTGTTATCGGCAACCATAAGGACGTTACCTACAAGTATGAGGTTATTAGGTATAAAATCTATGTTTCCGTCACTTGGATTAGCCACGGAGTAATAACTTGCTGAATTATCCGAATTAATGCGCACAACATGAATATTGGAATTAGCATTCCACCTAATATATGAACCGCCTGTACTCGCAAAGCCTACTGCGAGATAGTATGTATCTCCAACCTTGCCATAGAGCTGTGCATTGCCATGATTAAGTGCTGTTACAAAGGCACTTGCCAAAGATACCTCAACCTCTGTCGTAGGAATGTACTCAAATCCTGCGCCAAATCTCATGTCGAGCTTCTTAATCGGCATCTTGTATGTTACAAATTTGAGCTTTCCGGTTTCGCTCATATGCTCGTTTTCGTAGCCTGTTGTGCGTATTAGGCTATGCTCATCAATCATCGTGATTGTGTTAGAAGTCCTTGATGCACGAAGGATGCGATTTGCTTGGTAATTGCCACCATCTATCGAAATGCCTTGAGGAGTTCCTGCAAGCGAATAATCATTTCTCCTGTATGTTGAGCTTCTTGGGAATGACTTTCCGCTGTTAGCATTACCCTCACCGATGTATCCATGATTTGCAGATGTAAGGCAAGCACACTTGATCTGCTGATTATGCTCTGTATCGCAGTTAGCCTGTGATGTTCCAAATGACCAAACCATGACACACTTGCCATCGCTCGTCCAATGGCTCTCTACTTGGTCATATGTTCCCATTTCGGTTACTTCGGACTCGCTACCGCTTGAGTGACCATAAGCACCATTGCCGACCATCTTTACTCCAGACGGACAAATGATATTGTCTGCGCTCTCTGTAAGCTCGGTATCAAGCAGGAGCAGACCGCCAAGAAGCCTTGGGATGAGGTTGTTTCGTATATCTTCAGTATAGATTGGAGATGTATTAAATACTCCTACGTCCTGAAGGTAATAGTTAAGAGCATTCGTAACCATGTTGTCATTTTCGTACTTCTCAACCTCGCCTGTATGAATATTAGTTAATTCAATCGTTGAATGTCCGTGAATCTTCATTTTGCCCTCCTATGAATTAATGCCGAGTGCGGTCTGCAAATCGGTAATCTGCTGTGCTGATAGCTGTGTAAAGTCTAACTTGTCAACGGATACCTCTGCGTAGGTCTTGCTCATGTATTTGATCTGCGAAGGATAAACTCCTCCAGTATCGAGCGTTATGTCCTCAATTACTGTGTTCCAACCATGAGCATTAATTACAAGATAATAAGTTCCTGTTAAATTTGATACGTCTACAGAACCTTCATACGTGTGATTTGCAAGATTCATATCTTCAACAGCTGCCCACCTAGAATCTGTTTTAGTTATTACTTGAACAGCTGTCGGGGCTGCAATCTGTAAACCGATCTGAAGGTTCCAATTGGCTGACATCGCCTGAGATACTGTTCCGTCATAACACTGACCATTTGTGGCGGTAAATTTAATCGTACTATAATCTGTAACGTCTATTGGCGTTGTATAGTAAAATGTACATCCAATACTAGAGCCACCAGACCATGATACATTTGTTTCGGTTGATGATGTAGCTACTACACCCATTGCTCCCTCTCGAAATGCTGTTAAATTTGACATATCAAGAGGGGTAGATGTTCCGCCGCCTGATCCCGCAGGAATGAATCGTATAGTTCCATCGTTCTTTTGCTGTTCAGTAAGCTCGTTATACTCAGCAAGCGTCATTTCATCCGTACCTGCTCCTCCACCGCCACCGCCGCTTGGAGTATCCCAGGTGCCATCGCCCTTGAGGTACTTGTCTTTGTCGGCTATCGTAGGAGCAGGAACATTGCCAACAGTTCCGTTAGCAAGGCTTGTTGCTCCTGTAAAGGTTTCGGTCTCGTTCTGGTGCATCTGCGCATCAATCATATCAAGGTTGGTATTCCAAACCCCTACGTTGTAGTTTTCTGTAGATGCAGGCTTGGTTAGGTTATAATATGCTGTTCCTGTTGCCATTTCCTTCCTCCTTATCCATAAATGAACAGGTTGTTAATCTGAGCATGTGTATAATCAGAAAGCTCCTGATGTGTTTTCTGGCTCATCATGTCCTTATCAATCAAAAGCATGTCAGAGAATCCTTCTAATTCCATCCCGCCAAGATCTATTTCATCAAGTGTTTCTGTATTTGCCGGATTGTATGGAGTATCAAGCCATGCGTTTACTACATCGGTCATATTATCGTCTACACTAAAATCGCCAAGTGTAACTTCTTCAATTACTTCCTCAAAATCAATGAAGCCTGACCACTCATCTGTAGCTGCCAATCCCTGTCCACTAATAGCCGCTTCTACGCCATTAACCGGAATATGAATATCACCACCATTTGCGGTTAATGTTACAGTAAACTTTGTCAGCTCAGCATCACCAATACGGATGTGATAGAGAAGATGCAGTATATGGTCCCCATCTACCCACGTCTCCACAGGATGCCTCTCTTGCACTTCAGAATAGTTGATGTAATAAGTTACTGTTCCAACTATGTCATTGTAATTAATACCACTTACTGTACTGTCTGCTTCAAGCATAACCTCGGCCTGAAACATGACCACGGTTGCTTTCAGTGAAGCAAATCGTAAGTCAATTATTGTTTTTGTTCTGGTGTCTTTGATTACAATGTCATCGGAATTTGTATAAAAATAATACTGAATTACGTTTTGATTCTGATTGTTAAGGAGTCCTTGTATCTGCTTATCTGTTTTACTCTTTGCATTAGCTACATCCGGATTTTTGCCGACTCCTTCTGCTGTATAGTTGTTATGTAAGTTATACGAGTATCTTTGAATTACGAAGTGTTTGGTATTATCTCCCAGGCCCCCTGAAAGAGTTATTACATCTCCCAGATCATAGGCAGGATCCCCAAGCATTGTCACGCTGAACGGAACATATGCCGTTGCTGACAGGCTGTTTAATATTGCTCTTGCCATCCTGTCCTTTGTTACAGGAAGTCCATATTGCATAAACGGATTAGATCCAAGATTGTATGTCAGATAAATATCTGGTTCTGTACCATAGTATTTTGTTTGCTTCGTTGCAATATCAACTACTGACAAACCGCTATATCTTGATTCATAGTCCGAAAACATAGCATCAAGGAATCTGTTCTCTGCTCCTATATCATCTATTGATGTCATTCCATATGGTTTCAGATAAATTCTTCCTACTCTGTCAACCAAGACTATTGATGCCAGTGTCTGGGCCAGCCATGATATCATGTCTCTGAAGGTTTCAATATCATTTTCCGCCCATAATCCAAGCGTTTCTGTACCATTTGGAAGAGCCTCAACTTCTTCTTCTGTCATCCCTAAAGTTAATCCGCACATTGTACAGATATTCGACAGAATCCCATAAGCCGTTCCGCTAGTTGCGTTGAAAGTTGCTGTTTTGTCCAGCTTACTCATATTATCGTAGGCTACTACGCTGACTCCATCTGCAGACCATACAGCTTCTGCTATAGTGAATACGCCAAGTGGCACTTCTTCTCTTGTATTATCCGGGAATACTCTTATATGGTAAGGTGTAATAACCTTACCTACCCATTCATATCTATTAATGTTAACATTTTGAAATGTTGCCTGCAGTTCACCAATGTAGGCTGCTCCAAGTAGAATTTCATCATTATCTACACATTGATTAGTAATTGATAAGCTTCCGCCAACCAAGTTATCTTCGTTAAAAGCCACACCACTAATCAATCCACGAAGCGATAACCTTGCTACAGGCTCTTTCATGTCTAATTTATACTTATTCGATACGGAGTACATATTTGCCCTCCTTAGAATTCAGTTAAACTAAAGCCAACCACCCAAAGTCCTGTAGTATTCGGTACATTGTCCGAATACTGCTGAAATGATGCTGCGAAGTCCCTCATCCTTACTTTGCGAAGACCTGTGGCATCCGTTAAAGGATCATAGGTCTGAAGGAACATATAAGGCTGTTGGCTCAGTTCAAAGAGCTGATGATAGAGCCTTGATGAGCAATTAAACTGTGTAGTGACAGACAACTTATTCTGCCTCACCACGTTGACAAGGTCTGTTCCTGCCTCAGAAGTATTGGTGTTCTCGATAACACCATATGACTCGTCCCATTGAGTAGGCTTTGGTAAGGTTACACCACCAAGTGTTCTTGTGACCATCATCTGCCTCCTGTTCTGTAGTTATATCTGTTAATCGCTGAAATGACCTGCCTGTCGAAGGTCTGTCCGTTCAGCTGCTGATTAATGGTGATTGTTGCTCCGCTCTGCATTGCCGTGATGATCTGATTCAGCTGTGGTCGGTAATCAATCTGTGGAGTCTGCATCGCAAGTGATGACTTCATCGAATTTGCAACCGCATCAATCCACTTCTTATTCTTATCAAGAGGTACAACCGCCTCTGCTCCGTTACCTTCCAAGAAGCCTATCTGTCCCTTCTTAAGAACACCACCTTGCTCCATCTGAACAACTTCAAGCTTCTTAATCTTCGGAATCGATACACCTGGTATCTTGTTGATAATCTTAATCGCTCCATTAATCAGAGAGATGAATCCATTGATGATTCCGATCGCACCTGAGAGTACGGAATTGATTACGTTCTTAACCGCTCCACCAACCGCATCACCTACCGCAGTTCCCACTTCGGTGAAGATTGAAACGATTTTGTCCCATACTCCTTGGAAGAAGTCTCCCAAAGCTCCAAAGATGCTTGTTATTGCATCATAGGCAGCTTGAAATCTCTCGCTGAACCAATCGCCGATTCCGGCAAAGAAGCCTGTGATTGCATTCCATGCATCTGAAGCAATTTGGCATATTCCATCCCATATGTCTTTAAAGAACTGCTTTATTGAATCCCAAGCTTCACTCCAGAAGTTCACGAACTCCTCAATGAGTCCACTCAGCATATCAACAAAGTCATTCCATGCATCACCGATTGCTGTGATGATGCTCAACATGAAGTCGCAGAAGCCTTTCCATATCTCCTTTGCGACCTCTACAATGGCATCCCAATTTTTGATAACCATGATGATTGCTGTAATAGCAAGCACAACCGCTGCTATAGGAGCAAGTGAAGCCGTTAGTGCTGTACCCATTCCGGTAATTGCCGGAATTAATGTTCCGGTAATAAACGTCGCACATGCGGATATGATACCTATTAATCCTTTGATGCCTCCGACCACCTTACCGATGATCACCAGTGCAGGACCAAGGATTGCTATAAATGCTGCAACCTTTAATATAATCTGCTGAACGTTCGGATCGAGGTTCTTCCACCATTTCGCGAAATCCTTCAGCTTGTCCGATGCCTTCTTAATGATCGGAGCGAGGCTTTCACTGATGCTCTTTCCAACTTCCTTCAGAGCATTTTTCATATTATTGGTAGCAACCTTAACCTGACCGCTACCATCCTCAAGGTTTTCATATGTATCAGCAACAGAGTCAGTCGCATCAGCCAGAACGGTTGCACTATGCGCCACTTCCTTGAAATCAAGGGATCCATTCTTAAGAGCTCCATAGATCTGATCTCCTGACTTGCCAAAAAGGTCATATGCATAAGTCAGACCATCCATGTCATTTGTTCCATTTAGGATAGCATCCTGCAACTCACCAAGAGCTGTATTTAGATCTTTGCCTTCTTTGGTTGCATTCTTCAGGGCTTTTCTCATACCCTGCATAACCGTTTCGCTATTGGCTCCCGATTTTTCCAGCTGACCCATAAAAGATACACTCTGCCAGAGTGACATACCCATTTCATCAAAGGCAGTTGCATTCTGTACAAGTCCATCTTCAAGCTTATCAACCGATACACCGGTCTGCTGTGCTGTTTTATTAAGCACGTTAAGCAGTGTTCCTGCTGATTTACTATCCTTTCCATATGCTGCAAGAGCTTTCTGGACTTTATCAATTGAATTTGATACATCCGTATCATTTAAATCTGCAAACTTAACAAACTGCGTTGAAAGATATTCCAGTTCGTCTCCGGTTGCACCAAACTTGGTATTAACCTCACCTACTGCAGCCGCTGCAGTTTCAAACTCTGTTGGTATCGATGTAGCTATTCCGGATGCAATATCTTCCATCGCTTCAAGCTCTTCGCCAGTTGCACCGGTCTTTTTTGCGACAATATCCAGTGCATCATCTACATCGTAAAATGCCTTGACAGATACTGCTCCAAAAGCAGTCACAGCTGCCGATGCAGTTTTAGTGAGCTTTTCTCCTACATCGACCAGCTTATCACTGACGCCTTTAAGCTTCTCCTGTGCCTTATCAAGTGCATCCTGAAAGGCTGCCATTTTATTACCGCCACCAAGATCCTTGATCTGATCATTGGTGTCTTTGGCCTGACTCTTCAGGTCCTTAAGCTCCGATGTTGTTTTAGCTATCTCAGCATTCATAGTGTCATACTGAGATTTTGTAATTGTTCCTTCCTCAAGAGCCTTTGCTGCTTCAGCCGCTGCTTGTTTCTCAAGCTTAAGTTTTTCTTCAGTTTGCTTAATAGCATTACTGAGGAGTTCCTGCTTAGTCTTCAGCGTTTCTACATTCTTAGGATCCAGCTTTAACGCCTGATTGACCGTCTTGAGGCTCTTCTGTGTTTCAGCAAGGCTCTTATTAACATTTCCAAGACTCTTTACAAGTCCATCAGTCTTGCCAAGTATTTCAATTGTGATTCCCTTAATGCTTCCTGATGCCATATGCTACTCCTCTTGCGCCGGCGCAAAACTGCTATCCGAAGAATTTCTTGATATCACTCTCTTGTGCAAGTTCAGGATATTCTTCATAATCGTTATTTTTCTCTATGATCATATCTGTGATTTCACCCAAGTGGTAATTTCCCAGATCTGTTATCTTAATTCCTAATTCTGCCGCCCTCAGCAGATAGACTCCTATGGTTGATTCTCTTGCTGTGGGCCTTCCTGGTTTTTTGGTTCTGACTCCGAATGGATGTTGATGCCCCATGCCTCAATTATCTGATCAAGTATGTCCGGATCAGCAAACTCCATCATTTCAAAATCTGAAAGAAAATCTATACAATCATCTTTATTGGCATTCAATGCCTCTTTAACTCCACGCATGGCAGTCACATAAAATGTGTATACTGCTCTCTGTATGAATTCGATTGACTCTATCGGATTACTTGCATCCATTTTCTGCAGATTTATCATGAGATTTTCGCCCCATATCCTTTTATGTATGATCGGACTTGCAGCATTACATTCAATAACCAGTTCCTTGTTTCTCATCTTAAGTGTTTTTCTCATAAATCCTCCTTATCTTATCCTCCTTTGGCGGAGAGCCGCCTACTATAAGACAACTCTCCTGGAGGATTTACCCCGTCGGGCTTGCAGTTTATGATTAGCCTTACGGCTCCTCATCATCGTCATCGTCCTCCGGATCTACCGGAGACGTACTAGGGTGTTGGTACCTGCAGGAAGAATCCTGAATAAGCATTAGCATCCTTATCGCAGAATACTCTGATAACCTTATCGTCAGGTCTTGGTGAGATAGTAATATTTACCGTCTCTGTCTGTGGTGTTGCAGCCGCCTCAATAGTTGCTCCTGTTACAGATGGTCTTGTTAACATGCATCTGTAGAAACAATACCTTCTTGCCGATGCATCCATCTGGAACTCTGTCATAAGAGCTATGTACTTCTTAGTGTCATCTGCCGTCTCAATTACAAGACCATCATTGTTCTTGGTCTGGCTAAATACAGCTGTGTAAACATCCTCCGGAATGAGAGCTGACTCAAGTGTTCCTGTATATCCGGTATTACTTGAGATGTTTTCGTAAATCGTATCATCCGCATAAAATGGAGTATCTTCTCCAGCTGCATCAAGCGAAAGGTTCACGGAACCAGGCCATGCCTTTACTGTGCCATATGTGCTTGTGATCTCGCCTGTACTCGGATCCGCAGTCTCAGTTACTACTGCGTAATGAGTATTACGCAGTCCAAATTTAACTTTCTTTGCCATCTCTATATGACCTCCGTTTCATATATCGTCGTATATACTTTCTGATTATCGTCATAATCGGTACTTGATACCCAGTAAAGATCTGCATCATTAAGAGCTGTGTTCAGACTATCCTCCAGATAAAGATCATTTTCACCCATATAGAGTGTGATGGTTATCCCTGTAACCTCTTTATAGACCTTGTTGTCTGCGCCAAAATTATTCTCATGGTCTGTCAAGAATGTTGCAAAAGGCACCGGAGTATTGATAGGAGCATGTGAATAAAACGATGGGACTATATCATTTAGCATGTTGTAAATTTCTAATATTGTCATAGTTCAGCTTCAATCCTTTCTACCATTTCTCTCTTAACCCATTCCTCAACCGGCTTAATGTGCGGCTGAGCATTAGCATGAGCAACTACTTTTCCATCCCTGACTATATCGTGACCATTTTCCAAGAGATGAGTCAGCTGGTAATCCTTGTTATGGATTATCGTCTGTGCATACTGCTTTTTTGTCTTCTTATCGACAGCCCAGCTTTTTGCATAGTTTCCAGCTTTCTTACCTCTTGCTTTTTTGGGAGACGTCTTCTTAAGCTTTTCAACAGCTTCGGCCGCAACTTCGTCTTCAGCCCTGATCAAAGCTTTTTCCACATCATTCGCATATTCCTGAAGTATGTTATTAATCTCTTTAGACAGATCTATCAACCGAATACACCTACCTTATGACCGACGTATATCTCAAGTGTATTGGCCGATGATTGGTATGTTCTCGTCACTTCATACCTAACACCGAGATATACGACAATCTGCTCTCCGTCATAATTCACAGGATCCGTGATAAATACATGATCGAGTGCAAGACCTGCTTGTCCCGCTGCATAGAAATCTGATCGACCAACAGATTTCAAACTGCAGAAAACATCTCTTGATGTTTCCACAGGAATCGGAGCACCAAAATCATTCTTGCTATATTCCTGTTTTACCAGTGTTATGATCGTATCGTTCATTATTCACCTACCTGCATCTTTTCTGCGAAGAGTCTATTATTTAATGCATACCGTAACATTCTAGGCATCCCTTCGCCTGTGTCTCTCTTTCGCCACAACCAAGCGGCAAACATGACTATAAGTGTGCAATCATCAAGGCTATCGTCAGAGAGGGAGATTCCCTCTCTTTCGATTTCATTCTTGGATGTCTGAATGTATTGAGTAAGACGTGTGTCATATGCCTCGACGCTTATGCCGAGGTCAACCTTAAGCATCGTCAGCTTTTCAGCGTCTGTCATATCTGTTTCCTCCTACTTTTTTACCGGTTTCTTTTTTGGTTCAGCCTGTGGCTGTGGCATAGGCTTGCCTCCCGGTGCTACTACTACCATATCTGCCTCCTAACTGTCTGATAACGTCAGACCGCTTAGATCAAACATCCAAGTCTTTTCTTCGCCTGTTCTAGTTGAAACCACTTTGAGTCGCTGCGCGTCTTTGTCGGTTATCTTGAACATTGCGAGGTTGTCTTCATCAAGTGCAACGAGACCACTTCCTGCTGACGGGCTGAGCCCTACCTTGGTTGTGGTTGCGTCGCTGTCCGGTGTGAAGCTGAGTCCGATAAAATAACCCTCGCCCCAATCGGTGACTATCTGACCGCTTGTCTGTTTGATCAGTGTTCCTGTTATCTTATTGCCGCTGACTGTGACACCGCTCTGCATTTCTGCCGCTGTGGTGCCCCAGAAATCAGTCTCAGCCGCTGCGGCGGCTACGGTGAGACTTGTTATAAATTTGCACCGTCCTGTGGGAAAACTACAACCATGTCATCCCCATCTGCTCCGTTGATTCCAATTGCTACGAAACCATTAACATCGAGAACCTTGCCGTCGTATCTTGCTGTTCCCTTAAAGCCGGTCTGGTCTGCTGTCCAGAAAGCATGCTCGCTTGTTGAAATCTGAACGCCTGCACGCTCTGCAAGAAGATAAAGCATACCATAACCGCCAACGATTACGTTGTCCGGCATGAAACCGAGCTCGATGATCTTTCCGCCAATCACTGGGAAATCATCGCCCGCAACGAAAAGACCGGCTGCGTTCACGTTCAGCATGTTCTTCTTGATTGCGAGGTGTGTTTTCTTATTCATAACCCAAATCAGATCACCGCTTGCGTATTTGCTAGAAATAAGGGCTGCATCGTCAATAAGAGCTTCAATAAGAGCTTTATCTGTTACAGTATTTGCATGGCTCACTACGTTAGGTGTACCGCTAACTGCCTTAAGAGCTGTAACAATACCAACCGGCATCTTTGTTCCGGTACCGAAGATGATTGCCTTATCAAGAGCAAGACCGATAGCTTCGCCGAGGCAGCTGATAAGTTCGCTTGCAAGGTCGATGTCGCTGTCTTCAAGTGAAGCGTTGCAAATCTTGAAAAATCCGCCAACCTTGTACTCGTCAACCTCTACCTTTGAGAAGCTGAGATCAAGTTCGTTAAGGTTTGCGCAAGCCTCGGTCCAAACCGCCTCCGGGATCTGTCCTTCGATGTTCATTCTTCCTGTTCCCTTGAGTGGAACTTTTCTAACTGCGCTAACAAGCTTTGAATAATCGTCGATGCTCTGTTTGAGAAGTCCGATAACTACATCCGGAATAAGGTATCCGACGTTGCTGATGGCTCTCTTTTCCTTTATTGCTGTTCTGACTTCCTCGAGGAATGCCTTAACATCCTCACGTCCCACGAAAGCTTCACGCTCCTGGTAATTCATATCTCTGAATCTTTTCTCCATGATAAAACTCTCCTTTGCTCTTTCTTCTTTGACCGGAGCTTCATCCGGTACTTCATTTGGAGTATCTTCAAGTTCTTTTTCAAGCTCTCCAACCTCTGCCTCAAGGTCTGTTACCTCTTTATCAGCTGCTTCCTTGTCAGCTTCATACTGTGCAACTTCTGCCTCTACTGCAGCTCTTTCTTCGTCTGTCTCTGCTTCATTGATAGCCTGCTCAAGCTCAGCTTCTCTCTTTTCGAGTTCAGACACCTTCGCTCTTGCTTCCTCAAGAGCCTTTTTCTTATCTCTCAGCTTTTTGCCGATCATAAGTGCTCTAATCGCCATTGTTCTGATCTCCTTTCAGTTTTCTTAACTGTTCTGCTTTCCACGCCTCATTTTTACGCTTCTTCAGTTCATCCAGATCTTTCTGTCTTGCTGATATAGCTGTTTCTTCATAGGCCGGAAATGTGCATGCACTGACTTCATACAGCTTAATTTCTCTAATCGTCCAATGAACGCTACCATCTTCTCTGAATTCGGTTTCTTCGTCGATGATATCGAAGCCTATTGAGCACTGTGTCACATCTCCCCTCTGAACCCTGGCATACAGGTTCATTGCGTCCTGATCTTTCGGATTGATCTTGACTTTTCCCCACAAACCACGTTCATCCTGGCTAAGCTCCAACGTATGTGCTGAAGTTCTTCCTAGCACGAGGGTAGTGTCATGATTGACCAGTGCACGAATATCGCCCGCCAACCATTTGGTGAACGCTCCCGGTGCGATAGATTCACTCATGCCATAACCTAAGTCATAGATGCTATTGAATACGGCAAAATATCCCTCAATATAGAGGTCCTCTCCGTCTTCTCTCGTATTAAACTCTGTTGCGGCAGTTCTAAGCTGCCTGTTTTCTCTTTCCATCACTTACTCCTTTCATTCACCCTGTATAAGCTTCTTTTGCAGACCGCTCATATCCCAAGGGAGATAATTTTCAAGTACCTTTAATTCATCAAGTCCTTCCTTTGGACTCATGCCGATCTTATCTCTCACCTCATTACCGGAAACAAAGCCACGGTCAGCCAGCGAGCAGAACACAGTTGAAATAGTCTGAATATCCCAGTCAAGCAAACTTAGAATATTAAATTTGATGTACCACTTTGGACTCTGTATGAGTTTTTTTGTCATTTCCTGCTGTATACCGGTTACTATCGATTTTATTGTTGAATTAACAAAGCTATTCCATTCCGCCTTGTTATAATCTCCAACACCCAGTAAAAATGCCGGTACTCCGATGATTGCTGCAACTGCCCTTTTATCCAGAGTCACATTGTCAGCCAGAGCAAGATCAGCAAGTGATAATGGTTTAATCTGCTCTACGGCAAACTGATCTGCTGGAATGATCCAAGGCTCTCCGGCTTCAGATGTTTCAAGATAATCCTCTACAAGCTTCTTTCTTCCTGCCTTATTGGCAAATTCTTCAGTTAACGCATCCACCTTAACAATCACCGAAGGTTTCCATTTGCTCGCAAAGAATGATTTCTCAGTCTGGCTTGCCTGTTTAAGGTTTGTTGCCAGATCTCTAAGTATTACCTTGAGACCTTTGCCTTTCCACATATACTGGCCATCCGGATTAAGTCTGAAATGAAGCACATCCTCACTCTGATATATTTTTCCATCAAAGCTGACTGTATAGCTGTATCCATCAGCTGAAGGTATGAAGCTTACTCTTCCTGCAGGTACCGGGTACATGCTCCCCAGATAGCCGCTGCTAGTATTGACCTTGACAATACTGTTTCCATCTCCGTACAGGAGCAGATTCAAAACAATCGCCTCAATAAATGTCTTTCTTGTCATTACCGGATTCGGATTTATATCAAGCTTTGCAGACAGCTCATTGATGATTCTCTTATCCCCGCTCTCAGTATTCTCCATTATGTGAATGGTCAACATACCGATCAGTTCGGCAATCTTTCGGCAGGCGGTCACTATCTCAGGATTCTTATTAAGCGGTGTGTATCCGCTTACGCAGATATCGCCATTGTTATCCGGCAACACAAAGCCTATTGAGCTCCTTTTTTGTTTTCTAAATAGTGCCATTATTCATCCCACCATCCTTTTGTCTTATTCCTTCTTTCAATCTCATTCAGATACCTCACACATGCAAATACTGATGCATCAAACAGGTCAATTCTTTGCGCCGGCGCAACTTTCTCAAATTGGATCATGTCATCCGACTTTTCAATTGCTCTGACATTCTGGATACAATATTCATAAGCATCCGAATGTAGGTAGTATAATTTACTATCTTTTGCCGCCTTCTCTATATGTCTAAAGCCCTCTGATTTCAGGTAATAGTATTGCGGCTGATCTATGATTCTAAAGCCAGCCTGCTGCATGGCTATCATGTATTCTCTTGCAAATTTACGGTCATGTCCGACCTGATGTATCTTGAAGCCTTTCTCTCTCATCATCTTGAACCACTTCACTACATCAGTAACCTCAACTGTTGGTGAATTACAAAGAGTCAGGTTTCCATCATCCGCCCAGCCAAAGAGCGGTATATCATCTTCATCAGCTTTTTTAGCCGCTGCCACAACAGGAAAGAACGCATGAGTGATAATAATATCCACATCCGCCTTATCATAGTGCCCAAAAAGAGCCGCTGCTGTAAGGTCATGCATCTTTGACAGATCAGCTCCTCCATACCATTTGATCGGCAGCTTTGCCAATTCATCAATCGACCAGTTATATTGCGCATCACTCTTCCGGAATTCTTCGATGTCGAAGTAAGCTTTCATAGCTGTTGTATATATATTCAAAGACCTGCTGAGGAAATCCTTCCTCTGCTGAGGATCATTCTGAGCCTGTAGCGCATCGTTCATAATTTCCTCCGGCCTGATAGTTACTCTGTATGACGGGTTTGCTTTTTCATGCTGAATAGGGTCCGTATAGTCAACATCACCATTTTCATCCTGATCAGCTTTTGCGATGTAAACAAAAAGCTCATCATCCTTAACTGTGCCATTAACTACCTTGATGCCGTATTCCAATCTGCGATAGCAGAAGCTGTTCTGGTTATCTCCTGCAGTGGTAATTCCTATCATCAGCTTATTTGAATAAGCCTTCATAGCCTCCTTGAATCGGTTGTACTGTGAAGCCTTCTTGAACGCATGCAGCTCATCCGCAATTGCTATGTTGCAGTTAAACGAATCCTGTGCATCAGGGTTTGAAGCCAGAGCTTCAATCCGAATCGATCCATCTTCCATCTGACAGCTTACAGAGTGCTCTGCGTTATTATTCAGCAGTCTGAAGTCATCAAGGATCTTCTTCTGCCGTAATGTATAAACTATGTCATCAAACGATTGACAGGCCTGCTTCTGTGAAGCTGCCACGATATAGACATACGAGCCGCTGCGCCTTTCAAGTATTGCCAGTCCAAAAGCAAGAGCTGCTATGAAAAGAGTCTTACCATTCTTTCTTGGTACGAAGATAAACGCTTCATGGAATCTTCTACGGTTTGATTTCTTCCAGTAAAATCCGGTCAGGTTGTAAACTATGAATACCTGCCATGGCTGAAGGATCAGCGGCTTATTTGTCAAGATGTTGCCCTTGATATCCTCGCCCTGTTTATGAACCATAATCTTCTCAATGATTCCAATCACAAGATCCGGCTCTTTGGTTCTGAGAGTCAGATCCGGTCGGTTAAGATCATCCAAAAACCTCTGGCAGCCCTGCACTATCTCTTTTCCGGCTATAATCTTGCCACTTACGACATTCTCAGCATATTCAATTGCAATCCTCTTGTATCTTTTAGCTGCCAAGTTCTCTCAAAGCCTCCACAAGTGCATTTTTCTTTTTTCCTCCACTCAAAGCCTCATCATTTATCTTCCGAAGTCCTGCGGGAGTAAGTCCAAGATCACGCCAGTAGGCAAGTGCATCTCTATTCAGTTCGTTAATCAGTCTCAGCTCCGGATTGATGACCATGTTGTCTGATCCGTTCTTGTTGGTATACTCAACCAGCGGTTCACTGCCATTTTTCTTGTAAATCTTCTCGAGCTTGTCCCTTCTCTCGAGGATACTTGCCAAAGTATCGATAACCGCATCGAAGAACGGCTTATAGGTACCGGCCTCAGTCGTAGCCTTGACGATGGTATCTATCCATTTTGCCTTCGTCATAGCTCATCGCCTCCAAATGTGCATTTTTATCAAAAATCATTCAAAAAAGGGCTATTTTTGACTCGTTTTTCAAAAAGAACCAAAAATAAGGATAAAATCATTGTTCCCCCTTTTCCGAAATTTCCTGCGCAGTTAGAAATGCCCCCGTGCGCCGTTATCCCGAAAATAAAAAAATAAAATCGTTACCCGGGGGAGTACCCTCCGGCGGTAGCAATTTTATTTTCACAAATACTTTTTTATTCAGTTGAGCCGCTGCTTCCGGTGAGATTTTTCCACCTCTCCCTTGCCCCTACGGCTTTAATAATTTACATCACCGACCCCAGTCCACATTACTTGACTGTCATCGCTGACTCTGTTGCCTGAGATGTCAAGCCATTCGTTCCGTCCCCTCGTCATACAGAACCGGAACCTTAGCCTTACCTCCCTGCCATCTACCAGGCAATCATACCAGCCAGGCTTCCGAGGATAACCGCTGCACCACTCACAGTCCATACCATTCTCTAATTCTTCTTTCATGTCCCGTCCCCTCTGCCTTGCTGTCATAACCCTATCCCATTCTTTCTTGCTGTGCTTTTCATAAGCTTCAGCCCTTCCGCTGTCAGCTCATGAGTATCACGGTCATGCATCTTATTATGACACGCCACGCATAAGCTTATCAGATTCCAGTTAGCAATCGCATGCTCAGGATAATGCTCATACGGAAATATATGATGCACATGTTTTGCTTCTACTCTGCGCCCGTATTTCTTGCAGAGCTGACACATATAACCATCCCGCCTCATGATAAAATCTCTTCGGCTTTCCCACTTATGCGATTGATAAAACTTTACTTTCTCTGTCATAATCTGTTGCGCCGGCGCAAATCCTAAAAACAAACAAGCCGCTGCACCGGTGCTATGGTGTAACGACTTGCCTGTCAGTAGTAATGTTTTGTATGGGTCTTATTCTTTTCTCTTTCTGCACAATATCATTTTATCACTTAATAACCCACCAAACCATAACCATCTTTTTAATTCTTAAGGATCAGCTTTTGCTGCCCTCAGTCTCCTTGATATACTGCTCCATGAATCTTGTTATAACGACCGCCTGAGCTTCTCCGTTCTTGTCGCAGGCTTCTGCAAATCTCTCTGCAATGTCTCCCTTAAGCTTGAAGCCTTTTACTTTATATCCTGCTTTTTTCTGGTACTTCTCAGAAGCTATTGTCTGTGCTGTAGGATTTCCTCTAGGCATTGTCATCACCTCTTGACTTTTTTTATTGCCTGCCTTATACTTTTTTTATCCGGGGAGCGGTCGGCAGGTTTGTTTAGGTATCCGCTCCCTCGGGTTTGGGTTATTTTATTTTTTGAATATTGAGAGGTTCTTGAGTTTTTCAAGAGCCTCTTCTTTGTTTTTACTGCTCTCGATGATCATGATGATCATCTCTATTAGTGTTTTAAATTCCTTGTCTGTCATGTTTTCGTTCTCCATGTTTTCCTCCTTCCTGCCGTTCCCTTGCTACAATTATATATTATCATATGGTTAACCATATGTCAAGAGGTTTTGTAAAAAAAGTTAGAAAAATTTTGAAAAATATTTGATTGCTCTGCGCTTAAGATTATAGATTGACTCTGTGGTTTCATAGTGATACTCGTAAGCAATTTCTATCATGCTTTTTCCGTTCACATAGTAATCTATCAGGAATCTCCTGCACTGCCCGTCCTTAAGTCGCATTATCTGTTCAAGCGCAGAGTTACGCTTCAGCATCCACTTGGTACACTCTCCCGCAATCTTCCTGTCGAGTCTTTCAAGCTTCTCAATATTCTTAATGATCTGCTTCTCCTGAGCATCCCTCTGTGGCGATGTCCTTACAACCGCATCGTTGCTCCCCTCTCTGATCAGACCGATGTTATATTTAATATCTTTTCTCATCTCCTCGAGTGCATCTATTTTACTCTTCATGTCTCGGATGGTCTGCAGATATTCTTCGCTCTTAATCTTTTCCATCTCTTTCCCTTCTCCTCGTTTTCCCTCTTGCCTTAACCGCTATTGCTGCTAACCCTTTACTCATTTATTTCTCACTTTCCTGTGGCTCATCCTCGTCATTTTCTGCACAACATGGATTACAAGTACCGTACACACTACCCAGCAATCCTCTACAAGCATCAACAACAGCATCCATTATTCCTCTGTTTGCTCTTAACTCATCTTCCGTACATTCAATCATAAATATCTTCATTTTTTTCCCTCGCTTTCTGCCTGTAAAGGACAATCTACAGGCTTCCCAAGTATGTCTAATCCACCGTCAACTTCGTCATATTCCATAAAACGGTCTAACACTTTGCAATAATAATCCTCATCAGATGTATTACAATAGCCGATGTATTTCTTTTCCTCTGCCGTATATATGCAAAAAGGGCAATCCCCGCAGGTCTCTGGAGTGTCAATAGCTATTACAGATTTGCTCATTCTTTATCCTCACTTTCTGCCTATCCTATGGAAATACCACTCACGTAACTCTTTAGGCGATAGATAACGCCCTAACAAAAGTGTGTACTTTTTTTGGACTCTTCTCTTTTGGCTTTTCCACCATTGTTTATTTCTCATTGATTCTCACTTTCTGCCTTGTATTTGTCGATAATCTCTAATGCCATACAAAGACCATATCTAATTGATTTTCCATTCCCCCTGCCACCTATTTCGTTCGGTCTTGCTTTTTGTTCTATCTCGGCTCTTATCTTGTCGAGAATAGGCTGTTGCTCTAATGCCTTGATTGCCATATCAAGGGCCTCTGCATCCTCTGCACAACATCTGTTGATATCTCCAGCGTCACTTAATATCTCAATCGCCTTTTCTACTGTCATTCCTTCGCCTCCCATTTGTCCGTGAAATTATGCGAGCATCTTCGGCATGGATCTTCGTGTTCCTTCTTGTCCTCAAATCTGCAACTCACGCATCCGTCGTGCTCTTTTTTCATTCCTGCGATCCGTCTGTATAACTCCGCCTCCTTATCTGCTTTGATTATTTGCTTAATACCTAATACAACAAACCCGTTTTTTAATCCCCAGCCGTTCATTACATAAGTTATTTCATACTCTCTTGAATTTATCTCGTGTTCTGTACCAAGTCCTAATCCGTCTATTGCTTTGAATATTATATGGTCACCCTTCTGGTAGCCTCTGTCATTCTTCCTTATCTCGAACAGCTTGACTCCGGAAATAATTGCATCTGCAAATCCTTGTAGGATTTTTAAATCATGTGTTGTCATTCTTCTTTCTCCTTGCATTTTTTCGCCTCTTTCCTTCTGCAACAGGCTCAATCGGCATTCTGATACATCTTGTCACCGGTATAATGGCAAGCTCTGTATAATACATATAGCTCATGCCTGTATATGGATTAACTCCGATCTTTACGCTTTCCTTGTCGATGTAATAACCAGCCGCTGCCTTCGGTCCTTCTACGAGAAGCTTTCTCACTGTTCTTCGGAAATACTTCTTAACCTCCGGCTTTGGTCTCTCAAGATTCCTGCTGGTTCCCAGCTTAAGAACAGACTTATACTCTTTATCCTTAAGGTTTTCAAACATACTGAGCTGTTCTTCCTCAGGATCCTCGGGCAGCGGCTTGCAGATGTATGATGCAAGTTGTTTATAATCGCCCTTCTCTCTAAGCGGTTCAAAATTGCAGAGTTCTCCCGGCCAATTCCCCTGACATAAGAGGTCAGCCCCCCATATCCTGTTGAAAAGAATATGGATATGGATGCCACCTCTCTTGCCAAGCTCGATCCTGTAGATGTATTTAAACTCTTCTCCCCTTTTCTTGTACTCTCTGGACATCCTGTCACGAAAGAGCCGGAAGTCCTTCTTAACATCCTCAATAGACTTCCGTGTGCCTGCCCTATACTTCAAGCACGTCCAATAATCATTTGGATAAAAATTGAGAGAGATAGTTCTTGCCAGGGTATTGATACGGTTGATCTGGTTCTGCCTCTTTATCTGTTCAGGAGTCACCTTCTGCTTCTTAGCCCTTTTTTCTCCCTTTGCTCCGTATTTTCCCTTCCAATACACTGAATGCTCTATTCTGTTCGATGATCTCCATACCTTCTGCTGATACATCCTGTCCCCATCTATCATGTCATACAAGAATTTATTGTATTGAGCTATAAATACAAACATCACTTGTATATTTAAATCGTCTAACTTTAATATATTTTATACTGTTACTAAAGGGCATCTGCCCTGTCATTTTTTGCGCTGGCGCAATTCTTCTATTATATATAGAAGAAACTGCTCCTTTCCGGCAGCGGAACGGGATGAGGTGCTTCGTTTTTGTCCGTCCTTATCCGCTGCCATAATTATTTGTAATATATTCTCTTATTCATCTATTTTTTCTTTATTAACTTTCCCGTCGATATATACTTTTTTATTCTTATATGCGTTTGCGTTAATTTCCCTTATCCTCACAATTTCCTCTATTGTGTCGGTGAAGCCGATACCTGCCTTTTCTCCCATTCTGTTGATAACACATCCGATACCATGCAGGATTGCCAGACCATCTCCTGCAACAAGAACCTCACAATTCTTCCCATCCTGCATTTCAACATGTATATAACAATCTCCTGTATTACAGAATCTAGCTGATTCATTTATCTTTGCATCTTTGTTAATCATCTAAATTTTCTCCTTTCACATAATTTGTGTATTTTTGTGTATTTTCTTATTGACAATTTGTGTAATATTGTGTATAATTAAATCATCAAAGGAGGTAAGCAATGAAACCAAGAGATAAAGCAATCGAAGCTCTTAAACAAAACGGATACATCTTCAAAAGACACGGCGCAAATCACGACATCTACTGCAACGAAAAAACGCAGATGATCATCCCACTAAAAAGACATGATTTCGATGAAAGTGATCTGAGATATATCCAAAAAGAAATCAAACATAATAACCGAGGTCAGGAATAAAAACCTGACCTCCCTCAAAGGAGGTTTTATATATGAAATATATTTATACTGCTGTATTCACACCAAACGAAGATAATACTAAGTTTTATGCTCGTATTCCTGATCTCCCGGGATGCATAACAACCGGATCCTCTCTCCAGGATGCAATAAATCAGATAACAGATGCTGCGTCCGGATGGTTGGTTGTCGCAGAGGATGAAGGTTTTAACATCAATCCTCCAACTCCTCAGGCTGAGATCAGCAAGGACGATAACGACCTTGTTTCGCTTGTACAGATTGATACAATTGCTTACCGTTCCCTTACAGATACTAAGGCTGTTCGTAAAAACGTTTCCTTACCTCAGTGGATGGTTAATCTCGCTGATAAAAAAGGTATTAACTGCTCTCAGGTTCTCCAGGAAAGCCTTTCACAGCTCTTTAGTGCCTAACATACCGGCAGTGTCTTAAATGGCACTGCCTTTTTTACAACAAAACGTTGTGCTATACTCCTTTCACAGGGTGTTGCAGCACCTGAGTCTATGAAAGGAGTATTTGTATATGGATATCAATTCTTTTTTATCTCAACCTCTCACCGCCAATACATATAAATCAAAATCTGAAGACTTTGTTAAAATGCTTATTCAAATAGTCAATGAGATACGTTCTGGAATTAGCGAAGATATGAAACTTGTCATTTCTCAGTCTGTTGGCAATTCTGAGTTAATTTGTCTAAGTATTCGCCCGCTATCTTCAGATTTTGTTCTTCTACGTGGATATCAGCTTGGAACTGCCTCATGCGTTCTTCTGCACCTAAACCAGATTTGTTTGGCTCTGTCAGTGGTACCCAAAGATGAGGCTGCTCAGACGTCAGATTCAAGTTCGTCGGCTGAACCAGTCCCATTAGGATTTCAAGTTCTTTAAATAGTATCTTTTTGATGTCCTCCAAAGTGTCCTCTATTCTTTTGAGGACATCTTTTTTTGAATCCTTCATATTTCTACCTCCGGGAGCTGTCTTATCTTCTCAAGCTCCTCTGATGCTTTCCGATAGTATTCATCCGCCATTTTTACAAGATATCTGTAATCCTTAGGATCAGCATCCTTCTCAGCCACGTCATAAAGGCACTGGTTGCATTTATCTATAAATGTCTTCCACTCTTCATAATAAGGAAGGAATCTCTGATGCCATGCTTCTGCAGGTATCTTATTTTCCTCTTCATAAGAACCGGAATCCTCTGTTTTTGGTTCTTCATCTGCTTTTTCAGGCTCTTTCTCAACTGTAAGAACCATTTCCGGTTCTTCCTGTTTCACTTCTAAGCTTTCTTCCGGCTTCTCTTCCGTTTTTTCCTCCTGCTTATCTTCAGGCTTCTTTTCTTTCTTCTCAGCAGGTTTCTTCTCAGCCTTCGGCTTAACAACCTCAACCTTCTTAGGCTTCGGTTTATCCTTTGGCTTATCCTTCGGCTTGACTTCAGTGTTATTGACAGGTGCTGAAGGCTCTGATTTCTCAGGCTCCTTTTTTTCATTGACCGGGTAATCTATTTCAAAAACCTTCTTATATTTATCTCTGCCGCTTCCTTCACCGGAAAGAAGCCTATTGAGATATTCAGCCAGATCATCCCACATATAATATTCCGTCTCACCGCTTCTATATGAAATGACAGCAAGCTTCTGTTCAGGCTCTTTTATGGTAAGCTGCATCTTCCCCTGTCCCGGAATACGCCCTATGATAGTTCTTGATCCGGCCGGAGCAATAGCCTCGTACAGCTCTTTTATGCTCTGATCCTCTTCTGATGTAAGCCATGCATATTCCTCTGCGTGCTCCGGATCTTTGAAAAAGTCATATATCAGCCGCTGCATATTATTGACAGGTTCATATTCTGATGATTCTATAATGGATCCAGTTTTCTCTGCTTCCTGAGTTTCATACCTTATAGAGGCGGCTTCTATCGCCACCTCTATATCTGAAATCTGCTGTTCTTCCTGATATTCCTTCTTTATCGTTCTGATTTCCTCTCTTGTCATATCAGGAGCCAACTCTTCAACAATCGCAGGAGGGAGAGTAAGCATCTCAGAAAGCTTCGCATAACCGAAACCCTTATATTTATCTTCAAGCATTTCACTGTATCCATTCACCGAATACGTGTCATTAATTCCGATATATCTTGATACCATAGTCGTATCAAGTCCATACTCAGCTTTCGCAAATTCAAATACGCTCTTATATCCGCTTTCCGTGAGTATATTGGTATCTCTGGCCACCTTGAGCATATAACCGACTTTGACGAAGCTCTCTGCTTCGCTCATAAGTTCTCTGTCAAGATTCTCCTTAAAACTGTTATAATCTGCATATGTCACAAGATTTGTACCTGTCACATTATTTATCTCAATCATCCTGATCCTCCTATACCGCTATTCTGAGACGGGTCTGATTTTCTGTCTTCTTTGTTCTCTTTCCTTTGCTCTTCAGCATGTTTTCAAATTCTTCTATACACTTCTTTGCTTCTTTCGTTACATTCTTCTTATCATGGGCTCCGTACCACTGACAGATTGCATTACCTTCTACCTCGATCGTAACGTATGGTTTATCAGGCATATCTTCCGAGCGCATGAAGAGTATTGCCGTTCTCCCTTCATTGTGTTTTCGCAGATAATTATCACCACCTACACAGTGATGAAGCGCCCAGCCTTCCTTTACGATCTCCGCTGCATCTCTGGCAGGCCTGATAACATATCCACTGTTTCTGAAGCCATATCTTCTGTTCAGGCTTCTGTATTTGCCCGGTATCTTTGTGAATTTCTCACTGACTTCTTTGAGCCGCCGTTCATTTTTACGATCATTCTTCTCTTTGACCATCTTGTCATGCGATTTTTTCAGATTTCTCGGATAGATGAATACCTGGTTCGTCATATCATATCCCAGTTCAGCCCGCATGTTCAGATAATCCCTGTAATGCGAATATACCTCATAATCGCTATGGTTATACCCATTCTTTTCTGCTTTGTATTTCTCAATTCTGTTCATAAGCTGCTCAAGCGTCATATACTTAAGTAGTTCATCTATTGTATTTAAGTAGTATTCATTATTCTCGAAGAACTCCACCTCTTTATCCGTATACCTTACCCCCTCCTTCTTTTCTCTCTGGAATATGACGAACCTGACATATTTTGCATTTCTAAGCTGCTTCACTCTTTCAGGATATATCTTGTATATCTCATCAGGCTTTTTCTTCCTCTTATTTATCTTTCCGTCAATACCACTCCGAAGAAGGTGATGTTTAACCATCTCATCCATATTGAATTTGACTTCCATTTCTATCAGAGGACATCTGCAATATGATGCGAATATCTTTATATATGCAGCATTTTCATCCCACGCATAATAGAGCTTATCGAGCCATTTTATTAAGTCACTCAAAGGACAGTATTTTAATGGCGTTTGTTTGTATATTTCCGCCGGATTACCGATCGTTATCCCTGAATATCCTGTCATCTTCGTTGAATGTCTCCATTCAGTGTGAGGATCACCACTGTAATATCCTGTCCAATATGTAAAATACGATCTGACCTTTCCTATATAGAAAAATATTCGCATACACTCTGTTAATCTGATATCTTCCTTCTTATCGATACTGTCCACTTTTCTTGCCTCGAAATATCTGACACTCATTCCGCCATCTATCGCCTGCCATACATAGAAGTAATTCCATGTATAGTCATACTTCCAGTTTCTTTTGGGTTTCAGAAGAGCCTTTGCTCCGCATTTAATACAGTTGTCATATTCCATATCTGACGGTATTTTGTGATAGATTTTACCGTTATATATATCCTCGATGTCTGCTGATCCGGTACGCAGTGTGTAGTCAGCTCCGCAGCAGGTACAATGATAATCCGCATAATTGCCTTTTCTCTTATAGAAGAGCCTTCTGGTCTTATCCATCACCGCACTTACCGCATCCTCAAAGTCCTCGGGAAGCTCCGGAAGCTTAGCAAAATCCTCTTCCATTATCTTCGTCTCATAATTAAGGTCCTTATGTGACATTTATGACTCCTTCCCGAGATAATATTCTCTAATGATTCTCTTTGCCGTTCCGCTGCCGGATATTCCAAGCTGTACCTTGCCGGACATTTTAATGCCTGACGCTTCAACTATCCTCTTATCAACGTCATATCTGTTGTTGTAGGACCATGCCAATATCTTTCCGAGACATCCGATCAGGCTCTTGTCCTTTCTCCTTATAGCAATCCTGATCTCCTGATCTTCAGAGCTGAGAAGTCTTATATACTCCACCCAATCATTTATCAGCTCATGCTTTTTAGGATCCAGCTTAAGATCCTCAACCTCAACCTTGATCTTTCCTGCCGCTGCACCAAGGACAGAACACAGGCAATCTGTATAACCATCGATGTAGTCCAACGCATCATCTTCATCTATTCCATTTTCCTTTGCGAGTTCTTTGAGCGACTGCTCATCAGATGCAGCGAGAAGCTCCGCTGCCTTTTCATTGATTTCTTCACATGAATTGAAGTTCCCATACTTATCAAACATAACTATCTCCTTTCACCAATTGACAGCTTCATTAATCTGTCTATTTTGCTCTTCCTTTGACTGCCTTAGATATATCATTGTCGTATTAATCCCCGAATGACCTAACATATCTGCTAACAGGGATATGTTATTGTTGTTTTTCAAGAATTGAATTGCGAAGAAATGTCTGAACGCGTGCGGATGCATATGTTCTCGTGGGAGATTATATTTTTTAGCATACCTCCTACACATCTCTGAAACGCCTCCTGAAGTAATTCTTGCATTCCACTTGTTTTTAAACAATAATTCATCATCCCCATAGTCTTTATAAACGTCAGCAATATCTTCTCTCAGTTTTACGGGTATATGTATAGTTCTTATTTTTCCTTTTGTCCAAAGTTCAGCAAACCCCTGATCCAAGTCGCGTTTGGTAATCCTTATCGCCTCAGATACTCTTGCTCCGGTCATGGCTAGAATTTTGAAACGCGCTTCAATATCGCGTTTTCCATCGTCTTCAAGACATTTAATAAGATGCTTGTATTCGTCAAGTGTGATTACATTTTGCACGTATGACGCCTTCTGTACCCTTACCTTCTTTACTTGAATTTCCTCAATGCCTTTAAATTTCATATAGCAGTTAATACTACTCAGGTATAAATTGACTGTCTTGGGGCTATGACTCATCAATAACTCCTGTTTAAACCCGATCAGATCTGCCTTCGTAATACTCTCGTATTTTTGAAAATATCTCTCAACTTGATGGCTATACATATATATAGTATTTTCACTCTTTTCATTTTCTCTCATCCAGTTAATGAACTCTTTTATATCGGTCATCAGTCTCCCCCTACGTTACATCAGACATCCGCAGTTCTTCGGTGTTCTGAACACTCTCGACCTCGGATAATTTGCGTGATACGGTTCCATTAACGTATCTCCCTGAACTACTATTCCATTGATTCCATACATGCTCATTTGTATATAGCACATATATGCTGCCGTCCAATCCAGGTCCTGCGCAACTACTCGCATACATTGTTGATAATTGAAACCCTTTTCATTTAACACCTTAGCCATAGCGAGGATCATTCCTCCTGCTCCGGCAGACGGTTCATTCATACTGAACGTTTCACCTTCCGATAGATTTTCCGGAATTGCGAGTTCTGCCGTAGCAAGTGAAAGATTAAACGGTGTAAAAAACTGCCCCGTATTCTTGTTGCCTGCACCACTCTCCATATATATCTCGCCAAGAATATCACCTATCTCACTTTCAAATGCTAAAGTCAGGTGAGCAGCCATTTTATAAAAGACATTCTTCTCATCTTCGTCATATCTGTTGATCGTATCGTTATAAAGCCTTTCCCTTTCATGCCATACTTTGTCACGATGCAGAACACATGAATTTTGTATTGATATAGCGAAAACCGTTACAAAATCACTTAATATCTGATGCGGCGAATACTTTCCGGATATACTCTGTATCAGTTTGACTACTTCCTTCTTATGATTCACGCCATCATTTCTGAATGTATGAAAAGCTGGACGGGGTCTGGTATTTTCTTCAAATATAAACATAGTCACCTCACATATTTCTCATGCATATACTTGAGACTGTCATCGCTAATATCCAGATATATCTGAGTCGTGCTAAGCTGCTCATGCCCAAGCATCTTTGATACCATCTCGATCGGCATACCGTTCCGGAGAGCATTTGTCGCACATGTCCTTCGGAATTTATGCGGGTATGCATCAACCCCGACCTTTCTTCCAAGCTTGCGGACGAAGCTCTCAATCGTCCCGGCATCCGCATGATCCGAATTGTCAACGAACTCAGGGTTCTTGTACCATTCTCCATAGAATCTATGTGGCAGTCCTTTTTTGTCGAATTTTTCCAAAGATACCATTCTTGGAAATAACCAAATCGAATCATCGCTTCGGTCTTTTACATACTGGTCAACCGCAAAGCGTGCCGTTGCGTTCAGATATACAAATCGGTCTTTCTGCCCTTTACCGTGAACAAGAATGCTCGCATCCTCATTGATGTCCATGATTTTTATCCCGACAAGCTCTGAGACTCTGCATCCTGTTGAAAGAAGCATCTCGAAAATGCATTTTTCTTTCGAGTTCTTCAGCTCATTTCTCATCTTCACAACATCATCATCGTTGAAAGCGTTCTTCCTGGTCTTTGGCTGCTTAACTGTTTCTATTCCGACCATCGGGTTCTTTGTGATGATTCCTTCACCATATAACCAGGTAAAGAATGATGACATCGTCCTGATCTCATTGCTGACAGTTACCTTTTTGACGCCGTCTCTGAGTCGATACGCGATCCAAACCCTAAGATCATCGATGGTTACGTCGACAGCGTTTTTCTTTATTCTTCCGAATGTCGAATTGAGTCCTTCTCTGTAAAACTTGATCGTTCTGTCAGTACATCCTTTAATTTTCTTTGATACGAGAAACTTCTTGATGAGCATTTCATTTGTGTCAGCTTTATACTTAACAATCTCCGTTGACTTCTTTCTCACGTCGTACTTATCGAGAATGATATATATTGAATTACTGACAGCGAACTGATCGGTCACATAGTCACCGATGTGCTCCATGATTTCATCAATTAATTCCATCTCTTCTCCTATTCCACGCACATATACGTAAGTAGTCCGTTAGCCACGCAGGCATATATTGCCGGTACAATCATTTCGTTGCCGGTCTCCTTATAGATGATCAGCATTGTTATAGCCGCTGCCAGATTGAGTAGACAAAGCTTATAGAATCTGTTAATATACTTCTTGAGTACATTTCTTCCTCGTCTTGGACATTTGGAAGAACAGAGCTGTCCTGTGCCCGCAGGATGGCTCTTTTCTTTTTCAAAGCCTATACTCTCAATCTCTCTCTTTCTCGGAATTGCAACCGTTTCCGACTCAGGATAATCATTCTTCTCATCCTCTTGCGCCGGCGCAAAACCGACATTTTTCACTTCATCAGGAAAAATCTCTATCATATTGCCCTCCTGTAAATGTTCTCAAGGTGATCGTTATGAATATCCTTCGCACAAAGCGGTACAAACACCTTGATTTTCTCTCTTGCTTCTTTCTTCGCTCTCTCCGCTGTATAATCAGCCCTGTTCCATCTTTCCTCCCAGATCATTGTCGGCCGCACCCATGAAGGGGCTCCTTGATTTGAAAGTTCACATACAATGAAGCTTCTTATCTCGAGCAGTTTCAGCTTCTGCATTTCTTCATATGTCTTAGCCTTCATCATTAACCTCATATTCTGTCTGCTTTTCCAATACTTCCATGATTTCCCGTATCATCTCAAAATCATCATGTTTATCAAGCCATATCCTTACAAACCGTCTGCCATAGAAGTACGCTATTACGCAGTTCTGGCTCTCGATATAGGTCATCGCATACATTTCTTTGCATCTGTCCGTCTTCTTCAGCACTTCTACAAGTGCGCCACATATTGCTTCTTTATTCTTTGCCATATCACTCTCCTGTACACTGCGCCCTGCGCAGCTTCTCCAACGCTTCAGTATCAAACAGGATAGGACTGTTCGGCTTTCCGTTTCCGCCCCTCCATGCAATCTTAAGATCCGTTCTGGTCTTGAAGATCAGTAGAAGGTCTGTCTCCGGCCAGCCCATCTCCTTTAATTCGCTCAGCTTCATTACCGGCTTTGGATACTTCATACCAATCCCTCCCTTCATTTGTGATATAATCTCCTTACAGGGTGTTGCAGCATTGTTGTTACTCAGACTTTCGGTAGTTATGAGACTGCTTTTCGATATATTCGAGCAGTATCTTCTGATTTTGTACTTCTGCAAAACTGTCCGAATGGAGTGCCTGAACTTGCTCTTCTACACTTAAGCCAGATAAACCTTCACATCCGAGCTTTTGCCAAAGATGCGGATCTTCCTGCTCCTGAGACTGTTCCGATGGGCTTTCAAGCAATTTAGCAAGTATTTTTTCGATACCTTCCAGAGCTTCCGCAATTCTTTGGAGGGTATCTTTATTCTTAGAATACTTTGTCACTCTGCGCCCTCCTTCTTATCTCTCAGCCAGCTACCGATTGCATAAGCTATCAGCTGGTTAAGAGTCATTCCTCTTTCATCTGCGATACGCTCCAGCTGGTTTCTCTGCTGATCTGGTATCCTGATGTGTAACTGTGTTGTTCCCATTTCCCCTCCTTCCTGATTTCCTTAATAATTGGAAATACTTAGAGATTAGTAATTCATTTACTTTGGTATTGGCTTGTCAATACCAAAGTGGTATGATTTTCAGGTTCCTGAAAATCAACCATATTTCTACTTTTAGTTTCTACTTTTTGTAGAGTAACAGGGCAAAAAAATATAATCTTGCTTAATATTATAAATTTTAGCAAGCATTTCGATTTCTGGAATTCTAGGAACAATTCTTCCCTTTTCCCAGTTTATTATAGTTGCCTTTGTTACTCCCATCTTACTTGCAGCTTCTTCCTGAGTCATTTCAGCATTCACTCTGGCCGCTGCCAATGATATTCTTAGCTCTTCCATATATCCTCCTGTTTTCCCCGTATAGCCGATAGGACAGCTTTTTCATTTACTCCTCTTCGTCCTTACTGACCCACTTTTTTACGATCATACATATCACCGTAATATCAAGTATTACCGTAACTGCAAAAAGAACTTTTTCTAACATACTACCGCCTCCTATTATATTTATATTGACAATGAGCTTAAAAGAAGTTACCCTTTAAGAGTTAGGTGGATTTCTCCACCCGACTCTTAAGGTTTTCAGCTTATTTAAAGTAGTTATACATTGCTGTGATAAGCTGGATGATTGCTGTAAGCAGAAGGATTATGCTTTCCGGGCTGACCTTCTGCTTATGCTTTTTTCTCTTCTTTTTACTCATAATTTTTATCTCCTTTCGTTTGATCTGATATCATTATAACTCTACTTAAAGTAGATGTCAATACTTTTTGTAAACTTTTTTTACTTTTTGTATTGTATTTTTCTACTTTTTGTATTATTATATTTAAAAATATATGGAAAGAGGTGAATGTATATGGATAAAACCGAATATCAGAAAATCTTTTCACATAATCTTATTAAATATATGAGTATGTATGATAAATCTCAATCTGATCTAATAAATGACCTTGGTTTTAATAAATCAGCTGTATCTACATGGGTTAATGGCACAAGAATGCCAAGAATGGATAAAGTAAATATGCTAGCAGAGTATTTTGGCATTCGACGTTCTGATCTTATTGAAGATAAAACCGGTCTAGAAGAAAAACTCCCCATCACTCAATATAGTGATGAGGAGAAAGAAGTTATTGCTCTTTACAGATCTCTGAAGTCTGAGCAGAGCAAGAAGACTGTTCTTGCAAATTTAAAGTTCTTAAAAGTTCAAGAAAGCTCTTCTGATGTTCCGGATTAAGTTGCCTGTATTCTGCAATTAATTCATCATCTGTCATATTTTACGGCTCCTTTCGCAATAGTGAGTTTTTAACTCCTATTAACCGGGTAGCCGGGGGACGTGCTCCTCTCCCTTTCTGGACTTCGCAGAAGGGGGTGAGGCTTATGAGTATATATGAGACGATTTCAACGATCATTTCAGTCTTAAGACTTGTGTATGACATTGTTAAACTCATTAAATCCCATAAGAAAAGCCGTCCTGACCCTGACAAGTAGAACGGCTTTCTTAGCTTAGTATAATTTCGCCAGATCGGGTGAGGTGCATTCACCTTCCGGCTACTTCGTTAAGTACATTATATGCCTGACAGCACTAAATGTCAAAGAAAAATACCAAAATGGTATTTGCGCCGGCGCAAGAAAGGAGTGATCACATGGCAAAAGCTAAGTATTCATATAATGAAAAGCGAAAAGAATGGATAGCTCTTGTGTATGACGGAACTCTGACCTCTACCGGACAGAAACACCGCAAGAAGATAACAAGCAAGAAGAGCTCTGCGGATCTTGAGAAGAAGGTCAATGCCTTCAAGCAGTCTATTACAGAGGATAACACCCAGAAGCTAACAATAACCTTCGGTGAGTATTCCCGGAGATGGCTTGAGGTTTCCAAGGCTACAAAAGAGCTAAACACGAGAAAGATGTATCAATATACTCTTTCTCACTTCGTTTCTATCAATCATAAAATGATTTCTGACATAACTCATTCTGACTTTCAACAGATAATAAATGAACAGATCGACCATCCAAGAACCTGCAGAACCATCAAGCTGACTTTTTCTCAGATCATCAAATCTGCAGTTCGTGATCATTATCTGCCCCGTACGGCGGTTAATGACTTGTTGACGGATATTTCACTACCCAAATACCAAAAGCCGCTCAAAAGAGCTCTCAGTGAATCTGAGAAGCATGCTATGGCATCCGCTGACCTTGATTCACGCAAAAGAGCTTTCATTTCAATCCTCTACTATTGCGGATTACGTCGTGGAGAAGCTCTGGCACTCACTCCGGATGACTTCAACTGGGATGACATGACAGTCAGTATATCAAAAGTAATCATCTACGACTCCAATCAGCCACTTTTGAAGGCTTACCCTAAATCTGATAACGGAATACGTGTAATCCCTCTTCCTGACGCTTCTGTGCGCCACATCAGGCCTTTTGTTGAGTCATGCACTGACAGTTTCCTTTTTCACGCTGATAACAATGAGATGATGACCGCTATTGGCTACCGCAGGATGTGGGAGTCGATCATCTGCAGCATGAACATAGCACTTGGTTATGATCCTCAGCAGAAGAACCCAAAACCTGTGAAGCCTATCCAGAAGCTTACAGCTCACACCTTCAGGCATAATTATTGCACCGAACTCTGTTATCAGATACCAACAATCTCAACGAAAGAGATTGCCAGGCTCCTTGGAGATAACGAAAAGATGGTCATTGATGTATACTCTCATTTGGTAGAAGGTAAGGAAAACACATCAGAGGCCTTGAATAACGTATTTGGAAGCTGATTTTGGTAACAAAATGGTAACATTACCTTTAGAATGGACCATTGGTAACACGATGGTAACATGTATTATAGCCTACTTTCGACTACTTTTAACCACTTTAAAAAGCAAAAAGAAACCGCCATAAACCACGCAAATCCGTGATTATGACGGTTTTTCAATATCATGAGCCACGCGGGACTCGAACCCGCGACAACTTGATTAAAAGTCAAGTGCTCTACCACCTGAGCTAGTAGCCCATATAAAAATATGCCAGTGGAATTAACCACAGGCATTAATTATTAAATTGAAGCTGGACTAGTTGGATTCGAACCAACGAATGCAGGAGTCAAAGTCCTGTGCCTTACCGCTTGGCTATAGCCCAATGTTTGGAAGGCTATAGGCGCTTCACTGTTTTAGGGTGGGTAGTGGGACTTGAACCCACGGCCTCCAGAGCCACAATCTGGCGCGCTAGCCAACTGCGCCATACCCACCATAGGTTTATTATATAAAATAATAAAATGTGCCCGAAGGGATTCGAACCCCCGACCCACGGCTTAGAAGGCCGTTGCTCTATCCAGCTGAGCTACGGACACATTTACTCTTGCGGCAGACACTTTACAGCGCTTTTCACAAGTAAAAAGCGGGTGATGGGAATCGAACCCACGTGTCCAGCTTGGAAGGCTGGTGTTCTACCATTGAACTACACCCGCATATTTTATATATGCTTTTGTAATAAGCGTCGGGGTGACAGGATTCGAACCTGCGACCTCCTGATCCCAAATCAGGCGCTCTAGCCAAGCTGAGCCACACCCCGAGAAAGGGAATCACTCGACACAACGGTTATTATAACTAACTGTTGTTTATGTGTCAACTGATTTTTTTAAGTAGCGGGAGGGGGACTTGAACCCTCGACACCGCGGGTATGAACCGCGTGCTCTAGCCAGCTGAGCTATCCCGCCATACTTAATCTGAATCTCTTCAGATGGTCGGCATCAACACATCAAATGTTGATTCCTGCTGTGAACAAGTATCCTTGTTACACTCTTTTCATGAGTTTTAAATCTCATGATTAGTGGGACCTACAGGGCTCGAACCTGTGACCCTCTGCTTGTAAGGCAGATGCTCTCCCAGCTGAGCTAAGATCCCTTGCTCTTCACAGCACTTTTATGATTATACGGATGAGACCCCGAATTGTCAAGCATAATTTTATATATTTTTTATCAATTTTTTTATGCTGTTTTTTACCGCATATTTCACTGTGATTTACTCTTCTCTCCGAAGATTTTTCGGTCTAAATTGCGAACAGGCAATCCGTCCGGTTCTGCCGTATCACTCTGCCGCTCTATTAACTATAAAATATATTTTAAACCAGATTAAAGCTCTTCAGTATAAATACCCAGAAGGTCAGTGTCAGCGATGAAATGATAGTCGTGATCAGAATGACATTTGAAGTAAGTACACTGTCGTTCTTCATGTTCTTCGCCATGATATAGCAGCTTATGGTCGTAGGCGCCGCAAGCATAACAAGTATTGCTGCCATCTCGCTCTTCGTGAAGCCAAAGGCTGCCGCAACCGGAAGAAATACAGCCGGAAGCACCATCAGTTTTACTATAGAAGCAACGATAGCCGGCTTCAGCCTTGTCATGGCTTCCTTCGCCTTAAAGCCTCCGCCTATGGCAATAAGCGCCAGCGGTGTTGCTGACTGCGCAATATAATTGATAGTCTTTGCCGGTATAGTTGGCATATCTATCTCTGTCAGTGAGAAAAGTATTCCGGCCAGGATTGAAAGAATGATCGGATTGGTCGCTATACCCTTCAGACTCTTCTTAACTGCCGCCTTCTTGTCTACACTTCCCTCTCCGTCTGCAAGCTCTGCAGAAAAGATCAGGATTATAACCGACAAGATATTAAAGAAAGGAACCGCCGCAACTATCATGAGTGGAGCCATTCCCGCATTTCCACAGATATTTTCCACAAAGGCAACTCCGAGTATTGCCGCGCTGCCTCTTGCCGATGCCTGTGCAAAAGCGCCCACCAGACTCTTATCCTTTATGAACAGTATCGATGCTCCCCACACCAGTATAAACATTACCACTGTGGTCAGCGTACAGAACATTACAAAGCTCACCTTTACATGACTGAGCGTGTCCGTCATCGCTATGTCCTTAAACAACATGACCGGGAGAGCCACTTGAAATACATATTTATTTGCTACATCAATAAAGCTGTCTGAAACAACACCTATCCTTCTGATAACATACCCGAGAAGTATCACAAGAAATATAGGCATGGTAACATTCAGACTAAACACCAGGTTGCTCATTTTCCTCTTCCTCTGCTATAGGGAATCTGATTATAACTTTAAAATCATCCTCTTTTATTTCTATCTTGAATTTACCGCGCATGAGCTCTGTAAGGCTCTTCGCAATAGAAAGTCCGAGGCCGCTTCCCTCAGTAGTTCTTGATTTATCTCCTCTGACAAATCTTTCCATCAGTTCATCAGGAGACTCTTCAATAGGACGGACACTCGTATTCTCCAGAGTCATTATAGCCTCTTTTCCGTCAGATACAAGTGCAAGATAAACTTTCGTATCCTCCTTCGAATACTTATAAGCATTGTTAAGGACGTTTTCTGTGATTCTGAAAAGGTGACGTCCATCGGCATTTATCATTACCGGCTTCTTACTTATTACACTGACTATCTCGAGCTTCTTGGTCTCGAATCGGTCTATATTTTCACCCACAACCTGATTCAGAAGCTCCGAAAAGTTAAGCCTGATCACATTCAGCTCTATTTCACCGGAGCTTGCTCTCGAAGCCTCAATAAGGTCTTCTATGAGCTGCTTCAGACGCTGAGACTTACTCTCAAGGATATCCACGTAATTGAGAAGCTTCTCGTTCTGTATCTCCTCTCTCCTTATCAGTCCGACATAGTTGATGATCGAGGTAAGAGGTGTTTTTATATCATGAGATACGTTTGTAACGAGCTCGGCCTTCATCCTTTCATCGCGGACGTTCTTCTCAACCGCCTCGTTCAGAGCGTAATTCATGTTATTTATCGTTCTTGCAAGGGTAAGGCTGCTTCCGCTGATTCCTTCGGTATCAACCTGTGCATCAAGGTTACCGCCTCCGATCTCCTTGGCTGTATTTAAGACTCTGTCGACACCTTCCTCGTTTCGTACAGTCTTGGAAAGTGACAGCAGATTTATAAGCACAAAGGCGAAATCAATAAGCACGATAAAGCCCGGACTGATATCAAATACCTGAGTTATGATAAGCAGAGCGATATTTACCAGAAGGACCATACTTCCTCGGATAAATGCAACCTTTCCGCCTCGTCCCTGTCGGGACGCCATTTCGAACATGCCATTGACCCACTTGGCAAGCTTAACCGCAATCAGCTCATTAACAAGGACTTTTCTCTTAACACGCCTTATGATCGAGCAGTATATACTGGCCCCTGTAAAATACAGCAGTGTGAAAAGGATTATTACTATAACCTTTCTCACGTCCGTCAGACTGCCCTGGTACAGCATATCATTTGTTATATCTTTAAAGAACGGCTTGCAGGTCTTATAAGACAGATATAAAAATACAAGCCAGAGTAATGTCGGCACTTCCAGATGTGCTTTGTCGATCGGATAAACACTTATGGCATCGCCCCTTACTCTATATTTTTTAACAGCAAACCAGAGCAGGATCATAGACGAGAGGAACAACACAGTTACGATCGTAAATACCAGATAATAATGCGGACAGAATATCCTGCAGAAATCATAAAGAAGTCTTCTCTTATGCTGAAGGCTCTCATCATCCTTCACACCGGTCTTTACTCCGATGATAAACTTGATATTATCGTTTGATAGTCCTGCCTTCTCCTCCTGCTCGGCAACCCCATAGGTTGTAACATGCTTCTGACCGTCAGAATCAGTATAATAACTGTATTCGTTTTCAGCATCCGCAAAGGTTCGGCTGCTGACTATGGTGTCATAATTATGCACTATATTTTCTGCAGCTTCTTCATAGCTTGATGTGTCACTGATAGATGTGAGTCCCGTTTCAACCGAAAAAGTATAAATCTCATAAACATCTCCGACACTATACAGATATGCATAGTCGTCAGTCTCACTATACTGGTTGCTCATTCCATAGAAATACTGGACCATATTGTAATAATATTCACCCAGCGCCATGAAAAGCGTAAACTGCCGACTGTCAAATACAGGTGAAAACAGAACCGCCTCCTCAAGATCCAGATAATCCGAATTGTATACTCTGGAAGCAGGAACATAAATATAATCATTCTCATACAGAACCCTGTTATCCATTACGTCCATATAACCGTAATCGTTCGATCTGTATATATTGGTCGAATCCATTACAACCAGCATATCATTTTCTATGATAACTCTATCATTTTCATCGAGATCACTCATGTAATCAGAAAGGATATACGAGTATTCCTCATATATTTCATGGCTTCCCGGCATACCGAAATGTTCGATCAATTCAAGATAATCATCAGTACTGATACGGAAAAACTCATCCTCACCGATATATTCATCATAGGAATAATTGAAATACTCATATTTCTGATGTCTCTTTCCGTTGTCAGAAATATATGTCGAATCATATATCGATGAAGAGATCATCTCCTCAAGTGATTTTCCATAATATTTTTCCATATCCGAAACCGAATAGGTTTTTATGGTATCTGCTCCAAGATAAAAATCAAGAGTATACCAGCCATCACCTTCAACCTGGAAAATACTCATATCATTTATCATAAGGATAGCCTTATCCCTATCAAGGCCGGAAATACTCTTCTCACCCTGTATGATGTTCAGCATGTTTGTAAGGTAGTTTTCAACATCTCTGGTAACCTCAGGACTTTCCGCATAGTCACTTTCCGCCTTTATGTCGGTATCAGAGAAATAATTGTTTTTGATGTATCTTGTAAGATAAAGGATAAAAAGAACAGACAATGAAATAAAGCCAATAAGTATGAGTATTAGCTTATTGGCTGTATTCTTTATATTCTTTTTTGCTTTTTCCTTTTTCATAGGCCTAAATCTTCTCTAATTTGTAGCCCTGTCCCCAGACAACCTTAAGATACTTTGGCTCCTTTGGATTGAACTCTATCTTCTCTCTGATGTGTCTGATGTGAACGGCTATGATATTTTCAGAAGCAAATGCCTCTTCCTTCCATACTGCCTCATATATCTGAGAGGTCGAATAAACCGCATTCATATTTTCCATAAGGAAGCGAAGGATCTGGAACTCGATCGGAGTGAGTTTGACCTCTTCGTCATCTACTGTTACTGTACGGCTTCTTGTATCAAGAACAAGTCCGCCGCTGACAAGCTTCTCAACATCTGTATTTGATGTAGAGAGATTGCCGAGAGTTGTATATCTTCTGAGCTGTGACTTAACACGTGCAACAAGCTCAAGAGGATTGAATGGCTTGGTCATATAATCATCTGCTCCGACGTTAAGACCAAGTATCTTATCATTATATTCTGACTTTGCAGAAAGCAGGATAACAGGAACATTACTAACCTGTCTTATGCTCTTTACAACCTGGATACCATCGATCTTTGGCATCATTATGTCAACCACCAGAAGATGGAAGTCCACCTTCTTTGCTATCTCAAGAGCCTCTTCTCCGTCAAATGCCTTATATACGCTGTAGCCTTCTGCCTCAAGATAGATTGTTACCGCATCAACTATTTCTTTATCATCATCACAAACAAGAATATTGTACATTATCCTACCTCATCTTATATCCCCGGTTCAAACCGGTTTCAGTCATCAATAGTTCTAAATACGATCCATAACATATAATGTCATCATCAATCGGTCAACTGACGTTACAAATCTTAATAATTATACTATCAGACAATCGGCAATATTCATATTAAGACTTTATTAAAAAAAAATCAATAATTCTGTAGCACCACTAAAAACTGCCGGATGGAAACCATCCGGCAGCTTTTTCCCCTGTTTGAATAATCAGTGATTATGCCTCTACAGTATCAGTATCAGCCTTAACATCCTCTGTGATCTCCTGATCATCATCAAAGAAATCATCATCGAAATCATCATCAAACTCATCAAAGTCATCAAGATAATCAGGTGTGAGATACTTATAAACTGCAACTGCGATACCAACAATTATTGTGATAACACCAACAATAATCGCAACAGAGAGGAACGCGTTTTTTGCGCTCTCAACAGGCTCGTCATTTCTCTTTTCTACATCGTTCATTTGATTACCCACCTTTCAACAAATAATATAGTGTATTTAGTATAACACAGCATCTTGTATTATTCCATATAAAAATCAGAAAATTTATACATTTTTCACAAATTGGAGCATTAGTTAAAGCTTCTTCAGTCTGGCAAGGGAAGCAAACATTTTCTTCTCTCCGACTCTGTCAAAATCGACCACAACTTCATAGTCGCTGCCGGTCTTAACTATCTCTTTTACGGTGCCTTTACCGAACTTAATATGCTTTACGGTATCTCCCACCGCATAATCGATATCACCACCGGAAGGCATACCCTTCAGACTGTCAAGCGATACGCTTCCATAAGGTTTTACACTCGGTACTGCCGCAGGACGTTTCTTCGCAGGTGCAGTTCCGTAACTGCTTGAACCACCGTCATATCCTCCATAGGATCCACCTCCGAATCCCGATGATCCGCCTCTGTTTCCGAAACTGCTCGAACCGTAAGAATAATCGTCATCATAGGAACCTCTTCGTGAGGCGAATTCGTTTCTCTGCATATAGCCAGGCGCTCTCTCACCTCTGCGGATAAGAAGGTTCTTCGGTATCTCTCCGATAAAGCGTGATTCTTTGCCGTAATTTCTGCTTCCGTTGATCATTCTTGTTGATGCGCCACTGAGACGAAGCTCTTTCATCGCTCTCGTAATACCAACGTAGCAAAGTCTTCTCTCTTCTTCAAGTGCATCCGGATCATCTGAATCAAGGGCCATTCCGCTCGGGAACAGTCTCTCTTCCATACCAACCATAAATACATAAGGGAACTCAAGTCCCTTCGCACTGTGGAGAGTCATGAGTGACACTCTGTCATCCTGCTCGATTCCGGTATCGGCATCTGCAACAAGTGATATTTCCTCAAGGAGTTCTGTAAGGTTTGGTGCCTCAGCACCCTCCTCGTAGTTAACGATCTTATTCTTCAGCTCTTCAAGGTTTTCAAGCCTTGACTTTGCCTCATCGGTACCCTCAGCCTTAAGGATATTTGCGTAATCTGTCTTCTCGAGCACCGCATCATAGAGAGCTGTCAGACCTTCCCTGTTGTAAATATCAGTCAGGCTGTAAATAAGATCCGTAAAGTTCTTGATCTTTGCTGCCGCCCTCTGTGCGCCCGGTATTTCCTCGACCATATCCATGGCACTGAACATATCGATATTGTTCTGATATGCGTATTCAACGATCCTGTTGACGGTTGTATCACCGATACCGCGGCGAGGTGTATTTATTATCCTTCTGATTGAAATCTCATCATCTCTGTTATGAACAGCCTTCAGATAACCAAGGACATCCCTGATCTCTTTTCTGTCATAGAAACCGGTTCCGCCAACAAGCTTGTACGGAACGCCTGCCATAATGAGTTTTTCTTCTATGATACGTGACTGATTGTTTGTTCTGTAAAGGACAGCCATATCGGACAGGCTCTCGCCCTGACCGTTAAGCACTTCTATCCTTCTGACGACATTTTCAGCCTCGCTGTATTCGTTATCAAAGCATTCGTAGACGACCTTCTCGCCGTCCTCCTTATTTGTCCAGAGCCGCTTATCCTTACGGCCTTCGTTATTTGCGATAACACCGTTCGCGGCATTCAGGATATTTGCAGTTGAACGGTAATTCTGCTCCAGCTTTACCACCTTGGCATCCGGATATTCCTCTTCGAAGTTGAGGATGTTGTAAATATTTGCGCCTCTGAACTTATAGATGGACTGATCGTCGTCACCTACAACACAGAGGTTGCGGTATTTCTCTGCAAGCATCTTAACGAGCATAAACTGAGTATGGTTTGTATCCTGATACTCATCCACCATGATATATCTGAAACGATTCTGATATATCTCAAGGATCTCCGGATGATGTTCGAAGAGCTCTATAGTCTTAAATATAAGATCATCAAAATCAAGCGCATTATTCTGCTTAAGGCGCTTCTGGTATTCACGATAAACCTCTGCTATCTTCTGACTTCTGAAATTATAGCCCTGCTGCTTTTCGTATTTGTCAGGTGTGAGATACTCTTCCTTCGCCTTTGAAATAGCAGACAGCATACCTCTCTCCGGATACTGCTTAGGGTCAAGATTCAGAAGCTTCAGAACCTCTCTTACAACAGTCTTCTGTTCATCCGTATCATATATTGTGAAATTGTTATTTCCGCCGAGAACTTCCATATGTCTGCGGAGTATCCTTACACACATGGAATGAAATGTACTTACCCAGACGCTTTCCGCACCGAAGCCTACGATCTTGTCGACACGGTCTCTCATCTCGTTTGCAGCCTTATTTGTGAATGTGATAGCCAGTATGTTGTATGGATTAACTGACTTATCCTCTATGAGATGAGCTATCCTATGGGTGAGCACGCGGGTCTTACCGCTTCCGGCTCCTGCTAAAATAAGAAGAGGCCCCTCGGTATACGAGCAGGCCTCGTCTTGAAATTTATTCAGCCCTTCCATTACTCAGCTGATACTGTTCCCTCTTCAGCGGCTGCACCCATACCAAGCTTTGCCTTGATAGCTGCAAGCTCATCCTGAACGGCTGCATCAGGTGCTGCATCATATTTGCTTGCAAGATTTTCAATCTCATTGCTTGCTGTTGACTGATTAAGCTCTGTCATAGCATTTGCAGAATCGAGCATAGCATTTGCCTTTGCTTCCATACGCTCAAATGCTGCCATGCTTGTTGCAGAATCACTTACTGTAGAAGTAAGATTGTTGATACGCTGCTGAGTCTTAGCAACCTTGATCTTAGCCTTGATAGCATCTCTTCTTGCATCAAGCTCATTAATATCATTAACAAGTTTATCATGCATCTGACGCATCTTCATTGCGTTAGCTGCTGCAACATCGTATGTCTGCTGGAGACTTGCCTGCTTTGTAGCGAGCTTGTTCTTCTCCTGAAGGAACTTTGCTGCATCCTCGTCGTTTCCTGCAAGAACTGCCTTCTCGGCATACGCCTGCATCTCAGCGATCTCCTTATTGCACTCATCGAGCTCTCTCTTGCATCTCTGCTCATCAGCCATAACAGCTGCTGTCTCTTCCTTAACCTTGCCAAGATCTGCAGTAAGATTTCTCATTGTCTGGTCGATCATCTTCTCAGGATCTTCTGCCTTGTCAAGAAGCGCATTGATATTTGCTGCCATGATATCCTTGAATCTTGCTAAAATTCCCATTTTTTTATAACTCCTCCTTTAATCTTATAAATATTTTTCAAGTGGTATTATTATAGCCTAATTCGGCATATTTTACAATATTTATGTAGTGGAAGTTTTTGCTTATCTAGCATTATTTCAGCTTGTTGGTCACTGTCTTAAGATGCTCGGCCAGCTGCTTATCATCTACTGTATAATGCGGAACACTTGTGGCTGATTTTGGCAATTCGTGTCCATAGCGCTCATTAAGTATCATCTCTCCTGTTTTCGCATCTATAAACTCAATATCCACATATTCACTGGTTCCGGTGTAACCTCCGGCCCCTGTGCTGTATTTGCCGTAATTTTCTTTCCACAATCCATATCTGCAGAGGATAACCATATCCAGTTCTTCCATATCTGCCGCTGTCGGTTTCGCAACCGCCCAATTGGTTATGGAATATATTCTCGCACCAGACCAGGCTATCGGCCTGGCCTCAACCTTATCGGCTACTCCCTCAGAATAATCTGCCAGCCTCAGGCATATCCATGATTTGTCTCTTATCTGCGTCCTTCCGTTTGCCGGAGGATTGATCTCCGGGATACCTTGTCCCTCAACCCACTTTGTATCAAATATTCCTGCAGCCTTTGCTACTGCCTTCAGATCTTCCGTCTGCTTATCATTCAGCAACGGTGCCGGCGGATATTCTGTTGATTTTGAAATCGCAAGATATGTCACACCAATAAAAATAACAAGTATTATGATAGGTGTGATCGTCCAGCCTTTTGACAGCGGATATCCCGCCGCCGCAAACTTCTTCCTCGGAAGGATCATAAGCATCAGTGCCAATGCGACCAGCGCCACTCCACCGATAAAGCATCCTATAGCCACTCCCTTTGATATGTAATAATGCTCACTTTTTAATATAGGCATTATCATAGTCAGAGCAAGAAAAACCCCACCGATAAACATATACATCGCAATTATCAGTTTCGCTACATAACCACCTTTTTTCATATAGAACCACCCACTCTCTTATAACAAAAAAACCTCCGGATACTATATCCTAACCCCTATCCAACTACTATTATTTTGGCATATTTTTATTAATGTTGCAACCGATCTGCGCATCACCTCCATATTAAATATTCATCGCAACCTCAAAATATTACTTATAAAAAAAGAGATTCACACACTGCCTCTCGGCGCTGTATGAATCTCTGATACGAACTATATTAAAGCTCCCTTTTTTTATATTGACGTAAACAGAACCATAAGTCCTGTAATAGTTCCTATCGATACAATAGTACTTACGGTGATCGCACTTGAAAGAAGTGTTGTATTCTCTCCCATCTTCTCTGACTGGATAAGCGGAAGGTTTCCCACAGGCATCGCAGCCATAAGGCAGAGACTGAGCACTGCAACCTCGTCGATATTAAGCGCTCTCAGGATGAAAAATACAGCCACAGGTATCGCAATCATTCTGACAATGATATATCCCCAGATCTGCGGGATCTTGAAGCCTCTCACAATATCTGAACGAGCGATTGAAACACCCAGCAGTGCCATGGACATAAATACAGTTGCATTTCCTATATAAGTAACGCTTCCGCTGATAACCTGCGGAGGAGTGAATTTGAACCAGCAGACAACAAGCGCCAGCAGCGCCATTATGGTTCCCGGGCTGAAGACCTTAAGTATGTTCATCTTCTCCTTGCCCTTGCTGAGCACGACGATTCCGTGTGTATAGAACAGGAATGCATACATTACATTGCAGACAACCACGTAAAGGATTGCTTTTTCAGGAAGGATCGCTTTTGCAACCGGAATACCGATAAAGCCTACATTTGTATAAACTGTCATCAGATTGAAGAATCTTCTGTCGTCCTTCTTTGCCCGCAGTATGACCGGAATGATAAAACCAAGTATCATAAGAGCCGCGTAGAATGCCACACCGATTATCACCGCTTCAATAAGCTCCTTGTGTGTCGGCGTTACATTTCCCGTTAGGATAGATGAAAGGATAAGTGCCGGATTACAGATGTCCATTACTATGGCTGACATTCTCTGCGAAACCGTATTATCAACTATCTTTCTTTTGTATAAATATATTCCTACAGCGACGAGTATGGCTATAACTCCCATCTGCTGCAATATAACCGAGATGCTCATATATTACCTCCGTATCAAAAAATCCAGTTTATGATACCATAAATCCCGACATATGCAAGTAAGTTTATAAAATATATTTTCTATAACCTGTTATCAAAATCTTTAACAGCCATAAAATATCCCACTGTCAGCATCGACGTCATCACAACCCAGCTGATGGGTTCTGTGAGTGCGATTCCGAGATAACCTATCTTTGAAACCAGCAGATACGCCGAAATTATCTTTATCAGAAGCTCCATGATCGATGAACATATCGGGACGATCTTTCTTCCGATGCCCTGAAGCGTACACCTAAGGACAAACAGTGGTCCAAGCGCCGGGAAGAAGCAGACGCCAACCAGATTATACATGGTTGCATTATCAGTAATTATCGGCATGTCCGAGCTTGCGATCCACGAAACGATATTTCTTGCAAATAAATACGTAAATATGATCAAAAATATAGAAATGGCCGTCACGATCAGATTTGCTATCCTTACGCCTTCTCGTATCCTTTTCTTCTTACCGGCTCCATAATTCTGACTCGTATAGGTCGTCATGGTAAAACCGAAAGTATAGATAAATGTCATAAGGATATCCAGTAGTCTTCTGCCCGCCGTATGTGCCGCAACAATATCCGGTCCGAGACCGTTGATAGCACTTTGAAGTATGATGGTTCCGATATTTACTATGCAGCCCATGAGCCCCATTGAAAGACCCATCACAAAAAGTCCCTTGTACTCGTATCCGGTAATACTGAAATCTTCCTTACCAGGCATATATTCCTTGAAATGCCTTACGCCATAAGTAAAGCACGAAACACTGCAGATAAGCTGCGAAGCAACTGTTGCAAGCGCCGCGCCCTCTATTCCCATATGTATGATACCGACAAATACGATATCCATTCCGAAGTTCAGCACTATTGATGCCATCAGACAGTAAAGAGGTGTCTTGCTGTCTCCTATCGAGCGCAGGACATTTGCTGAAAGGTTATACAGCGCCGTAAAAGGCAGACCGATAATTATTATCCTGATATAGCTTACTGCCGGTGTCATAAGTTCCGGCGGTGTATTCAGCAATACAAGAACCTTTTTCACAAAACAAAGTGAAACTGCAAGAAGTACGATCGTAATTCCTGCAGTCAGTTTGGCAGCTCCTGCTATATTTCTTTTCAGTCTTCTGCTATCCTTTGCACCAAAAGCATTTGCAACAAGTATACCGAAGCCCTGCGTAAAGCCATTTACAAGGCCTATCAGCATATTCGAAACAACACCGGTCATTCCGACAGCCGCAAATGCGTTTTTGTCCAGATAATAGCTCACAACCTTGGCATCGCCGATATTGTAGAGCTGCTGAAATATATTTCCCAGTATTATGGGAATCGTGAACAGGATGATCATGCGAAGGGGACTGCCCTTCGTCATATCCATCTGTCCTTTCTTTTCTTTCATCAACGGATGATCTCCTTAATTAACTTCTCAGGATGATATGCATCCCCTTCTTCTATTGAGTAGGCTTCAAGGATCAGCTTCTTAGCCGCCTCTGCCTTCTTCTCATCATTCGCATAGATTATCGCAAGCAGACCGCCCTTGTCAATACTGTCTCCCAGATGTTTATTGATCTCTATGCCAACACTTGGATCTATCTCATCGGTCAGCTTCTCTCTTCCGCCGCCAAGCGTAAGGCAGGCTGTACCGATCTTCTCCGTATCACAGCCGGTAAGAACTCCGGCCTTCAGAGCCTTAACAGGTATCATAAGCCTTGCCGAAGCAAGTTCACTTGTACCATCTATAAAGCCTGTATCTCCACCCTGTGCAGCTACAAATTCCCTGAACTTAGCAAGGGCCGCACCGTTATCTATCACTTCTTCGATACGGGCGATGTAATCCTTCATTACAGCTTCGTCAGATGCAGCTGTTTTCTCTGCCAAGCGCAGCATCTCTGCCGCAAGCTTTACAGAAAGCTCCTTCAGCCTCTCATCTCCGCCGCCGCGAAGTACGTTAAGCGCTTCAAGAACCTCCAGTGTATTTCCTACGAATCTTCCAAGAGGCTCGTTCATATCGGAAATAACAGCTGTTACATCCCTGCCGGCATTCTTTCCTATGTTTACCATGATCTCGGCAAGCTTCTTTGCAGAATCGATGTCCTTCATGAAGGCGCCACTGCCGCACTTAACATCAAGAACTATTCCATCCGCTCCCGCAGCCAGCTTCTTACTCATGACCGATGATGCGATCAGCGAATAATTATCAACTGTACCGGTAACATCACGAAGCGCATATATCTTTTTATCCGCAGGTGCAAGATTCTTCGTCTGGCACATATCTGAAAAGCCGACAGTTCTCACCTGTTCAGTGAATTCCTCTTCCGAAAGATCCGAAGAAAAGCCCGGAATACTCTCAAGCTTATCTATTGTACCGCCTGTATGCCCAAGGCCGCGTCCGCTCATCTTTGCAACCGGAACACCAAGAGCCGCAAGGATAGGTCCGATGATGAGTGTAGTCTTATCTCCTACACCACCGGTTGAATGCTTGTCTATGATCCTCTTCTTATCATCAAATATATCCGAAAGATCAAGCATATCACCGCTCTTTGCCATAGCCAGAGTCAGAATAGTCGTTTCCTCGTCATTCATTCCCTTAAACCAGGTTGCCATCAGAAATGATGACATCTGATAATCCGGAATACTGCCGTCAGTATAACCATCAACTATAAAGCGTATTTCCTCCTCGGAAAGAACCCCGCCGTTTCTCTTCTTTATGATCAGTTCATTCATATTCATAGCCTGTCACCCCCGTAACAATTAATATACTCCAACGATCATCCTTAGCGTTTTTTATCACTGCCTGCCGTGAAAGTATATTACAGATCCTCGTTCAGCTCCTCAGTACCTGCAAGCACAAAGCGTCCATCTCGTATTATGTCAACCTCTGTACCATCCTGATAAACCGCATATATCCTTCCAAGCTCATCGAAAGGTATCGTAATATCTGTATGACAATTGAAGTAAGCCTTCTCCGGTTCAGTATCTCTGAGCGCGCTGAAGCTGTTCTCCTTCGAAACGATCTCCTTGCCGTCAGGATTGAATATCCTTGAATCCTCCGCATGTCTGTAGCAGGTATCACCAACAGCAAAATGCGGTCCTGTCTTCTCCATTATAAGTATCGGCAGTTTGCCCATGATGTCATATTTATTAGCCATGCTGTAAGCAGCTGTATTTGTTCCTATAGCAAATTCACCAAGCGGAAGGCTGTCTCTGTTCTGCAGAACATTCTCGCGGATGTATGCCTTATTCTTTTCTTCATCATCAAAGTTTCCGCAGTTAAAGCCTCTGATGCAGCCATCTTCAAAATCCATTTTAAGGTCCTTAAACAGAAGTCCGTTCAGATAAACATGGCTTACGTGAAGTGTTCCGTGAGTTCCCTCAAGCACCGGTGAAGTAAAAACCTCGCCCACCGGAATATTTACATCAGCTGTGCAGTTTTCAAACTGTGACTCATGCTCCGGATCAGCCAGCTTTCTCATGGTCACATGCATATCCGTCTTGTTTCCGTTACGTCCCTCAACCTTGACATAAGCCGCAGGATCAAGAGCATCTATGATATGCTGATGTATCCTTTCATATTTATCGCTGTCAAGTGTATTCAGCCTGACTGTCTCCTCAAATACAGCCTCAAAATCAGGATGTACCTCAGGAACCGGAAATGCGATTATAGTAAAGCTGTATTTGTCACCCGGAATATATTCATTTACTATCTCTCCGCTTCTTACAGAATAATCAACATAAAGCTTCTGCTGCGGATCCGTGTAGACTGAAGCACTGTCCTTGGTCACCGGCTCAACCGTAGTCTCACCAAAGCTCTCGATAACAGCCGGTCCAGCATAAACAGCTGCATCCTCTCTGTACTCCTCATACACTCTCTTCATGATATCAAGCTTTCTTTCAACCATCCTCTTATTCAGGAAGAAAGCATCATCATTTCTGTGATCATAGTCGCACTGCATATTGTAGGAAATATTTGTGAAGCCCTGTCTTATGACCTGCTTCCTGTTAACTCTGCTTATTGCATATCGGTAGAGTATAGGCTTAAGTCCAATTTCATCAAATCTTTTAATCGCTGCACGGACTATCCTCTCCTGACCGATCGAATATCTTATGTTAACCGTTTTCTTGCCTTCAAAAGGCACATTCATTGTTATGAAGCCTTTTCTGAAGCCATTCACAAAAGTTGCAGCTATCTTATCTATCTCTTCCTCAGGAAGCTCAGCAAGATAACGTGACAGCCCTCTTTCATTATCTCCGATATATTCACCATATGAATACAGGTAATCCTCAGAGCCAAGATCCGCATTCACACATATGTCATAAGCGAGACCTTCAACAGGAAGAAGTATCTCCTCAATCCTCTCTCTGATCAGCTCTTCAGAATAATCAAAAGCATAATAATATACTGCTTCCTCTACCGCCTTGAGACTTGGTCTGTCTTCCGATGTATGGATTATGTAAACTTCAAGGAGGAGTTCCATAAGTATCACTATATCAAAAGCCTTATCATCAGTGATCAGCATCGGCAGATTATACAGTTCAAAATACAGGAAAGACATAACCTTTCCAAAGCTACCCAGCTTCTCTTCGGCATAGTCCGGATTGAGATAACTCTTCTCATATCCATCCTTCTGAAGCTCCGCAAACACCTTTTCATTTCTCTCGCGAAGCTCTTCCAGGGACAGCTTTTTCTCTGCATTATCTAAGCATCCATAAGCCTGAAGCACGTAGATGACATGTGCTGCCGCGTGTTTGAAATAATCCGTTCCAGCCGCAGTCTCTTCTGCGATCTCCTTTATCCTGTTGATCGAAAGCTCAAATCTTTCTCTTAATTCCTCATCAATAAACAATTCTTTTCCTTCTCCGTTTCTTAATCTTTATGATCCGTTCATCTATAATCTCAGATAACGAACTGTTTTATAATGTATTTATCTATCATTAGATTATCAGTTATTAACAATATCCCCGCAGCGAATTCTGTAAAACCATATTCATCACTGCGGGGTAATATTTAAAATATCATATGATCCACAAAGCCGCGAGCAGTAAAAGTACGCCCACAGAAAGGATCACTGAAAGTCTCTTGGTATTTGTATTTCCACTCTCCTGCTTATAAGAGGTTGCAGCAAAGAACAGCCCGTTGATCCCAAGTATTCCGGCGATCAAAAGCAGCGTTCCTGCACACTCGGGAGTCTTGCCATCCTTCATGACAGAGATTGTCAGAATAACAATTATCATTATCAGAGCTATCCCACCGGAAATAAGCGATATCACTGTATCACTCGCCACAAGATCATCCGCAAAGCTGTATCCTTTTTTTCTTTTTCTGAACAATTTCATGTCATCGAACCTTTATCTAAACGCATCCTCTTATCTCGGAAATATCCTCGATACCCTTACGGATCATGAAATCTTCTATACCCTTCACAATCTCAGCCGTAATAGATGGATTTCTGAAATTAGCAGTTCCCACAGCAACCGCTGTAGCACCCGCCATGATAAACTCTATTGCATCCTCAGCAGAATCAATACCACCCATACCAATGATAGGTACCTTAACTGCCTTTGCAGCCTGGTAAACCATTCTTACTGCTATAGGCTTGATGGCAGGTCCAGAAACACCACCGGTCTTATTTGCAAGTGCAAAGCAGCGTCTCTCAATATCTATCTTCATACCTGTAAGGGTATTTATCAGAGAGATAGCATCGGCGCCGCCCTCTTCAGCCGCTTTGGCCATTACCGTGATATCAGTAACATTTGGGCTGAGCTTCATGATGATAGGCTGCTTAGCTGCCTTCTTCACTGCTGTAGTTATATCATAAAGTGCTTTCGGATCCTGGCCAAAAGCGATTCCGCCCTCCTTAACATTCGGGCAGGAAACATTTATCTCCAGAAGATCGGCAGGTGAGTCAGCAAGCTTCTCAACAACATCTACATAATCTTCCTTGGACCGACCGCAGACATTAACTATTATCTTTGTATCCTGCTTAGCAAGAAACGGAAGGTCTCTCGAAAGAAATGTATCGATACCCGGATTCTGAAGTCCAACTGCATTCATCATACCGCAGTCTGTCTCAGCTATACGTGGTGTTGGATTACCTTCCCAAGGCACATTTGCAACACCCTTGGTAGTAACAGCTCCCAGAACACTGAGATCAACAAAATCAGAATATTCCATTCCCGAACCGAAGGTTCCTGATGCTACCGTCACAGGATTCTTCATTACTACTCCTGCTATATCAACCGACATATTCATCAGAGATTCACCTCCTCAGCATAAAATACAGGTCCGTCCTTGCAGATTCTCTTATTCTTAACCTTTGAATGATCATCTACCTCTTCGGTCTTTACAACGCATGCAAGGCAGGCACCGATTCCGCAGGCCATTCTCTCTTCAAGAGATATCTGCGCCTTGATGCCATTTTCCATAGCATAACTCTTGATCCCTCTAAGCATAGGTGTAGGTCCGCAGGCATAGATATTGTTGCCTGTGATACCATATTCCTTAATACCGTCAATGACATTTCCCTTCACACCGGCAGCTCCGTTATCACTAGTTATGTAAACCTCTGAATACTTCTCAAATTCCGGAACAAGGAAGGTATTATCATCTCTGAAACCAAGAACAGTCTTGATATTACTCTTTGGAATACCGACCTCTGACATAGTCTTCGCAAGATAAAGCATAGGAGGAATACCTATTCCGCCTCCGAGAAGGATATGATCATTCTCATCCTCAGCACTTGGAAGGTCATAGCCCTTACCGAGAGGTCCGACAACATCTACCTTCTCGCCCTCAGCAAGCTTTGAAAACTCTCTGGTTCCCTCACCTGCGATCCTGAAAACTATCTTCATGGTCTTCGCAGCCTTGTCCACATCACAGATACTGATAGGACGTGGAAGCATTCTGCTCTTCTCCTTTGAATATAAATCAATGAACTGTCCCGGAACTGCATACTCAGCTATCTCTCCGACCTCAAGGAGCAGGCTGAATATTTCCGGCTGAAGCTCTTCATTCTTCAATACTGTTGCACTGTATTTTATCTTATCCATTCCAACCTCTTTCACAAACTGACACTGCTCAGCAGACTGCAAAAAACATATCATCAGTTTACCTGTCAGCAATGTTCACGCATCATTTATTTTTTAGAGACCAACTGCTGTGCGGATATCATCAAGCATATCCTTAACAGCCTCTCTTGAAGCATCAGCAAAGTTCTCGCCACTGAAACGCTCCTTGTATTTATCACTCTTATAAGCAGCGATGATTCCTCTTGAAGAGTTAACGATCGCACCAAGCTTATCCTCATTGAAGAAGGCCTTAAGGTCACTGCCCTTTCCGCCCTGAGCGCCGTAGCCCGGAACAAGTATCAGTGTTCTTGGCATGATCTTTCTGAGCTTCTCACCCATTTCAGGATATGTTGCACCTACAACTGCTCCAACGTAGCTGTAGCTGTCGCCCATAAACTCATCGCCCCACTCACGAACCTTCTCACCAACGATCTCATATAAAGGCTTACCGTCGATGAGTCTGTCCTGGAACTCGCCTGAAGAAGGATTTGAAGTCTTAACAAGAACAAATATACCCTTGTTTCTTTCCTTACACACATCGATGAAAGGCTTAACTCCGTCACTTCCGAGATATGGATTAACAGTTGCAAAATCCTCATCAAAAGGAATAAGCTTCTCACCCTCTATCTCAACACTTCCGAGATGTCCGATAGCATATGCAGTACTTGTGGAACCGATATCGCCTCTCTTAACATCGCCGATTATCACAAGGTCCTTTGACTTAGCGTAATCAACCGTTCTCTTGAATGCAGCAACACCCGGAACACCGAACTGCTCATACATTGCTATCTGCGGTTTAACTGCCGGAATAAGATCGTAGGTTGTATCTATAATTGCCTTATTAAACTGAAATACAGCTTCAGCTGCAGCATCCAGTGTCTTTCCGTACTGCTCAACTGCCGCCTTCATGATATGCACAGGAATCATTGAAAGATTCGGGTCAAGACCTACTACTATAGGTGCATTTTTCTTCTTGATCTCAGTCATAAGCTTGTTTATCATATTTGTTTCTCCTTCAATATATAAAAATTAAGCGCTATGAGTTATTGTACCAAAACATAAACGATGTTTCAAGATTTCATGTTCCAGTATTCCATATACTTTCTGAGATTTTTCTTTCCCAGCTCAGTAATACTTATCTCTCTGTCGAATTCTTCAAGCGTCAGTTTATTATTCTTTTTATCGATCATCACAACATTACGCATATTTACAATATTTGAGCGGTTGCATGGAAGCATCTCGGAGATATCAAGATTACCTATCAGATGCTTCAGCTTTCCCTTCGGAAGCGATATCTCACCAATCTTCTTCAGATAGATAATATCGTATTTGCTATGAAGCTCGATCATGATAATATTATCCTTTTCAATCTTGTAGAAGGAATCCTCAATGGCAATATGAACGTAATCCTTTCTTCTTTCCTTCTCACGCGCGGCGCTAAGTCCCAGCTTAAGTGAAAGCTCCTTCAGATCATTTTTGAACTCTTCTTTGTCAAAAGGATATTCATAAAACTTGTAGCAATGATAATCCTTATAAACAAGAAGCTCTTTGTCGATCAGATCTGAAATGACAATAGCATAAGCGTCAAAATACTTTTCAGTCTTCCTGATGGTCCTAAGGAGCTTCAGGCCCTGTATTTCCCCATCAAATCTGTTAGTATACAGACCGATAACAAACAGATCGATCTCCTTTTCGAAGATCAGCTTCTCCGCATCCTCCAGACATAGACACCGATAAAGCTCCGTACATGCTCCACTTTCTCTGATAAGCCCGCTTATCAGCTCATTCTTTCTTGTAAACCCATTAAAAACAAGAACTCTCATATACTTGTCCCGGATAAACTGCAAAACCGGAATCCCCCTTTCCTTAGTTTTGCTTTTTATTATACAGTTTTTTTGCCAGGCCCCCTTTTAAAGCCTTTTTCTTTTATCACAAAGGACCCAGGTAAAACCTGAGTCCTATTTATGATCATTCTCCGCCTTCTCCGCCATCTCCGCCATCTTGTGGTTCCGGTAGTTGAGGTTCCTCCGTAGGTGTTTCTGTTGGAGGTTCTGTAGGTGCCTCGGTAGGTGCTTCGGTAGGCGCTTCTGTCGGCATCTCCGTAGGTGGCGGTGCCTGAGTCGTCTGTGGATCCGGTGCGAAGCTTGCATTTATCGTATGACCTCTATCAAGATTTGAGAATACATACTGATTAACAGGTCCTACGCTCTTACCATCAACAAGAACATCCTTTATAACATATCCGGAATTTGGAGTAATATATATAGTTACTGTTGCTTTCATCGGGGCTGAAACTGTTCCCGATATAGTACCACCCTCGCCGGCAGAGGTCTTGATTATCGGATTACCGCTTTCATCAAGTCCAAGCTGTTCCTTCGAAAGATGTTTATCACATACTGAATCAAATATCGTATCATCATACTGGAAGTCAGCTTCCTGTATGGTCTTCTTACCTGTCTCAGGATCTGTTGTAACAATATATTCCTTTGCATTCGGACAGGTATCTGTTGCTATCTTATGAGTTTCCTCACAGATCTTGACTGTTTCATGTCCTTTACATCTTGTTGTCGGAATACTGTCTTCAGCACAGTAATCCGAATGTGTAGGACATCCTTCTGACGGAAGCTCACCTGTCAGCTTACATACTGTAACGGTCGTTATGCCATCAGGTCTCTCCATGATATCTTTATCAAGATCCCAGTTCTCGCTCTCGCAGATTTTGTCCATTACATCCCTCCACATGTATTTGTGGTAGGTCTGATCACCAAGTCTTACGTTCATGTCATAACCATACCAAACCGATGCGGTATAGTATGCTGTCATTCCGCAGAACCAGAGGTCATAGGTACTTGAAGTAGTACCTGTTTTACCGGCACATACTGCACCGCTGTTAAGCTCTGCAGGAGTACCTGTACCTGAAGTAACAACGTCCTTCATACAGTCGATGAGCATCCAGGCTGTTGTAGCCTTCATAACTCTCTCTGATCTGTCCTTAGGATTTGTATTATCAATAACGACATTTCCGTCGTGGTCGATAACCTTTGAATAATAAACCGGCTTAATATATACACCGCCGTTTGCAATACTTGCATAGGCTGCAGTGATTTCCAGGTTAGTAACACCATAGGTAAGACCACCAAGCGCAAGGGACTGGTTGATATCCGATACAACGTCACCACTGCTCCAAAGCTCTTCATCAACAAGAGTTGTAAATCCGAGCTTGTTTACATGCTCAAAGCACTTCTCAGGTGTTGTAAGTGTAAGTGTCTTAACTGCAATGATATTCATCGAATCTCTGATACCATCTCGTATCGAAGCATCGCCTCGGTATCCGCCGTACCAGTTTGAAACATCGCCGCCATCAATGTATTTGTAAGGTTCATCCTTCTGAGTAAAGGCTAAGTTTCCGCCCTCCTCGAGGTAAGGCATGAAGGATGCCAGAACCTTAAAGGTCGAACCCGGCTGTCTCATACCCATGGTGGCTCTGTCGAAGGTAAGGTTACCTGATTTCTCTCCTCTTCCTCCGAAGATTGCCTTAACATAGCCTGTATGCTGATCGATAACGGTCATTGTAGACTGCGGCTGAGGTGAAAGAACGAAGCTCTCACTGTCGAAGAAGGCGCCTGTCTTATCGATCATCGCCTCGGTAAACTTATCCGCCGCTGCTCTCGCAGTATCCTTACTACTATAAATACTGTTATATGTCGGATCTCCTGTTTCTTCTCTGTAGTAGTTCAGAAGATCGTTTGTATCGTAGTTATACAAAGTAACACCATCGCCGCCTCGAAGGGTGAGCAGGTATTCCAGACCGACCGATGTTGAATCCGGATAATACTGTGGATCGCTCATAACAGTTTCGCAGATTCTCTGGATATTACGGTCCTGAACCGAATAAATACTGTAACCGCCGGTGTAAAGCTCGTTGTAAGCCTCTGCCTCGGTCATATCATACATTTCCATGAACTCCTTAGCGAGCTCTGTAATGATCATATCTGTATAGTAAGAATTGTAGGACGCATTATCGTCCTTAACCTTCTTAACTGCCTTGATCCTCTCGTAAACCGGATCATCAAGACATTTCTGATATTCGGCCTCATCGATATAGCCAAGCTCCTTCATCTTCTTAAGAACGAGCTTTCTTCTCTTCGCATTCTCCTCAGGGTACACCGTCGGATCAAACTGGTAAGGGTTCTGAGTGATACCTGCGATTACTGCCGCCTCTGAGACTGTCAGTGCAGAACATTTCTTATCAAAATACGCCTGTGACGCAGCCTCGACACCGTTAACACCATGGCCGAGATAAATAGTATTCAGATAATACTCAAGGATCTGCTTCTTGCTGTATTTTTTCTCGAGTTCAACCGCCAGCGACTGCTCCTGAATCTTACGTTCAACAGTCTGGAGGAAGGTTGTCTCATCCATACCTGTATTAAATACATGGTCCTTAATGAGCTGCTGAGTTATGGTACTCGCACCTTCATCGAACTTACCTGAAAGCATTCTGACAGAAACACGCAGAATACCTCTGATATCGATTCCGTTATGCTCCCAGAATCTCTCATCCTCGATTGACACGAAGGCATCAATGAGACACTTTGGGATCTCGTCGTAATATACATAAATTCTGTTGGAATTGGCCATCGAAAGCGACGTATTGACTGTACCATTTGAGTTATAAATGGTACTCTTGAAGCCCTTCGGCTTTATACTGATCTTGTTAATATCCGGGGAATTGTCAAGTATTCCCTTCATCATACCAAAACCGGCACCGGCACAAACAACTACTATAAATACAAATGCCACAAGCACCAGCTTGAAAAGATTTATAAAAAGCTTTCTTGAGTATCTCTGAGATCTGGATACGAGTTTTTCCTTTATCTTCTCTGCACCATGTTTACTGTAGATCACTTTGCTTCCTCCTGTAGTCAGCCCGGCACTCCGGACAGGCAGTTTTTATGACTTCTGCATTTGGACATACTAAGTCATTCTGCATTACATACAGAGTATTATAACAATATCGCCACTCTTTTACAAGTGGCGATATCTTAAATATGTATTAATCTGTTTCTTTGTCGATCACATCCAATTTCTGTGATGCTGCAACATAAATACTACTGCTCGTTCCTGTTTTTTCTCTTGCGATCTGCAAGGAAGATTATTCCGGCTGCCGATAAGATCATCGCAAATACAAGCACGCCTGTCTGAGTCGGATCATCTGTCTTGGCTATCTTATCTGTATTTGTTGTTACAACGATCTTGAATTCGACCTCAGTCGTCTTACCTTCCACTACAGTACCTGTAAGAACCTCAGTTGTTGAAACCTTGTAGCCGTCAGGAACCTTCTTGATAGTGATCGTATAATCACCTGCCGGAACGTCCTTCAGAGTAACTCTTCCGACTTCATCGGTTGTGTATGTCTTCTCTTCCTTGTCAGGATAAATAACTTCAACCTCTGCCTCAGAAACAACTCTGCTTGTTTCTTCTTCAACAACAGTGATAACGAGATTTCCAACCTCCTTATCCGGAGTCTCCTCCTCGTCAGTTGCCGGTGTATCATCGGTTGTTTCAGGTGTATCATCTACTGTATCTTCAGGAGTTTCATCCTCTTCTTTAGCTTCTACCGGATTCTCAACCTGGTCGAGAATATAAGGAATATCATCGCCAACCGTAACCGTTGCAGTGCTGCCGTTTGAAGCCTCAGAATCATCTCCGCCGTTTATCACAACTCCAGGTCCTCCATTATCCTTGAGCGCTCCATCGAGAACCTTAACCTTAAGAGTAACCATTCCTTCTTTTCCGGCCGGCACATCCTTCAGCGTCCACTTAACAACTCTTGTTGCATTGTTATATGCTCCATCATCTGACGAGCTGACATACTCTACATTGCCATCAAGCTTATCCGTGATAACAATATCAGCCTTTGCATCCTTATAGTTCTTGTATGAGATTTCGTAGGTTATCTCATCATCAACCTTTACTGTGCCAAGTTTACCGGTTCCTTTGTATGGGCTTACTTCCTGTTTAACCGGTGATTCAGGAACAGGATTAATAACTTCTTCGAGTCCATATTCAGCACCATCGCCAATCTGAACTGTTGCTGTATTTTCGCCATTACTGTTCCTGCCACCGTTAACAACCTTACCCGGACCACCATTTGATTCAAGAGCACTTTCGAGCACTCTTACCGTAAGAGTAACCTTATCTTCTGTTCCGGCACCAACATTAGGAATATTCCATGTAACCACGCCATTGTTTAATTTACCACCGTCAGAAGCGCTGACGAATTCAACGTTTTTGTCAAGGGTATCTTTGATGATCACATCACTATCAATACTCTTATAATTTGTATATGAAATCTCATATGTGATTTCATCTCCGGCCTGTAAAGCACCAAGTGTGCCATTACCCTCATACGGAGCATACTCCTTCTTTGTTGGAGGGATCACCTTGTCGTAGACGTTACGTACATAGAATTCGAGGAACTTGTTGAATTCTGTACCATATTCACCAACAACCTCAGGGATACTTGAATAACTGTCAGAAGGATCATCATAATTGTCAGTGATATGCTTCTTACCATTATTGGCATCATTCTCTCGCCATATATACTCAGTCTCAATATAAGTATGACTGTATTCCCATGTATTTCCATCTACATCTACAAATGTAGCAGGAATGGTACTTGCATCTTCTGTTACATATACCATACCCTGTGGTATCGAATAATCATATACGGTTCCTGTACCGTTTCCGTCTTCAGTATTATCTATTTCTGTCTTTTTCTCATGAATCTTCTTATACCCTGTTGTATCAACATCATCTCCGTTGTAGCTGCCTACATTATTGCCAATTACACTATCCGGATCACCATCCTCTTTTACATAAACTGCGTGCGTAAAGGTAATTGGTTCCGCAGGGATGATAGGGTTTCCATCCTTATCCATGACCACGTTTTCAATCTCGATGGCGTATGGCTTGAGATCAACTGTTGATTCTCCACTAAGAACAAAATCCATACCGCTAGTGCCGGAATTAAGTATAACTCCGGATACATTCGGATTATCTTCCGGATTTTCTCTCTGAAGTGGCGGACATTCGTTCTTTATATCAAAATAATCAAACGTAGCTTCAACTGTTACATCACCTTTTGTAAACAGAGCATTTCCATCAGGGTCATAAAGCTGACCATATTCAGGGTGATCATACATAAATTTAACTTCAGGTTCAGTAGCGGTAACCTTATAAAGTATACGACTTTTTAATCTATTTTTAGTCCATTCAGCAAAGTTAGGTACCCACGTTAAGTCAGTCCTATTTTCGGAAATATCCACCGGTTCGCAATATGCAACCTTAAAAACGCCGTCTATACGAACCTGATTTTCACTATACTTTGTAGCATTATTAGAAGAATACCCTGTGATAATAAACTGGTTTTCAAGTTTGTCGCCAGGAGTACCATCATCATTTCTTTTATATGTCTCAATCAATGCTTCTCTTAAATGCTTCTGACTTACTTCATATTGTTGATTAACAATAAAAGACTTTACTGATTCAGGGCTATCACTGTCAACTGTCAATACCTTATTGCCATCTTTGTCATAGTAATCGCCATAAGCTAGAACAATGGTTGCCTGTACTGTATCCTTGATTGAAATATCAATATGATTGACCTGATGATTTCTTAGCATATTCAGGAGATAGGTATCATTGGGGTAGATCATATTCTCTATAACATGGATATATGCCTTAACATCATCCGCGCTTGCCAGGTAAAACTTAACTCCATCCCCTGTTGATTCTCCACCAACAATTGTTTTCTCATCTTCATCAATAGAAAGATATTTCCCACTTGCTACTGACTGGATAGTATTTGTAACATTATCATAAAAAATCTCGCACTCATCATCAAGTCTTTCAAGTGTAGTAATTGTATTCGGCTTTACATTTTGATTTTCCTTTTTTTCTACACTGGTTACCTGTTCCTGCGATATAGCTTCTTTAGCTGATGGATCAATAAATGTGTAGCCATTTAATGTAGCCTGATCATCTGAACCATAATCATAACCGTCAGATACATACTTCAAAACTGCCTTACCATCTTTTTTATAATAAGTCCACGCAAACGCATCATCTGCGACCAGTTTGCCACTATCAGCATCATAGCTAAGCGCCTTTGATAATGAACCATCAGCCTTAACTGTGTATACATTATCACCTTTTTTAGCCACTATTATATATGGTCTCCCCTGTTCATAATACGAGTTTCCATATTCAGAATTATCATCAGTACTGATACCATCATATTCCGGTGGTTCGCCCACAACTATTGTCGCTGTAACCGAAAAGCTCTCCTGCTCGTAAGTGATCTCTGACGCGTCACAGTTAACGTCGATATCAGAGATGATCTCTGTACCGTCCTCTGCAAAGTGAACGATTGAAAGTTCTTCATCAGAAGATATTTCCGGTGCATCATCGTATTCGATCTTAACCTCAACCGGTGAAAGAGGCTCGATCTTTTCGCCATTCCTGAGTATTTCAATATCGAAGAATCTCGCATAAGCTATGCTTTCTGCAGAATCGCAGTTAAGTACATCCGCCGACTCTGTCAGATAATACTCATAGTCTGCCGTTCCTTCCTTAATCTCGCGAGCCGCAAGAGACAGCTCACCTTCAGGGTACGGAAGACTTCCTGCAGGTGCATTTACGGTTATGCTTGCACCGCTTTCCTCCACGCGAACGAAGAGAGTTTTGGCACTCTCATCAACCTTTTCGTTCTGAATAAATTCAGCTGAGGCATCATTCTGTGTTACCTCCTCCGGCTCCTGCTGTGCGTCGTTGTTCGTCGCAATCTCGGTATCAGTAGTTTCCGAAGCCGTAACCTGTTTGTAACCTTCAGGTCTGGCGAGTGAGAACAACATAGCAACAACTGCAAAGAGCGCAAAAAATCTTTTGTGTCTTTTGATTATTTTTTCCATTGATCACCCTCCTTAACTCATAGTTTTTGCACAAAAAATACTATTTTAATTATAACTGAAAAAGCCGTAGAAAACAAGCAAATACACGTCTTCAACGACTTTCAACATGGTATTTTAGACAAACGCAGAAGTTTGTCACATTTCTATGATTTTCGTTGCGAGCTTTTCTCTGGATCTTGAGTCATGCTCAACCACGATCATCGTTGGCTTGTACTTCTCGATCAGCTTTTCTATCTGCATCCTTGAAAATACATCTATATAGTTCAACGGCTCATCCCAGATATATAAATGCGCCGATGTAAGCAGGCTTGAAGCGATCAGTACCTTTTTCTTCTGCCCTTCCGAATAATCTTCCATATTCTTCTCGAACTGAATTCTGCTCATATCAAGCTTACGGAGCAGTGTCAAGAGCAGACTGTAATCAAGCCCCTGCTTCTCTGCGTATTCCTTCAGGTTGCCCTTCAGATGCGATGTATTTTGGTCGATGTACGAGATGACAAGTCCGCTGGCTGTCTCAAGCTTCCCGGAAGTAATCACCTTGCTGTCATTGTTAGATCCATATTCTGCTTCTTCCTGACCATTTTGCCCTTTATCACCGGAATTCGCTTTCTTCGTATCTCTAAGTATCGCTTTGATCAGACTCGACTTTCCGCATCCATTCTCGCCATTCAAGAAGAGTATGTCGCCCTGCATAAGTTGGAATGTGATTCCTTTAAACACCGGTTCAGCCCCCTCATAAGACAGCTCGAAGTCTCTGCACTCCACAAGGCATTTCTTGTGATGCGTGAGAGGCATAAGCTTCAGATCATCCACCTTCTCGATATCCTTCAGAAGCCCTTCTTTCTCTTCAATCTCGCGGTCTATCCTCTTTTCGAAGTTCTTCACTCTTGACTGCATCTTCTTGGTCTTCGCTCCAATAAAACTTCTTGTAGAAATACATCTGTCATTCTCCTTTACCGGGTCAAAGCCTATCTTCGTATTCTCATTCTTTTCAGCCCATCGTCCGGCTCTGTCCGCCGAAGTCTGAAGCTTGGCTATTTCCTTTTTATGCTTTTCATTCTCAGAGACAGCAAATGCATCCGCCTTCTCCTTATTCTCCCACCAGGTGCTGAAGTTGCCAGCCACCACTTCAATCGATTCGCGGTTAAGTACCAGCATATGATCAGCCACAGCATCTAACAGATCTCTATCATGAGAAACAAGGATAAATCCCTTCTTCGAAGCAAGGTATTTCTTTATGATCTCTCTACCGCCTTTATCAAGGTGATTTGTCGGTTCATCGATCAACAGGAACTCATTCTCGCCCGAGAAAAGCACTGCCAGCATGGCCTTCGTCCTCTCCCCGAAGCTGAGAGTCTTAATCGGTCTGTAAAGTATCTCCGGGTCAACACCCAGGCTGTTAAGCTCGCAGACTATCCTCCAGCTCTCCACTCCCGGCTTCCACTTTTCAGACAGTTCATCAGCCGTCATATTCATCTCATCCGCCTCTATTTTGTACGGAAAATAATCAAATACCATATCTGTCGTGATACTTCCGGTGTATTCGTATTTTCCCAGCAGGAGGTTCAGAAAGGTCGTCTTGCCCTTGCCGTTCCTTCCAATAAACCCAAGCTTCCAGTCCGTATCGACCGAAAACGAAATATTCTCAAATATATTGTCAAAGCTGCCTTCATAGCAAAATGTCAGGTCAGTTACCTGTAATAATGACATATTATCGCCTCCTGATATCTACTACGTAGATACGACTACGTCGCCTATCGGCTCATTATCTACGTAAAAACACCGCAAGAATAATCCTGCGGTGTTTTTTCTCAAATCGAGCAAAATACGCCTGCCAAAACAGCAGAACATGCCAAATATATTAAGAAAACCACTATGAATTATTTCTTGCACCAAAAGAAACTCCACGCCTAAAAAAACGTGTCACTCTCACTCTAAGTTGATTATCTGCAAGAAATACTTCTCATTGGTTTCCTCCCGTTTTTCTATAGAATAGCTGTCCGGATCTTGTGTCCGTCAGCAGATTTAGAATATCAATATGCGCCCGGAAAATCAAGATATTTTTATTATACCACTAGTATAAACAATGATCAGTATTTCACATACCCACACTCTTCCTTCGTCGGACCGTCAATCCCCGACTCATAGCGTGCGCGGAATTCCATATTGATATCGCGTATTTCCTTCTTACCGTCTATATAATCCTGATACATCTCTGCAAGTCCTGCCATACAGCCGTCGCAGGAACCGTTCACATTCCCTATCGACACCGCAACTATCTGCTCACGCTGCTGGCGTGTTGTATCCTTTATCAAAATTGATCTTATCTCATCCATATCTGCAACCTCTTATCAAGTTTATATGTTCAAGCTCTTCTGTCCAATCACCTGTTTGAATCGTAAAGGCATGATTACTTTGCCTCATTAAACGAAGCAGCCGCTTTCTCAGCAATCATCCTTCTCTTCGCCAGCGTCTTATCAAACAACTCTCCAGCTATCTCAGGAAGCTTATCATATACCACCTGGGTGCCCTCCTGAGTGATTCCTCCCTTCGTAGCAACTCTCGTAACAACCTCCTCGAAAGTCATCTCTTTACGGAGCATTAAGTCACCGGTCGCACTCATGGTATTCAGCACCATATTTACTATCTGATCATCAGAAATCTGTGTATGATTCCTCGCCTCTTTACAGATAACATCAAATATTGATGCAATAAAGCCCGGCATGCAGCTTACAAGCTCAGAGCCCATGCCCATCTCGTTCTCCGGAAGCTCAATGACTCTTCCGATGCAGCCGAGAATATCCTTCAGAATTGCCTTGTCTTCCTCCGAAACAAGCTCGTTATAGCAGACAAGAGTCTGTGAGCGGTCTATTTCAGCAGTCACGCTCGGAATAACCTTCGCCATCTTTCGCTTCGAGATCCTGCCAAGAGTTTCGAATGTCACATTTCCGTTCAGAGATACTAAAAGTGCATCCTGCTTCAGAGCCCCATCGATCTCTGCAACTATATTTCCGATATCAGATGGTCTGACACAGACAAATACAATATTGCTCTTATCCGCAAGCTCAGAATTATTATCACAGATCACCAGCCCTTCAGGTGCAGTGCTCAGCTTCTCCTTACTCCTGTTTGCAACGAATACTTCCTCAATCTTCTGATTCCCGGAAGCAATAAACTTATCGGCAAGCATCTTCCCCATACTGCCATATCCTATTACACCTACATTCATGATTCTCTCAACCTTTCACTAATCTAACATTAACACATCAGCCTTTTACTATCTTCAAAAACTTCTTATCATTCATCTGTTCGTTCGACACATATTCTCCGTCATAGAAGAATGCATACGTCGTGACCGGAGTCGGTGCATTCTGAGCAGCCTCTTTACTCTCAATCTTCACAGCCTTGAAGTCGATTCCATTTTGTTTTGCAGTCTCTTCAAGAATCGGAACGTATTTTGCATTAAACGGACACTGATTTGTATAATAAAGCACATAGCCCTTTTCTTCAATATGCACCTTCTTAGCACACTCCTTAAACTTAGGCTTTTCAGCGTCCTCGTCAAACGGAAGGTACCACAGCTGTATTCCATTATCAGCCTCATCAGCCACTTCAAAGCCCTTATATTTCAGGAATTTTGGATCTGCCAGAAACGGTTTCTTCTTGGCCGCCGCCAATATGCAAAGCCCCTTCTTACCTTTCTCTTTACTGTCGCGAATACATTCATTCAGAAGTTCACTCGAATATCCATGACCCTTAAAGGAGCCGGAAACCCATAGGCAGTCAATATACATATATCCCGCCGCATCAATCGGATTCCAGGCATATTCAGCCGGAATATACTCGATAAAGCACTTCCCTCTTTCCACACTCTTCAGAAATACAAGCCCTTCCTCGAACCTGTCCGCAAGCCACGCCTTCTTCGACGAAACCTGCACGTCTTTATTGTTGGAAATCGCACAACAGATGTGCTCCTCCTCCAGATTATCCTTCGTCACCTGAATATACTCCATACTTTCCCCTCCTCGTATGTGGTTTTAATCCTTCTTCCATTGAAATTTTCTTAAATCAACTCTGCCGTCCACAACCTCAACGCCTTCAGCCATAAGTAGTTCCCCCTGCTTCCATGCTCCTCCGAAGGCATAGTTGCCTGCAAGTTCTCCCTTCGCATTGACAACTCTGTGACACGGTATCACAGAAAGGTCCGGATTCTTATGCAGAGCATTTCCGACTGCCCGCGCCATCTTCCTGTCGCCCGCCTCTTCTGCAACCTGTGCATAGGTAGCAACGCAGCCCTTCGGTATCCTCTTCACGGCCTCATATATTCTCTTAGTCGGACTGTCGGATATCAGATCATAACTCTCTGCGATCATTAGCTTAACATCCTTATCCGGTATACTTCCGTCAAGAATGATCGTATTCCAGTGCTCCTTATTCTGGTGATATCCCGGAATTACCGACTCATACAGTTTCCGCCAATAATATGCCTTCTCCGGATCCACCTTTACATTCAGGTTAATATATCCGTCCTTCTCATAGGTCCACAGAAAGGCCTTCTTGTTATCCTTAAATCTGGCCAGCTGCCAGTTTGTATCCGAAAACGGTGTGTCCAAATATGTATCCGGAAACGATAGTCCGTATTTTAGTGCCTGTTCTCTTGTTTTCATTTCATTTTACGCCGCTTCATCTTCTTCATATATATCGATCAGCTCATCGTATTCTGAAATGACATCAGAAAAACGCTGTTTTACATCTTCCAGTTTATACATTCCGTTTTCATCAGCTTCCATACCTTTAAGTCTGAGACTATATATTCCCGGATCATTTGCCTCGTCAAGCAATGACAGTTCACGCAGCTGTTCTGTCTTCTGATATACAAGATCCAGACTAACCATTTTATCACCGTCACTGTTCGTCCACACGCTTATAACAAGCTTTGAACCTATAGGCGTCTTCTTCTCTATTGTTTCCGGCAGGCTGTACTCCTCTACATCCAAAGCGGCCAGAACACTTGCAATATTCGAATCATGACCACAGAGGAACGTGAACTGTCTACCCTCTGTCGAAAGCTCATTATTCATCTCTTCAAGAAGCGGGTGTGCTACATTTACTGCTATATCTGGAACAGTAAACAGAACATCTCCATACACATCCTTGATCTCGGAAATAGCTTCCCAGTCCTCCGTAGAAAGCTCATGACCGAAAGCCGCCTTTGTCTTGTCCGGCTCTTCATAATACTGTAAAACAAGCGCGTCACTTATCTGACAAGCCTGTTTAAGTGAACCGCTTACACCCGGTTCCTTTCCTTCCTCGATGGTGAACTGCGAATCATCAGTAACAAAACCACTGAACTTTCCGTTTTTAACATCCTCTGACTCCTCTGCATCTATAACATCCAGAAGCAGTTCATAATTATCACTCAGGCCTTCGATCACAGAATCAAAGTGTTCGTGCATCTCCTTATTCACGTTAGCCGCATATTCATCCGACATATAAGTAAAAACCGGATTAAATACAGGATCCATAGTATCAAACTCACTGTGATACTCTATATCCATATTATCGACCGGCAGAAGCCCGGCTGCAAAAAACTGTGCAGTGGCGATAGTTCTCTGCTTTGAATTGGCATAAATACGTACTGCTCCATCCTCCGGATGATAGTTCGGCTGAAACAATCCCTCTTCCTCAAGCCACTTTCGGAAATACTGTCCCATCTCTGTCTCGAGCGTTCCGCCTCTTACAGAAAGCTGGCTTGCCTCTGACGACCACTCAAACCACTTGTGTGGTGTGATGGTATCAAGTGCAGATCCACTGCCACTTAATGGAGAGCGAATATTGTGCCTGCTGAGCACAACTACCTGTTCAAGAGTATAGCCCTCACGTGACAGGGTTGTTCTCATATTTTCATCAACCGGAGCATCCGGTTTTTGGTTATCCACTATTTCAGTTGTTGTAACTTCTGTCTTATCCTCTTCAGTTGTATTAATCTCAACATCGTAATCCTGCTCAGTATACTGCCGGTCAGCCTTCTTAATCGACTCAGAATAGATCTCCTTAAAATCATTTTTCATTGAAATCGGAACGTAACCCATTTCAGAATACTGCGCCGATTTTTCATTCCAATCAGCATCGCCCCATTCCCTTACATCATCGTCCGATACTATCATATATGCTTCTGACGGATAAGGATTTCTGTCATCAAGGACATAATTCATCATACTTGTGTCACTTCCGCTGTTTCCGAATGCAAGTACAGGACGTTGTCCGATCTCACGCTCGATCCAGATAGCCTTATTGGCATTCAGATTCTTCTGAATGAATTCGCCTGTAATAACCAGCTCATCACCATTTTCATATTTGTAATCCATATTTGACTGAATATCTTCGTAACCCTTCTCTTTCACTTCGAACTCCGTTCCGATCACATGAGAAGTCGAAACATATTCAGCTATAGGCGAATTATCAATGATCGCTCTGGTGGTTGTTCTCTCAGTACCGCTCACAACATAGATAGTAAATCCATTGTCGTACAGATATTTTACAAGCTCCACCATCGGCTGATAAAAACCGTCTATATATCGCATATTCCGAAAACCATCTGCAGCCTTTTTACCAAATTCAACAGCGTAATCATATAACTCGCCAACGGTCATTCCGGCATAAGCCTTCGCAAAATTCCTTGCAAGCTCCTCGCCTGCCTTATAACCCGGCTTGATCTCAGCTGCGGCAGCCTTTAGTTCATCCGACACCTTATCAGGATGATCCTTCAAGCAGTAATTAATAAACATCATCGTATCATAATATGTGTAAAAGGTCTCGCAAGTGAGGGTTCCATCCATATCAAATACAGCTATACGATCCTCTTCCGGGATAAAACTCTCCTTATCGTCTTTATTTGTCACCTTTTTCACATAACTTCTCAGGCTTTCCGCAGCAGCAGAATCCTCAGCCCAATATGTCGAAAGAGCTTTTATCTCCTTCTTTTTCGTCTTCTTTTTACCGCATCCCGTGATTCCCAAACAGCCAGCAAGCATAATTGCAGCCAGAAATAATGGAATAATACGTCTATTCACTTTTTTAGATTTACGCATATTTACTTTATTCACTTCTACCCTCCGTCACTATAAAAATCTCATCCAATTCCGCGCGGACAAGAAAATCAATTTCAAATACCATTATAAATACAGATCATTCAGCACTTATATATCCCAACTCAGTGTAGATCATACCGTTTTTGCCTCGTTCTGACTTCATGAGTGAAATACGTTTCACTGTCATCTCACTCCTGCCGATACACTCAGCCGATATCCTCTGATCACTCTTAAAAGCCACCTGCCTGATGAGTGTCACATGTGACTTGAACTTCTTATTATCGAAATTAATTCCTGCATCCGCAAGCGTATGCCTCAGCCTCTTGGCAATTGCGGCAAGGACCGGTTCCGAAGTAGTCCCGACCCAGAGAAGCTGTCCAAACATTCCATAACCATCCAGTTTCAAGTTAAACGGCTGGAAATCCACCTTTTCCATCGCCTCAAGCACAGCATCCGGGTCATTGTATTCTCCAATAAAGGCAAGTGTCAGATGCAGATTCTCTTCCTTGGTATAGTTACCGATAGTACCGATCTTACGAAGCTCATTCTGAAACGTCGTAAGTTCATCAACGATTTCCTTGTCAAATTGTACCGCGATAAATAGTCTCATATTTCTCGATAAGGCCTTATTTTTATAGCCGCCTCACACTATCAAATACAACTGTTGTCATCTTCTCTAATATACCACAATTTCAATTCACTGAACATATACTGTTACTGATATTCGTTCTTTATCCTGCTGTTATAGATATCTCATTTTTAAATTATTTGCTTGATTATCTATAGGCCACGTATCAATAAATATACATTCATTAGGAGGTTTCTATTAAAAAATCAGGACACCGACCTACGCCGATATCCCGATGTATTTTGTCACAATGTTAAATTTGTCTATCATCTTCCTTTATTGATCTGAAAATCCCGGCTAAAACTGCACCGGAGATATTATGCCATACAGAGAATATCGCCCCCGGAACTGTAGCCATAGCAAGATCAGGAAATGCTGAACCCGCAAGTGATGTTGCAAGGCCAGAATTCTGCATACCTATCTCAATCGATACAGCTTTTTTACGTGCCAGATCCATTCTGCATACCACTCCGATCAAGAATCCGGCCGCATATCCAAGCAGATTATGGAGAATAACAATAGCGAAGATAATAGCTCCTGTGGATAATATTTTCTCACTATTATGCGATACAACCGAAGCAATGATGAGGCATATTGCTGTGATCGATACCATAGGAAGAACATTCTTTACCTTTTCTGTGTATTTTCCTAAAAATCTGTTTATGATTATTCCAAGTCCTATCGGAATGATAACAACCTGAATAATGGATAAAAACATTGTCTTAACATCAACATTTACCGAAGTTCTGAGATATAGATAAGTAAGTGCCGGAGTGAGTAACGGTGCAAGTAATGTATTTATGCTTGTCATTCCAACAGACATTGCGGTATCGCCCTTGGAAAGATATGTTATTACGTTACTCGATGTACCGCCCGGACAGGTTCCGACAAGTACCACTCCTACAAGCAATTCGTTGCTTAGTCCAAATATTTTCCCGAGCAAATATGCAAGTGCCGGCATAACAACAAACTGCGCTATACAACCGATGATGACATCTTTGGGCTTTTTGAAGACAACAGCGAAATCGCTCAGCTTCATGGTCAATCCCATGCCAAACATTATTACCATCAAAAGGTAATTTATCCAGTCAGTCTCTATCCAAAGACACGTTTTTGGTATAAATAGCGCCACTACTGCTACGACCAGAACTATGACAGCCATAAATTTTCCTACAAATTCACTTACTTTTTTCATTAATGCCTCCGCCGTATGTACTTGAAGTAATCCTGTAAAATACCTCACAGAAACAGCACAGCATTTATCATACCATCATGTCCGGTATGTTTCAAGTTAAGCAACAACCAGCTTTCCGTCCATAGCATCGATCGTAAGCTTCTGTCCGATGCTGATTGCTCCGGCGAGAATATGTCTTGCCACAAGAGTCTCAACATTCTTCTGCAGATATCTCTTAAGCGGTCTTGCGCCGTAGATTGGATCATAACCACCATCGATGATAAGCTCCTTTGCTTTATCAGTAAGGGCGATGCTTATCTCCTTATCCTCAACTCTCTTGTTAAGGTCCTTCATGAGAAGGTCGATGATATTCTTGATGTTCTCCTTCGTAAGCGGCTTGAACATGATCATCTCATCAAGACGGTTCAGGAATTCCGGTCTGAAATGCAGCTTCAGCATATTATTTACCTGATCAGCCGCCTCCTTCTTGATGTTACCGTTCTCGTCGATACCCTCAAGCAGGAACTCTGAACCAATATTTGAAGTCATGATCAGTATCGTATTCTTGAAATCGACGGTCTTACCCTTCGAATCAGTAATACGTCCGTCATCAAGTATCTGGAGCATAACGTTAAATACATCCGGATGAGCCTTCTCAACCTCATCAAAGAGAACAACCGAGTATGGCTTTCTTCTGACTGCCTCGGTAAGCTGTCCGCCTTCATCGTAGCCTACATATCCCGGAGGCGCTCCGATAAGCCTTGCCACACTGTGCTTCTCCATATATTCACTCATATCGATACGGACTATGCTTGCTTCATTATCAAAGAGTGCCTCGGCAAGAGTCTTCGCAAGCTCTGTCTTACCAACACCGGTCGGTCCGAGGAACAGGAACGAACCGATAGGCTTCGTAGGATCCTTGATTCCTGCCTTTGATCGGATGATCGCATCACTTACAAGTTCAACTGCCTCATCCTGTCCAACCACTCTCTTATGAAGCTGCTCAGCCAGATGAAGAGTCTTATTTCTCTCAGTTTCTGTAAGCTTTGCAACAGGGATGCCTGTCCACTTTGAGATGATCTTCGCGATCTCATCCTCTGTGACTGTCTCATGGATCAGCTGTCTGTCCTTATCATTTACCTTATCCTCCAGAGCCTCCAGTTCCTTCTGAAGCTGTGGAAGTCTGCCATACTGAAGCTCTGCCGCTTTGTTCAGGTCGTATCTTCTCTGAGCGATCTCTATCTCATCTTTAACACTTTCTATCTCGGAACGAAGCTCTCTGACCTTATCAACCTCGGCTCTTTCATTGTCCCAGGTTGCCTTCATGCCCTTCTCCTGTTCCTTAAGCTCTGCAAGCTCCTCCTCAAGGTTCTTAAGCCTCTCACGGCTGAGGTTATCCTCCTCATTCTTAAGAGCCTCTCTCTCGATCTCAAGCTGCATGATACGTCTTGATATCTCATCAAGCTCTGCAGGCATGGAATTAAGCTCTGTCTTGATCATGGCGCAGGCTTCATCAACAAGGTCGATTGCCTTATCCGGAAGGAATCTGTCTGTAATATATCTGTTCGAAAGCACTGCCGCAGAAACAAGTGCACCATCGGATATCTTAACGCCATGATAAACCTCGTAACGGTTCTTGATGCCACGGAGTATTGAAACCGTATCCTCAACCGTTGGTTCAGAAACCGTAACCGGCTGGAAACGTCTCTCAAGAGCCTTATCCTTCTCGATGTATTTTCTGTATTCGTCGATCGTTGTTGCACCTATACAGTGAAGCTCGCCTCTTGCAAGAAGCGGTTTGAGCATATTTCCGGCATCAAGAGAACCATCAGTCTTGCCGGCACCGACTATCGTATGTATCTCATCGATGAACATGATGATCTGTCCGTCAGATTTCTTAACCTCGTCAAGAACAGCCTTAAGTCTCTCCTCAAATTCACCTCTGTATTTTGCACCTGCGATAAGCGAGCCCATATCCAGGGCAAATATCTCCTTATCCTTCAGCGAATCCGGAACATCACCCTTAACGATCCTCTGTGCCAGTCCTTCTATCGCAGCTGTCTTACCAACACCCGGCTCACCGATAAGAACCGGGTTATTCTTGGTCTTACGTGAAAGTATCCTTATGATATTTCTTATCTCGCTGTCACGTCCGATGACCGGATCAAGCTTCTGCTCTCTTGCACGCTGTACAAGGTTGTAGCCGTATTTTTCAAGAGCATCATAAGTATCCTCCGGATTCTCGGATTCCACCTTCTTATTCTTTCTGACATCAGCCAGAGCCCTCAGAAAATCATCCTTCTTAATACCGAAGTCCTTAAATAACTTCTTGATGCTGTCGCTCGGGCTGTCCAGAAGTCCGAGGAAAATATGCTCGACGGAAATAAAGGCATCGCCCATCTTCTTCGCTTCATCCTCAGCCTTCATGATGACTCTGCTTGCATCAGTGCCCATGTAAAGCTCTCTGTTTGAGCCGCCAACCTTTGGCAGGCTCGCAACCGCTCTTTCGGCAGCACCTGTCACAGCCTCTGTATCAATATTCATTTTCTTCAGAAGCTTAACTATAAGACTATCCTCTATCTGAAGAAGGCTGTACAGGATATGCTCGGCTTTGATCTCCTGATTGCCGTATTCCATCGCCTGCTTCTGGCAATTCTCTATCGCTTCTATCGATTTCTTTGTGAATTTCTCAGCATTCATCGCTGCACCTCCTATCGTATTTCAATCATAATTTAATCGCTTTCACCCTGTTAGCACTCACCATATACGAGTGCTAACAATTATGTTATACACCCTATTTTTGTATATGTCAATATGTATTCCTTAGCTTATTTACAAATCTAAGAACACTGAAAAATATATATTCTCACGCCACAAATCACATAATAAACCATAAGAAAAGACCCGGTATAAACCGAGTCTTTCCAAAAGTCATTATTAGTTAAGTATGATATTATTAAGCACGCCCTCAAGATACTCCTGAGCACCTGATACAGGTGTTGCAACGCTCTTCATATCCGCTGCTCTCTGAGCAAGCTCTTCTAGTGTAGCTTCTCCGCTTCTGATCTTCTTACCGATCTCAGAATCAAAGCTGCTGTATTTCTTGTCGATAAATCCTTCGATCCTTCCGTCCTCGATCATCTCTGCTGCCTTCAGAAGTCCGAATGCGAATGAATCCATACCAAGGATGAACGCATGGAACATATCCTCGTAAGTATTACTTGGACGTCTGTTCTTTGAATCGAAGTTGATACCAACCGGAAGTCCGCCATTCTTTACAATCTCATACATAGCAAGTGTTGTATCGTAAATATTGCTTGGGAAGCAATCTGTATCCCAGCCAAGCATTGTATCGCCCTGGTTAGCATCGATGGAACCAAGCATACCGTTGATACGGCTTACTCTCAGTTCATGCTGGAAGGTATGTCCTGCAAGAGTTGCATGGTTAGCTTCGATATTCATCATGAAATCCTTATCAAGACCATACTCCTTAAGGAAGCCGATAGCTGTTGCAGCATCGAAATCATACTGATGCTTCATTGGTTCCTTCGGCTTTGGCTCAATGAGAAATACGCCATCGAATCCGATGCTTCTACCGTAATCTCTTGCCATCTTCATAAGGTTTGCTATATTTTCCTGTTCGAACTTAACCTTTGTATTGAGAAGTGTTTCATAGCCCTCACGGCCGCCCCAGAATACATAGCCCTTACCGCCGAGCTTAACTGTGATGTCGATAGCCTTCTTAACCTGAGCTGCTGCAAAGCAGTAAACATCAACATCATTTGTGCTTCCTGCGCCATTCATGAAACGTGGGTGACTGAACATATTTGCTGTTCCCCAAAGGCACTTGATGTCTGTTCCGGCTGTCTTCTCAAGTATATAATCAGAAATTATATCAAGTCTCTCATTTGTTACATTGATATCCGCATCTTCAGGTACGAGATCAACATCATGGAAGCAGTAATATTTGATACCAAGCTTCTTCATGAATTCGATACCTGCATCAACCTTAGCCTTTGCATGCTCGATGGTTCCTTCCTCTGTTGCACCGAAGCTCTTGTCGATTGTTCCTCTACCGAACATATCAACACCAGTTGCTCCGAGATTGTGCCACCATGCCATAGCAAATGGCAGATGCTCCTTCATAGGCTTGCCCATAACGATTCTTTCAGGGTCATAGTATTTGAAGCTGAAAGGATTCTTGCTGTCCTTTCCTTCGTACTTGATGTAAGGGATATCCTTAAATATTTCGCTCATTTTGAACCTCCGTTAATTTATTAATACAGCGGCAGCACCGCATTTACGTATTTCTTGTATTCTTTATATCTTTCCTCATAAAGCGCCGTAAGCTCAGGTTCAGGAAGAACCTCTTCCTTATATCTGATGATCTTCTCCTTTGCCTCAGCCACATCCTTATAATGTCCGCAGGCTACTGCCGCAAGGATCGCACCACCCAGCGCAGGTCCTTCATCATTTTCAGGTGTAAGAAGCTTTATGTTCATGACATTTGCGATAATCCTTCTCCAGAGAGGGCTCTTTGCACCGCCTCCGCATATGGTCGATTCACTTACCTCGATACCAAGGCTTCTTGCTACCTCAAGCGAATCCCTGAGTCCGAAGGCAACTCCTTCAAGTACTGCCAGTGACATGTCTTCACGACTGCTGTCCATTCTCATGCCCATGAAAGCTGCCCTCAGTCTGGGATTATTATGCGGAGATCTTTCCCCCATAAGGTAAGGAAGGAAAAATACACTATTTTTACCAAGCTTATTCATCTTCTCCTGCTCTGCTGCATAGTCGCTGTCAGAGAGGATATCGTCCATCCACCACTTGTTGCAGGAAGCTGCCGAAAGCATACATCCCATAAGGTGGAAGCCGCCGTCTGCATGGCAGAAGCTGTGAAGTGAATTGAAATCATCTACAGCAAATCTGTCCGAAGTAATAAATATAGTTCCGGAGGTACCAAGCGAAAGATTGCATTTTCCTGCTCCGCAGGCACCTGTTCCGATAGCCGCTGCCGCATTGTCTCCGGCTCCTGCAGCTACCTTTATATCTCCCGAAAGTCCAAGCTCAGCCATGATCTCCGGAGTTACACTGCCAACCGCATCATAGCTTTCATGAAGCGTAGGAAGAAACTCTTCTTTGATGCCGCAGATGTCGATCATCTCCTTCGACCATCTCTTGTTCTTTGTATCCAGAAGCAGCATACCCGCTGCATCCGAATAGTCAGAGCTTGAAATACCGGTAAACTTATAAACGATATAATCCTTAGGGAGCATCACTCTTCTGATACGGCTGAAGTTTTCCGGCTCATTCTTCTTCATCCAGAGTATCTTCGGCGCCGTGAAACCGGCAAATGCTATATTTCCGGTGTAGAGCGAAAGCTTATCCCTGCCTATCTCATTGTTCAGGTAATCAACCTCACCCTGCGTTCTTCCGTCATTCCAGAGTATTGCAGGACGTATTACCTTATCATTTTCATCCAGGACAACAAGACCGTGCATCTGTCCGCCGATGCCTATACCGCTGATCCTGTCCTCATATCCCTCTGATATTTCCCTGATACCGGCTATAGACTGCTCATACCAGTCCTCCGGATTCTGCTCAGACCATCCATCCTGTGGGAAAAATATCGGATATTCCTTTGAAATACTCTTCACTATCCTGCCGTCATCATCCATCAGAAGAAGCTTGACAGCGGAGGTTCCGAGATCTACTCCTATAAACATTAAAAACCTCCTACTTATTCACTAATGACAATTTTTGTCGATTGTCAAACAGATCATAATATGCTTATGCTACGATTATACTTCCCCTTTTCTCAAAACATAACACCACTTTTTAGAACTAAAAACCCAAAATAATTCAATATGATCAGAGTTCTATAGTCATACTGAGCGGAGCTGTTCCGAGTCTTCTCTTACTAACCTCATCCGGCTGGCTTCCACCTGCAAATACAGTATAGGTCCCCTTAAGCAGCACCTTGCTTCCGTCAGAAAGAACAGTTCTCAGCTCTTCCTTATCGATCACTGCACTGACTCTCTTCGTCTCACCCTTTTTGATAAAGCTCCTCTCAAAACCTGCCAGACAGTATCTCGGCTGGTTATCGATAGCCATCCTTCCAAGGTATTCGCCGTTCTTATCATTTTCAGCCTTCTCATTTATATCACCGGCCACAAATATCTCAGTGATCTCTTCTCCGTCAACATCACCTGTATTTGTAACATCTATGCTGCAAAGGATGCTGTCCCCCTGTTCCTTAAGCTCCATATTGCTGTAAGAAAAGCTTGTATAGCTGAGGCCGTAACCGAAAGGATACTCAGGCTCAGCGTCCAGATATTTATATGTACGTCCCTTCATGCTGTAATCAGTGAATTCAGGAAGTGTTCCGTCCTTATAGAAGGTGATAGGCAGCTTGCCGCTTGGGCAGCTCTTACCGAAAAGCGTATCCGCAAGAGCGAGTCCGCCGTATTCACCGCTGTACCAGCACTGAATGATAGCTGAGCAGTATTCCTCTTCCTCAGTAAAGTCGATAGGGCTTCCTGTATTATTTACAAGGATTATCGGAGTGCCTGTTTGGGCAAGTCTTCTGAGCAGTCTCTTCTGAGCAGCCGGCAGGAAAAGATCCACCTTATCACCTGCTGCAAATGCATTTCCGGTGTCGCCCTCTTCTCCTTCGATGGTCGTATCAAGTCCGGTACATACGATCACAACATCACTGTATTCAGCCATTGTTACTGCCTCACTTGCAAGATCATCATCGGTTTCAAAAGCATATATCCTGTCCTTATAGAGATCGCAGCCCATAGAGTAAAATACTCTGACATCTTCTCCCGCACTTCTTCTGATACCCTCAAGGTTAGTAACATATTCTGAAGCTGTACCATTGTAGTTACCCTCAAGTACCTTCTGCGAATCTGCATTCGGTCCTACAACCGCTATATTCTTAACTCCCTTAAGCGGAAGTATTCCGTCATTCTTCAGAAGCACCAGAGACTTGCAGCTTGCATCATAAGAAAGCTTTCTGTTCTCCGGTGTATCAACATCCAGAAGGTTCAGGCTGTCGTATTCGCAGTCATCAGCAAACATTCCAAGTCTTGCTCTTGCCGTAAATACACGCTTAGCCGACTCCCTTATCTTCTCCTCAGTTGTAAGTCCTTCATCCACTGCTGTTTGTATGCATTCATAACATACGCCGCAGTTCAGGTCACAGCCCGCATTGAGAGCCATAGCAGCTGACTCATATGCAGCTTCGGTTATATTATGGTGTTTATGAAAATCATTGATAGCCCAGCAGTCTGAAACAAAATGTCCCTCGAAGCCCCACTCGCCTCTCAGCATATCCGTGATAAGGCCTTCACTTCCGCAGCAAGGCTCTCCGTTAAGTCTGTTATATGCTCCCATGACAGCCTCAACCCTGCCCTTCTTAACAGCCTTTTCAAACTGAGGAAGATAGGTCTCTGCAAGGTCCTTTTTATTAACCTCTGCATTGAAGCCGTGACGTATTGCTTCAGGTCCTGAATGTGCCGCAAAATGCTTCGCACAAGCTGCCGTCCTGTAATATTTTCCATCCCCCTGGAGTCCCTGAATGAAAGCAACTCCGAGCTCACCTGTAAGATAAGGATCCTCTCCGTAGGTCTCCTGACCTCTGCCCCATCTTGGGTCCCTGAAGATATTTATATTTGGTGACCAGAGAGTGATGCCCTTGTATATCCCTCTGTCGTCACGCTTTCTGCTTTCGTTGTATTTTGCTCTGGCCTCTGTTGAGATAATCTCAGCGATCCTCTTAAGTATGTCTCTGTCAAACATTGCTGCAAGACCTATCGCCTGCGGAAATACAGTTGCGGTTCCGCTCCTGGCTACTCCGTGAAGCCCCTCATTCCACCAGTTATATGCCGGTATATCAAGTCTATCAATTGCAGGAGCATTGTATCTAAGCTGACTTCCTGCCTCTTCTATGGTCATTTTGTCGACCAGTTTCTCTGCGAAATCTCTGAATTCATTATTCATTTTGATCCACCTCCTCTATGTCCGATTTTACATTTTTATGCTGAGATTTACTATTATTTTTTATTCATAAATTAAGTATTAATATTTTAAAAAAGCCTACAAATTATTATGTAAATGATGTATAATATTTTCATGTTTTTAAAATCTTATGGGAGGTATTAATTATGGAATTTGGGTTTGGCTCAATGATTGAAAAGCTTAAGAAAGACCCTAAGAAGATCGTCCTGACAGAAGGAGCCGATTCCAGGATTCTTGAGGCTGCATCAAGACTCCTTGCCAGCAGTTTCCTTCATCCGATCCTTCTCGGAAACAGGGACGAGATCTGGGCAGCAGCTGAGGAAGCAGGCTTTAATATCAGAGGTGCAGAAATAATCGATCCTAACAATTACGATAGATTTGAGGAAATGGTAGATGCCTTTGTTGAGATCAGAAAGGCTAAGGGCATGACCAAGGAGAAGGCTGAGAAGATACTTCGCCAGGCCAACTACTTTGGTACGATGCTCGTTCAGATGAAGGTTGCAGATTGTCTCTTAGGTGGTGCTACTTATTCTACTGCCGATACAGTAAGACCTGCACTTCAGATCATCAAGACTAAGCCGGGCAATTCAATCGTTTCATCCTGCTTCATTCTTGTGCGTCCATCCGCAACAGGTGGAAATGAAGTTATCGCCATGGCTGATTGTGCTATCAACATCAGTCCGTCAGAGGATGAGCTCGTTGAGATATGCGGTGAGACTATCCGCTGCGCCAAGGTATTCGGTATCGATCCTAAGGTAGCATTCCTTTCTTATTCGACTCATGGTTCGGGCTCCGGAGATACAGTTACCAAGATGAGAAACGCAACTCAGAAGGCTATCGAAGAGTTCCCTGACACACCTATTGACGGAGAGTTCCAGTTTGACTCGGCAGTTTCTCCGAGAGTTGCTCGTCAGAAATGTCCTGATTCAAATGTTGCAGGCTATGCAAATACCTTTATCTTCCCTGATATCAACGCAGGAAATATCGGTTACAAGATAGCTCAGAGAATGGGTAACTTCGAGGCTTACGGCCCTATCCTTCTCGGACTTAACGCTCAGATCAACGACCTTTCAAGAGGCTGCAATGCTATCGAGGTTTATTCGATGGCTATCATCACAGCTTCACTTGCATGATCAGGCATACCATCTGCCGGTATCAGCTATTAAAAAACAGAACACACACAAAAATACACCGCCGGGTATCTTCTACTCAGCGGTGTATTTTTATATTACATTCTGTTTCGTTTTCCTACTCTCTTATTCTCGTACATTACCTTGTCAACGCGGTCCACGGTATTTTCAACTGTAGTATCAATATCCGGATTGTAATCCGTCAGGTTAGCCGGAAACATACTCGTATTTCCGGCCTGTATAGGCAGCAACCTTACGCTGATATTCATAGGCGTAACCTGTTTTTCTTCCAAGCTGATCGGTACTGTTGAATTTGGACTCAAACCAGCCCACGCGGACTGGCTTTTCTTCATTCTCCTCTTCCTCGCCTTCGGCATGAGACACTCCCGCCATCATAAAGACGCACGAAAAGATAAGGGTGATGAGTACAAATATCATACCCATGAAATAGCCCTTTCTTCTGTTACCCATAAACTTAGATAAAAACATTTACTGCTCTCTGTTTGGAACGTTATGCTTCTTAAACAACATCTTCATAAAAAGCGGCTGAAAGATAAAAATAAGTACATATCCTACAGCAAAACATATAGCCAGCGATTTAAAAAACATTCCGATAAAGTTTACATCAGCATGTCCGTCACTGTTCTTCTTTATCATCATATAAGCAAAGCTTACCATGCCCAGTGTCATTATCGGAGTATAGATAATATCTGAAATAAAGCTGTTAACACATCTTGCCTTCATACTGTCAGGTCTAAGCTTCATCTTCCTGTCAACGCCCATGGTAACCTTACCCATAGGTACTAAAAAACCTATGATAATACTTACAACCGTACTTCCTATAAAACTTAAGATAAAAGAAATGATCTTGAAATGTCCCGAAGTAAGGGTTCCTGTAAGTGAAAGGAAGAAGCTCATTACAACACCCATATATAAGGCCATTTCAGTATTTATCTTTTTCATAGTCTGTTCCATAGTATAGTTTGTCACCTCCCAAAAGTCCATAAAGCTGTACTGACCCACATCAATTACAGCTCTATATCAAGCTCCACAGGACAATGATCCGAACCAAATACCTCCTGGTGGATCTTCGAATCGATCACATTATCCTTTATATCCTCTGATACAAGGAAATAATCAATACGCCAGCCCACGTTTCTCTCGCGGGCCTTCATGCGGTATGACCACCATGAATACTCATCCTTTGCATCAGGGTATTTGTAACGGAAGGTATCGATAAAGCCCGAATCAAGCAGTTCAGTCATCTTAGCTCTCTCTTCATCCGAAAAGCCCGGATTCATATGATTGGTATCAGGATTCTTCAGATCGATCTCCTGATGTGCAACATTCATATCTCCGCAGATGATGACCGGCTTGATCTTCTTCAGCTCGCATACATAATCCCGAAAATCATCCTCCCACTGCATTCTGTAATCCAGCCTCTTAAGCTCTGTCTGCGCATTCGGAACATAGACAGTTATGAAATAAAAGTCTCCCATATCAAGATTTATCAGTCTGCCCTCGTGGTCATGGATATCTATACCCATTCCCTTTTCAACTTCCACAGGCTCCTTCTTTGTAAATATAGCAGTGCCCGAATAGCCTTTCTTGTCTGCCGAGTACCAGTACTGGTGATAACCCGGCATATCCAGCTTCAACTGGCCTTCCTGCATCTTACTTTCCTGAATACAAAAGATGTCTGCATCTATCTCATTAAAAAAGTCCATAAAGCCCTTGCCTGCACAGGCTCTTATTCCGTTAACATTCCACGATACAAATTTCATTTATTCTCCAATCCTATATATGAATAAACAACCACTGGATCAGCGGTTGCTTATTCGGTTTCTTTATATTTTCAATTGATTATTCTTCGTTTCCGTCTGCTCCGGATTCAACCTCCGGCATTGAGAGGTCAAGTGAAGAAGCTATATCCTTAAGTGCCTGAGCTGATGCCATGAGCTTTGTGATCTCATCCTCATCAAGTGAGATTGGGATCTTCTCCTCTACACCATCAGCACCAACTATAGTTGGCATTGAAAGGCAGATATCTCTGAGGCCGTACTGACCTTCCATAAGGCTTGAAACTGAGAGGATCGACTTCTCATCTCTTGCGATAACCTCGCAGATCCTTCTGACCGCCATTGCAACACCGTAGTAGGTTGCTTTCTTTCTCTCGATGATCTCGTAAGCACTGTTCTTAACCATTTCCTGAATATGTCTCTCGGACTCATCATGATTAAAGTGTCCTCTCATCTCGCAGAACTTTGAAAGAGGAACGCCCGAAACTGCTGCACTGCTCCATGCAGCAAGCTCGCTGTCGCCGTGCTCACCGATGATGAATGCATGAACTGTACGTGCATCAACATCAAGGTGCTCTGAAAGTCTTGACTTAAGTCTTGCTGTATCAAGAACTGTTCCTGAACCGATAACTCTGTGAACAGGGAAGCCTGAAAGCTTCTGAGCTACATATGTAAGGATATCAACAGGGTTTGAAACTACAAGGATAACACCTTCGCATTTTCTTCTGCTGATCTCAGGAATGATAGTCTTGAAAATACCAACATTCTTCTGAACGAGCTGGAGTCTTGTCTCACCCGGCTTCTGAGCAGCACCTGCTGTAATGATTATGATCGATGCATCAACAATATCATCGTAATCACCTGCATATATCTTCATAGGCTTTACAAAAGGAACACCATGGCTTATATCCATAGCCTCGCCCTCTGCTCTGCTGTGATCAACATCGATAAGAACGATCTCTGAAAAAAGGCCGCTCTCCATAAGCGCAAATGCTGTTGACGAACCAACAAAACCACAGCCTATGATAGCAACCTTTCTGATATCTACATTTTTCTCAAGATTTGACTGATGTAACTTTTCCACCCTTTTTACCTCCTCAGTATTTTATAATATCAGCGATCCGGATATTGATCATCCGGACCGCGTTTTTACAATAGTCCCATCTTTTATATTTTAATATATTTTCGATATAATTTCCATCATTTTATATAGATGACGGAACACTATTTGAACATAGCTATTATCTTATTAACGTCCTCTTCACTGTCAGCTTTGAATGTAAGAACACTGATGTATCTTCCGTTGACAGCAGTTATCTGCTTTTCGTACACCACACTTCCTTCAACGCCGTCATCAGCCGCCTCAGTTGTATCCGATTCTTCGTCTGTACCGGTCTTCGTGGCATCACTCGCTGACGCATCAGGTGGTGCTATTGCAGAGATATTTATAGAAACTCGCTCTCTTCCACAGAAGCTTACAGTTCCGATCTCTGCCTTTACATCTGTATAGCCTGCCTGCTTCATGCTTTCAGCGGCCGCATTTAATCCTGACTCCGCATAATCCCTTTCGGAAAATGCGCCTGAACTGATAGTTCCGACCATAATACTTATGCTGCCTTTGCCATCATATCTGGCCGCTGCCATATCGAGAAGATAGCTCTCCTCAAGAACCAGCGCAACATTTTCATCTGTTGCCGCCCCGGCTTGGAAGGAATTGATCTCGTCAATCTCCTCATCATTATAGAGACGCCATTCATCATCAAAGGTGCAGGAATAGTTGAAAAACTTATTTGTATAAGTCTGACCGTCAACCCTGCCTCTTGAATATGACTTTGTCATGTCGATCGGAACAACTTCTGATGTAACCTCAGTACTCTCTGTGGCTGTATCTGTATTTTCCTTTTTATCTTTTTTACCGCAGGCTGTGACTGCCAAAATCGCAGTGATAAGAAATACGCCTGTTACAAGACTTTTCCTACGAATCATTATCGCTCCCTGCCTCTGCAAGATTTATGAAGCTTATTTTATAGCTGAAAACATCGCTTCAAGCATATCGATATTTTCGTTTGCTCCTATAGTAAATGAAATAAGGATGATCAGACCTCTTTCCTTAATAGCATATCTTACCTGATCATAACCGCCCTCTGTTTCAGCCGGAATTACGATTGCATTGTAATTCTTATTCATGAAGTTGATCTCTTTTACCTCACAGCCCTCGATCTGACCAGCTGCAACCTGCAGATAATACGCTGCAGTGGTATCCTTATTCAGCTCATTATTTACGTAATAATATGAAATGATAATACTTGAACCGGTAGTCTTGTTGCCTGCTATCATGCATATGGACATATCCTTTTCATAAGGAGATGTCTCGCCTGACCAGAGATCCTGTATTTCCTTCTCTTCAACTCCTGCCGCAGCAGCAACGTCAGCCGCACTGTAAAGCTTCCATGAATATCCATTCACCTTTACTTTGAAGCCTGCAAGCTCATTATAATATTCATTGCTCTTGTAATAACCCATAAGATTCTTTATGGCATCATTACCTGTTGCATCACTTCCGGTTGCAATAGGATCATTGATCGGATCCTGTGTATCTCCTGTTGTAGGCTCAGTTGTATAACGTGTTGTTCCCTGAGTACCACTATCCTTATTGTCCTTCTTACCGCAGGCACCAAGTGATGCTGCAGCCATTATTCCGGCCAATAAAACTAATATCTTCTTTTTCACAATATTCCTCCAGAATAAATACACATTTAAGTGTAAAAAAGCCCGACATAGATAACTATATCGGGCTATGGATTCCTTTATTTATCACTCTGCTCGTCGTCTTTGATCTCAGCAGTTCCGGCCTTCTCTACCTCAGCGATTGCCCTCTTATGCATAGGAATTCTACAGTTCTTATTGTTACCGAACTCAACGATAACTGTTGTATCATCTACTACGTCAAGGATTGTTCCATAGAAACCGCTTGATGTCATAATGTTATCACCAGGCTCTATAGAGTTCATAACCTCTTCCTGCTTTCTATTCTGCTTCTTCTGTGGTCTTATAAGCAGAAAATACATAAGAGCGATGAAGAATGCAAGGTAAAGAACGATACCCATTACTCCAAATCCGCCGGTGTTTCCTTTTTTTGTTGCCTCTGTTGCAGCTTCTGTTGCAGTCTCTGCAAGTACTACCGAAAAACTACTAAACATTTTTAAACTCCTCTTTCTTTATTTATTCTCTTCAAAGCCCTGAAGCCTCATCTTTTTATACTCACTGAAACGATGCTCTTCTATAGCTTCGCGAATTTCTCTCATCATATTATTATAAAACCATAAATTATGCAAGACACAAAATCTCATACCAAGCATTTCATCAGCCTTCATAAGATGTCTGATATATGCTCTGGTATATCTCTTACATACCGGACAGCCGCAATCCTCTGCTATCGGAGTATCATCAAGCTCGTATTTTTTATTCTTGATGTTCAGCTTTCCGCGGTTTGTATATACCTGACCGTGACGTCCGTTTCTTGATGGATATACGCAGTCGAAGAAATCTATTCCTCTGTCTACCGCTTCAAGTATATTTGCAGGTGTTCCGACCCCCATAAGATAGGTCGGCTTTTCCTTCGGAAGGTGAGGTACTGTCACATCGAGAATATGGTACATTTCCTCATGGCTCTCACCAACCGCAAGACCCCCAACGGCATATCCCGGAAGATCAAGCTCAGTGATCCTCTTCGCATGGTCGATACGTATGTCATCGATAACGCCGCCCTGATTGATACCGAAAAGGTACTGCTCTTTGTTTATTGTATCATCCATGCTGTTAAGCTCGTTCAGTCTGTTCCTGCATCTGATAAGCCATCTGTAGGTACGCTCGACCGACTTCTCGATATAGCTTCTCTCAGCCTTGGCCGGCGGACATTCGTCAAATGCCATTGCGATGGTCGACGCAAGATTAGACTGTATATTCATGCTTTCTTCAGGTCCCATGAATATCTTTCTTCCGTCAACATGCGAATTGAAGGTTACGCCTTCCTCTTTGATATTTCTCAGCTTTGCAAGAGAATACACCTGAAATCCGCCCGAATCTGTAAGTATCGGCTTCTTCCAGTCAGTAAAGCGGTGCAGTCCACCCAGCTTTTTCACTATCTCATCTCCCGGTCTGACGTGAAGATGATAGGTGTTGCACAGCATTACTTCTGTATTTATTTCCTCTAAATCAGAGGTAGCCACGGCACCTTTGATTGCCGCGGCTGTCCCTACATTCATAAATACCGGAGTCTGTATGTCTCCGTGAGGCGTTGAAAATACACCTCGTTTTGCTCTTCCATCTATTGTTATAAGTTTATACATTATCAATCACTTGTTACCGAGAAGCCAAGCTCAGCTTCCAGTTCAACTTTCCTATAATTGCCTCTGTCATCTGCTCGATATACAGTGATCTTAACTTTATCACCGTCATTTCTTTTCTCGATCATTTCAAAAAGCTCGTCTATAGTATAAACAGACTTGCCATCAAATTCAACAATAATATCACCTGTATGGATACCGGCCATATTTGCAGGAGAGCTGCTCTCTACGGTCTTAACATATATTCCCTCAGGGAATCCATAGATCTGAGCGTATTCTTTGCTGATATCCGCGCCTGTGATGCCAAGATAGGTCTTGCCGTTCTTGCCTTCTATTATGTTTTCAATGATCGACATAGCTCTGTTACTTGGAATGGAGAAGCCCATTCCTTCAACCTTACTGTCAACGTACTTGATCGAGTTTACACCGATGACCTGTCCGCTTGAGTTGATAAGTGCGCCGCCGCTGTTACCCGGATTGATCGCTGCATCTGTCTGGATGTAGCTGCCTGAGCCGCCCTGGATCTGTCTGTCAAGAGCACTGATATAACCAACTGTAACCGACTGTCCGTAACCAAGAGCATTTCCTATTGCTATAACCGGCTCACCTACTACAAGGTCGTCTGAATCACCAACGGCTGCTATCTTGATCGCTGAAGCTGTTGAATCCTTAAGGTCCTTAAAATCAACTGTTACTACTGCTATATCATTTGTTGCATCGTAGCCCTTGATCCTTGCCTTAACGATCTCGCCGTCGCAGAAGCCCACATTGATCTCTGTAGCGCCTTCAATAACGTGATAATTGGTTGCGATGTAAAGCTGTTCATCATTTTTACCGATTATTATTCCTGAACCTGCGCCGGTTGATTCCTGCTCAAATTCCTGGAAATAATACTGATAGGTAGTAGTGACTGTTGTTGTGATGGATACGATGGATGGCTGAACGTCAGCTGCTATCTTCGCAACATCGTAATTCATCGATCCGGCAGTTCCGCTTATATCAGATACCGGCTGAGCCAAGATTGCATCTGCCTTTGCTGAAGAGCTTACTTCTGTTCCGCTACCGCTGTTATTACTGTTTCCACCGAGAAGCTTATTTACTCCGAAGAATGCTCCGCCTGAAACTGCTCCAAATACAAGAGCTGCCGCCGTAAGCTTTAGGAAGCCCAGCTTCTTTTTCTTCTGTACTGTAACAGGCTTTTTCTCTTCCTGCTTTACTTCAGCCTCAGCAGCGGTCTTTACCTCCGGCTTTACTCCAGGCCCGTTATTTACTGCTGACTTAAATGGTCTGTATTCGCCTATCCGTCCTCTTCCGTATGCTGGATTGAAGCTGTTCTGTGCCGGAGCAAACCTGCTGTCATCGTTCTGACTGCTGTTCATACCAACCGTCTGAGTGTCCTGTGACAGCTGTCCGGACATCGTCTGATTCTGCTGTACCGGCATATTCAGATTGTTCATCTGCACCGGCTGACCTGCCTCAGCAGGGATCTGTGTTCTCTGTCTATTTGACAGATCAAGATATACACCACTCTGATCTGTGCTCTTTGTCCCTTCGTAATAGTCTCTGCCACTGTATTTATCAGAGAAATCCGTCTGCGGCGAGTTGTTATATTTCAGACCTGATGTATTGGTAGAAAAGATATTATTATTGTCTGTATTTCCATAAAACCTTTTTTCTTCCAAAACAAATCATCTCCTTATCTTTGATCTGAGTTTAATATAACACTCAAATGTGTCTATTCTGTGTAATCCGTGTTTTTATTTTTTGAACACTTGATGATCAAACAGCGAATTTTACTTGCTTATAGTATGAATACAATATAAAATACTTTTTGGTAAATCATTAATCTCTAATAAGTAATAAGAGGTATCATAATGCTAAAGATTGATAAGCTGTCACTCAGCTACAAAAATAAAAAGGTAATAAACGAGGCAACATTTGAGGTCGACTACGGAACCATCATCGGTCTTCTCGGTGCGAACGGTTCAGGTAAATCAACTCTGCTTTCTGCCATCGCAGGTGTAAAGGAACCGGACAGCGGCGATATTATACTTGACGACTTAAGCCAGAGTCAGAATCCGTCTGCATACCGTAAGAATTTCGGTTATGTTACTCAGGAGAATCCGCTTATTCCGGAGCTTACTGCGGTTGATAACCTGAAGATCTGGACTCCGATGAATACAGCCCAGATCAAAGAGACCTTAGCCTCTCTTCCGCTTTCAAGACTCGGTGTTTCAGAATTCGCGGATGTAAAGGTTAAGAGTATGTCCGGCGGTATGAAGAAGCGTCTGGCTCTTACTTCTATTCTTATGAATAAGCCTATGGTTCTTCTGATGGATGAGCCTTTCTCGGCTCTCGACATGGTTGCGCGTCATGATATTCTGGAATATGTTATTTCCTTCAGGCAGGCAGGTGGTATAGTTATCATCGCTTCCCACGAGGAGAATGCCCTTAAGGCCTGCGACAGAGTATTCCTGATCGATAACGGCAATGTAACACCTATTGATAACGCTAGCGACACAAGCTTCGTAGATATTTTAAGAAAGAGTTCAGCAAAATGAAAAGCAGCTTTATGCGCCTCTGGCGTGCCGATACAAAAAGAGCTTCCAGACTCATTCCAAGTGTATTTATAACTGCTCTTATCTTCGCTCTCACGGCGGGGCTTCTTCTTGTGTATTCAGAGGACCTGATCTACAGCAAGGAATCCTTCGCTGCAGTATCTGTCGGTATGTATATGCCTGAACAGAGCTCTGAAAATGATTCAGCCATGAACTTTGCGAAGAATATGGACAGTATCAAGGAATCTGCTGAAATAGTCGAGGTAAAAAGCCTCGAGGAAGGTAAGCAGCTTGTCAAGGACGGCGAGATCACCGCTCTTATCATCTTCCCTGAGAATTTCATAAACAGTCTCTATGGCGGAGATGCCGAGCCTATCAAGGTTCTCTTCAACGAAAATATGTCTCTTGAAGAGCATCTTGTTAACGATATGATCTATCTTGCATCGGAAATACTGGGTGTGGCACAGACCGCCTATCGTTATTACAGTATCATCCTCAAGGATGTTTCCGCTGATGATAGCTTAAGAGGCAAACTGACAGACGATCTTGATAACAGAAACCTCTCTTATGTTGCTTCAAGAAATCTTCTTTTTGATATTCAGAATATCAATTCATCAACCTCGCATAATCTGCGCGAAACACTTACAGCTTCTTTTATATTTATCATTCTGATGCTGATGTGTTTCCAGATCACAGGCTTCTATAAGAGCTATAATACAGCCTTCATGATGCGTCAGATCAAAGAAGGCGGCGGTGCAGTTTCAATGTTCTTCTCGAGACTGCTTTCAGGTTCGATGATACTTTATAACGTATATCTTCTGATCTTTGTTCTGCTGCTGGTTGCAGGAACAAAACCAAACTTCCTGTCACTTATAACAATGATACCTGTTGTGGTGCTCTCTGCAGCGATCACGCTTTTTGCTTCCATGCTGTTCAAGTCAGAGCATCTTGCAAACGGCGCGTTATTTATACTTACGATACTTGTAGTTTATCTCGCAGGCGGACTTATACCACTGATACTTATGCCTAAGTTCCTTCAGACTGCGGCAGCGGCAAATCCGTTCACTTATCTGCTGAAATATATTTTATGGAGTGTTTACTAAGATGAAGCTATTTATGAACAGACTGTATATCATGCTTAAGAGGACGCTTATGCAGCCTCTTTATATCGGAATGCTCGCAGCTCTTATAGTCATGTCTCTCATATATGTAAATGTCCCTGAAACGAGCAAAACTCTCTATGTTCCTGCTGCCGTATGCTGCTATGACACATCAATGGAGGCAGAGGAATTCGAGAAGACGATCTTCAACTCAAATTCGATCTATCACTTCTACAAGGTTGGTTCTGAAGAGGCTGTAAAAAAAGATGTTCTCAGTGGCAAGGCAAATGTAGGTTTTGTTATTCCTGAAGGCTTCTTCGCATCTTCTGTACATTTTTCAGATGTAAAGCAGATCATTGAATACACTACCAATTCTTCACGCCTTCCGAATGTAGGTCACGAGCTTTTCTTCAGTAAGCTCTTCAAAATGATCTCCTTCAGGATAGTTCTTGAAGAGCTGGATAACAATCTCCTTCCTATACTCACCTCTTCTGCCGAGGATGGAACCTCTCCTGCAGAAAGACTTGAGGAGATAAAGAATGAGCTTGCAGAGGTTTATTTCTCTGCCAAGGACGATTCAGGCGTTTATGAAAGCCAGTTTGGTGACGATGACAGCTATGATTCAATGACAGTTAAAAATAAATCCGAGCTGCCTATCCGTAAGTTTGCAGCACTCTTTATATTTGTAGTTGCACTTCTCGGAACCTCAGCTTATCTTACCGACAAAGAGAAAAATATATATCTGCTTGCAGGCAAAGGCGAACGTTTACAGCTCAGACTTGCTCATATACTTGCCTCGATCCTTCCTATATCGCTTGCAGCATATATTGCTCTCCTTATAATAAAAGAAATGTACCCCGGCGCATTACTGCTCAGGATGCTTCTCTATATGCTCTATGTAAGTATCTTCTCGGTAATCATCGGAGCCGTGCTCAGAAAGAGCAGTTACTTCTACAGAGTGCTGCCGGTAATACTTGTATTGACACTGGTGTTCAGCGGAGTGTTCTTCGATATCGGAAAATATAATGCTCTTATGAAGAATCTTTCGATGATCTTCCCACCTTATTTTTTCTAAAACATTAAATAACAAAAGTCTGGCTGTGACAGCCAGACTTTTGTTATATGTACTGAAAAATCATCTATAGGTGTCGCTATCGAAAGTAACTTCCGCCCGGGCAGAAGTTATCTCGATCACCTTCTTACGGAAGGCTTCAGCTTCTTCGTAAGGAACGTAGATAAGCTGCTCGACTTTATCGGTAAAGATGGCCGGTTCGGTTTCATAGCCGGCTGTTGAAACATGGAAGTTGACCTTACCCGAGTCCGGGTAGTCCATAACAAGGCGCACTGCCATCTTACGTGTGACCGTATGTATCTCGCTGACTGACATTGCTTCTTTTGCAGCATCAGTGTAGGCACGCACAAGTCCCCCTGTACCCAGGAGAGTTCCTCCAAAATACCTTGTAACAACTATACAGATATTATTTACCTCTGCGCCTCTGATAACGTTCAGGATAGGAAGTCCCGCAGTACCCTGAGGTTCACCGTCATCCGAGAAACGTTCATAGGCCGAACCGTTTTCTCTCCTTACTGAAAAGGCAAAGCAGTTATGCCTTGCCTGATAGTGTTCTTTCTTTACTTTTTCAATATACGAAAGGGCTTCCTCCTCGGAAGATATAGGAAAGGTCACTCCGATAAATCTCGACTTCTTCTCTACTATCTCTCCGGTTCCACCGCTTTTTATAATCTTATATTCCATACACTATACCAAATAGTATTATTTCAGCAGCTTCTTCAGCTCATCCATGAATGTATTTACGTCCTTGAACTCTCTATAGACAGAGGCGAATCTTACGTACGCAACCTTGTCGAGATCCTTGATACGCTCCATAACGATCTCGCCAAGCTCTGAGCTGTCTACTTCAAGCTTCTCAAGATTGTAAAGGTCGTTTTCGATCTGGTTTACGCAGTTCTGTATCTGGCTTGCAGAAACAGGCCTCTTGTGGCATGAGCGAAGTATTCCTTCCTCAAGCTTGCTGCGATTGAATGCCTCTCTTGTCTTATCCTTCTTTATGATCATGACAGGGATAGTCTCAACCTTCTCGTAGGTTGTGAAACGCTTACCGCATTTATCACACTGCCTCCTTCTCCTTATTGAGTTTCCGTCATCGGCAGGTCTTGAATCAATAACCCTTGTATCTTCCTCGCCGCAATATGGACACTTCATAGTAACACCCTCCTTAAAAACACCTTATGATATAGCCTTTGCAGGACATTTCTTTTCGCATAATCCGCAGTTTACGCATTTATCGTAATCGATAACAGGAAGATTTCCATTCATGGAAATAGCTTCTTTCGGACAAGCCTTAACACAGAGTGTGCATCCGATACAGCCTGCTGTGCATACATTCTTTACGTCCAGACCTCTCTCCTTTGAATTGCACATGATAACATGTGTCTTGTTGTACGGAACCATGCTGATGATATGTCTTGGACATACAGAAGCACATTTTCCGCAGGCAACACATTTTTCTTTATCGATAACTGCGATACCATTCACGATATCTATCGCACCAAACTCGCAGACAGACTTACATTCACCATAGCCGAGGCATCCGAAGGTACAGCCCTTTGGTCCGCCGTTAGGTGTATTTACAGCTATGCTGCAGGTCTTTGGACCGACATAGTTATAAACGTCCTTAGCCTTCTCACAGTCGCCCTTACACTTCACAACAGCAACCTTCTTCACTGTCTCTCCTGCTTCTCCTCCAACGATTGCCGAAATCTTCTCAGCTACAGCAGCTCCGCCTACCGGGCAGGCATTGACAGGTGCTGTTCCCTCAGCGATAGCCTTTGCCAGACCATCGCAGCCCGGAAAGCCGCAGGCTCCGCAGTTATTTCCCGGAAGTGCTTCACGAACAGCTATTTCTTTTTCATCAATTTCAACCTTAAATATCTCTCCGGCCTTACCAAGCAGCACACCTACAAGGATCGCTACTCCGGCAATGACTCCGGCAGCTATTAAAATCTCAGTATAATCCATATTCTACTCCACTTTATCTTCTATCAGATAATCATTCATGCAGCCAGCACATTACATCCGGCAATTACAGAAGTCCTGAAAAGCCGTTAAATGCAAGTGCCATAAGTCCTGCAGCAAGGAGTATCATTGGTCCTCCCTTAAGTGCTTCAGGCACATCATTATCCTCTGTCTTCTCTCTGATACTTGCAAGAAGAACTATAGCTATCGCAAAGCCCACTGCAGAGAACATTCCGTTAAGTATGCTCTTTCCTACTGAAAGCTCGTCCTTTACGTTACTGATCGCAATACCGAGTACTGCACAGTTTGTTGTGATGAGTGGAAGGTAAACACCAAGCGCTTTATAAAGCGATCTCACTTTCTTCTTCAGGAACATTTCAACGAACTGAACAAGTCCTGCGATCACAAGGATAAATGCTATCGTATTCAGATATTCAAGTCCAAGCGGAACCAGTACATAATAGTATAATAAGCTGGTTACCGTCGATGCAAGTGTCATGACAAATACTACCGCAGCGCCCATTCCGGCAGCAGTCTTTGTATTCTTCGAAACTCCGAGGAAAGGACAGAGACCCTGGAACTGAACAAGAACAACGTTATTTACAAGTGCAGCTGAAACAGCAAATAAAAATACGTTCATTATTCATTCACCTGCCCTTCTTCTTTCTTGCCGGCAAGTTCTCCGGTTTTTCCGTTTTTCTTATTTTCTGTGAGTTCTCCGGTCTTACCACTCTTCTTATTATCTGCGAGTTCTCCGGTCTTTCCGCTCTTCTTATTCTCTGCGAGCGCTCCGGTCTTTCCGCTCTTCTTATTCTCTGCAGCCTCGGCAGTCTTTACTGTCTTGGTCTCAGCAGTTTTTACACTCTCAGCGGCTCTCTTCTCAGCAGCTGCCTGCATGATATTTTCTGCCTCAGCAACTGAAACATTTCTTCCTGCGCAGGAAAGATTCATACATCCGGCACAGCTGTCGATCTTTCTGAGTTCCGGCTTGCAGCCCTTCTTCTTAGCCTTTCTGATAGCCATACCGTTGATTATCGCAACGATAAAGGCAAGTACGAAGAAAGCTCCAGGACTCATAGTAAATACTCTTACAGGCTCCCAGAGGTCCGTTGTAACTTCCATACCGAAGAAGCTTCCGGCACCGATAAACTCTCTTATTATACCGATCACGGTAAGTCCGAGCGTGAAGCCGAGTCCCATTCCTATACCATCAAATACAGACGGTATGACCTTATTCTTTGATGCATATGCCTCGGCACGTCCGAGGATGATGCAGTTAACAACTATAAGTGAGATAAATACGCCAAGGCTTTCGAAAAGCTCCGGTGTATAGGCCTGCATGATAAAGCTTACTACTGTTACGAAGGAAGCGATTATAGTGATATATGCAGGTATTCTTACCTTGTCAGGTATAACATTTCTGAACATTGAAATGATGAGGTTGCTCATGGTAAGAACCGCTGTTGTTGCAAGTCCCATTCCAAGTCCGTTGATAGCTGTCGTTGTAACAGCCAGTGTAGGACACATTCCGAGCATCTGCACGAAGGTAGGATTCTCTTTGATGATACCGTTGTAAAGTCTCTCAAAGCATTTATTCATCGACCTCACCTCCCCACTGTGCTCTTGCATAGGCGATAGCCTGATTAATTGTATTTGTTACTGCTTTTGAAGTGATAGTCGCCCCTGAGATAGCATTTATCTCATTATCAGCCGCTGCACCGGTCTTGGTTACAGCAAAGCTGTCAACATTCTTACCAACGTACTGAGCTGCGAAATCAGGATCATCCTTAGCTTCCATACCAAGACCTGAAGTCTCGTTAATGGTGAGCATACGAACGCCTGTGATCACTCCGTCATTATTGATACCGATAGCCATCTGAATGTCTCCGGCATAACCGTCGTGAGCAGTCATGATAAGGATATGTCCGACTGTCTCTTCGCCCTTCTTTACATCAACTATCTCATCGATATCAGCCTTAGCCGGATAAAGTCCGTCAGCCTTATCATTCGCTTCGTCGATGTCTATATCTGTATTTTCAACATATTCCGATGCATCAGCAAATACCTCTGCAAAGGACTCCTGCTTATTCTTCTCAGCAGTCTTCTTGATAGGATCCTTTGTGATCTCATAAACCGCACCAAGTGCAAGTCCCGAAATAAGGCCAATCAGACAGATTGAAACGATAGTATAAGCAAGACTGTTCTTTCTTCTTTCTCTTCTCTCTGTCTTCTTACCCTTAGCTGCTTCCTTCTTCCAGATAGCTATCTCGTCATCTGTAAGTCCCTCCGGCATGATGTCCTCAAGCTTCTCCTCTGAACGTCCACCGATAAAGCCAAGATTCTCAGAAAGAGGCTTCTTCTCATAGCCTTCACCGAATGACTTAGGCTTTGTAGCCATCTCGATGATAGGAACAAGAAGGTTAGAAATTATGATCGCATAGGAAACGCCCTCAGCGCTTCCGCCGTAGATCCTGAGTATAAAGGTCAGGAAACCAAGAATGATACCAAATATGACCTTACCGTTCTTTGTGATCGGTGATGTCGCATAATCCGTAGCCATGAAAAATGCACCGAGGATAAGTCCGCCGCCACAGAGATGCTCTGCAAGAAATACAGCCGCATCATAAAGCTCCATTTCCTTTCCTGCCAGCGCATAGATCATTATGCATGCAGAGAAGGTAAAGAGATAAAAGAACGGGATCCTGAGACTTATTACCTTACGAAGAAGAAGGTAGATGGCTCCGACAAGGAGAGCCGCTGCTGAAGTCTCACCGATAGTTCCTGCTTCATTTCCGATGAACATCGTGAAAAGATCAACCTTTCCACCGTTCTTAAGTACTGTAAGCGGTGTTGCTGTTGTTACACCGTCGTAGGTAAAGCTTGTCATTCTTCCTGCAAAGCTCATTACAAGGAAACATCTTGCAGCAAGTGCAGGGTTCATGAAGTTCTGTCCAATACCACCGAACATCTGCTTAACTACTACTATCGCAAATGCACAGCCAAGTATTGCCATCCATATAGGAAGTTCAGGTGGCAGGTTGAGTGCCAGAAGAAGTCCTGTTACTGCCGCACTGAGGTCTCTTACTGTCAGCTTCTTCTTGAAGAAGTATTCTGAAAGAGCCTCGAACAGAACGCATGAAACAACACATACCATGATCATGATGTATGCGCTGAGTCCGAAGTTAAATATACCCATTATAGATGCAGGAAGAAGTGCTATTATCACATCTCCCATTATTGCTGTTGTTGAGCTGCCCGCTCTTATATGAGGGGACGCTGAGACATTTACAAATTCTTCATTCATTTCTCTTCTCCCCCTTATTTCTTTCTATTGGCAAGGACTATCTTACGTGTACCTGCAATGGTCTGTGTAAGATGTCTCTTTGCCGGACACACGTATGAACAGCAGCCGCATTCGCAGCATTCCATACCACCGTTTTCAACAAAGCTGTCGAGCTTGCCATGCTCTGCAAGATCTGCAAGCTTGCTTGGCATAACTCTTCCCGGACAGATATCTATACATCTGCCGCATTTTATGCATGCCGAAGGTACTGCCTCCTCCACATCATCATGTGAAAGTGCCAGTATCGCAGATGTTCCTTTTGTTACCGGGATATCAAGTGAAAATACAGCCTTGCCCATCATCGGACCACCGGCAATTACCTTAGCCGGATCAGTCTTGTAGCCGCCTGCTGCTTCGATCAGCTCCCTGAAATTGGTGCCGAGGGGAACAATAAAGTTACGAGGCTCGTTTATGCTGTCGCCTGTAACGGTAACTACTCTGGACATTAGAGGCTTACCCTCTATGACTGCTTCATATATTGAGATTATAGTATCGACGTTCTGGACTATGACTCCTGCGTCAGCCGGAAGCATCGATGAATTGACAAAACGACCTGTTGATGCATAGATCAGCTGCCTCTCAGCGCCCTGAGGGTATTTGGTTTTAAGCACACGGACACTGAGACGAGGCTTGCCCTTAACAAGCTTCTTCAGTATCTTGATCGCATCAGGCTTATTATCCTCTATTGCGATGATGCCTCTTGCACGGTCGAAGAGATTTACAACTATCTCAAGACCTGTGATGACCTTCTGAGGCTCCTCTATCATCCTTCTGTAATCAGAAGTAAGGTACGGTTCACATTCCGCACCATTAACGATTATCGTATCTATATCTGCTTCATTCTTTGGCGAAAGCTTGACATGGGTAGGAAAGCCGGCGCCGCCCATTCCGACGATACCTGCTTCTTTGATGATATCTATTACATCTTCCCTGTACAGGGTCTCAAGATCTTTTATATTAGCAGAAAAATCGATCTGCTCATACAGACCGTCATTTTCTATTACTATCGAATCAACCTTATTTCCGCCCGGTGTAAGCCTCTTCTCTATGGCCTTAACCGTTCCGGAAACGGAAGAATGTATATTTGCGGACACAAAGCCTGCTGCCTCAGCAATCTTCTGTCCGACAATAACGCGGTCACCCTTCTTCACTAACGGAACTGCCGGAGCACCTATGTGCTGGCTGAGGGGATATACAAGTTCCCCTTGAGGGAGATACGCGGTGATTTCCTTATCCCGGGACATCTTTTTTCCGCCGAATGGATGAACACCACCCTTAAACGTAAAAACTGTCACTTTTTGTACCTCTTTTCAATCTATTTGATTAACATAATCATCAGTATTCTACTATAATCCGCCCTACAATACAACTTCAATTCTTTTTCTTTTCTGTTTCTTTTTCGTTACTAATCATTAATTTTCATTAATAATTATAACCCCTGCTATAACACCTATCACAGCACCTGCAACCGCACCTACAGCAAGGAGGATTCCCAGGTAATAAAGTATGCTCATATTACCGACGATAAATGCCGCAGCCAGGAGCTGTCCCATGTTATGAAATACACCGCCGGCTATGCTGACGCCCATCATTCCGAAGAATGGCAGAGCTTTGCACAGGAACATTGCCGTGATCGATAATGCGAGCCCTGCAAGGCTGTAGATTATCATGACAGGATTGCCGAAAAGCAGCGCTGAAAGTACTATCCTTATCACTCCTATCACTGCCGCATCCACTGCAGAAAGCCTGTAGAGCGCATATATGGTCACTATATTTGCCAGGCCTATCTTTATGCCGGGCACAGCCGCAAATAAAGGAATGAAGCTCTCAAGATAAGACAGCACCATCGCAAGTGCTGTCAGCATTCCACGATATGCAATTTTCTTATTCTTTGATAATGGTTTCTTTCCTGTCTGGTTCATACTTCTTCTTTGATCATTTATTACTTGGTTATCTCAATAACAACTTTATGAGGAAGGCATATTATTGTTTCGCCCTCCTTAGATATATGTCCCTGCTTAACACAGAGCTTGTCCGGGCAGTCAGCTTCCTTAAGATACGCCTCACCATCTTTAACGATGAGCAGATTATAGCCGCCGTCCTTACCTTCTATCCTATACTCTCCCTCATCATCCAGAGAGACTGTCTTTACCACCTTACCATCTACACTGACTCTTGCACTGCCGCCCTTTTTCATTAGGCCTTTCACAGAAATAAAGCCCAGTATTCCTGCCGCCACAAGAAGTATCAGCATGATGATATCGGTTTTCCTGATGAGCTTGTCGCTCTGCTTATTTTCTTTATTCTGTTTTTTATCCGGATTCATATCTGCAGCATCGTCCGGAATATTATTTCGATCATTATTCTGATCTTTTATATTATCGTGCATACTCATTTTATCTCTACTCTTAATATTGCCTTATTTTTTATTCTTTTTTAAACGAGCTCTTCGATTCTCACATCATTCGTTGCTTACTGTGAAGATGTCACTCAGTCCCTCTGTGGTCGTTATATTTCCGTATGTATCAATAAATACAGCCTCAGCCTTGTACTGCTCAAGAAGCTTCATAGATTCTTCTTTTCCAAGTATAAAGCATGCTGTCGAAAGAGCGTCGGAAATAAGTCCGCTGTACTCCGGAATAATGGTATCCTTATCACATACAACCGTTACAGAAACAAGTCCGCTATCAGCCGGATACAAGGTCTTCGGATCGATAATATGATGATATCTTATGCCATCCTTATCGATGTATTTTTCATAGTTTCCTGAAGTCGATATGCAAACCTTACCGCAATCGGAAGGAAGCGTTATCACTCCTATCATATCGTTCATATCACCCTCAGGATCTCTGACGCCTATCTTAAAGCTCTTCTCTTTCTCACCGTTTCCGTAGACCAGAATACTGCCGCCAACCGAGAGGACGATGCTTTTATCATATCCTTCACCTGCAGTACCATTCACTGATGCACTGTCATCACCAATACCATCCACGAACGTTTTACCTGCCACGATACAGTCATAAATATAATCCAGCGCGTAGCCCTTACCGACAGCTCCGAGGTCAACAACTACCCCCTCAAGCTTTATCATATCAGCCTCATCTGCAATACCACTGCTTGCACTTTTCATGGAAGTGATCAGCTTCTCATAACCGGTCTTATCCTTTGCTTCCTTTAGAATAGACTCATCCGGAACAATAAACTCTTCAGGCTTTCCCTCAAAGGATTCGATCCCCCACGCATCCGCAAGAGGTCTGATGGTAATATCCAGAGCACCATCACTGCTCTTGCAGATACTCTTACTGAGCATCAGGATCGTGAAGAGTATTTTTTCTTTAGCTGAAGACTCCTCCGATATGACCAGCTTTCCTTCACGGTTTAGTTTACTGAGCACTGAGCTGCTGCTTCTCCAGGAGATGATCTCTTCATCAAGCTCTTTTATACTGTCAAATATCTTCCTGCCTTCCTCTTCAGCTTCCTTACTTTTACTGCCGCTCATATCGCCGTAAACAGTCACAGAAAGGCTAGTACCCATTGCAAAATCATAAGCAGTATATGACTTTTCATCACTGCTCACCGTACCGGAGGAAACACCGCTATCATTCGCTTCTTTATTCTTTTTATTCAGCACCACAACGATCAGAAGCACCGTGCAGATAAGCATGGCTGCAAGACCGATCATCGTACCTCTATATTTTTTCATTGTTGTCCCTGCTTCATATGTCTTCTCAGTTCGAACCGTTATTCATGTTTCACATGCACCGCATATATCGGACATCTCATGCATGCCTTGCATAATATATCACCACATATTACATGCTTCACATGCACCACACAGATTATACATTCATATCCGCCCTGTCTTCAATCACAAAATAACGTTCCATAAAAAATTAACTGTCGCAGCCAACCGGCTACGACAGTTATTATCATTTTAAAATATTTATTTACCAGGTCTTTCCATCGTAGCTGCTTCCGCCGCTACCGCCGCTGCCATTATTATCATCCTGGTACTGCTGCAGCTGATCGGAGCCTTCCTGATGCTCCTGCTGATTTTCAGTCATCTGATCCTCAAGCTGATCTCTCAGCTCATCCTCACGATCAGAATTATTGTTATTGTCATTCTGATCCTGATTATCCTGGTTCTGGTCCTGATCATCATTATTCTGATCGTCGTTATTCTGATCCTGATTATTCTGAAGCTGGTCAAGCATATCATCTATATCCTTCTTCAGCTTCTCGGCCTCCTCGTTATGACCGTTAGGATCGTCCGGATTTGCACAGCCTTCCTCAGTCAGAACGTTACGAGCCGCCTTCAGCTGCCTGATAACACGCTCAACATCCTTTTCGGTGCTCATCTCATCCCAGTTGATCTTCTGGAGAATGGCAAGTGCAAGATTGACTCTTACATCGCACTGTCTCTCACCGTTATGTGTCGGATTCTCTGAAAGAGCCTTCTTGTAATAAGATATAGCTCTGTCATAATCCCCTTCCTTATATGCCGCATTTCCAAGGTTATAATAAGCAAGATAGCCTTCAGGGAAGTTAAGCTTAAGCAGCGTCTTCTCCATCTTCACATCATACTTATCCTTATTATAATCCTTGATAAATATCTCATTGATCACATATCTTGCCCCAAGGAAGATCGCAATAATAAGTACAAGAAGACATATAAGATCCGTTATCAGCATGAATCTTCTCGGATTTTCGATATGGAATTTTTCGCGCTTCTCTGTGCGCTCCTCATTAGATCCTTTTGACATATCTAGATACGTCCTCTCCTGATAATAAATATCATCTCAATCGCAAGCAGTAAGGTAAGCAGCGGTACATAGTAGAAATATGTATCCTCATAGCTTACATTATCGCTGTTTGCAAGCTTCATTACACTTCCGCTCTTTATTGAATCGAGCAGATACTCTATTCTCATGCTTTCGTCCATGTGAATGTAATCCACATGCATTTCCGAAGCAAGTTTCTTCAGATTCTCTTCATCGTATTTTGAAAGGGCATCGCTTCCGGTTTCCGGATCACGGATATAGCTGTTTGAATTCTTATCAAACATCCTTCCGCCCTCAGGTGTACCATAACCAAGCACTGCACCACCGTCGATCAGGTCTGCAAGGTCGGCATAAGAAACCTGCTCTTCCTTATCAGAGGTAACCTCACCGTCGCTTATGAAAAATATGATAGTGATACGTCCTTCCTTCTTATTCGAAGACTTGAGCATATCCATTGTATCATCATGCGCTGCATTGAGGTTTGTACCCTTTGCATAATATTTATCCGGTGTCTTGATAGTAGCAAATGCATCCGCAACATTCTTGCTGTCCTGCGTGAAAGGTGCTAGTATCTGGGACCTGTTATCGAACCTTATCAGTGAGAAGTTACTTCCCGCAAGGCTGTCCATGATGTACTGACAGTCCTTCTGAACCGCTGCCATACGGTTATCTACACCGATATGATCTTCAGCCCACATACTGATAGTCGTATCTACTACAAAGAGCACATCGATATTTTTCAGCTCGACATCGACATTATATTTTTTTGTCATGATACGCAGGTTGATCATAAATACAAGTGCGATTATGACCGCAACTCTGAGTATCCTGAGTATTTTGCCCGCTATGCCAATCTTTTTGATAATGACTGCAGCCGAATAACCTACAAGGCATATGGCCAGCAGTGGAATGATGACGACAAGCGGAATGATCGGATTTGTCATAATAATATAATTGCTCCTGAAATTAAAAGTAATATTATTGCGATGCTAAGTATGATCGCAGGTATCTCCGGTTTATCGACCACCTTATTGATAGTGATCTCATTGACCTCCATAACCTTCTGTGACTGTATATCATTTACGATATCCTTAACCGTAAGGGTGTCACTCTGCTTATAGAAGGCTCCACCGGTCTTCTCTACATCACTCTGCATATCACGTGCAAGCTTTGAATAATCCTTGCTGTAATCGTTAAGTCTCGTAAATACATCCTCATTCGGGAAGATTCCGAAGATCGTTACACCATTATCCTTGCACATGTCACTTGCTTCATCGAGCTCAACAAGTGGCTTGCTGAGTGCTTCCTGTGCGTTATCTGTGGACATGATGATGATTCTTGTCCTGTTCTCATCATCAAGATGAGGGAAACTGAAAAGCGCCGACGCAAGCCCTTCACCGATAAGCGAACTGCCCTTCACATAATTATTTACAAGGGTACCTGCATCATAGAAGCTGAGCAGCTCGGAAAGCTCATAATATCTTTCATCAAGCTGATAATAATAAACATTCCAGTAATTCTCCACATACTCTCTCTGAAGTTCAAAATACACCTTCAGGTCATCCAGCTTCTTCAGGATGAAATCATAATCATCCGTCATCGGAACATAGAGTACCGTTGAGGTATTGTAGATAGTGATACCGAATCTGTCTCCGTCAAGTCCCTTAACAACCTCCTTGAGGTTATCAACCAGGTCATAGTTCAGATAGCAGATTGAATATGAAACGTCGAGGCAGAGATAGATATCTCTCTTCTTCGTACCGTTTGAAACAGTCTCTGTCTTAACCGGTCTGGCCATAAGGAAAAGCGACGCTGCGATTGCAGTGATTATACTGAATTCCATCACTACCTTAAGAAAATTATGTATTTTTTTATAGGTTTTGTATTCCGGAAGCTTCCTTGCGTACTTTGTATTTGCTACTCGCACACCGCCCTTAAACTTATATTTACGTTTAAGGATATGAAATAAGATCACAAGAGCGATAAGTACAGGAATTCCGATCTTTACTATTAATGAATATTTTAACGCCATGATTCAAGAACCCTTCTCGTCTTAAATATTGAACTGAAAATATCTGAATAGGTCTCTCTTGCAAACTCCGGCTCATAATACTCTGTGACAAGCTGTGTCAGGATAGGCATTTTGAGCTTTCTTATCTCGGAGAGACTGTATTTATCCACAGGTATTCCTGTTGCTTCAAATACAAAATCTCTTATGCAGCCGCTGACTCTCTGGTAACTCTCTCTTACGCTTGTCTGACTGTTTCTTGCAGAGATTTCGATATTGTAAAGAACCTTGATGTACTTTGACTTGATCTCTTCAAGAGTTTTCGGAGGAACCTTCTTTATCTTCGGCTTCTTCGGCTTTCTGAGCCTGCCCTTAAACTGCACTCTGAAAATGATCTGCGCAGCAATTATGATGAGCACAAGTGCAACTGCGATCACCATCCACAAACTCATATATGAAATTGGCTCCTGAAGATCAACTGATACTTTCATGCTTATGCCTTTCAAATAATTCTATAACCTTCTCTATGATATCCTTTTCACTGGAAATAGAGATATATGATACTCCGTAACGCTTGAAGCGTTCATCCACCTTTGCGTATCTTGCCTTCCTCTCCTTCTGCTCAGCCTTAAAGAACTTTGCACGGTGTGAGGTGTAATCGTCTTCGTATTTTCCTCTTTCAACATCGAAGATATCATTGCCATACATATAGGCATCCTCGATATTTATTACAAGCAGGTCGTTATTGACCGTGACCTTTCTGAGTATCTTCTCAGTAAGTGTATCCATGCCTGCCATATCTGTTATCAGAATGATGACCATCTTACGTCTCATGCTTTCAGAGATGTAATCAAGCATTCCGGCAGGATCACTCTTATCACCCTTGTCAATATTCTGAGTGCATTTTGTCATAAGATTCTCAAAATGCGATGCACCGTTTCTGAAGAAACTGAAGAAGGTTCCGTTCTCGGCCTCCTGCATCAGAGCAAAATCATCTCCGTGCTTATCCACAAGGTAAGCTATGGTTCCGAAGATATCCACAGCCAGAGCGCCCTTATCCTCGAGGCTCAGTGTATCGGCACGCATCTTTGCACCGGTATCCACAACGAAAAGCACATTGTGCTTCTTCTCTGCTATGAATCTTCTGACAAGAGTCTTGCCTGTTTTTGATGAAGACTTCCAGTCGATATCCTTGATATTATCGCCATAGGTATATTCCCTCAGGTCATCAAAATCAAGGCTTCGGCCTCTGAATACAGAGGTGAACTCGCCATCAAGTATATTTGAAGTTTTTCTGCTGGTATAAAGATTTATCTCGGCTCTTATCTTCGCCAGATTATCGTAATCCATCTTTCGAACTCCCAATTTTAAATACTACTGTTACTATATACGGATCAACTTTTAATTTTTATGGTGTTTTTACAGAATTTACTACCTGATCGATAATTGTTTCTACACTTACGTTATCTGCGACTGCAGAATAGTTAAGCTCGATCCTGTGACGGAGCACCTGATAACGGAGCAGCTTAACATCATCCGGAGTAACATAGGTTCTTCCGTAGATAAGTGCAACTGCCTTCGCGATCTTCATAAATGCGATAGATGCTCTTGGGCTGGCACCCATTCTTACGTATCTGCTGTATTCCTTCGGAAGGAGCTTCTCAGTCTGTCTGGTAGCACCTACGATAAGTGAGATGTATTTCTTGATGATCGGATCAACGTAAACTCTCTCAGCTATATCCTGAACTCTGTCAACATCCTGGATACTGAGCACTGCAGGAGTCTTGCTGATAACGCCGGACTCGATCCTGCTGAGGATCTCAGCCTCTTCATCAGGTGATGGATATGTGATCTTCTCCTTGATGATGAAACGGTCTGTCTGAGCCTCTGAAAGAAGGTAGGTACCTTCCTGCTCTATAGGGTTCTGGGTAGCAAATACGATAAATACATCATCCGGCAGCTTGTAGGTAACACCGCCGATAGTAACCTGCTTCTCCTGCATGGCCTCGAGCATCGCACTCTGAGTCTTTGCACTTGAACGGTTGATCTCATCAAGCAGTACAAAGTTTGCAAATACAGGACCAAGTACAGTCTCGAATTTACCGTTAACCTGGTTATAGATCTGTGTACCGATGATATCACTCGGAAGAAGATCCGGTGTACACTGAATTCTTGAGAACTTACCATCAACAGCGTCTGAAATTGTCTTCGCTGCTGTTGTCTTCGCAAGACCCGGAACCGACTCGATAAGAACGTGTCCGTCTGCGATTATTGAAGCGATCATAGAGAATTTGAGATTCTGCTGACCTACAACCTTCTCATCGAAATAATTAGACAGCTTTCTTATGGCATCCTGTGCATATTCAAACTCTTCATTTGTTATGCCGCCCTTCTGTGCACCGTTTGTTAGATTTTCATTCATCTTAACTACCCCTTACTTTTATATTTGTCGTGTGACTGCATGCTCCGCAGCCACCTGTTTATATTACAATTTAATGATCTGCTGTTTAAAATATCATGTGCTATTATATCACACTCTTCAAGATGTATTTATTAATATACACTTAATATCCAATGAACATATAGGCTGCGATAAGGAAGATCAGAAATACGATACTGAAGCCTGTGAAGGTAAGTATGTATTTGCCCTTCTTGCTGCCCGGCAGTCTACCATAAAGCTTGAAAGATATAAGACTGGCCATGGATGCGATCAGTGTTCCAAGTCCGCCGAAGTCGGTTCCGATACATACAGCCTTGTAATCCGTTGTCATTCCTGATATCAGTATGGTCGCCGGAACATTACTTATGAACTGACTTGTCGCAAGCGAAACCGAGAATTCATTTCCGGTAACTATCCTCGACAGGAAGTCATTCACCAGATCCACCCTCTTCATATTTCCGATGAAAACGAAAAGGAAGATGAAGGTCAGGAGGAGGAAATAATCAACCTCCAGAAGATTCTTTCTGTCAATTATGAGCACTGCCAGAAGAACGATTCCAAGCACTATGTAATATGGCAGAACTCTAAGGATTATCGTAAGACTAAGGGCGAATAGCATTATGTAAACCGCAGTTTTTTGTGGCGTGATATAGCCTATCTGAATATCACTCTTCACATCGTCTACCTTCAGGGTATGACTGCCTGTCACGATACAGGTTATCACCACAAGAAGTACGAAAGATATCAGCGCATATGGAAGCATCATTCCGATAAACTCAAAAGGCTTCATATCCGCAAGATCATAAAGATAGAGATTGTGCGGATTACCGATCGGTGTAAGCATACTTCCGAGGTTCGCAGCTATAGTCTGAAGAACGATGATCGGTATCAGATATTTCTTCTGATTCGCCATCATAAGCACCTCCACCGTAAACGGTACAAAGGTGATAAGCGCCACATCATTTGTTATGAACATGGCAAAAAAGAAGCAAAGCAGAACAAGCACAAGTCCCAGAGTCCTTAGCTTTGTAACCTTTCCCAGAAGCTTCCTTGCTATCTTTCTGAAGAAGCCCTGTCCACTCAGTCCTGACATGATTATCATCAGAGTAAGCAGGGTTCCCAGAGTTTTGAAATTTATATAGTCGATATAATTTTTGTCAAATGGAACTAGAAAGATTGAAAATATCGCCAGTAGAAATGACACCATCGTAACCGGTTCATTTCTGAACAGATTCTTTATTATTTTCATATTATTTCTATTGGTCTCTTATCTACAGATTTCTGGAAATATCAGCGCAGGCTTCCATTGCCTCGATCAGACTGCTTCTGAAGCCCATATTTTCAAGTACTCTTACAGCCTCGATGGTTGTTCCTGCCGGTGAGCATACCATGTCCTTAAGCTCTCCCGGATGCTTTCCTGTTTCAAGCACCATCTTTGCACTTCCGTAAACTGCCTGCGCTGCAAACTTGTATGCCTGTGTTCTTGGCATTCCGAGCCTTACGGCACCGTCAGCCATAGCTTCTATCATCATAAATACATATGCAGGTGAGCTTCCCGAAACAGACACAACCGCATCCATAAGCTTCTCAGGGATAACCTCTGCCTTACCGAAAGCCGAGAGGATCTCAAGAGCCTTGGCAAGCTCATCCTCTGAAACTGTACTCTCAGGACTTACTCCTGTCATACCCTCACCAACAAGCGCAGGTGTATTTGGCATGGTTCTAACTATCTTAAGCTTTCTGCCGAAGGCCTCCTCGTACCACTTAAGGCTCTTTCCTGCAACTATTGAAACCACGAGCTTGTCATCTGTAATGACATCCTTTATCTCTTCTGCTACTATTCCGATAACCTGTGGCTTAACTGCGAAAAATATGATCTCAGCAGACTTTACCAGCTCCTTGTTATCAGATACTGCAGTGATGCCGAAGCTGTCAATAGCCTTCTGTCTCTCCGCCTCTACCGGTGTCGAGCAGATGATCTCCTCCGGCTTATAGATTCCTTTTTTTATGATTCCGCCGATGATGGCACTTGCCATATTTCCGGCACCGATAAAACCTAACTTCATATTTTATCCCTCTTTCCTTATTTTACGTGGTTTTCTAAGACACGCATTATGAATTTTACGCCATTTTTTACGCCATCCCATATAAGAATAATAGGAGGTTACGAATCTGGCAGAATATCATCCATCTTTTCTTTGAGACAGTCCGGATCCCAATTCTTTGCCTTTAAGGTCTTTGCCCATATTATCGCCCCTTCCGCAAATAGAACCACACAGAAGAGAGCCTAGTATAACCCATTTATATTACCATATTATCCGCTGAAATTCAACGAATTCCAATTTGAATGATCATCTAATAGTTAACTATAATATTTACCCAAATATCATCCTTAACAATCCCATATTGATCTATAAGCGCATTAATAGTCTGCGTAATGAATTCTTTTATATTATAATGTCCTAGTATTATGAGTAATGATGGCTTTTCACCTTCCGGGAGTTCATTTATCTCTTCAATAGATTTTCCATTAAAAAAATCCCTATAATAACGTCCATTGATATTAGTTTCAAAGACAGGAAGTCCATCACATTCCTCAGTTTGTCTAAAATGGCAATCTTCTAAAGAATAAAATGCCATAACAGGTTTTCTTATAACTGAATGCAATTGATAATAAAGCCTCTCCCCGTGTCTATTTACTATTAAATCTTCCTTATACTTATCCTTAAGGATGGACTCATAATCTCCAGAACAATTGATACAAAAAGTCCCCTCGTAGCGGTCTCCTCTTCCAATTCCGTTCTTTTTTCGTCATTTATCCATTTATACGGAATATAAAACCTCAAATGACCTTTATACATATTATTTATTGCAGATTTATTCATTAATTTGAAAATAACTTGAGGCAATCCTTCTTTATTTAATTGCAAAATCACTCCTCCATTCTTTTAATGCTTCTCTGATACAAATGCATATATTTGTGTTCTTGATTAGAGTATATATTATTCTTTAGCTATATTCGGACAATTATTATTTATACCATGCCACGTACTTATCACTCTTTGTCCCACTACTTCCATGATAGAATTGTGTTGTAATTGTTCTTGCTGCAATATCTATCGTGGTATCATCATCTTTTACACTATATTTATGATAATATACATATAACGACCCTTTTTCAGCTTTCCTTCCATTTGCACAATATGTTATCTCAAGATTCTCATCGATAGTAGCAGAAATCCTTAATGATTTAGCATCTCCATAGTTTTGTCCGGCTGGAATGTCATGAACATCACCATCATCGTCATAGATTTTGAAAATATAGCTCGTAAAAGTGCCTGTATATTGTGATGCTTCTCTGCACTTAGCTAGCCATGACGATGAGTCTTTATACCATGATATATCGGAAAATAGTTTGATTGCCTCATCTAAACTTCCGCTTTTTGCTTTAGAAATGGCATTTTTATATTTCTTCTTATTCTCAGCATCCTCTAACGTTTCTTCTACCTTAAGATAGTATTTTAAACACTCCCTTAAGTATGGAACAGCTTTATCCGCAGAACCATTTTCATATAAATACATTCCATAAATATAATTGCTATCGTAATAGCATTCCTCATAAATAAAGTATTTTTTACAATACGCTATACATTTATCATACTGTTTTTTTATTATATAACAGTGATTTTAATAAACATTATAAAAAAGACTCAAATCTATGCATGCTTCAAAAAAATCATTTGTTTTCTTTTTCACATCTTTAAGGTTATAAATATCTGCATTAAGCTCTTCAGAAATCCATTCGGCATATCTCTTTGTAAATCCAGTCTGAGACGTGTAAATCACTAGTGTTTTCATATCATTGATCAAACCTTTCCAATCAAATAAAAGGTAATATGTTACCATTTGCCAAAAAAGATAACATATTACCTTTTATGTGTCAAGTTTGATTATATAAGATGCATCAATATCAGAAGCTGTAGCGAATCGATACTCCATCATCTTCGAGGACCACATACATTGTACTATTACTTCCGTATAGACTCCTTTATTCTATTATTTATTGTTTATTATACTCTTTCTGCATAATCTGTTATCTGCCTATTGTATTTCTTCTTTTCCGATACTTTTTTCTCATTCACTTGAAGCTCTCTATATGTCCTGATGATCAGCCAAAGGGCTAGCAGAAAAGTCAGGAAATCCGATACAGGCATGGAGTAAAGAACTCCATCCAGTCCGAATTTAATCGGCAGGGTGAGTGCAAGTCCTACACCGAATACAATCTCACGTATCATAGACAGAAAAGTAGATTCCAATGCCTTTCCCATGGACTGAAGGAAAATAAAACACGCCTTATTCACGCAGGCAAATATCATCATACATAGATAGACACGGAACGCCTTTATTGCAAATTCCGTATAATAAGCACTCTCGTTTGCAGCACCAAAGATTCTGATAAGACCCTGTGGGAATACCTCCACAACGATAAGAGCACCTGCACCAACAGATGCCTCCGCAATCAGAAGCGTTGTAAAGAGTTTTTTTACCCTCACTTTAAGCCCTGCCCCCATGTTATAGCCTACTATCGGGATACAGCCGGCAGCCATGCCGACCACAATGGATATTACAATCTGGAAGAATTTCATGACAATGCCGACCACAGCCATAGGAATCTGAGCGTATTGTTCCTGACCGAATATCGCATCCATCGCCCCATACTTTCTGATCATATTATTGATTGCCGCCATAGCTGCCACAAGAGATATCTGCGACAAAAAGCTTGTGATTCCCAACACAAGAGTTCTTCTGATGATATCACCGTTCAGTCTGAAATCCTCCTTCACCGGTCTTATCAGCCTCATACGGATCAAATACCACACAGCCAGCAGCGCCGTTACCATCTGGCCAAGTACTGTTGCGACAGCAGCTCCCATCATGCCCCATTTGAACATGAAGATAAATATCGGATCAAGGATGATATTGATCACAGCACCCGCAAGTGTCGAAGCCATGGCAAACTTAGGATTTCCGTCTGCACGAATCACCGGATTCATAGCCTGACCGAACATATAGAATGGAATACCCAGCGTGATATAAAAGAAATACTCCTTTGAATGGTGAAAGGTCTCTGCATTTACCGTACCGCCGAACATTGCTATGATCTGATCACTGAATATCAGGTAGATCACGGTCAGAGTCAAGCCGGATACGATCATCAGTATAACCGAATTACCCACGCTCTTTTTTGCATTTCCGATTTCTTTTTTTCCCAGTGACAGGCTCACATAAGCGCAGCATCCATCTCCAATCATGACGGCTATGGCAAGTGCTATGACCGTCAGTGGAAATACCACGGTATTCGCTGCATTACCATAGGAGCCGAGGTATGTCGCATTAGCAATAAATATCTGGTCTACGATGTTGTAAAGCGCTCCCACCAGAAGCGAGATGATGCAGGGTATCGCATATTTTCGCATCAGGCTCCCTACCGGATTTTCTCCAAGATACCTGTTTTCGTTTCCATTCATTTTTCATAATCCTCCTTCATATACATAAAGAAAGCGTGTGGCCTTAAGCTGGTTTTATGCCTTTGGCTACACGCTTTCTTTTATTTTTTCTCTTCAATTACTTTGATGATTTGTTCCAAAACCTGATCTTTGGGGATTTTCAAAGCATTCCCAAGTTCCTGATAAAGCAGGTTTTCCGCAATCTTCATGTATTTCTCGTCTATTGCCGTATTCTTTTTTCCTTCTTCACGGCGCTCCTTGTTTCTGAAGTATATGCACTTTATCAGCTTTACCAGATTCATGCAATCCCCGATTTTAACAGCCTCTTTATAAGAATCTTCCGGTTTTCTTTTATCACAAATTATAAGCGGTTCCATATCAGGTATGCTTTTAAGTAACTCCAGTGCTTCTTCTTTAGACATTAGCTTCTTCATTTTTGATGTATCGCCGTCAACCGGAACATATATCTTTGCCTTACTGTCGTCTTGGGGATACAGAAAATAA
>JAFRNE010000015.1 GCA_017430325.1 Eubacterium sp.
AACCCGTTCTTTTCACTGACTTCACTGGCAACGGCTACTGCCCAGCTTGATACCGGTGCGATGATACAGACCGGAGCTGCCGTGGCATCTATGATATAAGCCAGCTTTTCTCTTGAAATGCGGAGTCTGTCCGTAATGGGCCTCATAACGGTTCCCACGGTCAGACAGTTGAACCCGTCGTCAATGAAGATAAGTATTCCAAAAAGTGACGTGGCAAATGCCGCGGATCTTTTTGTCTTAAGCTTTGCCCCTGCCCACCTTCCGTATGCCTGGCTTCCGCCCGATTTTGATACAAGGCTTACAACTGCCCACAAAAGAGCCAGGAAGATTATCATATACGCGTTGTCAGCTATCTTGCTGCTCATCATGTCAAACGTCATGGCCGCTGCGGAAAATACATTCCCATCTCCTGCGAACGCATATATGAGCATTCCCGAGATGATGCCTATGAACAGAGAGGAATAAACCTCTTTTGTTATGAGAGCCAGGGCTATTGCTATAATGGGCGGCAGGATCGACAACCACCCTGTTTCTATCATGGTAAATTCCATATCCTATGTCTCCTCGCTCCGTCAGGCATCCCTGCGGTTTTCTTTCCTTACCCAGAAATGCCATTTTGGCGCTTTGGGCATCGGTTCATGTTTTACGAGCGCCCTTATAACTCTTCTGTGTGTGAACAAACAACACGCAACCAGCACACATACGATTATCGCTATGATAGTTCCTGTTTTCATATCTGTCCTCCTCTGCTTTATTTTACAAACTCCATTTCGGACATTGCTTTATCCAGCAATTTCTTTAGAACCTTAAGTTCATCTTCCTCCAGCGGAAGACATCCCTTCATCTCTTTTGGTACGTCAAGCGCCTTTTCTTTCAGCTTCTTTCCCTTGTCAGTCAACGCCACAACCAGTCTTGTCTCTACATTGCCCGGTTTGATCCGCTCTATGAATCCCTGCTTTTCCATCCTTACAAGAAGAGGTGCCAGTGTACCGGAATCAAGGTGCACAATCTGTCCCAGTTCTCCCTCTGTCATACTTCCATATTCCCACAGGACCATCATCACAACGTACTGTGTATACGTCAGATTCAGTTTCTTAAGAGGTTTCCTGTACTGCCTTGTGATCTCCTTTGAGACACAGTACAGGGGAAAGCACAGCTGGTTATCAAGACGGAGACCTGCATATTTATCATCATTCTTACTCATTCTCAGCATCCGTTTTAAAAGAAGCCGGCTAGCTTATGTGATGCTTGCCGGCTCATTGATGTAATTTATTCTGTTAAAGCTGCTGAAGAAGCCAGTTCTGCTTGCCGATGCACTCGATCAGATCAAGCTGCGCCTCTCCCCAGAACATGTCCTCTTCTTCATCCTGATAATAAGCCTTCAGGATATCATAAGTAGTATAGTCATCACGGGAAAGCTCTGTGATCTCTTTAAGCCATGCAAGGCCATTCTTTGAAACTTCAAGATCATACTTTACCCATTCCACAGGATCCTTATATACCGGTCCTTCCTTTTTGGCTTCAAGCTTTACTTCGCATCCAAGATCAAGGAGTCTGTCGATGCACTTATCAACCCAGCCTCTTTCTTCAACTGCATGCTCAGCGTATTTTTCAGCCAGCTTTGTAAACCCTTCGCTTGCGAAGATCCTCGACTGCAGGGCATGTCCGTCTGCCTGCTGCGCCAGATCCGTTACGATGATCTGTAATCCCTCAAGTACTTTTTCGTTTGCCATGACAATACCTCCATATCCGATTATTCGATGTGTCACTTGTTGTGCACAACCATAAGATAAATATAATCGTATATGGAGGTATGTTCAATTCAGAATGTTAAATGATTTGTCTCATAATGAGAGAGAGTGTATCAAATTCTCTCATTTATCAGGTTTCAAAACCTGTCTTAATGTTTCAGGAACGGACAATTCATATATCCTGGCCATATCTTCCGGTGAGGCATCATACTTTCCAGTCAGTCTGTCGATTGTGATCTTAACAGCTCCGTAGCAATAGCTTTCAAGCACTCTCATCAGATCCTCGTCTATCTGCGCTGATTCCTTTTTCAGATACTCTGAGATAAAACTGACGTTAACATCAGTCATATACTGCTCAAACGAATAGATACCGCTTGTATGCTTGAACAGGTTCAGCAGATATTCCTTGTGCCTGATATTATATTTTGCACTGACTAAAAGCGCCTGTTTCCAGGTGTGTCCGTCTCTGCCGATCTTCCCGACATTCTGCTCCACTTCTTTGGCATAATCCCAGGCGATCAGGTCATACTTGTCCTTGAACTGCCTGTAAAAGGTAGCCGGAGAATATCCGCAGTTATCGGTTATCTCTTTTATCGTTATCTTTTCTATATCCCTGATGACAGCCAGTTCCTTAAAGGATTCTGCCAGGATCTCTTTTGCCGTCTTTCTCTTCATAATCTTTCAACCTCGCTCCTGATCGATTACGATAGTCCGGGCACTAAGCCTTCGTATCCAATATCTGTGCAGCTATATCAGAATCTTCGAAAAGAAAAGCCTTCTGATACATCAATCCTAATATAACAGTTCTTCAATGCTATAATGTCACAACCTTTTATAAAAACGGTACCATGTATACCGGGATATAACTAATACCATTTTCCCTCTTATAATCTTTCGTATGAACAACGTATT
>JAFRNE010000016.1 GCA_017430325.1 Eubacterium sp.
CTTTTTCGATAACTCATCCGTGATCCACTCGTCTTCAAATGTATTTTTAAAGTAAACCGCAGGATTTGTAACCACTCCCGCATACTCGCCAAATATTATTTTTAACATAACCAGTCCCTTTCGCTTCTCCAATACTTATGTATGAATACATAAAAAGCCCTTATTCAACAATCCATTTTATGATATCATAAAGCCATAATACTTTCAATCCGGCACATCCAATTTTATGTAAACCTCACCCCAAAATCTTTTCAATAAGCAGCTATTTTCACATTTCCCATACCCCACTACAAAACGCCTGTGTTCTCCACAGGCGTTTTAGCTATCTCTTTTTTACTCTTTTTATCCATAAACTTTAGCAACCATAAGGTATTATTCGTAAGTTGAATATCCGTATAATAAAATCTTATTAGCGAAAACCTTATTTCACAACCTCAGCTACTAGTCTTCCGGCACTTTACGATCCGGAAATAAGATTCCTCACCTCATCAAGCTTTGGTGGATTCAGCGGAAGCGGAAATCTTGAGATTGCAATACCTGAACATGCACTTGCAAAGCGGACAGTCTCCTCATCCGAGAAACCATTAAGCAGTGCATAGACGCAGCCTGCTTTATACGTATCACCGGCTCCGAGTGTGCTTTTCACCTTTACTTCAAACGGCTTCATCCGGTGGATATCTTCTCCCTTACGGCCGTACAACATTTCACCGCCGCCCTGTGTCAGGATTGTGAGTCCTTCCGACTCCTCCACCATCAGCTTCATAACTGACTCAGCAGACTGGTCCGGATATTTATCCGCATAGCATTCCTTTGAAACAACATTTATTGCTGCATGCTTATGGAAATACGAATGATGCATCGAATCTATCGTTACATAAGGTATGCCATGCTGAACACAGAGTTCTGCTGCACGTATGGACTGCTGTCCAAAATACGGATCAACAGCAGCAACCTTACAGTTGATAATATCTTCCTCTCTTGGATCATTCCACCACTGTATGCCATTCGAAAAAAGCTTCTGGAAATGCCCCATAGGTGTGCGGATGATTCCCGTGATCACAACATAGTCCATTACTCCTGGTTCATCCGTAAACGTAAGCGATGACAGATCCACGTTCTTGTCAGCATAGAAATCACGAAGCAGTGGAGCTACCTCCGTACCAATATGTGTACCGTCAACACGGACTGTCACACCTAAAGAATCCAGTACTGTCGCTGCCGTTCCGGTCTCTCCTCCCGGGAGAAAATACTGTTCCTTGATCTCTGAATATTCATCCGGTCTGAGAAATTCATCATTCAGCAAAAAGGAATGTGTGCCCAGCACCATTCCGTATAAATATGCATCTACTTTTTTTATATCTTTATTTTCCATATCTTTATTCTCCAAATACCTCATAGAGTGATAATATAATTCTTAGATCATGATTCTTGTTGTAGTTTATGAGCTTCTGTCTCTACCCATGCAGGTCTGAAACCGCTGCGAAGAGCAACATTCTGAGACTGAATATTTGCCGCTGCAGTTCCATAAAATGGAACATCACCCATTTCGATGATCTTATTCTTCAGAAGAGTCACAAGGTAGGAAGCTATTCCCCTTGAACGATATTCCGGAAGAACATCTATTCCGATCTGCTGCCAATGCGGTGCATCCTCTGAGCAGCCGGCCATGCCCATGATGTTTTCCCCATCAAGTGCAACGACTGCGATCTTGTCAGGTCTTACAGGACATGGTATCGGATAAGATATAGCATTTGGAAATCTTGAATCACCATAGAATGAATTTATTTCATCATTGTAAAGCCATTTGACCTTCCACCGTTCTTCCACCTTTACATCACAGCATGGAAGAAACATATGATGCGTGGGAGCCATCTGATATCCGTACTTCTTTAACTCTTCATTGAGCTTTGTCATATTGTCGAATTCAAAGAGATGGTGTCCCTCAACATCCTTAACCAGTCCGTGCAGGAACTCATGCAGACATTCGTCAGCCATTATAACTGCATTTCCACTAAGGATTACCATCTGCAAAAATGGTCTGTCCGGGCTGTATATTCTTCTGCCCTCTTTTATATCAGAGACCGTAACAATATTATCCTTCGCCACAAGATCTTCCGGAGAACAATTATGCTCTAGTGACAATTGCTGTAATAATCTTTCATAATAATTCTTAAACATTTTTACCTCTTCATCAAAATCAAATTCTGTTAATGTCTTAATCTTTAGATAATCTGTTTAATAATATCAGACTATATTACACTTATGCAAACTATGTTTTATGATGGTTATATATTCAACTCCAGCATAATGCTCATAAGATCGTCATTTCCCTCGTTTACTATATCCGCGTATATTTCACCATCCATCATATGCATAAGTCTGCGGCAGATATAGAGGCCCAGACCGCTGCCCTCCTGCTTACCGGTATTTGTACCGCGGTAGAAGCTTTCAAATATATTTGCGAGCTCACGCTTCTCAAGAGTACAGCCGGTGTTCCTGATATTTATCATCATCCTTCTGCCATCTTCTTCGTTTACATCAATGGTTATCTTCCTGCCATCGCCATATTTCAGAGCGTTCTCGATGATATTCTGGATAACCTCCACCAGTCTGTCCGGATCACCTTTGATAAGCTTATTGTTAAAGCTGCCGATTGAAAAATCAATACCGCGAAGCACCATCTTGTCACGGTAATAATTCTCAATACTGTCCATAACATCCTTTATATAGATCTCTCCGTTATTAACCTCAAACTCAACAATATCCTCGTTCGAAGCATTCACAATCCTCTTCATGTAATCCTCGATCTCAAATACCTTGTCCTGGATATTTTCAGCTGAAGTCTTAACCTTATCGCCGGTATAGAGCCCCTTACTGATAGCCTTTGAATACAGCGATATGGTACTGAGAGGAGTCTTGATATCATGAGAAAGCGACATGAGAAGCACCTTCTTATCTCTCTCGAGCTGAAGATTCTTCGTCTTTGTATCCTCAAGCTGTTCACGGAGCATATTCATACCCCAGGTAAACTTGCCAAAATATTTCTCCTTTGATTCAGGGATATCCTTCACGAGATTACCCTTAGCGATCTCCTCAGGAAGCTCTGCTATCCTTGAGAAAGGTTTTATTACCTTCTTCTGATAGTAGACAATAACAAATATGCAGATCACAAGTGCGGTGAAAAGTACGCTGTAGGCAATGATGAAAACCAGATTCTTACCAGCCTTCATCGAAGTACTTACAGCCCTCTTATAATCGATCCTGTAAAGCACGAGATCTGTTGAAATAAACTCAGATGCTTCATCCGGATCATTATTCCTGTCATTGACGATCTCATCAATATCCACCTTTGAAGAAGCACTCAGCTTATATACATATTCAAAGCTTTCCGCCTCTCCTCCGTATTCCTTAGAAAACAAAATAAGCGCCGACAGATCTTCTGCCGCCACACCTTTTTCCTTTTCATATTCTTTTATCAGATGCCTGACTCTGTTCAGCTCAATATTATGGCTGTTATCCTTTTTATCTTTAAACAAATTGATTATCAGGATATTTACAGCCGCAAATATAACGATGAAGATCAGAACCGCTTTTACGATCTTTTTACTCAAATCTATACCCCACTCCCCAGACTGTAAGTATATGCTCCGGATTCTTTAAATCCTTCTCCAGCTTCTCACGGAGCCATTTGATATGAACGGTAAGCGTCTGTGCTTCGCTTTCACTGTCCGCTCCCCAGATATGACTGAATATCTTCTCCTTGCTGAGAACCTTCCCTTTATTCTCCATCAGATACAGCAAAAGGGAATACTCGGTTTTGTTAAGCTGCTTCTCAACTTTATCTACAAATACAGTTCTCTTAACCTTGTCGAGCACTATATTTCCGCACTTCAGCTCATCATCCGAATAACGTCTCTTCATAATGCCTGCAACCTTAGCCAGAAGGATATCGATATCATAAGGCTTCTCGATATAATCATCCGCACCGAGGATCAGCCCATTCAGCTTGTCCTCTTTCGTTACCTTGGCACTGACTATGATTATCGGAACATCCTCCTTCTCGCGGATAGCTCTGCATACTTCAAAACCGTCCATACCCGGAAGCATGACATCAAGAACAATGACCTTGGCGCCTTCGTCTAAGAAAACCTCCAGACCCTCCTCACCGGTCATTGCATGATATACATCATACCCTTCTGCAAGAAAGAAATCCTGCAGAAGAGTACCTATTTCTTCGTTGTCTTCTACGATCAAAACGTCGATCATTTTTAAACCTCCGAAAACCGCAATCGTGACCTGCTCCAACATCATGTTCCATGATGTTGCACAGATGCTCCGCATCTGTGGGGTCCGCTTCGCGTCCCGAGTCCTCGCTCTGCTCGGATCACGATTGCTTCGCAATCGTGACCTTACCATCCCAATCCTTCCAGCCAGTTACCAACCTTACGCTCGCGGGCGCGGATATCATTTTCCGTGAATTCCTTACCATCCTCAGCGAGCTTTCCAAGCTCAAGTTCTCCTTTTATATTACCATCAACTATGTATAAAATTCTACTGCATTTTGCCGCGCTTTTCATGTCATGAGTAACCAGCATGATGGTCATTCCCTCGCCGTTCAGCTTGGCAAGCATCCTCATAACTTCCTCTGAAGAACTCTGGTTCAGAGCACCTGTCGGTTCGTCTGCGAAGAGTATTTCCGGGCTGTTGATAAGGCTTCTGCAGATGCAGGCTCTCTGAAGCTGTCCGCCTGAAACCTCAGTGATATCATTATCACCGATCTCGCTTATTTCCATCTTGTGCATAAGCTCTCTGGCCTTCTCATCAATCTCGGTTCTGCTCTTGCCGGTATTTGCTTCATAGCCCGGAAGGATGATGTTGTCATAGACCGTGAGATTCTTCAGCATATTCATCTGCTGGAAGATAAAGCCCATCTTCTTAAGTCTGTAATCAGCCATCTCCTTCTCACTCATATCGGTTATCTCTGTACCGCAGAGCTTTACGCTTCCTGCGGTGGCCTTGTCCATTCCTGAAACCGAATAGAGAAGTGTTGATTTACCTGAGCCGGATGGTCCCATGATTGCAACCATCTCACCCTCTTCTACTGTGAATGATACATTCTTCAAAATATTTAACTGTCTCTTATTTACTATATATGTTTTGCAAAGATCTTTAACCTCAAGTGCTGCCATGATATTTTCCTCCATATTCATCTATAATTACTCAACATTCATACTTCTTACATCTACTCTCTTAACTCTTCTTGATACGAAGAAGCAGGCGAGTATGCTGACGATTACAAGTACTATTGGGTAGATCACATATACTTCAACCGGCCTGATCATATAATCCACTTCAACCACTCCCATGAACTTAAATACCTGTCCTGATGTTATATCTGTGAAGATGCCTGATGTAAGCATTCCGATCACAGTTCCTATGATCACCGCCATTGCCATCCTCTTGGTCTGCCAGAACATAAGCTTTCTATTGCTGTAGCCAACTGACTTAAGTGATGCGATGCTGCTCTTCTCTCTGATGATGAAGGTCCTCTGCATCAGGATGATAACCATTGTATTTATGAGAAGCACCACCAGGATAACAAGGATCTTGTAATCCTGAAGATTATTGATGATACTTCCTATCATGTTCTGAACATATTCACGGAAGGTTGTTACTTCTATCTCTCTTCCAAACTCTTCGGTGAGAATATCACTCAGCTCCTTAGTTGACGGATCCCCCTTAATGTCCAGTTCGAAGGCAAATACACTTGAAATATACTCCATGGAAATATCAGCGTCCTCGTGGAATCTGATGCCCTGTCCCATATTGTTCATCGACTGATAGATAGCTGTGATAACATATTCTTCTTCAACGTCACCGTTCATGATATATATCGTATCACCAAGACCGGCATCGATCTCACCTGCCGTCTTCTCTGTTATAGCCACTTCATTAGGATATTTAGGTGCCTTTCCTTCTCTATAGGTATAATCTTTAGCCTTGGTATTTATGCCCTGAACCGATACAGTTGTAGTCTTCTGGTCGCCCTTTCTGATCTTGATCCTGTGCATTGTTTCTACAAATATATTTTCAACCTCATAGCCGTTTTCTTCCAGAGTTTCCTTTACCTTATCCATTCCTTCATAGATGTAATTTCTTTCCTTGTAATAAACTGCATTTGCCTGGTATTTATCATCAACTATACAGTACTCAGCAGTCTGGAAACCAAACAGCGGGGCAACCTTATCTGATGTAAGTGTATTTACTGTTGTAGCAGGCATGATCATCAGCCACGCGCCGACAACACTCGTAAGCATAGGGATGAGGAACTTCTTCCAGCCAACTGTAATATCGTTAAGTGCAAGGAAGGAGGTTGTCTTCATTCTCTTTTTCTTTAATCTGATGAGTCCTTTCTTCTTGAATCTCTGGCCGTCAGCGCCATTTCTTATGGCATCCATAGGCTTCATCTTCTTAACCTTCTTGGTACTTCTGTACGCTGCGAAGATTATAAGTAATACCATCAATACTGATGCAAGAAGCATTGCGATGATGCTGTTTGCGCCATTCTTTATCACCATTACATCCATTGATGACTTAACAAGCATTCCGCTGACAAATATACTTACTATTAAACCTGCTATCGCACCGGCAATTGTAAGGATTGCATATTTTACTATGTACATCCTTCTGATCCTCTTATCCTTGATACCGATAGCCTTCATGATTCCGATTTCCTTAAAGGCGTCATTTATTGTAAATATGATCGTAAATCTGAGAATGAGTACTGATATTAAAACAAGACCGGCACTGACCAGGAAAAGCAGCAGAGCCATTACTATATTCATTATATAAGCAGTTCTTAAAAGATCTTTTTCTGCTGAAAATGCACAGTCACAGGATTCATTATTTAAATCTGTTACCAGCTGCTTTCTATGATCTGTATCTATACCGAACAATCCCGCATATGCAAAGCCCTTACTGTCTGTAATCTTCTGCAGGTCCCCGGCACTTACCAGAATTCTTCCGTTACCCATCAGCTCGCCGCCAAATACGGCATCCTTGACCATTCCCTTTACCTCAAGCTCAAGCCTGAAGCCTGAATCTGTAAAGATTGTAAGTATATCGCCCTTCTTATATTTTCCGGCATTCATAAGGGTATTTCCTACGTAAGCATAACCATCAGGAACAGCCTTTATCTCGTTATTATCTTCATCGAAGAACTTTGTCATACAGTTATCAGCTGTATTTGCCACTATACTGTTTTTGAATTTAATAGTTTCATTGTTCTTCAAAAGGTCTGTACCGGTCATCCAGTAGCCCGTATCATATTCATAAGAATTGATGATCCCTTTTTCCTTCTCAGCGTCAAGAACCTCTATAATATGCTTGTCGGCATCGGTCAGTTTACCATCCATGCTTCCTATGGTGAAAATATTGTAATCGGTAACCTCAGCAACCTTGAAGAAGTTATCCAGACCGTTAATCGTTACCAGAAGCTGGTTAACGCTGGCTGATATAAAGAGCGTCGCCATAAAAACAAATATAACTATGATTATATTTATGCTCTTCTTTTTTCTAAGATCCTTTTTTAAAACCTTGAATAACATAGCTTTCCTCTCCTCTGATCTATTGTATTTGCATACATTTTTAACTCTGAGGATACTTTACAATACCAATTGTTAAAAAATCCTTAAAACAAAAAACGTGACATAGAGTTAAACTCCAGCCACGTTTTTAATTGCGATAAATACTAATCTAGAGCACCTCTACACGGTTCTTGCCGGCATGCTTTGCATTGTACAGTGCCTGATCAACACGCGTAAGCAGCTTGTCGAGCTCCTCATCACTTCTGGCAACTGAAACACCGAGACTGATAGACTGATTCGGAATACTTTCGAAGGAAAGCTCACTAAAGCCAGTTCTGATCTTCTCAGCCTGCAGCTTTGCAAAGCTCTCGTAAGCTCCCGGAACATAGAACATGAATTCCTCACCGCCCCATCTTCCGACGAAGGACCCCGGTATTGAAGCCGACACCTCCTTCAGAAGCTCAGCAAGCTTGATAATAACTTCATCACCGATATGATGACCGTAGGTATCATTAACCTTCTTGAAATCATCAATATCTATCATCACAAGTGAGAAGCCCTTACTCTCCGAAGGGTCCTCCCTAAAGAAGCCGTACCTTCCTTCAATACGTCTCTGAGTCTCGGAACGGTTGAGCAGCTTGGTCATACCATCATGGACAGCAAAATAATTGGACTTCTCATTAAGTCTGGCAAGCTCTGCATTTGCATTCTCAAGCTTTTTATTTGCTTCCTCAAGATCACTTGTAACCACACTGACAAAATTCGCAAGACGAACAGTCATAGGAACTCTCGCGCTCTTCTCTTCTTCGCGCGGGGTCTCGAAATTACTGAACATATCCGGCTCGCCTTCTCTCATGGCAGCGATGACAAGGGTAACATTATGCTGATTCAGATGACCGTCTACGCGGATAAACTCGCCATGTGTAAAGAAACCTGTCGAAGGCGCTATCTCACCGAAAGGCTTCAGCTCACGAACCGCATTTTCATCCGTAACCCAGAAGGTTCTTCTTGCTGCGCAGGAGAAAATATGAATGATATCAGGTCTGAACTCCTGAATCTTCCTGCTCTGTTCCCTGCCGATCTCACGGATGGTACTCGGGTTGCCGTAGCCCATTCTTACAACAGCCCCTTCAGCCATATCTCCGCTCATAACGATCGAACCATCTTCGTTACCTCCAGCCGGAACTCGAAGAATATCGATACCATCCTTCTTATACAGAAGCGGAAACTCAAGGGCATTCATAAAGAAATTCTCGTCATTTTTTATTTTAAGATACTTATGATAAACATCATAAGCAAGTGTATCATCAAGATAATAAAGTATATTTCCGTCGGACTTGGTTATGCGGTATTTCTTACCAAGCGGCTGCCAGCCCGTAAGGAAAAGTGAGCTCGCGTGGAAATCCTCACCGCCATACATAACGATCAGGATATCATGCTCCTTATAACCTTTCTCTTTGGAAAATACAAATGAATCCGGGCTGGAGATATCGTCACTGCAGGCAATACCGCCAAATATCTGGATATCAGGACGCAGCCATACAAGGCTGTCACAGAAAGGAGTCGTTGAAAAGCCCGGAATAGTGATATAAAGCTCAAGCGCCTTAACCCACGGATTGTTCTCCACTTCTTTCTCAAGCTCCTTGCGGACAGTATCATAACTATCATGGGTGAAGCTGTACTGAAGCACCTTAAAGCACGTAGTCGGCTTCTCAAATACAGTCGCCATAACAGTAACCCTCGAACCTGAGAACTGTCCGTTAACTATATTTCCACTGGAAGAACAGCCGAAATACTCTGCATCCGGCAGCTCCTCTTCAATGATATTTCCTATTTCTTCAAGCTTTTCCTTTACCAGATCCTCAGAAAAGATCTGCAGAAAATACTTTGACATACCGGCCTTACGGCAGGTTGCCCCAAAATCCCTCAGCCTGTTTCTGAAGGATTCATTGTCCGTAAAGTTTATCTGAAACTGTTTCATAACCTCGCCCTTCTCCAATCAATTTATAGAAAAATCCTGATTTCTGATCAGTAATCAAACAAATAAAAAATATCTATAACCCCATACTTATATAATAAAAAAAACAGCGTATTTTTTCAAGTATATACAACTGATCAGACCATGTTTTTTTAATATTATCTTCCTTTTTCGAAGCGCGGTTTTTCGCGTAATTTATGCAGGATATATGCGTCTATCAATATACATATAGCGCCTGATATGTTATAATTTTACCAGTGACGTTTTATCATGTTTTCATTACGTTTTCATCACGTTTTTAACACGACGATTCTGTAAAACGACAGTTCTGTCAGGCTCGATCATCAGCCCGAAAACACTGTCATGAGGGGAAATATGCTGGCGAAGGAAAAGGGTTACAGTAACAAATATATAATCAGCGATATTATGGTCGGTATAGTGATAGCTCTTGTATCCATTCCGATCTCGATGGGTTATGCCCTCGTAGCCGGACTTCCGGTAAAATACGGTCTGTACGGTTCCATATTCCCTATACTTCTTTTCGCCTTCATTTCAGGTTCTCCGCGCTTTGTATTTGGCGTTGATGCGGCTCCGGCAGCACTTGTCGGAGGAATACTTGCGTCTCTAGGAATCACAGCCGAATCAGAGGAAGCTGTAAGACTGGTTCCTGTGATAACTCTTATAACAGGCCTCTGGCTTCTGTTCTTCTTCCTGATACGTGCCAGCAGGATACTCAAATTCATCTCTCAGCCGGTTGTAGGCGGCTTCATCACCGGCATCGGAGTCACTATCATATGTATGCAGATACCGAAACTTTTCGGAGGAAGCTCCGGCAGAGGTGAGATAATCGAGCTGCTGTCTCATATTTATGAAGAGGCCCGTGACGGAGTTTCTGTTCTTTCTCTTATTCTCGGAATCTCCACAGTTGTGATAATACTTCTGTTTAAGCATTTTGCTCCGATGATACCGATGTCGGGAATATGTGTATTTATCGGTGCACTTCTGGAATATGCCTTTGATCTTAGTTCTGAAGGAGTGAAGCTTCTTCCGGCCGTAAAGAACAGCTTTCCGAAGATCACTGCGCCGGACCTTACCCTTCTTTCCGGACGCTTTACAGAGATAGTCGTACCAAGCCTTACTATAGCAATGGTAATCCTTGCAGAGACTCTTCTTGCAACAAATAATCTTGCCAGAAAGCATGATGAAAGGCTCAGACCAAGACGCGAGAATCTCGCATATTCAGTCTGCAATCTTGCCGCCGCTTTTATAGGCTGCTGTCCGGTCAACGGAAGTGTTTCAAGGTCGGGAATGGCCGATCAGTATAAGGTCCGCTCACAGATCATGTCTGTTACAGCAGGACTTGCTATGCTGCTTATTGTTCTTTTCGGAACCGGTTTTATCTCATATCTTCCTGTTCCAATTCTTACCGGAATAGTTATCTCAGCACTTATAGGCACCTTTGAATTCAGCCTTGCACATAAGCTGAAAAAGATCGACAAGACCGAATTCCTGATATTCTACGCTGCATTTTTCACGGTGCTGATATTCGGAACCATCTATGGTGTATTTGTCGGTATCATACTTTCTGCCGTAACTTTTATCTCACGTGCCTCGAATCCGACCACTGCATTTCTCGGTGTCGTGCCTGATATTGACGGCTTCCATTCTCTCAGCAGGATGAAGAATTCGCGTCCTATTAAAGGCGTCATCATCTATAGATTTACAGGCGCTCTCTTCTATGCAAATATCGACAGATTCCAGCAGGATATCGAGGACGCTGTGAAGGAGGATACACGTCTGATAATCGTTGACGCAGGCACCATCGGAAGCATCGATCTGACCGCCGCCGAAAGGATAATGAATATCTATAATAAATACAGGGAGCGAAATATTTCCTTCTACATCGCCGGCCACGTTGATACCATAAATGATATGCTTCGAACCTACGGCGCCGGAGAGCTTATTAAAACCGGCCACGTTAAGCCTCGTATCATTCAGGTTCTTAACGAAAATGGTATTACCGCTCCTTATAACTTCGAGGATGATTATGAACCGGCTCCCGGTAAGGCCAGCCGCCGTCTTGCAGAATTCGAATGGGCTTACGGTTCGGATGCAGATAAGATCATGCAGAACCTTGCTTCAGAGATTGCTTCAAGGATTATTGATGATCCTGATTTCGACATAGAAAAGGATGATTTTGATATCAATAAATATATCAGACAGGCCGAGGATACCTACGGCGGCCACTGGAATATAGTTGATGAGGAAGAGCTTCTGGAGCTGCTTGAAATACAGCTTGCCATCATGATCGAGGAAGGCAGGACCATATCAAGCAGAACGGAAATACTCACCTCCTCTGCTATCGACAGGATAGACAGCCGACTGTTTGAGCTTAAGCTGAATCTTGAATTAAAGATAATGGAGAAGAATAAGCCTTCTATCGAGCGTATTCTTAAACGTCGTCTTGAAAGAGATGCAGCCATGAAGAAATCGCATCCAAAGGCTTACAACAGGATCGTTGAAGAAAGAGCCAAAGCGCTTACCAGACTCAAAGAAAACAATCCTGCTCTTGCAAGAGAGATTGAACTTATACGCAACAATCTTTCCTGAAACATCCGGAATGCCAACAGACAATAACATATAAAATTCAAGCCCCCAATGTGCAACATAAGCGCAACAAATCAAAATATTTTATTACCAGAGCATCAATCCCACTCAAAAACTATATCATCACTGATCCATCAATCCCACTCAGAGGCTTTATTTCTAAGTCCTTCCAGATCAAGAACACTTTCGGCAAAGCCTTTTATCAGAAGCTCCTCCGGAAGGTATTCGTCATATTTATCAAAAAGCGGAATCTCCTTAGGATATATAAGGGTTCTCGCATCAAACTCCTTAAAAAGCTCTTCCTTAAGGATCCTGAAAAACTCGTCACGGCCCACCTTCATGGTAAATACCATGAAATACGGTCTTGAGGAGTCAAAATTCTTCAGCCCGAGACGCGCGGCACATTTTATCCGAAGCACTCTTTCAAGAGCAAGGAAGCTATAGGTTCCGACCCACGGGAAAAAGCACCATTTTGTTCCCCCGAGATTCAGCAGAATATCGGTGCCTATACCGGAAGCACTTACTGTATTTCTTGCTTTTTCAAGACGTGCCACCGCATTCTTCATAAGATAAGGATAGCTCTTATCTTCATGCAGCACCTGTCTCATCCTTGTAAGCACCTTGGTGTGAAGGTCTCCCGGACACTGTCCGAAATATGCAGGAACACTGCCCCTGACAAGCGTGCAGTAAACCGTATGTCTCTTTTTATCCACATCAAGCACTGTCCAGACGCGTCCGGCTATCGCTATCTTCTCACCTACCGGCGGCGGTGCAACGATCGTTCCCAGCTCCTGATTCTCGCTTCTGACAGTGTATTCTTCGTTCTCCTGAAATACACCATAGAACTTAAAATTGTTTACTACCTTCTCACCCTTTAGGCCTACGATCAGACCGCCCTCTGCAGTCTTCTGTATATGCCCGGTCTTAACGAGATGCTGCAGCAGCACTCTGTAATCCTCTTCGGTAACTCTATGGAAATACGTCAGCGGCAGAATTCTTGCCGCAAGCCCTGCAGGTGTCATCTCTCCGCAGGACATAAGCGTACTCATAGTCTGATGGTAAAGCAGGCTGTACGGAAGTCTGTCAAGCCTCGGCGGTTCAACCCATTTTTCTTCAATATAAAGCTGGACCAATGCAATTCCCTGAATAAGAGTCCATGGAATAGTTACCGGCAGCATTGCCCTTGCCTCAACCTCTTCTTCACGCATGACAAACCACATCTCAGGCGGTGCTCCTCTTCTTCCGGTTCTTCCCATTCTCTGCAGGAAGGCAGAAACCGTCCATGGTGCATCTATCTGAAATGCTCTTTCCAGTCTTCCGATATCTATACCCAGCTCAAGGGTTGCTGTAGTTACTGTGGTCTGATTCTCATAATCATCCTTCATCACGTCCTCAGCAGTCTCACGAAGCGCTGCGGATATATTTCCGTGATGGATCTGGAACCTCTCATCCTCACCGCTGAGCTCACTGTATCTGCGAAGCGTTGTCGTAACCGCCTCACATTCCTCGCGTGAATTGACAAATACCAGACATTTCTTATTTCGTGTATTATCGAAGATATATTTGAATGACGGATCGTAGTCGTTCTCAGCAGCCGGAGTTTCATTCTCTCCCATTACACATGAATCAATATCTGTTTCATTCTCTTCCATTTCATATGAATCAATATCTGCATCATTCTCTGCCCCGGAATTGCCCTCTCCATCCTTGCCGCTCCTGATATAAAAATGCTCCATCGAGAGTCTCCAGGTCGTGCCCTTCTGCTCTATCCGCGGAATGATGGTTCCTCTTCCGGTTCCGCTTGCAAGAAAGCGTCCCACAGCCTCAGGTTCACCTATGGTGGCTGACAGACCAATTCTTCTCGGATTGACGCCTGCCAGCTTTGAAAGCCTTTCAATAAGACAAAGCGTCTGTCCGCCTCTGTCTCCACGAAGCAGCGAATGAACTTCATCTATTACAACAAATCTAAGATCACTGAACAGACTTCCGATGATAGCATGCTTATGGATAAGCATGGCCTCCAGGGATTCCGGTGTTATCTGAAGTATACCCGAAGGATGCTTCAGAAGCTTCTCCTTATGGGTTCTTGCAACGTCTCCGTGCCAATGCCACACCGGTATATCAGCTTCCTCACAAAGCTCTGTCAGTCTGTCAAACTGGTCATTGATGAGCGCCTTAAGAGGCCCGATGTATATGCATCCTACTGATTTCGGCATATCCTCCGAAAAAAGAGAAATGATCGGAAAGAAAGCCGCTTCTGTTTTTCCGGATGCGGTAGACGCAGTAAGAAGAAGGTTCTCGTCCGTATTAAATATCGCATCGCCGGCCGCAACCTGAATAGCTCTTAAATTCTGCCAGTTATTTCTATAAATATATTCCTGCACAAAGGGTGCATACCTGTCAAAGATGTCCATAATATATTTCCTATCATCTATAATCACATGCCTGATACTATCATCTGATCATCTATAATCACACGCCCGGCACTATCATATGATCATCCCATGATCATAGCTGTCAATTATCAACATGCAAAATATCATATAGTAAACTCTGCATAAGGTGATGAACTGTCAACACCGTCGTCCACCGCTGACGATGCTGAGAAAGTGAATCTACCTGAGCCCAGAAGTTCCTCCAGCTTAAGTTTCTGCTCCTGATAAAGGATATCCAGTATTTCAATAAAGTCTCTTATCATCTCACGGGGAGTTATCAGCTCCTGCGCACCTATACGTTCAAATTCAGCCTTAAGGAAGAAAATAAGATCCTCCTCAGTAAGCTTCCTCTCATAGTTATAGAGGTCTGCATGCAGCTGTGAAAGCTTTTCCGTAAGCACAAGCATTTCCTCATAGCTGAGAGTCTGCAGCTTGATGACCGGCGCCATAAGATCACTGTACCCGCCGGAGAATCTTCCGGAAGCAAGCCTTGAACGAAGCGCCTCATAGCTGTAAACACCCCTTCTCTTATCCTCCATGCACTCCGGTGTACCGCACATTATGATTCCCAGATAATGTGCCTTCCCCTGCATGGCATCGTTATACATCGCCAGCATTTTCTCATAATTATTCTGCCTTGTTATGGAATTTGTTATCTTATAAATATTTACCAGCTCATCGATCAGAATATACATTCCGCTGTAGCCGGCCTTCTTCAGAAATGCCGCAAATATCTTGATATATTCATACCAGTCATCATCGGTAATAATGATATTTACGCCAAGGTCCTTCTTCGCATCGGTCTTCGTTGTATACTCGCCTCTGAACCACTTAACGACCTTCGCCTTCGCCTCGTCATCACCATTTACATAGGCTTCATAATAAATACTGAGCAGCCTTGCAAAATCGAAGCCGTGAACCATATCATTCAGCGAAAAAATGATATCCCTTATCTCCTTCTCAACAAGAGAGCTTATATCGTCTGTTGAGGAACGGTCCATCACATCCTTCTGCACCTCATTGATCCATCTGTCAAGAATCAGCGTCAGTGCGCCACCTTCAGGTCTGGTCTTGGTGGACATATTTCTGATCAGTTCCTTGTAGGTTGCAAGTCCCTGGCCGTGCGTTCCCTGCAGTCTTCTCTCCGGCGAAAGGTCCGCATCCACCACGACAAAATTCTTATCAAGCGCATAGTTCCTGATGGTCTGCAGCAGGAAGCTCTTGCCGCTGCCGTATTTTCCCACAATAAATCTGAAGGAGGCACCGCCCTCGGCGATTATCTCCTCGTCACTTAAAAATGCATTTATCTCTTTTTCTCTGCCCACCGTAATAAAGGGAAGTCCCACTCTCGGAACAACTCCTCCCTTGAGGGAGCTCATAACCGCCTGTGCTATCCTTCGCGGTGCTTTTCTGTTTATCTCAATGCCCATACTTAGTTCCTCGTATCCTAACTGTCAATTTATTAATTCTCTGAGCTCATCCATATAGTCCTCGTAAATCTGCAGCTCTCCGTCATCATACAGTACATTATCGCCGAAATAGTCATACAGCTTTTCATTAATACCATCAACAACCACCGATAACATGTGGCCTTCCTCTCTGACGAAGCCAAGCTCACCACCGTCCAATACAGCACTTATAACACGCTTTTCCAGATCAGTAAGCTGCAGAGTATCAGTCGGATCATTATTTTCCACCGATTCCGTATATGTCTCTATTTTCAAATCGTCCGGGTTAGGTTTATCATCAGATCCATTATTTTCATTAAGCTCACATGTTTCAGATATCTCTATTTCATGCCCGGCTTTAACCTCAGATCTAACTTCACCCTCAAGCTCATCTTCAACGATAAGTTTATCTCTTATTACTGCTGAACTCTCACGGATCGCATCAAGTCTCGAGAAGTCTATCCTGACTCTTCTTTCTTCAAGCAGTTTCTTCTCTGTAAAATACGCTTGGCACTCTTCATCGATAAGCTTCTTCATCCAGACACTGGTGTTACTATTTTGATCCTTTCCTGAAAAAGAAGCATAAACCGCTCTGATAAAGCTCCTCATCAGCTCCACAGACTTATCGGAAAAGCTCATTCTTTTGACCGACCAGTTAGTGCCCCCGTAGAAGCTTCTTACATGATTCAAGTCATAGCTAAACTCTTCCCCTTTGGGCTCTATATTGACAACCGCTCCGTTAAATAACAAATACGGCCACCTTGATGGCTTTCCGCACAGCTCCTCCAGAAAGCTCTTCTTTCTCTTTTTCTTTGAATATGCCTGCACCTTATCAAAGCATCTGCACATCACTACAGCGAGTACATCCCTATCATCCAGAAGAGCTCTTTCCGGCCATTTTGCCACTTCAAGCATCGTTTGAAACCTGCTGATACACTGCTGTTCATCACTCATCCCCATAAGAGCCATAATATTTCTGTCGTCTCTAAATAAATCGCTATTTTTGATAAGCTCCTGTGGCAGTTCATTATAAATAACGTAGTCTATGATCATCTTCTCAATGGTCGGTATCTCGCTTCCGTGCCTTCTCTGAAGCTCACGGAGCTTTTCGTACCCATCCATAGTATTTGCAGTTCCGATGCCACTGAGAAGCTCATACATATAGACCTCGGCAAAGGAACCTCCCGGCGTATCTTCGCCTTTTTTATAACCGGTCCTCCAGCCAAAATACCCCCTCAGCTCGATATCGCTGAAGCTGTCATAGGCCGGCTTGTGTCTGCTGACCTTTTTGTCATATCTGAAATCGTCCTCATACTCTGCCATCAGCCTTGCAGCCTTCACAAAGCTCTGATTCCTTGTGATTCCAAGCCTGATGTCCTGCTTCTGGATATCTCTGACGGCTTTTATCTGCTCAGGGATAGGATATCCATACCTCGGCTTTATCGGCTGATCGTGGTAGACTTCGTTATATAATTTTCCTCTTTCATAAAGAAATCTCATGGTCCATCCCCTGAAAATCGCATTAATTCATAACATCCACAGGTTACAATATTAACATGCCAATTATACCACAAACCAAACATATGTTCAATATACTATTACGTGATCACAGCCACTGAAATCACAAAAATACAGCCTCAACCACAACCAGTCAATGATCTTCTTTTCATAAAAAAACTCCCGGGGTCCAACTGATCCCGGGAGGTAAAACTTCATATGTAATTCTAATCCAGCATCTCTGAAGCTTCCTTCAGCAATTCAATTATAGGAAGATGCTGTGGACATACGCCCTCACACTGACCGCAGGCTATGCAGTCTGCCGCTTTACCGCCGCGTGAAGCAACTCCTCTATAGAAGTTCTTTGCACGCCAGTCATCCGGATAACGACGAAGTGTATTTACGGTTCTGAAAATGTCCGGAATGCTTATCTGCATCGGGCAGCCAGGTGTACAGTATTTGCAGGCTGTACAGCCAATCTGAGGGATGGAGAGGATATCCGATGTTACATCGTTTATCGCACGCATCTCCTCTTCATTTACAGGCTCGAAGTTCGTAAATGTACTTATATTGTCATCCATCTGCTCCTCGTTTGACATCCCTGAAAGTATAGTCATAACTCCAGGAAGAGAACCAACAAATCTGAGCGCCCATGAAGCGATGGACTTATCAGGTCTTACAGCCTTAAATATCTCCTGCTGCTTTGGCGAGAGATTTGCAAGCATACCGCCTCTTACCGGCTCCATAATGATCATAGGTATATTTCTCTCGAGAAGAATATCATATAGCGCCTTGGATCTTACAACCGGATTGGTCATATCAAAATAGTTTAACTGGATCTGGACGAATTCTGTCTCCGGATGCTTGTCGAGTATTTCTGCAAGAAGCTCCGGACTGCCATGGTAAGAGAAGCCAAGATGCTTTATCTTACCCTCTTCCTTCATCTTCATACCCCAGGCGAAGCAGTCGTATTTCTCATAGGTGTCATAGTTCGAGCCATCCTCGATAGAATGAAGAAGATAATAATCGAAATATTCAACCCCCGCACGTTCACACTGCTCATTAAATATCCTGTCGATGTCACTCTCCTGCCTGATCTCCCATGCAGGAAGCTTAGTTGCGATCATGAAGCTGTCACGCGGATATCTCTTAACAAGAGCCTCTCTCGCAGCAACCTCCGATCTTCCGCCATGATAAACGTAGGCCGTATCAAAGTAATTCATCCCCGCAGACATATACTTATCAACCATACGTTTTACATGCTCAATATCAATAGCTCCTTCCTTCTCCGGAAGTCTCATCAGACCAAAGCCAAGCTTCGGCATCTTACTTAAATCAATACTCATTAGACACCTCCCAATTACGTGTTACTTATCATTATGCTTTGACTTTTGATGAAGAAAATACTACACCATTTCTATTATAACATTTTTATTTTCCCAATTGTATATTTCAGTATTATTTTTATTAAAAATATGTCTTTTTTTCATAACCACTCTCCCGCAGATTATTCAGCCGCGATACGCACATACCGCCCAGCTGCTATACACACAGACCGCTCACCGCGACATACACAGATTGCCCTTCGACCTTGAAACATAAAAATACCCCGACAGCCGAAACTGTCGGGGTAGAATTATCTATTAAACAAATCTTACAGCTGTGGACCTGCAGCAACAAGTGCCTTACCAGCTTCATTTGTCTCATACTTCTTGAAGTTCTTGATGAATCTCTCAGCAAGATCCTTAGCCTTAGCTTCCCACTCAGAAGCGTCAGCGTATGTATCTCTAGGATCAAGGATCTCTGTTGATACTCCAGGAAGCTCTGTTGGAACCTCGAAATCAAAGTAAGGAATCTTCTTTGTAGGAGCGTTCTTGATATCTCCGTTAAGGATTGCATCAATGATTCCACGTGTATCAGGGATAGAGATTCTCTTTCCTGTTCCGTTCCATCCTGTATTTACGAGATAAGCCTTAGCTCCGCTCTTCTCCATCTTCTTAACGAGCTCTTCGCCGTACTTTGTTGGGTGAAGCTCAAGGAATGCCTGACCAAAGCAAGCTGAGAATGTAGGTGTTGGCTCTGTGATTCCTCTCTCTGTACCAGCAAGCTTAGCTGTGAAACCTGAAAGGAAATAGTACTGTGTCTGCTCAGGTGTAAGGATAGATACTGGAGGAAGTACTCCGAATGCATCAGCTGAAAGGAAGATTACGTTCTCAGCTGCAGGGCCTGAAGAAACAACGTTTACATTCTTAGCGATCTTCTCGATGTGATCGATAGGATAAGAAACACGTGTATTCTCTGTAACGCTCTTATCATCGAAATCAATCTTTCCATCAGCATCTACTGTAACGTTCTCAAGAAGAGCATTTCTCTTGATAGCATTGTAGATGTCAGGCTCATGCTCCTTAGAAAGACCGATAACCTTAGCATAGCATCCACCCTCAAGGTTGAATACGCCATTGTCATCCCAGCCGTGCTCGTCATCACCGATGAGGAGTCTCTTAGGATCTGTAGAAAGTGTTGTCTTACCTGTTCCTGAAAGACCGAAGAAGATTGCTGTGTGCTTTCCTTCCATATCTGTATTTGCAGAGCAGTGCATTGAAGCCATACCCTGAAGTGGGAGGAAGTAGTTCTGCATAGAGAACATACCCTTCTTCATCTCTCCGCCGTACCATGTGTTAAGGATAACCTGCTCACGGCTTGAAACGTTGAAGAGAACTGCTGTCTCAGAGTTAAGTCCGAGTTCCTTATAATTATCGACCTTAGCCTTTGAAGCTGTGTAAACCACGAAGTTTGGCTCGAAGCTAGCAAGCTCCTCATCTGTAGGAACGATGAACATATTCTTTACGAAATGTGCCTGCCAAGCAACTTCCATGATGAAACGAACTGCCATTCTTGTATCAGCATTAGCACCGCAGAATGCATCTACAACATAAAGCTTCTTGCCAGAAAGTTCCTTTACTGCAAGCTCCTTACATGTATCCCATGCTTCCTGTGATGCTGGATGGTTGTCATTTGGATATTCAGGTGTTGTCCACCAAACTGTATCCTTAGACTTCTCATCCATAACGATGAATTTATCTTTAGGAGAACGTCCTGTGTAAATTCCTGTCATAACATTTACAGCGCCAAGCTCTGTAAGAACGCCCTTGTCAAAACCTTCAAGAGATGGATCCATCTCATCCTCAAAAAGCTTCTCGTAAGATGGGTTGTAAATGATTTCCTGTACATCTGTGATGCCATACTTGCTTAAATCGATTGCTGCCATTTTCTGTACCTCTTTCTTAAAAATTTATTTTCAGCCTGTGGTATTTTTTAATACAACAAAAGGCTATGTTTCCAGCTAAAGATTATAGCCGAAAGACATAGCCTTGTCAAATTATATTTGTTAGTCTTTTCTAACGAAAATCAACAAACTTTTTCTATTTATGCTGAAATATATTTACCATGCTGCGGCAGCCGGACGCTTCGAAATAAGATTCTCTCTGTTTGCTGCATTTTCCTTAATTCGATGACCTTCCTTGCCGAAGTTTTTATCTTCAGCTTTAAGGGTTTCTCCTACTGAACCTATTTAACCATTATCACCTATATAAAGTTATATCAGAGACATAGCAACAAAAAAGCAACAAAAAAACAGCAGTTTTTTTTTCGAAAAAAACTGCTGTTTGAAAGATTTTTTTATCACCCAGGATCCAAATTCTAACACCGGTATTCATATAAACCCTTTTATCCGGCTTCCTCGTACCACCACAGGGAACCGGAATCGCCATTCTGATGGTTCCCAACCCACCAGAATGATTTTAACCTTCATCATTTTTCACTATGTTTTTTGGTGTCAGCTCCCTAAAGATCCCGGGTGCCTTTAAACTTTATTAAGCCCAAGGGTTTGCGCTCTCCGGCCGTCTGATATCAGACAGTATGAACTGCTCCCAAAGGCACCATTTGCCGTCCTTAAGCTGTCTCAGCTGTATAGCTCTCGGACTGTCTGCACCGCCTGACTGAACGAAAAGCTTTGCATAGCCCTGATCCTGATATGAATAAGGATTCTCACTTACTGTTATCGTATATGGAGCTGCAGGAGTGTAATCATTCTGCGGAGTTGCTCCCCTGAAATACGAACGTGGAACATAATCCTTACCATCCATAAATCTGTCATTTATAAACTGCTTATCCATGCCGCTGAGTGGTCTCGGACCTCTCAGAAAATCAAGCATCGAAAGCGCCATTTCCTTATTTTTCGGATAACACGCAAGAGCAACTATCGTAAGTGCCGCTGCATCAAAAGGAGTCGTACATGCAGCCTGTGGAAGAGCTCTGAACTCATCCAGACTGTCCGGAAGCTTGCTAAACGTAACGTCTACTGCTTTATTTCCGGCCATGTTCTTAATTCCGTTTGTAAGATTCTGTGCACCCTGAACTATATTTCCGGTGTTTCCTGTTCTGCCCTGGTTAAGGAGTCCACCTGCACCCTTTTTTAAATCATCAAAGAATCCCATAAAATATCCTCCTCCGGGTATTTCTTTCTGTCCGTATCAATTGCTGTCAATATATCACGCGGGCGCTTCTATTAATTGAAACGCCCTCATGTTAAATAATATGCGTTGCTTATTATTCTGCTACAGGAGTTGTTGTCTCAATGCTCTTGATGATGAACTGAACATCCTCATCATCAAAGTTGATTGTCTGCTCACCAGCGTTCTTAAGAACTGCAACCTGGAGATGCTCCTCACCCTTCTCGCCTTCAATAATTGTGTACTTGTATCCAAGACTGTCACACTCATAACCTGTCCACTTATATCCGGCTGCTTCGAATGGCTCGATGTCTACAGGATTCTCATAATAACTCTTTGCAGATGCAAATGTTGTTGTTGGTGCATAATAATTGATCTGAATATAGCAATGACCCCAGAGATCATCCTTTGATGTTGCTCCCTTAGCAATCTGAAGCTGCTTTGGATCCTTTGCTTCAGGATCATCACTCCACATATCGTGTACATCGATTGCAAGCCAGCCTTCAGGAACGCTTACCTTAATAATGCCTGTATCATGAGGTGTGCCTGTCATCTCTTTCTTTGTATCCTCAGTTTTTCCTGAATCTGACTTCTTGTCATCATCCTTACCACATGCTGTAAGGCAGCAAACGCTGAGTGCAAGTACAAGCATGATCGCAAAAACTTTCTTCATCTTCTTCATAACCTTTTCTCCTCCACTGTAAATAAAGATTTTTTTGTTTACAGTGAGATAATAGCATATAGTTATTTTTGAAAATACGTCCATATGGACATATTTTGAAGATTTTTTGATTTTTTTCATAAAATATTAAAAGCGCAGAAATTTTTTCTTTGTTTCTGCGCTTTCAGTGTATTAAATCATCCTCTCGGTACTGCTTCAAGAACTTCCATCAGATCGCATATAACATTGGCCTCTGCTTCAGCCTTCGCCCTGTCAGTAGGATAATCGATAGCTCTGGACATATCTGCATCGAAGGTATCTCTCATTGCAGTAATCGGAACTGCCGCAAATACTCTGTCAGCCTCAAAATTGAGGATCACGTAACCGTATTTTCCCTTCAGATAGAGTATCCTCTCCATCATTGATGGTGTCAGAAGATAAAATGCATAATGTGGATCTGTCGCATAAACATTGTACTGCTTATTGAAATTGATGTTTTCAAGATCCAGCTTATCCAAATGACGATTGCTTGTCGGTGTATACATAAATCCGTCCGGTGTTATTCTTACGCTGGCCTGTATTGTCCTAGGCATATAGAAAACAAACATACGTCCTCTGAAATATGTTGTTGTATGACTGCTCTTGCCGGTACTTGTATGCTGCTGGATAAGGACATCAGAGGTTTCGAATTTCACATCCTTATAGGTTGCGCAGATATAATCCTCGCTCTTAAAGCGGTTACCCATTCTTACAAGATTAAAGCTGCTTACAGCCATAGCCGGAAAGCCTGTCTTCCATGCATAATACAGATTCTGGAATTTCTTACCCAGAACATCCTCAACAAAAACGCTCTTATATAAAGCCTTGAAATCATCATTTGAGCTATGTCCGTTTACCTTAAAATATATTAATACGCCTGCTGTGGAAAATATTATGACAAGCGTCGGTAATATTCTCATAAAAGGATTAGGTGAAGATCCTCCGATAAGCATTATGATGATCAATGCCGCAAAACCAAGAAATGCAAGAGCAATACCCAGATTATGTCTATGACGCATTCTCTCCAGCTCTGCAAGCTTTTCATGAAGACTCTTACCTGACATTTCCATGAGCTTCCTGTTAACGTTTTTATTATTTCCCGGAGCGCCGCCGAAGCCATCTCCGGAAGGACCGATATCAAAACCGCCCATGCCATTCATGCGAACACCGCTGTAGCTTCCTCCGCCATTCATTCTTGGACCGCCGTAAGGAACTCCAGGTCCGCCCGGTCCACCCATGACACTATTCATGCTCAGGGGATCAACTCTCTCCGGTCTTCCATTCCTTATGCTGTCAGTTCTGTAAAACTGACCACTGACAAGTCCATTCCTTTTATTTGCCGGAACATAAACATCTCTATTTAGTTCATTAAAAAAGTTCTTAAGTGCCATATGCTTTAATTAGTGGAATTTCATTTCCACGTCATTCCTCTTATGTGCTTCTGCAACAAAGAGTTCCTTTGAAACTGCGCCGATAGCTCCTGCAACGATTGATGCAGGGAACATAACGATCTTTGTATTGTAGCTGTTTACATTAGCATTGTAGAGACGTCTTGCTGCCTGAAGATGCTCTTCACAATCAGCAATAGATACCATAAGCATCTTATATGTCTCACTTGAAAGAAGATTTGGATATGCCTCTGCAGTAAGTCTGAACTGATTTGAAGCATTGTTCATCTGCTCAAGCACTTCCTGCTTCTCTCTGATAGACATTCCTGAACGAAGTCTGATGGTCTCATAAAGTGTCTTTGCCTCATGTGAGGTGTACTCCTTTACTACTTCCAACTGCTTTGTCAGTACATCATACCGCTTGGTAAGTGCAACATCAATACCCGATGAAGCCTCATCACACTTAAGCGCCAGTCGCCTGATGCTGTTCATTGATGAAACATACCACATTACAATAATTAATACGATTGCTAAAACAACTATAAGAACAACTCCAACTGCTCCCATATTTAGTCCTTTCCTCTGCCCTCAGCAGAAATATAAATATTTTTAACCTGCAGCAGATATCGCTGCATTTCTTCCTCATGCAAATCATTCTAAACTATATAGAATAAATATACAACCATTCCTTAGATGCTTTTCCCGCAACCTTCGGGTTGCAGAGTAATGTCCGGGTTGCAGGCTCACAAGGTTTTCAGGTATTTTATCAGAAAATATATCACTACAAAGTGTACGATCACCGTAAGGGGTATGATCAACTGGAACTTGATATGTCTGGTCTTATGCCTGAAAACATGCATTCCCAGGAGTGCTCCGAAAGCTCCTCCTGCCACTGAAACAAGTATCAGTGACTTTTCACTGATCCGCCATTCCTTCTTAATGGCTCTGCTTTTATCGATACCATACATTATAAATGCGACCAGATTCACGACCACATAATAAAATATGATTGATTTTATCACTGTATCCAATTTTTTCTTTATTCCTTATCTTTATTATAGGTAAAGCTTATTTTCGACCGATCACGAATGTCTCTGCCTGAAGACTTCATATGAAACGATTGGGGCATTAATGTCTCTGCCTGAAGACTTCATATGAAACGACTGAGGCACTGATGGCTGCATTTAAGGATTCAACCTTGCCGAGCATAGGTATCCTCATCATCTCATCTGCAGTATGGCTGAGCTCGTCCGAAAGACCGTTCCCTTCATTTCCTATAAGGAAGGCTGATGGCTTTTTGAAGTCCTTGTCATAAAACTCCTCACCATTCAGGTGCATTGCATAGACAACTATTCCTTTTTTCTTCAGCTCCGCAACATCCCTCAGAAGATCATCCGAAATATAAATACGCATCCTGAAAAGTGCTCCCATGGTCGATCTTATGGTCTTGGGATTATAAATATCAGCTGAATCGCTGCTGATCATTATGCCTGTCACTCCTGCAGCCTCTGCAGTTCTGATTATGGTTCCGAGATTGCCCGGATCCTGAAGTTTCTCGAGAACAAGTATGAACGGCGATCCATCATCACCGTCAAGAATATCCTCCAGTGTATAGTTCTTCATCCTTACAGCTGCCAATATTCCCTGAGGTGTATCAGTATCGGACATTTTCTTCATACACTGCTCCGAAACTGTTTCGACCTCGAGTCCAAACTCAGCGCCGTATCTCTCATAAGCCTTCTCTGTATAGAAAAGCTGTACCAGTCTGTCCTTCGGAATCTCCCTGACCATTCTGATCCCTTCCACAGGAAAAAGCCCCTCTTCCCTTCGGAAGGAGGCACTTTTTCTGAGTTTTTCCATATATTTTATCTTATCGTTTGAAGTTGATGTTATCATAATCTTTTCTCTTTGGGCCAACTCTATCAGCCGCTGTTATCGTTAATGATCGCCGGCATGTTTTTCAACCGCTCAGGTTTCAGTTAACGCTTTGACTCACGCGTGATAACTCTGTCGATACCGAACTCTAGCTTTAAGGCATCTGTGACTCCTGATTCCGGATCAACACTGAACCTAAGCTTCATTCCCTTTTTCTCCTGCCTCAGCTGGACAAATACAGGTGAGAAGCCTCTGTAATCCATCAGAAGCTGACTGAGATTCTGTTCATTTGCTTTATAATCCTCGCCGTCCTCGAAAAGTATCCATACCTCGGTATGTTTCTGCTTTTCAGATAAAAGTGCTTCGTCCAGGGAGATTATTTCCGACGCGATAAGCTTTCCTTCATCCTCCGATACCTGCGCACGTCCTTTAATAAGAACCTTGCTTCCTGCATAGATCATTCTCCTGCATTTCTCAAAGGTCTTCGGAAATACGATAACCTCCAGAGTACCGAGTGTATCGAGCAGCGTTACAAAAGCCATATTTTCGTTGTTCTTGGTTATCTTCATATTGACCGCATCAATGATACCGCCAAGGCAGTATTCGCGATTGTCCATGACACCGGTCTTCCCGGTCTCCTCATCCATAAAGAAATCAAGGGTCACTGCATCGGTACGCTTCTCAAGAAGCTCTCTGTAGTCATCCAGCGGATGTCCGCTGACATAGATGCCGAGTATTTCCTTCTCTCCCGAAAGCATCTCTTCCTTCGAGAATTCCGGAATGTCAGGATAGCTTACGCTGAAGGCATCACCAAGGGAGTTATGCAAACCATCGGACTGTGCGCCATCAGCTGTATTATCACCACAAAACATACCGCCGTCCCCTGACATACCACCAAGGAAATCCATCAGATTCATCTGACCGGTTATACGGCTCTTTCTTTCTCTTGCAGCCGTATCCATAAGTCCAGGATAAACTGCCATCATCTGACTTCTCTTAATATTAAAACCGTCAAAGGCACCGGCCATGATAAAGTTTTCCACAGCCTTCTTATTTACTTCCTTGCCGGACATTCTGTCTATAAAATCACGAAGATCCTTGAAGAGACCGTTTTCCTTCCTCTCATTCAGGACAGCCCTTACCACAGAGTTTCCGATGGATTTGATAGCCGAAAGACCATATCTTACTGCATTGTCCGATACCGAAAAGTCGCCCTCTCCCTTATTTACATCAGGAGGCAGCAGCTTTATACCGGCCTTCCTGCAGGCATCAATATAAGTTGCAAGCTTCTTTGTATTATCCTTGACGCTTGTCATAAGTGCTGCCATAAAGTCATATGGATAATGACATTTAAGATAAGCCGTCTGGTAGGCTACCACCGCATAGGCTGCAGCATGAGACTTGTTGAAGGCGTATTTTGCAAAGTCGATCATCTCATCGAATATCTTATTTGCGATCTCCTCGGAAATACCGTTCTTTACGCAGCCCGGCACACCCATCTCTTCGTTGCCGTAAACGAAATACTGACGTTCCTTCAGCATTACGTCTTCCTTCTTTTTGGACATGGCACGTCTTACAAGGTCGCTTCGACCCAGCGAATAACCCGCAAGCTCCATAACGATCTGCATAACCTGCTCCTGGTAAACGATACAGCCGTAGGTCGGGCTGAGTATCTTCTCCAGAGCCGGATGATCATATACTACCTCTTCAGGATGCTGTTTTCCCGCGATATACTGAGGGATGAAATCCATAGGACCCGGACGGTAAAGCGAGATTCCCGCGATAACCTCCTCAATACTGTGAGGTTTCAGATCCTTCATGAAACTTCTCATTCCTGAGGACTCAAGCTGAAATACGCCTTCGCACTTTCCTGCGGAGATCATATCATAAACCTGCATATCGTCCTGAGGAATATGATCTATATCTATCTTCTGTCCTGTTCTTCTTTCAATACTGCGTACTGCATCACGTATAACCGTAAGGGTACGAAGTCCCAGGAAGTCCATCTTCAGGAGACCAAGCTCCTCGATGGTGGTCATATTATACTGTGTTGTCACCGCATCACCGTTCTTGCAGAGCGGAACGAATTCTTCTATAGGTTCACGGCCGATAACGACACCCGCCGCATGCATGGAAGCGTGACGTGGAAGGCCTTCAAGCTTTCTGGCCATCTCGACCATGAACTTAACTTCTTCATTGGTATCATAAAACTTCTTGAAATCCGGACTTGCAACCATGGCCTTATCAATATTCATGCCTATTTCCATAGGGATCGATTTGGCAACGCTGTCGCAGAGGTTGTACGGAAGATCAAGCACACGTCCGATATCCCTGATGCAGTTACGAGCTGCAAGGGTTCCGAAGGTTACGATCTGAACAACCTTCTCTGGACCGTATTTTCTCGAAACATAATCGATGACCTCCTGGCGTCTCTCGTAGCAGAAGTCAATATCTATATCGGGCATGGTCACACGCTCAGGATTGAGGAAACGCTCAAAGATGAGGCTGTATTTTATCGGATCTATATTTGTTATCTTAAGGCAATAGGAAACTATGGAACCTGCCGCAGATCCTCGTCCCGGACCAACGGCGATACCATTCTCCTTCGCATAATTGATGAAATCCCATACTATCAGGAAATAATCAACGTATCCCATATTCTGGATGACACTGAGCTCGTATTTCAGGCGCTCGTAAAGCTCGTCCGTAACCGGCCTGTATCTCTCTTTGATGCCGTCCATGCAGAGCTTTTCAAGATAGGTGAAGGCTGTATAGCCCTCCGGAACATCGTATTTCGGGATCTTCTGATCACCAAATACGATCTCGACGTTGCATCTCTCGGCAATCTTATGTGTATTTTCAAGGGCTTCCCTGGCATAAGTGAACTTCTCAAGCATCTCCTCCGGAGATTTGAGATAATACTGCCCCTCGCCGTAACGCATCCTGTCCCTGTCAGCAACCTTCTTGCCGGTCTGTATGCAGAGCAGGATGTCGTGAGCCTTCCAGTCATCCTTGTAAATATAATGTGAATCGTTAGTGCAGATAAGAGGGATATCTATATCCTTCGAAAGCCTCATAAGACCCGAATTAACCACCTGGTCCTCATCCATATCATGGTCCTGAAGCTCAAGGAAGAAGTTGTCCCTGCCAAATATTTCCACATAGGAAAGTGCCGCCTCCCGGGCCTTGTCATAAAAGCCCTTTCTCAGATAAAAGGCCACCTCGCCCTGCAGACAGGCAGAGGTACAGATGATTCCCTCGTGGAACTCACGTAGGACCTCTTTATCAACTCGCGGCTTATAATAATAACCCTCGGTAAAGCCTCGGGTAACTATCTTCGACAGATTACTGTAGCCCTGATTGGTCTCGGCAAGCAAAATAAGGTGATAATACCTTTCATCCTCGCTGCCGGTCTCGCGGTCAAATCTGGAATTTGGCGCAACGTAAACCTCGCAGCCGATAATAGGTTTTATCCCCTGCTTCTTACATTCCTTATAAAAATCTATAGCACCATACATGACACCGTGGTCAGTTATGGCCAGCGAATCCATTCCCAGCTCCTTGGCTCTCTTTACAAGCTCGGGAATACGTGCCGAGCCGTCAAGAAGACTATAGCCGGTATGAACATGTAAATGTGTAAACTGCATCTGTTTATCCAATCTATTTTTTGCAATATCTGTTAGTACTGCTTATTTTCCACAGCTGCACTGGCAGCAGCATTTACAACAGCAGCACGATCTCTTCTGTCTCTTTTTATATGCTTTGAGCCACTTACGTGCGTACGCGAAGGTGTATTTCTCACCCTTCTCTGCCAGCATATTGAGGAGAAGCTCAAGCTTCTTCCTGACGTATGGGTGGAGGATGTATTTTCCTTTTCCCTTTTCATAATACTGAACAGGTGAAGCGTCGGTGTATTTGTCGCCCTGATATATCTTGCTGGCTGCAACTCTGTCGCAGAACATCTCAATGATATAGTTATCCGGCATCTTCATACCCACCATTCCGGCCTCGCTCTTTTTCACATCATAATCAACCCAGTACTCCAGGTGATGCTTGTTGCGGCCCTTGTGATGAAGCCATGCAGAGGTATAACCCTTATCTTCTCTCTCCGCATCGTTAGGACTTCTGTCCCCCTGGAAATACTTCACTCCCTGAGAAAACTCTGTCCATGAGTATTTTGAAAGGTCATGCAGCAGTCCCTGCTTATAGAGACCACATCTGAAACAGTTTTTTCTGACCTCTTTTCTATGTCTGTTTATGGTGTTAAAATGCTTCTTCGCATTACTGAAATAATCCTTGATCGTCATATCTGCTCCTTATTATGATTAACAAAACGTACACGTTCATTCTATCACTTATGCTTTTTTCTTGCCATAAATAATTATTAAAAAAAGTTGACATTGTATAGACATTAACCTTCAGATATTTCCCAGTATAACAGGGCGTTATTGAAAAAATCAACAACGCCCTGCCGCTTATATGTTACTGAAAAGTATATATTTAGTTCACAACCTTGCCGCCTTTAATGGTATATTTCTTACCATTATAGTTTACGGTTCCGTTGTAATCGAACTGAACCTTACCGCCCTTGCAGTACCAAGATCCGTACTGGTTAGAACCGATGCCGGTGAAGTTGAAATCAACCTTGCCGTTCTTGCAATACCACCAGCCGTTAGAGTTCTTTGCAACACCGGTAAAGTCAAAGTCTACCTTACCGCCACTGCACTTCCACCAGCCGTTTTCGTTCTTTTCTACCGTATTGCAGTTGAAGTCAACTTTGCCGTTAACAATACGCCACCAGCCATTCTCGTTCTTAGCAATTCCGGTGTAATCGAAGTTAACCTTTCCGTTCTGGATAACCCACCAGCCGTTTTCATTCTTCTCGACTGAGTTAACGAACTGAACCTTACCTCCACTTATGAACCACCAGGCAGTTTCTCCGTTGACGGTTCCCTTAAGAACATCCTTCTTGTTGAAATCAACCTTACCGCCCTTGCAGTACCACCAGCCATTCTCGTTCTTGGCAAGTCCGGTGAAATCAAAGTTAACTTTACCCTTCTGGATAACCCACCAGCCGTTCTCATTCTTCTCGACTGAGTTAACGAACTGAACCTTGCCGCCACTTATGAACCACCAGGCAGTTTCTCCATTGACAGTTCCTTTACGGACATCCTTCTTTGATGTATCTACCTTGCCGTTGATAACGTAGTACCAATCGTTGCCATATTTAGCAAAGCCGGTAAATGATGTATCCTGAACACCATTCTTTGCATAATACAAAGCACCATTATACTTCTGGATGCATGTCTTTGACTTATCAAATACATATATACTCTCAGACTTGCTATTAGTATATGTCTTACCATTTAGAGTAACTGTTGCTGTATATGTTCTGGTTCCTGCTGCAGTTACAGTTGCATTCTTTGTAACCTTTTTGGTTATGGTGGCTGTTGCAACATTGGTATGCTTGCTGTCATTTTTGCAAGTAAACTTAGCAGTTGCCTTAGTATAACCTGTCCATGTCCATACAGGTGTTCCGTAGCTGTGTCCTGTTGCTGCCTTGGTTGTGCCCTTATTAACTGTTTTTCCGCAATCCAGACAAACAGTATCGCCTGTATATCCGGCTTCTGTACAGGTTGGATCTTTTGCATTTCTTACTTCAGTCCTTGAATGTGGACATGCCTTGATCTCAACAACTATGTTGTCAACTGCAGAATTATTATGATTAGCATCACCAATAACCTTAAACCAGACATAATAGGTTCCGGCGTCGGTTTTTGCGGGGATGGATGTGGTATAAGGTTGTGTGGCTTCATTTGCGTCACCGAGGGCGTAATAGAAAGTGCCTCCGGTGACTTCCCCGGCAGTAATCAATGCCTTTGGCTGGCCGTTGTAAACAAGACCGGTTCTTGCTGCCGGAGCTTTCGTAATAACAGGGTCTGTTTTCGATGTCTTATAGGTTGCCGTAACCGTCACTGCCTTCGCAGGCATTATGAAGGTCGTGGAAACGGAACTTGCATTGGCAAAGGTCACACCATCACTCGTCATCCACTTATCAAATTCCTTACCCGTTTCCGGAGCATCAGCTGTAATCGTTACGGTCGCTCCCTCCTCAAAGCTCCCATCGCCGGTTCCATTTTCAACCGTAACTGCATAGACAGGTTTATCTGTGATCGTAAACGTCCCTGTCTCATAGGTCACAGTATAATTACCCTGCGTAGCATCGCCGGTCGGAGTGATGGTATATGATCCGACTGCCGTACCCACCTCACGGGACAAGGTATATGCAACCGTATTGCTGCCGACAAGACCTGTTACCGTTGCTGTCAGTTCAGGCTCGGAAGCCCCGTAAACCATCGTCTTATTGTCTGCCTTCACCGTGACGGCCTTGCGGTTGACCGTCAGCGTATAGCTTGTGCTTGCGGAGGCGTAGGTATCCGTCGCAGCAGCTGTTGCCGTGATCGTCGCAGTTCCTACTTTAAGGATATGTACTTTACCATCAGCATCAACTTCGGCCACATCTGTTCCATCCGTTACCGCATAGCTTACCTCACCATCGCCAACACTGTGAGTTGCAGTAACAGTGAAATCCGCGTCACCGTAGGTCTTGGTCTGTGTGGCAGACTCGAATGAAATCATTTGCATCAGCTTATCCACCACAGTAACATTGCAATCAGGCATCGTAAATGAGTATGTACCGTTTTGATTATGTGTCACTTCAACTGCACCATTATTTATCACTACACTCTCAATAGATTCAGTGCCTCTAAGCGATATTAAAGTACCCTCAGCATAATAATTCACACTATCGAAAGAAAAGGTTGGTTCAGTAGTTATTTCAAACTTACTATTGGCGGTAATGGTAGAAACATGCGTACCGGCACAGATAATATAATTTTCACTGGAAAGCTTAGGCACAACAGTATAGTATGCACCAGTGTCTGTATATGCAAATTCAGAATTTGAGTTGCGGACAGTTATGGGATGGAATTCTCCATCACATGTATATGAACCGTTAAACAGACAGTTATCTATAGTAATAGCCTGATTATAACCTACATTTTCGCTTGCCCAGCCAATCAGCCCGCATACATCTCCGTCGCACTGCAATGAACCATTGAAAACTGTATTTTTAACTAAAAGCGAGCCAAAATTACAATATCCAGTTATTCCGCCTATCTTTGAAGAACCGGAAATATCTGCGTTTACTGTTACATTCTCTATGCTTCCGCCATATGTCAAACCGGTAAGACCTCCTGCGTAATTCGAACCTTTAACAGTACCGGTAACTGTAAGATTTTTAATCGAACCACTAAAGACGCTGAATGGAGCGACCCATTCTTCAGTACTATTTAGAGCTACAGCAAGAGTATGACCGTCGCCATCGAAGGTCCCGTAGAATGGTTTGCCCAAAATACCGGCAGAAACAGTAACGCCGTCTGTGATATCTAAACCAAGCTTTACAGTCTTACCCCCAAAACCGTTGTATGTACCACTCTTGACACAGTCACAGAATACCTCCCAGCCTTTAGCTGTCTTAATTGTGTAAGTGTCGCCTTCCTGTTCGATATGGTCTTCCACTTTATAAATCTGATTAAAAGTAACAGATATTGTCACATCACTGTTTGGCATGGTACAACTATACACTCCATTGACAGGACTGAGCGAAGTATCATTGAATTTGACCGTATCGACTGCATATCCGACTGCCGGTGTTATTGTAAATCTCATCGTCTCACCCTTATCAGCGCGTGACGGGGCATCAACGCTTCCCTGACTGTTATCCACAGAAACAGTAATATTGTGCGCTTCAGCTTCCTGCGCTATCAGCGTATTTGTTTCGGATGAATATATTACAGAATTAAGGTCAAGAAGCATGGCTGCACGAACGGATTTATAATAACCTACACCAGCGCCCGATTCTTTCGGAACATCAGTACCATCAGGACTAACAGGCATATAGTTAGCATTGCCTGAATTTCCCGGTGAACGAAGCCACCATCCATTGCCATCTCCGCCGGATTTAATAATATTTTGAGGAAGTTTTCTTGCCTCGGCAGCGGAAAGCAGCCAAAGGTTAGCATCTACGCTGTCACCTGAGACATGACCAGAATTCGAATTACCAGTTGAACCACCGCCGGAGAGTGTGCGGGCAACAACAGCAGCGCTTTCATCACTTGTGAAATTAGCAGTATTCGCTAAATACGATTCCAGATAGCTGTGAATTGATGAATCAGCATAAACATTACTATAATTGTTTGAGAATTCATGACTACCCAAAGTACCTTTTAAAAACAGAGTCATAGTTCCGCTTTCTGAAGCAAGACCCACTCCGTCATATCCGATAACATACCATTCCTTGTTAGCGTACTTTACCACATGCGCTTCTAACACACTGCCTGATAATGCTGACGGAACTAATTCGTCTTTTGTTGTAGGATTCGCAGTATATTCAGCCGCATTTGCTTTCATCGTCAAATCGGGCAACAGCCCTCCCATGTTCGGCAGCGGCACCGCTCCCATGACCAGTGCTATTGCCAAAACAAATGATATTATGCTTTTCAGCATGATTTTCCTTAATTTCTTCATGATCTTCATCTCCTTTTTTATGAATACCGTCTAATCAGCAGATTATTTCCACATATCGCTTGCGCTTCCCACTACCCCACCATGCCGACAGACTCGAAATGCTTCGCACGGCTCACCTTAACGCGCAAAAAAACGCCGGATAAAGGGTCTAATATCCCTGTATCCGACGGTTATCCATCTCTATTATATTCAATTTCAGATATCGAAAAAAGGGTGCA
>JAFRNE010000017.1 GCA_017430325.1 Eubacterium sp.
GATGTAGAGATCACAAAGCCGGATGGCAGCAAGGTGACACTTACAACAGATGAGAACGGCCAGATCACAGACTTCGCTCAGAAGGATACATACGGAAACTATACAAGTGCAACCGGTGAATACAAGTACAGTATAGTTGAAGATACAGTACCTGACGGATACACAGTTACAGTAAACTCTACAAACAGTGGAACAGTAACAGCTGGAAAACTTACAGAGCTTGAGTCAAAGATCAATCCGGAAGAAACAAAAGCTACGACAGAAACAACAGAGACAACAGAAAGTTCAGAAACGACAGAAACAACGGAGACAACTGAAGCATCAGAGACAACAGAAATAACTGAAACATTAGAAACATCAGAAGCTATTAAGATAACAGAGACATCTGAGACTGGTATAAATGATGTGGATGATGTGACAGAAGAGGTCGCTCCGGATGCCAAGGTGATTCCTCCGACAGATAGTGCTGAAGATCAGCAGACAGATGGTGTTGTTGATCGGAAGACGGACAGTGTTGTAGATGCAGATGGATCAAATGTAGTGAAAACAGACGATCCTGTTAATGTAATGGGGATAATGATCACCATGTTCATATCTCTTGCGGGACTGGCAGTTCTGGGATATAAGAAAAGAAAGAATATAAATAGATAAATCCTTCTTTATTATACAGAGGGCCACCTAATGTTTTATGCTATTTGGTAGAAACTAAAGGGTGGCCTTCAAAAAATATAATTAACAGTATAAATATACCTTGATTGGTTAAGGAAGAGGCGATGAAAATGAACACAAGCTATAATATTACAGACTTTGGAGCGATTTCCGATGGTATAACAAATAATGCTTCCGCTATTCAGAACGCGATCGATCAATGTACAGAAAATGGCGGAGGTAAGGTTATTATTCCCCCGGGGAAATTCTTGTCAGGCACAATAATACTTAAATCGAATGTTAATCTTCATCTTGAAGCCGGAGCAGAATTGATATCAAGTCTTAATCCGGATGACATGATCGATTTTATGAAAGATTTTGATGACGATAATCGGGATACCGGCTGGGAAGGCGGCTGTTTTATTTTGGCGCGAAATGCCGAAAATATAACCATTTCCGGTGAAGGCCGGATAGATGGAAGAGGTCGCGAAGTTTTTTATGAAGACGAAGAGCTTGATGGAGGAAGTCATGAGAGCCCTCTGAAGGTGCGTGGTTTCAGACCGAGGATGAGCTTTTTGGAGAATATAAAAAATCTGACTGTTAAGGATGTGACTTTTTATGATGCTGCCTTTTGGACACTTCATATGGCGGGCTGCAGCGATGTGCTGATAGAGAATATACGTATCGAGAATAATGATCGAGGTCCGAATAATGACGGTATTGATCCGGATTGCTGCAGGAATGTGATTATTCGCGGATGCAAAATAGTTTGCGCAGACGATTGTATAGTTGTTAAGACGACTGCGCCAATGACGAGAAAATACAGTTCGTGCAGTAATATACTCATTTCAAACTGTATTTTGAATTCACATTCCTCGGCTCTTAAGATAGGGACCGAAACATGGGGCGATATTCATCACATAGTGATGAGTGACTGTATTCTGGAGAATTGTTCACGTGGTATAGGAATCTGGTCGAGAGACGGCGGAAATATTTATGACATTATTGTCCATCATATTTCCGGAAATACACGACGTTACAGAGACAGAGCAAAACAGGATTCGGAAGTTGTTCGCTGGTGGGGAAAGGGTGAACCGATCTTTATCAACGCAACCAAGAGGGCCGGAGTTGATCGTATACCGGGGAAAATAGAGAGTATTTATTTTGATCATATGAGAATGAGCTGTGAAGGGACGATAATGATCGCCGGAGAGGAATACTCGGTTATTAAAAATGTTACCGTCAGTGATTCGACGTTTGTCTGGAAAAAGCAGGGTGAAATATACCCGGATTGCCTTGATGAACAGCCGTCTGAGAGAGGAGTATATAAGCATGAGACTCCATGCGTATTTATCAGGAGCGGAGAAAATATTACCCTGGAGGACAGTGTGGTTCTGATCGTGGATGAGTCACTTAAGGGATATATAAATAAATGCATGGTGAAAGAATAGTATTATATGAATAATAATATGCTCGAGGGCAGTTCGGTACGTGCGATCATTAAGTTTGCAATTCCGCTTCTGCTGGGAAATGTATTTCAACAGATATATAGTTTTGTTGATACTGTGCTTGTAGGTAAGTACATAGGAATGGACGCTCTGGCAGCGGTAGGAGCATCAGGAAATGCGGTTGCACTTATAGTCCTTTTTCTTATGGGATTTACAACGGGCGCTTCGATATTGATATCACAGGAATATGGAGCAGGAAATAAAGAAGGGATATGCAGAACTGCGTCGGCGCTATACAAGATCATTCTGTTTTCCACAATAATATTGGGAGCAGCGGGTATTATTGCAAGTCGCGGCATACTCGTACTTCTACATACTCCTAAAAACATATTGAATGATGCGACAATGTATCTGAAAACAGTTTTTCTGGGTGTTCCCTTTGTTGCTCTTTATAATGCGGGAGCCTCTGTTGCCAGAAGTATGGGCAGGTCGGTTATGCCGCTTGTGGTTTTGGTGATCTCGTCGCTGCTTAACGTGATATTTGATATTGTATTTATAACAGCCTTAAATATGGGTGTTCTGGGAGCGGCATATGCCACCGTATTGTCTCAGGTTATAAGTGCTTTGATATGTAATATATTTATATACATGAAAAGGTATGAATACAATCTGGATGGATTTGATTTCCTGAATGCGGGAACAGAGGATATCAAACGGATCGTCAGAATAGGAATACCGATGTCATTTCAGAGCTCGGTCATAACTATTGGATCCATATGTATCCAGGGTTTGATCAATTCATTTGGAACGGTTGTTGTGGCTGCATATACGGCGGCCAGCAAGATAGACCTTATAGCAATACAGGTCATTGTATCCATAGGGACTGCTATGTCTGTTTTCGCAGGGCAGAACATCGGTGCAGGCAATATAGAAAGAATAAAAACTGCAGTTAAAAAAATACTGATTATTCAATTAGGTGTCTGCACGATCATAGCACTGATCCTGGTGCTGTACAGAGAAAGCTTACTAAGGTTATTCCTGGATACCGGAGCTGAAGAGGCTGTTTTGATCGGAAGCAGGTATATTACTATAGTTGGTATAGCCTATATAAGTGCCGGAATAATGCAGACATATCTGAATGTCCTTAAGGGCGCGGGCGATATAGATTTTTCAATATATGTTGGTATAGCTGAAGTATCAATAAGAATTGTCATGGCTTATGCTTTGTCAAAAATACTGAGTAGTGAAACCGGTATATGGATCGCTACGCCGGTGGCATGGATCATAGCTTGTATTTATACTGTATTTAGATATAGATCCGGGAAGTGGGTCTGTAAAACTATCTGACATGTGAATGCTGTGCATGAATATTGTCCATGAATATTTTGAATGAATCATAATGAATCGGAATGATTGATAAAGAATGATCGATAAAGCTAATAAATAAATGAAATTAGTGCTGCACTCTCATAATGTGGTTGAAATTGAATAAAATTAGTTACAAATTAAGCAGAAATAAAATAATAATCAGCTAAAATACTATTTGATAACTATGTATTGTCAGTAAAACTGTATTTTACAGAACTGATCAGATTCAACTATTAGGAGAAGAAACATGAAAAAAACAATGAATAGTATGAGGAGGGTGGTTATAGCGATCATTCTTTCGATTGCTATGAGCTTTAGTGTGATACCATCAGTGCTGGTATGCGCAGGATCAGATGAGCCAAAAGAAGTAACTTTTGAAAGCGAAGGTGAAGCTGTTGATCCGGACAAAGCAGAGGAGAAGGATAGTATTGCAACCTCAAACGATGCGAAGGCTGAAAAGGCAGATTCTGATAAGAAGGCTGCCAGGAATATGCCTAAAGAGAGAGGCGAGGCAGATGATGTTATCGAGACAGCGCCTTCACTGACTATACCGGAGATATCAGGCACCTGGGATCTGAGTGATGAAAATATAGATTTTGGTGCTGAAGGAGCAACAATAGGTTTCACCGGGAATCTTGCATTTCCTGAAGTCAAGAAGGTAAGGATTGTTGTCAAGTATCCTGCGGGTAGTACAGATCAGATACTTACAGTAAAGCTTGCTGAAGGATTGAGATGGGTCAATAATGGCTCGGTTGGTACTCCGGCACTTGATAGTGTTTCAGAACTTACAGAAAGAAGCAAGATAGCCGGTGTTAATATTGATAACGGTAAATATACATATTATATAACCAGCGGTACGACAGTATTTACTCTTGAATTCGATGTCAAATATGATGTCAGAATGGATTTCAAGGATCTGAGTGATGCGATAATCGTTGGTGCGGAGTGTAAAAAGGACGGAAAGAAATTAGAGGCGTCTGTAACAAGTCTTAAGAAATTAACCTGCAACAGACCGGATGAAGAGAATAAAAATATTGGTCTTCTGTATTATAGCGGAATTGAAAATCTTAAAGGAGATATAAACATAAATGTTAAGCAGGGAGAGGTTTCAAACCTTTCTGCTCAGAATGCAACGAGTATTCAGTATTATGCATCTGAATCTGGAATAAGCAGATTTATTACATATGCTCAGATTACTGTTGTTGCAGATGAGGAGCTTGAATTTGTTAAACTGGCAAGTAATGGAAACAGTATACAGACCCAGTCGACAACAGGATTCGATAATAATGGTGTCCCTGATGTCAAAGATAATGGAGATGGAACAAAAACATATACATTTACAAGAAGTACCAGATACTCTTCGTTTATAGTTGGCTTTAAAGGTGATTGGAGAGTACCTGAGGATGCACAGCCCGGAGATGTATATACAGCAAGGGTTACTAAAATAGAATATAAGCTTTACGGAAATGATGAATCATATATTCTCGCACCGACCAAAGCGTATAATTTCAAGGTTGTTGATAAGAATGACAGGCAGGATAATACATATTATTCAGCCGGATCTATTACTGTGCCAACTGATGCTTCAATATATCCGGTTCAGCCGATAGGATATTATACACTCAATAATAGTGGTGTTGATCCGTCGACACCTAAGATGGTTACATATGATTTCCCTGAGGGACTTAATGTAACGGGCATTGAAGCTTCCATGGTAACCTATGATAGCAGTAATGCGGGAACTATGACCAGAGCTGCCTATCGTCTCAGAGGTGAATCTGACTGGATTGAAACTGCAATAAATGTAAAGCTCAATAATCGAATATTACCGATAACTAAGGCGGATTTGGGCCTTGATGAGACTGCCAGATTATCCGGAATCAGACTTTATTATGACTTTATAGACAGTGACGGGGAAACTCATTACGGATTTAAGAAGACTAATAATCCGACAGGATGGTGCGGAAGAATATTCGCCGAGAGAGAGGACGGATCAAAGAATAAATTTGAAGTCACGATAAGTCTCGAGAATCTGAATAAGGATACAGATCCTGCTTTCAATACTTCAAATAAACCTGAAGAAGGTCTTGATCATACGAAGGTTGTCTGCAAACTGAATCCTACATATTCAGATGATGTTGTAACATGTTTCATGAAGATTATAAGCTCCGGACAGACCGTTGGAATAGCAGGAGCACCAATGACTCTGACTTCGACGATAACATCTTCCGGCGTGTCTGTCGGAACTCAGAACGGTATGGGTGCCAACCTTTATCCTAAGATATATATAAGAGATGAGGTTGGACAGGGAATAAGCAATATAAAGCTTATAAATAATGATAATGTTGATATCATTGAAAAGCATAATCTTACCGTAGAAAGATCCAGGGATGCTTTCGGAACTGATGTTTATATTATCAGTACCGATGTTCTTGCAAATAAATCGGTTGAGGAAGGAAAGTATGATGCAGCAGTAGGATATCTTCTTCCAAGTACAACATTACATAACCTTGTTGTTCAATATGATCTGGATATTAAAAGTGACTATAATGATCAAAGTACTATCCATAAAATGGCAGATGCTGTATTTGTAAAAAACAGTGGCAAAGGCTTCACCAGAACATATTCAGGCAGTCCGATGAATAATGGAGATGTATTTGGTGTCGACGGAGCAGTAGGAAGTATTTCAAATGACAGACTGTATCAGAATAGTCAGATCCAGAATGGTGGTACCTATATTATAGTCAGTAAAGATGATATATCTGTATCCTTTATGGCGAAGAATGCTGCTTATGATGAATACGAGGTATATAATCCGGCTAATCCTATCCAGGTTGAGTCAGGAGCTGATTATAATGTCAGAGTAACGATCAAAAATAACTCCGGAGTGACTACCGGAGCGGATGAAGCACAAACCTCATATATCTATATTCCAATCCCGAAGAAGGGTGATAACTGGGGCGAGTCTAACTGCGGTAAGGATGAAAAAAATAATGAGATCAATGGTTTTGGATTCTCCATGAACCTTAATAACGCGATTGCCTTACCGGAAATATCCGAGGGAGATAATGCATCATTTAAGATTGAGTATGCTGCTATAAATACAAAAACTGCCGGATTTGAGAATATGTCTTCTCAGGAGGTTGGCAGTTATCTCAGATCGAAGAATATCGAATGGGGTGCGTATAGCTATTCTGCCAACTGTGTTCGTATCACGGCAAAAAGCATGGAGGGTGAAACCGGATATGACTTTATCATGAATATGAATGTTGCGGGCGGTTCGAAATATCAGCAGGAAAATACGTATAATGCGATGTTTTTCGAGAATCTTACAACTCAGGATGAAAAGATCTATTCGGGAATCTATACCAGTGACCGTGTAGGCTTTAAGGTGGCATGTGGATGCATCAGCGGTATTGTTTTCGCTGATAATAATGGTGATGGTGTATATGGTGCCGGAGACGAGCTCTTAGATGGCATAAAGGTCACATATACCAATGATAACAAGGTTAAATATTCTGCTCAGTCAGATGAGAATGGAACATATTCCTTTGATGGTGTAAATAAAGGTTCCTATACTCTCGACGTAACGGGATATGATACAGCTAAATATAAGCTTCATGAGAAAGTCGCAACTGAAGACATTGAACTGCCTCAGATAATAGATGGGCGTACACAGTTTGATATTACCATGAATATACCATTGGAAGTTAAGGATTATAGTGTAACCTTTAAAAATGATGATGGTACTGTTCTTAGTGAAGTACTATATGCTTATGATACTGCTGCGGATAATATCGTAAAACCTGATGCACCTGCAAAGGAGGGAGATTCACAGTATAGTTATTCGTTTGACGGCTGGACTCCGGAGATTACAGATGCCAAGGCGGATGCGATATATACAGCGAAATACAGTAAGACGGTTAATAAGTATACCATTGATTATGTATTTACAGATAATAATGAATGTGAGAACGTCGTACTTCCGGGCTCTGTATCAGTTGATTATGGAATAAGTTATACAGCAGAAAAAACAGCTTCTGAAGGTTATACCTTCAGTGGATGGTATACGGATGAGACTTGTCAGGAAAATGTAAAATATATTGATGGTTCGATAATTAAAGCGAATATAATCCTTTACGGCAGCTTTACCGCAAATACCTATACAGTTTCTTTTGATGCAAACGGCGGCGAAGGAAAGCTTGATGATATGGTATTTGTATATGATAAAGAATACGATTTACCGGAAGAGAATGTAGCAGAAGATGAATCTGAGGCGGAAGGCTTCGTAAGAAGCGGCTGCAGGCTTATGGGCTGGAGTACCTCATCTAAAGCAATCGAACCTGAATTTGAAGCAGGAGAAGCTGTTAAAAATCTTGCATCAGAAGATGGCGCTGCAGTTACGCTTTATGCTATATGGGAAAGAACTGATGTGCCTGTTTTTGGTAAGGATTACTACATTGAACTTGATGCGGAAGAATATTCAGAAGGTGATCCTATAACTCTTACGGCAAAGGGGTATTGGCCTTCAGAAGCACCAATAAAAGGAGATGTCAAGCTTGTACCTTATGATTGGCATCATGATGATCCGCATGGTGACTGGAGAAATGTAGATGATGCATCATATCAATACTCTGCCATGTTTACGCAGCAGGAAGGAGAATATCAGGTTCATGTTGATTTCGTAAAATCGGTATATGGAGCCGGAGGATGGACTGAATCTGAAAATATGGTTGAGCTTTCTGCAGATTATGTTGTGATCGCAAAAGAGGAAAATACAGAGTCCAATTTAAAACTTACAAGAACAGAAGTTGATTCGAAGCTTACAAGAACAGAAGCGGTATCAGTTACAGAAGCTGCAGGTGTTATAAAGGCCGGTGAAAATAATACGGCTGGTAATACTGCTAAGGATGCTTATGTGTTAACCTCTGATTCCGATAATGTTAAGAACAGTACAGATAAGAATGTTAAGAACAGTACAGATAAGAATGTTAAGACAGGAGATGATACAAATATCAGTTTTATAATATTTGAAATGATCTTATGTGTATTATCTATTCTTTGTATTATGTTCTTAAAAAAGAAAAAAATTGACAGATCAGATAAGTAGTTTTTCTACAATCCCTCTCTATCCGGGACTAGAATATTTCTAGTCCCGGGCTTTTAAATAGTTTTACTGTTTACACTAGTAGAAGTGATGTGTTGAAAACATGAAAAGAGTGTTTTTGATAATAAGTATTGACAAATGTAAGCGCTTACATTACACTATCATTACACTCGAGCAATATTGATAGGGCTTATGATTTTTGAAATCGTAGGCTCTATCAATAAAAATAAGGGAGTATAATTAATCCTTACAACGGGGTTATGAAATAAGAGACAAGGAGATGGCATATGAAAGAGAATGATCAGGCAGTTTTATCTGATATGGTTGCTTTTGTTGCCTGTGCTGGATGCGCGGCCGGCAAAGCAAGATTTCAGGACAAATGCAGCAGTTGCCGGGAGGCAGTGGAAGCCGGTTTTATCAGGGGCGAGTGTAAGAGTGGATGCGTGGGCGTAGGCTCATGCGTACCTGTATGTAAGCAGGGCGCTATCAGTATACAGGACGGAAAGATAGTGATCGACCGTGAAAAATGTAATGGCTGCGGAGACTGTGCGGCAGAGAATGTTTGTCCACAGAGACTTATAAAGATGATCCCAAGAAAGGCTACGAACTTTATCCCTTGTTCTTCTACAGAAGAAGAGGAAAGCGTAGTAAGGGCAACCTGCGGATATGGATGTATCGCCTGCGGTGAATGCGAGCGTTCATGTCCTAAAGGAGCGGTTTCGATAGTAAATAATCATGCGGTAATAGATTATGATAAATGTGTCGGCTGTGAGGCCTGCACTATAAAGTGCAAGAAGAAGATCATCGTGGATACACTCCATGATCTGACAAAGCTTAAGGAAAAGGTTGCATTTGTAAAGTGTTCCGGCGGTTCAAGAGCTTCGGCTGTATTTGAAGGCATGGGCATACAAAAATGTTCTGATGCTGTAAAGCAGGATGCAAAGGCTCTTGGTATCTGTACTACAGGTTGCTGCGGACAGGGAGACTGTACTACAGTCTGCCGATTCGGAGCTATCTCCGTTGTTAACGGAACAGCTGTTGTAGATCCTGAAAAATGCGTTGGCTGCAGAGACTGTACTTTTGCATGTCCAAGAAATCTCATAACTATGGTTCCTTATCAGGGAATGAAGCTGGTTCCATGCTCATCAACTGATGATTATGAGGATAAGCTTAAGGTCTGTGATTCAGCCTGCATCGGCTGTGAGGATTGCGTAAACAACTGTCCAAACGGTGCGATCTACATGGAAGAGAAACATGCAGTGGTAGATCCTTCTCTTTGTGAGAACTGCAAGATGTGCCAGTATGTTTGTATGAGAAATGTTATAAAGGAACAGAAGGTTCCGGATTATATATACCTGCAGAGAGCAGCGCTCGCCAATGATGCGCTGGACGAGAAGCCTGCATGCTGTGACGGCCAGGCAAATAAAGCAGCAGACGAGAAGCCTACGTGCTGTGACGGCCAGGCAGATAAAGCGGCAGAGAAGAAGGGAGGGGATCAGTGATGCGTACAAGAAAGACTATGGATGGAAATACAGCTGCAGCACATGTTGCATACGCATTTTCAGAGGTTTCAGCTATATATCCTATCACACCATCCTCACCTATGGCAGAAAGTATGGACGAATGGGCTGCTGCCGGACGTAAGAACCTTTTTGGTGAGAAGGTAAATATCATCGAAATGGAATCTGAGGGCGGAGCTGCCGGTGCTGTGCATGGTTCTATCACGGCAGGTGCCTATACTACTACATTTACTGCTTCTCAGGGACTTCTTCTGATGATCCCTAATATGTATAAGCTGGCAGGAGAGCAGACTCCTACAGTATTTCATGTTGCTGCCAGAGCTCTGGCAACACATGCGCTTTCAATATTTGGCGACCATTCCGATGTAATGAGCTGCCGTCAGACAGGCTTTGCCATGCTCTGCTCAAATAATGTTCAGCAGGTTATGGATCTTGGTGCAGTTGCTCATCTTGCGACTATCGCAGGAAAGCTGCCTATGATGCATTTCTTTGACGGTTTCAGAACATCTCATGAATATCAGAAGATCGAGGTCTGGGATTATGAGGATCTCAGAGAGATGGTGGACTGGGATGCAGTTAAGCGTTTCCGTGAGAAGGCACTGAATCCTGAGCATCCGCATCTTCTTGGTTCGGCAGAACAGCCGGAGACCTTCTTCCAGCATCGTGAGGCCTGCAATACAGCCTATCTCGAGACTGTGGAGACCATCGCTAAATACATGGAAATGGTTAACAGCAGGATCGGTACGGATTATAAGCCGTTTAATTATTATGGTGCAGCTGATGCAACTGAGATCCTTGTAGCTATGGGCTCAGTCTGTGACGCTGCAGAAGAAGTAGTTGATTATCTTAACGCACAGGGACGTAAGGTTGGTATCGTTGAGGTTCATCTTTACAGACCATTCTCAGCTGATTACCTGACAAAGGTTATACCTGAGACCGTTAAAAAGATAGCTGTACTAGACAGGACCAAGGAGCCGGGAAGCCCTGGAGAGCCTCTGTTCCTGGATGTATGCAGCGCCCTTCGCGGAACTCCGTGGAAGGACTGTCTGATCGTAGGTGGACGTTACGGACTTGGTTCCAAGGATGTTCAGCCGGGTGATATTCAGGCTGCATTTGAAAACCTGTGGAGTGAGTCTCCAAAGAGAGAGTTCACTCTTTCAATAAATGATGATGTGACATATCTTTCACTTCCTGTTACTTCAAATCCTGATGTGGCAGCAAAGGATACTGTTGCATGTAAGTTCTGGGGCCTTGGTGCTGACGGTACTGTAGGCGCCAATAAGAACTCTGTAAAGATCATCGGTGACCATACGGACAAATACGTTCAGGCGTATTTCCAGTATGATTCCAAGAAGTCCGGCGGTGTGACCATATCACATCTCCGTTTTGGAGACAGCCCGATAAAGTCGACCTACTATGTAAAGCAGGCAGACTTTGTTGCATGCCATAACTCTGCATATCTCACAAAATACGAGATGGTGCAGGATGTTAAGCCGGGCGGAGCATTTCTCCTTAACTGCACCTGGTCGGATGAAGAGCTTGAGGAGCATATCCCGGCTGCAGTAAAGAGATACATAGCTGAAAATAACATCAGATTCTATACCTGCGATGCGGTTGATATAGCCAAGAAGGTCGGCCTCGGCGCAAGACGTACAAATACAGTTCTTCAGGCTGCATACTTCTATATCGCAAATATCATTGATATCAACGAAGCTGTCGGCTATATGAAGGACGCTATCGTTAAGACTTATTCGAAGAAGGGCCAGAATATCGTAGACATGAACTGCGCGGCTGTTGACGGCGGCGTGGACAGTGTTCATGAGGTTAAGGTTCCTGAAAGCTGGAAGACTGTGCCTGCTGATCCGGCACCAGCGAGATTAGTGGGCCGTGATAAGCTGCACACAGATTATCTTAATAACATACTTGTTCCTACAAATACACTTACCGGCGACAACTGTCCTGTTTCTGTATTTGTGGATACTGCAAACGGAGTGCTTCCATCAGGTACAGCAATGTACGAAAAACGTGGTATAGCAGCTGATCTTCCGCACTGGTGCTCAGGCAACTGTATGCAGTGCAATATGTGCGCATATGTATGTCCTCACGGCGTTGTGAGACCATTCGTACTGACTGCTGAGGAGGCTAAGGATTATCCTGATGCTGTACCTATGAAGGGTACCAAGGATAAATATTTTGTACTGGGCTTTTCGGCTAAGGACTGTACAGGCTGCGGTTCCTGCGCAGAGGTCTGCCCGGCTCGTAAGAAGGCCCTTGAGATGAAGGCTGTTGATACAGAATTCATGGAGAGAGAGCAGGCTAAATACGACAAGCTCTTCGCAACAGTTCATAACGAAGACAGACAGGTTCCGTTTGATAAGAGTACGGTTAAGGGCTCTCAGTTCGTACAGCCGTTAATGGAGTTCTCAGGAGCATGTCCTGGCTGTGGCGAGTCACCTTACGCAAAGCTTGTAACACAGCTTTTTGGCGACAGGATGATAGTTGCAAATGCTACCGGATGTTCAATGATCTGGGGCTGTTCAGCACCTTCTACACCTTATACGGTAAATAAGGATGGCCGTGGACCTGCATGGGCTAACTCCCTCTTCGAGGATAATGCAGAGTTCGGTTATGGTATGGCAACAGCTGTAAATGCAAGAAGAAATGAGCTGAAGACTGCAGTTGAAGCTCTTAAGGAAAATAATCAGGAAACAGCCGCGGCAGCTGATAAGTGGCTCAGTGTCATGAATGATGGCACAGAGGCCGGAGCTGCCGGTGAAGCACTGCTGGATATCTGTAAGAAGCTTGCTGATACAGATGTCAATGCAGCATATGTAGTTAATAATTCAGACCTCCTCAGCAAACCGTCTATATGGCTGTTTGGTGGTGATGGCTGGGCTTATGATATCGGTTACGGCGGACTGGATCATGTCCTCGCTTCCGGTGAAAATGTAAATGTACTTGTATTTGATACTGAGGTTTATTCAAATACCGGCGGTCAGTCTTCGAAGGCTACACCTGTTGGAGCAGTTGCCAAGTTTGCAGCTTCCGGTAAGAAGGTGAAGAAGAAGGATCTGGCTCAGATCGCAATGACCTATGGTTATGTTTATGTGGCACAGATCGCTATGGGCGCAAATCCTGCCCAGACACTTAAGGCTCTCAAAGAGGCCGAGGCCTATGACGGACCATCTCTTATCATTGCATATGCACCATGTATCAACCATGGCGTAAAGGCTGGTATGAATAAGAGTATGCCTGAGATGCGTAACGCAGTTCGTTCAGGTTACTGGAATTTACTTCGTTATGATCCACGTCTTGCAGAGCAGGGTAAGAACCCTCTGATGCTCGACAGCAGCAAGCCTACAGAAAACTATCAGGATTTCCTGATGGGTGAGGTAAGATACAATTCGCTTAAGCTCCGTTTCCCTGAGCAGGCAGAAGAACTGTTTAAGAGGGGTGAGGAAGCAGCCAGCGAGAGATTCGAGGCGCTGCATCACAGAGCTATGGATAAGAAAGGGGGTAATGCGTAGTGATCAATCTTAGCAGTGTAGGAACGGCTATGCCGGAACAGGACCCTAAGGTTCGTGTAAATAATAATGACGAGGTCGCTATGGGTTATACCGAGGAGATGGCGGTCCGTGAGGCACTGCGCTGCCTCAAATGCCGTGAACATCCGTGTATGACATCAGGCTGCCCTATCCATAACAATATACCTGCATTTATAGAGAAGATAACTGAAGGAGCCTTCGAGGAGGCTTATCAGATCCTGACAGAGACAACAGCTCTCCCTGCTGTATGCGGAAGAGTATGTCCACAGTATCTTCAGTGTGAAGGAAAATGTGTCCGCGGTGATAAAGGACGTCCGGTTGCTATCGGTGCACTGGAGCGTTTTGTGGCTGACTGGCACAGACATAATACTGTAGAAGAAGCGTCTGCGGCTTCAGAATCAGAGAAGAAGCAGAAAAAAGTTGCTGTTATCGGCTCCGGTCCTGCAGGTATCGCATGTGCAGGAAAGCTGGCTGATAAGGGCTATGCTGTTACTATATTTGAAAAAGAGAAGAAGGCCGGCGGCGTACTGAGCTATGGTATTCCTGAGTTCCGTCTGCCTAGGGAGATAGTTGATACTGAGCTTGAGAAGCTTCAGAAAACAGGCGTAGTTATAAATACAGAAAAGGAACTTGGCAGGGATATCAGCATTGATTCCATCATGGAGCAGGGCTTCGATGCTGTATTTATCGGAAACGGTGCCGGAAAGTCTATCCGTCTCGGAATTCCTGGACAGGAGCTTAAGGGCGTTCTGTCTGCATCAGGTTTCTTATATGATGCAAATATCGGAAAAGAGTATCCGAAGGCTGAAAAGATAGCAGTTATCGGCGGCGGAAATGTAGCTATGGATGCGTGCCGTGCAGCGGCTCGTGTACCGGGCGTGCAGAAGGTTTATGTGGTTTACAGACGTTCCATGGCAGAGATGCCTTCAGATCCGAAGGAGCTTCGCGAGGCTGTGGCTGAAGGAGTTGAGTTCATCTATCTTACAGGACCTGTAGAGGTTGTGGGAGACGGTGATAAGGCTGTTGGCCTGAAGTGCCAGAAGATGGAACTTACCGAGCCTGATGCATCAGGAAGAAGAAAGCCTGTTCCGATCCCTGGTTCAGAGTTCGTTCTTGAAGTAGACTGCATCATTGAGGCTATTGGAAGTGAGAGTGACAATGACGGCTTTGGTGATCTTGAGAAGAGCTCTCGCGGCTATATCACGACAGATCCTGACACATTTGCAACATCACGTCCGGGTGTTTTTGCCGGCGGCGATACTGTGACCGGTCCTAAGACCGTTATCGCGGCTATGGGTGCCGGAATAAAGGCGGCTGAGTCGATAGCAGAATATCTGGAGAAATAATGAGCATACCGGTTGTATTGAAAAATATGACCGGTATTTTGCTACCCGGAAGACGAGCTGCTGGAAAGAGGCGGAAAGTTATGATATTATGGGTAGGACGAATAAATGCTAAATGATTGATTTGAAAGAGATTGATACAAAAAGAATAATACAAAGAAATAATACAAAGATTAATATAAAAAGATAATGTGATAAAGGAGTCATGCAAGGGTGTTGAGCAAGAATGTCAGAAGTAGAATATTAAGGATGCCGGCTGTATTTTTGGCGCTGTTTTTTATAGTGACGATCTTCGGAGGCGGTTTATTTGTGTCTGCGGAAGAAACTACGGCTGCGGAAGAAACTGCGTCAGAGGAAGGAACTACGACTGCGGGATCGGAATTGGATGAGTTATCGAAGTATGAGCAGTTCGTCAGAGAATATGCATATCTGGACGGAGACGCTATAAAGAAAGAACTGCAGGCATTGTATGAGGAAAACAAGGAAAGTACACCTTCGATATCAATAAGCGTTTTCGGAGAAACAGAAGATTTATGCTCGGTGGTTTACGGAAATGCCAATGTTGAGGATGCTGTGGCAGCTGATGAAGATACGATCTATGAATGGGGTTCTGTCAGTAAGCTCCTGGTCTGGGTAAGTGTAATGCAGCTTTATGAGCAGGGCAAACTGGATGTGTCTGAGGATATTACAAAATATCTTCCTGAGGACTTTTTGAAATACCAGTCATCAGAAAATCCGATCACCATGAATAATCTTATCAATCATGATGCAGGCTTCCTTTCACCTTATAAGGATGTTGAAACAAGTAATCTGGACGAGCTTATGCCTCTTGATGAAGCACTGAAGAAGACTGAACCGGCGCAGGTATATGAGCCTGGAGAGGTGGTTGCATATTCCAACTGGGGCACCGCACTTGCTGCTTATGTAGTTGAACAGATCAGCGGCATGGATTACGCTGAGTATGTGAAGATAAATATACTTGACAGGCTGGGTATGGAGCATACTGCCGTAAAGCCTGATCTTTCAGATAACCCATGGGTGGCTGAGAGAAGAGATCAAACATATGGCTATTATTACGAAGACGAGAAACTGACTTCAATGGGTTCATGCCGTGCATATATCCATATTTATCCGGCAGGCGCCGTAACCGGTACCATAGGGGATCTTAAGAAGTTTGCCCGTGCATTTCTCTGTAACAGCGAGGATTCGGTACTCTTTGAGAAACCGGATACATTGGAACTGATGCTGTCACCGTCTCTCTATTATTCAGGAACGAGTGTTCCGAGATTCTGTCATGGTTTTGAGGCTGATATTTACGGTAAGGGAAGGCTTATACTCGGACATGGAGGAAATACCACCGGGTTCACGGCTCTTCTGCAGTTTGATCCGGAGAGCAGGACCGGTCTTGTCATGATGACAAATGTCCGTGCAGAAAGAACTTTCAGATCAAGGCTTCCGGAAATAGTGTACGGTAAGCCGGATTATTCGGAGATCTCCGGTGGAGACTTCACGCAGCTGGATTTTACAGGTCATTATATTATGAGCGGCGGAACCTTTGAGAAGGGCTGTTTTTCACTGTACAGCTTCCTGACGGATCGCCTTCATATCAGAGAACAGAATGGCGAATATACAAGCAACAGCGGTATATCATCAATAAAGCAGCTTTCGGACAATGTGGCTGTAGTAACTCTGGTCAACGGAGAGGAGCAGCTGTATTATATAAAATATGATTCGGATGGAAAGTTTGAGGGACTCCAGAATACATCGGTTGACTTTATCAGGATCAGTAATTTTAAGTTTACACTGCAGATGGTACTCATGCTGGGAATGATACTTGCACTTGTAATAATGATGGTGCTTCTTGTTGCGCATCTGCTAAAGATCAGACGTTTTAAGGATCCGGATATCAGAAGATACAAGCTATGCGAGATCAATGTGGGAATAGCTGAGGCCATACTTGCGGCCGCTATAAGTCTGCTCTTCCTGTTTGGCGTAAATAATATCATACTCCGTGCTATATTCTGTATAGTTGCTACGGCATTCCTTGCACTGATGATCGAGCTTCTTTTCATGACTCACAGAAGGGGTAAAAAGGACGAGATCAGTAAAGTGCTTATCCTGGAGGATGTATGTGGATTCTTCATCCTGGTCGGATTTATCTATTGGAGATTATATCAGTTCTGGGGATTCTAAGAAGACGGATTCTATGTAGATGTAAGAGGCAGTTTTCGCTGCCTCTTACATTATTTACACTTTCTTACATTTTTCTTTCATAAAACCCGAGAAATATGAATAAAAAATCTTAATATTTTAATATTTTTTCAGTTGAATTGTTCCCATGGATTTATTATATTAATAAAGAGGTTCACAGTATTTTTGTATGTGAGGCTATATAGAAGTCAAAAGGACATCTATATGATATTAAATAATGAAAGGGGTTACACAGAATGAATATTTATGACATTGCCCAGATGGCAAATGTATCTATTGCAACTGTTTCCAGAGTGGTAAATAACAGCCCAAAGGTCAGTGAGAAAACCCGAAAAAAGGTCATGGATATCATTGACCGTTACGGATATACCCCAAATGTTTTTGCTCAGGGACTTGGTCTCAATACCATGCATACTATCGGAATTCTTGTTCCGACTATTTCGGATCTTTATATTTCCAGAGCTGTTGCCTGTATAGAGGAGAACCTGCATGAGATGGGTTATGATATAATTCTCAGTTGTAGCGGCTATACTGCAAAGTCTAAGGAAGTTCATATTGAGATGCTTCTCTCAAAAAGGATCGATGCACTTATTCTTGTGGGTTCTACCTATGCCGGTTCGGATGACGAAACTCATAATACCGACTATATTGCGAAGGCGGCAGAAGAGATCCCGGTATTTATAATCAATGGTCTGATCGATGGCGAGAACATCTACTGCAATGCAGCGGAGGATTATCGCATTTCTTATGATGTAACAAAAGAACTTATCACCAGAGGAAGAAAGAATATTATATTCCTCACGGATTCCAAATCCTACAGCGCAAATCAGAAAAAGCGTGGCTATGAGAATGCTCTGAAGGATGCAGGACTCACTGTGTATCGTGATCATATGCTCTTTATGAAGAATGATATAGATATGGTGAGAAGCCTTTTCTGCAATTATGATTATCTGGATTATGACGCTGTATTTGCAACTGATGATGCCATGGCTATAGGCGTTCTCAAATACCTTGAATCTATCGGTAAGAAGGTTCCGGCAGAGGTCAGCGTTATCGGATATAACAATTCCCAGCTTTGCAAATGTACTACACCTGAGCTTACTTCGGTGGATAATAAGGTTGAACTGGTTGCACTTCAGACAGTTAATAGTCTTAAAGAAGTTTTGAACGGAAATGACAGAGTAATGCATAAGAATATGGTTGCCTGCGAACTGATAAGAAGAGGAACCATGTAAGGTCGAAAAAATTATTTTATAAAAATAATAAAATTTTTGTTGACAAATGTAAGCGCTTACATTATATTCAATATGAACACAGAAATAATATTAAAAAATGACGTGAAATAAATGGTATTTATCATATCGAATAAATGATAATGCTTACCAAATATAAAGATATATTTCCGGATGAGATAAAAAGGGAGGTAATTATGGAATTAGGTTTAAGACCAAAGGAAGAATGCATGTTTGATGCGGTTAGCCTCGGAGAGGTAATGCTGAGACTTGATCCGGGTGAAGGAAGGATCAAAACAGCCCGTTCGTTTAAAGCGTGGGAAGGCGGCGGAGAGTACAATGTTATAAGAGGTCTCAGAAGATGCTTCGGAATGAAGACAGCCGTTTTAACGGCATTTGCAGATAATGAAGTTGGAAAGCTTATGGAGGATTTCATCCTTCAGGGCGGTGTTGATACCTCGCTTATTAAGTGGATGAAGACAGACGGTATCGGAAGAGTTTGCAGAAACGGTATCAACTTTACAGAGAGAGGATTCGGTATCCGCGGTGCTCTCGGATGCTCGGACAGAGCAAATACAGCAATCTCCAAGGCAACAGCTGAGGATTTTGATTTTGAATATGTATTTGGAAAGCTTGGAGTAAGATGGCTTCATACAGGCGGAATATATGCAGCGCTTTCAGAAACAAGCTCACAGACAGTTATCGAGGCTATCAAGACAGCCAAGAAATATGGAACTATCGTATCTTACGACCTTAACTATCGTCCTTCAATGTGGAGCGCTATCGGCGGTCAGGAGAAGGCTCAGGAAGTTAACAAGGAGATTGCAAAGTACGTTGACGTTATGATCGGCAACGAGGAAGACTTCACAGCATGCCTTGGTTTCGAGGTTGAAGGAAACGATGAGAACCTCAAGGAGCTTAACCTTGACGGATACAAGAAGATGATCAATGAGGCTGCTAAGACCTATCCTAACTTCAAGGTTGTTGCAACAACACTTAGAACAGTTAAGACAGCTACAGTAAATGACTGGAGCGCTATCTGCTGGGCAGATGGAGAGATCTACAAGGCAGCACAGTATGATGGACTTGAGATCATGGACCGTGTGGGCGGCGGTGATTCATTTGCATCAGGACTTGTATACGGACTCATGACAACAGGTGATCCTGAGAAGGCTGTTAATTATGGAGCAGCACACGGAGCACTTGCCATGACAACACCTGGTGATACAACAATGGCTTCACTTAAGGAAGTTGAAGGTATCATGAGCGGCGCGGGAGCAAGAGTTAAGAGATAGTATTTTAAATTTGCCAAGTGTTTTTTTATACCCCATAGATGTGATCATGAAAAAAAGGCCGGTATAGCAGCTTAGAGGGCTATACCGAGCCGAATTCATGAGAGAAAGGAAGGTTTATCAGATGGAACTTAGAACAGCAGCATCCCCAAAGGATGTTAAATATTATACAACAGAAAGACTCAGAGAAGAGTTTCTCATCGAGAAGGTATTCTTTGAGGATGAGATAAGACTCGTATACAGTCACATAGACAGAATAATCACAGGTGCAGCAATGCCTGTGGAGAAGGAACTTAAGCTTGAAGCAGGAGATGAGCTTCGCGCAAAGTATTTCCTTGAGAGAAGAGAGATGGGTGTTATCAATATCGGTGGTGATGGTGTTATCACTGTTGATGGTAAGGATTACACAGTTGCTCACAGAAATGGAATGTACATTGGAATGGGTAAACAGGATATCGTATTTAAGGCTATCGATCCTGCAAATCCACCTAAATTTTATATAAACAGTGCTCCGGCACATGCAGAGTATCCGACAGTTCTGATCAAGGTCAACGGAGAGCCTGAAGAAGGTGTTGTCATCATTAAGGATGAGAATAAGAAGGAGCTTGGTTCTCTGGAGCAGTCAAATCACAGAACTATCTGCAAATACATCCTTCCTGGACAGGTTGAAAGCTGTCAGCTTGAGATGGGTATGACTCATCTTGAACCGGGAAGTGTATGGAATACAATGCCTTGTCATACACATGACAGAAGAATGGAAGTTTATATGTATTTTGAGATTCCTGAGGATGCATTTGTAATGCATTTCATGGGAGAGCCTCAGCAGACAAGACATATAGTTATGAGAAATGAGCAGGCAGTCATCTCGCCAAGCTGGTCTATCCACTCAGGCTGCGGCTCACAGAATTATACCTTTATCTGGGGTATGGTTGGCGAGAATCAGGATTTTGATGACATGGATGATGTAAGGAATCAGGATCTTTTATAATCAATAGCGGTTTTTATACTTCCTAAAAATATAATATGCTAATTTCGTGGATTATATACCAGCACACATCATAGACGGACATAAACGGTATATAATTCCATGGAAAAGGCCACCAAAAGGATTTAAGGAAAGTTTTATTTAATAGAAAAGGAGAATTAGGTATGAGCGATTTTCTTCAGAAGTTTGCACTTACAGGTAAGGTAGCATGGATCACAGGAGCTTCATATGGACTTGGTTTTGCATATGCTAAGGCATTTGCAGAGGTTGGCGCGAAGATCGTATTTAATGATATCAATCAGGAGCTTGTTGACCGTGGAATAGAGAATTATAAGGCAGAGGGCATCGAGGTTTATGGTGCTGTATGTGATGTTACAAAGGAAGATCAGGTTCAGAAGTTTGTTGCTGATGTGACAGAGACGGTTGGACCTATCGATATCCTCGTAAATAATGCAGGAATCATCAGAAGGATCCCTATGCATGAGATGTCAGTTAAGGATTGGGATCTTGTAATAAATATCGACCTCACAGGACCATTCATCTGCTCTAAGGCAGTTATCCCAAGCATGATGGAAAGAGGCGGCGGAAAGATCATCAACGCATGTTCAATGATGAGTGAGTTCGGACGTGAGACAGTTTCAGCATATGCTGCAGCTAAGGGCGGACTTAAGATGCTTACAAGAAATATCTGTTCAGAATACGGACAGTACAATATCCAGTGTAATGCTATAGGACCTGGTTATATTGCTACACCTCAGACAGCTCCTCTTCGTGAGAAGCAGGCTGATGGCTCTATGAATCCTTTCGACAGATTCATCCGTTCAAAGACACCTGCTCAGAGATGGGGACGTACAGAGGATCTTATGGGTCTTGCAGTATTCCTTGCATCAGAAGCATCAGACTTTATCAATGGTCAGGTTATCTATATCGACGGTGGTATTTCAGCTTATATCGGACAGGATCCAAACAATCTGGATGAGTCTAAGTTTGCTGCTGAAGAAGAGTCAGATACAGATGTTAAGACAGCTGATAAATAATTAATTTTGATATAGAAGAGGGCTGTACCGCTTACAGGACAGTTTATAGGAGAATAAGATGAACAGCGAGAAAACAGTTAAGGCTTTAGAAAAATTTTCAGATGTTGGTATAATCCCGGTTGTTGTTCTGAATGATGCAAAGAATGCAGAGCCACTCGGCAAAGCGCTTATGGAAGGTGGACTTCCTGCAGCTGAGGTTACTTTCAGAACAGATGCAGCTGAAGAGTCTATCAGGATCATGGCTGAAAAGTTCCCTGATATGCTTGTAGGTGCCGGAACAGTTCTTACCATAGAGCAGGTTGACAGAGCTGTAGCAGCAGGCGCAAAATTCATTGTTTCGCCTGGCTTTGATGCAGATATAGTTAAGTATTGTCTGGAGAAGGATATTCCGGTATGCCCGGGTATTCAGACCCCAACAGAGCTTATTCAGGCTGTTAAGCTTGGACTTGACCATGTTAAGTTCTTCCCTGCAGAGAATGCAGGCGGACTCAGCATGATCAATGCGGTCGGAGCAGCTTTCCCTAAGGTAAAGTTCATGCCGACAGGCGGTATCAATGCTTCAAATGTAGTTGAATATCTTAAATCTTCAAAGATATTCTGCTGCGGTGGAAGCTGGATGGTTAAAGGAGCTCTGATAGATGCCGGTGATTTCGATAAGATCAGAGAGCTTACTGCAGAAGCAGCAGGAATCGTAAAAGCTAATCGATAGACTGACATATTTATTAATGCCCACAATTTTTGCCCGCAAGGGCGAACCTTCCTTATATCAGCCTGGATGGCCATAACATCCAGGCTGATTTATTAATAAGGACAATATAGATAGTTTAGGAGGAAAATATAATGGAATTTGGTTTTGGTTCAATGATCGAAAGGTTAAAGAAGGATCCAAAGAAGATCGTTCTTACAGAGGGCTCTGACCCAAGAATACTTGAGGCGGCTTCCAGACTTCTTGCCAGCAACTTTCTTCATCCGGTGCTTCTCGGCAAATATGATGAGGTAACAAAGGCAGCAGAGGAAGCAGGTTTTAACATCCGCGGTGCGGAGATCATTGATCCTGATAATTATGACAGATTTGATGAGATGGTTGATGCTTTTGTCGAGATCAGAAAAGCAAAGGGCATGACAAAGGAGAAGGCTGAGAAGATACTTCGTCAGGCTAATTATTTTGGTACCATGCTCGTACAGATGAAGGTTGCAGACTGTCTCCTGGGTGGTGCTACTTATTCAACGGCTGATACAGTCAGACCGGCACTCCAGATCATCAAGACTAAACCGGGCAATTCAATCGTTTCTTCATGTTTTATCCTTGTTCGTCCGTCGGCAACCGGTGGAAATGAGGTTATCGCCATGGCAGACTGCGCTATAAATATAAGCCCTTCAGAGGATGAGCTTGTCGAGATATGTGGTGAGACTATACGTTGTGCAAAGGTTTTCGGTATCGACCCTAAGGTTGCATTTCTTTCATATTCTACACATGGTTCGGGATCCGGTGATACTGTCACAAAGATGAGAAATGCTACCATGAAAGCAATCGAGGAATACCCTGATGTTCCGATCGATGGTGAATTCCAGTTTGACTCAGCAGTTTCTCCTAGAGTTGCACGTCAGAAGTGTCCTGGTTCACCTGTTGCAGGATATGCAAATACATTTATTTTCCCTGATATAAATGCCGGAAATATCGGTTACAAGATAGCGCAGAGAATGGGTAATTTTGAGGCGTATGGTCCGATACTTCTCGGACTCAATGCCCAGATAAATGATCTTTCAAGAGGCTGCAATGCAATCGAGGTTTACTCCATGGCAATTATCACTGCATCCCTTGCATAATGGTTGTAAGATAAGGCTGAATATGGTAAGATTAATACATAGGTAGTTTTTGTTCTGTGTATTTTTAGAGGCAGTAATATGTATACAAAAGAACAACTTATTAAAAATCCATATTTTGCAAAAATCCTTGAAAATGAAGATCTGACAAGGATCATAGATTCTCTTACCGGCGTTATCTCAAGGCCTTACATTATAGGGATGATACGTTATCTGATCGACCATAAGATACCGTTTACGGCAGCCATGCTTGATCTTGATAACTTCAAGTTCATAAATGATACCTATGGCCATAAGGTAGGAGACGGAGTGCTTCAGGGTGTTTCAAGTGATATGATAGATTATCTTGAAGACTTTGGTTTTATTGGAAGGTTTGGCGGAGATGAGTTCATCATCGTCAATCTGAGAGATCTTGAGTATGCTGATAAGAAGAGCTTCTACCTGAATATGTATGCGAATTTCAGGGTTCTGCGTAAAAATATCAAGCTGGAGCACTGCGATCCATTTATCACAGGTACAATTGGTAGTGCTACATATCCAACAGATGCAGATAATTATGATGAACTGTTCCTTTTGATGGACAAAACTCTTTATCGTGGCAAGACCAAGGGACGTAACTGTTATATCATTTATGTTGAGGAGAAGCATAAGGATATACAGATACAGGAGCTTTCCAAGCATGGACTGTATCAGACCTTTTACAATATTTCCCGTAAGTTTGATAAGGGAAAGAACCTGATGGATAAGCTCTGGGAGATGTTTTCGGTGCTTCAGGAGGATCTCAGGATATCTGATCTTTTCTATATTTCCGCAGATGAATATATCCGTGATATCATGGGAAAACATGACAGGGTATTCGTTTCGGATGTTTCTCGAATCCTGAAGGATGATATGTATATAACAAATAACACCGAAGAGCTTAAGGATACATATGTAGAGCTGTATAGTTATCTGAAATCAAATGAGTTAGAGACATTGCTTATTACCAGTATATCTTTGGAAGGGCAGCAGATGGGTTACCTGATGTGTGCGGAGCCGCATACTCTCAGAATCTGGCAGGAGGATGAGTGTGCAATACTTCTCTTCGTGGGCAAGCTCCTTGCAGGATATATACTTAGAACAGGAAGCAGACTGTAGGCGGCAGATAAAAACACAACTGAATGCAGTAAACAATTACAATATAGCGATTAAAAATACAATAAAAAACACCGGAACCGTTTATGATGGTTCCGGTTTTTTCTGTTGTTTATCCGGTCCTAACTATATCAGGATTATAATCCGTGTTTCTTCCTGGATATATCAGGGTTACAGTCCATGCTCCTTTTTGTAGCGCGGGACGACGATAAGTGCGGTAACGACAGCCATAACTGCGACCGATACATTACTGATCATCATGACCATTCCGACGCTCTTTTCTCCAAAATCAGTGAAATTCTGCAGGAACCAGAAGACCGGTATCCTGAAGATAAATACTCTCGATACATTCAGTACCATGGTGAGCTTGGTTTTGCCCAGTCCGTATAAGAGAGCCATTACAGCTGCAAAGGCACCCAGCGGTACGCCACCGATGGCTTCGTATTTGTAGACCTGGATGATCAGCCTTTGGAACTCAGGATCTCCGCCATCGAAGAGGTGGCTGAAGAAGTTGATATTTAGTACAGTAAAGCCGCAGATAAATACACTCATGATGACATTTACAAGCACTGTACTGTAGAAGGCTTCAAGAACACGTTTATATTTGCCGGCTCCGAAATTCTGACTGACTATGGCTGAGGTGCCGTCCTGAAAACCATTCTGCGGATTCGTTGTTATGCCGCCCAGATTGTTGGAAACACCCATGGCGCCAACCATCAGGGAGCCGTATTCATCGCACATTGAATTGACTACGGTCTTGCCGGAAGCAAAAAGTATTTTTTCCAGTATGATCGGAATAGAAACCTTGATCATTGGAAGATTGACGCTCTTATTCAGGGTTATGCATTTAGCTGAGAAGCCGAAGGCATTATTTTTTGCGGTGCTGTTCTTTACTGCAAATATGAACAGAAGGAACTGTGAGATGAGAGATGCCATAGCTATCATTTCAAGACCACAGTTGAATCCGTAAACAAATACAGCAGTGAGTGAAAGCTTGCTTACGATCACTATCAGGTTTAGATAAAGTATACGTTTTGAATATCCGCGGGCACGTTCAACGGCAATATATATGTTGTTCAGGAAGGTGAAGATCATAACGATAAGCTCGATCCTGAAATAAGTTACACCTTCGACGATAAGCTCGTGAGGAGTTCCTGCAAGCCTAAGGAATACTCTCGCAAAAGGGAAGATGACAGCTATAAGTATCAGTCCGATGCCTAGGCACAGCATATAAATACTGCTGACACGTTTTTTGACCATTACAAAATCGCCTTCACCATAAGCACGGCTTATCTGGATTCCTGCACCTGTTGCAAGACCTCCGCCGATAGATGAAAGCATGAAATTCAATTGGGCAAGATATGCCACGGCTGAAACTGAGGTTGGACTGATATGAGATGCCATCATGGTATCCAGAATGGCAAAAAGCTGATTAAGGCTCTGATACAGCGCCAAAGGAAGACCGATATAAAGGACGACCCTTAGTATCGGTGAATTTAAGATCTTATTTCTGTAGAAAATATCCTTTTTAGTAAGATCAGCGCGAACTTCTGAGGTATCGCGCTGATCTTCTGTAGATTTTATGGCTTTGATATCTTTATTATCCATATATTTAAATTCTGAAAACCGGAAAAAGAAGGTATCAGAATTTAGGTATCATACTTGTATACTGGAAGTATTCTTCCTTTCCTGTACCTTCCTTGACTACTGTTATGGTAGTATCCGGAAACTTACGTTTTTCATGTTCATTACATTTTTTTAGTTTGATCTTGTACAAGTTGTGCATCATCTCGTCAACAAACTGTTGAGCAGCATCCTTTGAGTTTTTAGCATCAATCAGCATTGCGGTGCTGGTTGACTTGCAATGAAATCGTGTATACCCCATAGTCATTATCTCCTTGTATATATTAGAATATAATGAAAGAATTGACGTATTACACGTTTTTATTGAATTCTGATGCCCTAAAACTAGAGAATCTGGTCAGCTATAAATGCAGCACGTCAATTTTTGACATGTATTATAGCACAACTCCATCCTTGAAGATAGATATTTCTCTAAAATTATTTTTTTCTGTGCAGGTTTTCTCTCCGCTGGCTATTTTTAGTACAAAATCAAGGAGCCTGTCGCCGGCATCATCAAGTGATTCACCTTCAGCAACCGTTCCGGCGTTGAAATCTATCCAGCTGCGCTTTTTCTCGTAAAGTGCAGTGTTTGTAGAGATCTTAACAGTAGGAGCAGGTGCGCCGAATGGGGTTCCTCGTCCGGTTGTGAAAAGTATCAGATGTGCACCGGCGGCAGTAAGATCGGTGGCGCTGACAAGATCGTTACCCGGACCGGATAGAAGGCTGAGGCCTTTCTTCTTGACCGGAGAAGCATAGCTCAGTATATCTACTATCTGAGCACAGCCGCCCTTTTGAACACATCCGCAGGATTTGTCCTCAAGAGTTGTGATGCCGCCTGCTTTATTTCCGGGACTTGGATTCTCGTAAACCACCTGTCCATGTGATACAAAATACTTTTTAAAATCATTTACCATATCCACAGCATTTTTAAATACTGTTTCGTCTGCGCATCGGTTGAAGAGTATTGATTCTGCACCAAACATCTCCGGAACCTCCGTGAGGATGGTCGATCCGCCGAGAGCGATGAGCCTGTCGGAGAATCTTCCGACTGTCGGATTTGCTGTGATACCTGAAAGTCCGTCGGAACCACCGCATTTCATACCGACTATAAGTTCGCTGGCCGGAAGCTCTTCTCTGGTAAACTGTCCTGCGTAGGCTGCAAGCTCTTCGAGGATTCTGCTTCCTTCTTCCAGTTCATCCTTTACATCCTGGCAGATAAGGAACTTTACTCTGTTATCATCCCAGCTTCCAAGTTCTTCCTTAAACTGATTCATAGTAAGGTTTTCGCAGCCAAGGCCAAGTACCAGGACTGCACCGGCATTTGGATGTCTTACCAGTGATGTAAGGAGTTTTTTTGTCTGTTCGTGGTCGCCGCCAAGCTGGCTGCAGCCAAAAGGATGCGTAAAGGTATAAAGTCCATCGATGGTTCCTGAAACAAGATGCTGGTTTTCTCTTACAAGCTGGGTTGCTATAGAGTTAACACAGCCAACAGTTGGGATTATCCAGATCTCATTTCTGATACCGACACTTCCATCAGTACGCTTAAAGCCCATAAAGCTCTTGTCACTTACCTTCGGAAGAGGAAATACCTTGTGATCGTAGGTGTATTCGTCGTTTTCTGAAAGATTTGTCCGGGCGTTGTGAGTATGTACCCACTGGCCCTGTGAAATATCAGAAGTGGCTTTGGCGATCGTATTTCCGTATTTGGTCACTTCGGTTCCGGAAGTGATATCACGGAGGGCGATCTTGTGACCTCTTGCCACATCCTCGACAGCCCTGAAGCTAAGGCTGCCAATATTTAATTCTTCATCCTTTGTAATGTCTGTAAGAGCTACAGCAACATTGTCGGCAGGATCTATCTGAATTATCTTCATTAAGAAATATCCTTTCTTATAAGCGGATTTCTATTTGATGATCTCGCGGAGCGCTTCGTACATGCCCTTATCACGTATCAATGCAAGATTCTTTACAACCTCAGCCTCAAAACCGGCTAAAGCTGAGAGCTCGCCGTCCCACATCTTTTCGTTGTTGATAACTGCTTTTGCGATAGCGGCATCATCGTCATCCTTATGTGCTAAGAAGAAATCGAGAACCCATTCATCATCCTGGATCTTGTAGGTATCGTCGCCTCTCTTTGCTATAAGGCATCCTTCGCCCTTTTCGTAACCTCTGTGATAGAAATCAATATATGCTGCGAATGAGAAGGTAAGACATTTTGCAAGTTTTCCGCCCTGACGCTTTGAATATTCAAGAAGCGATGGCATACATCTTGCCTTCCATTTTGAAGTTGAGTTAAGTGATATTGAAAGCAGCTGATGATCGATGAAAGGATTTGAGAATCTTTCGGTAACATCAGATGCAAACTTCATCAGGTTGTCTTTCGGCAGGTCTAAGGTCGGGATGACCTCATCATAAATAGTCTTGTTCATGAAATCATGGATCACAGTATCCTTCATGCAGTCACGAACTATATCCTGCCCTGAGAGATAAGCTGCCATGATAAATGATGTATGTGCGCCGTTTAAGATACGAACCTTGCGCTGCTTGTATGGTGTAACATCATCAACGACTATGATAGGAAGACCGGCCTTCTCGAAAGGAAGCTCCTTCTTTATTTCCTGAGGACCCTCGATAACCCAGAAGCCGAAAACTTCAGCTGTATCGATGAGATTATCATCATAGCCAAGCTCCTTGCAGATCTCTTCAACTTCATTTCTAGGGTATCCCGGAACGATACGGTCTACAAGTGTAGAACAGAAGATGTTCTCGTTATCTACCCACATGCGGAAGTCGCTTTCAAGATTCCACTGATCGATATACTGATGCACGCATTTACGAAGTTCATCACCGTTGTGATCGATAAGCTCGCATGAGAGGATAATGAATCCAGGAAGCTTATTCTGATATCTCTTATATAAAAATGCTGTCAGCTTTGCAGGAAAGCTTGAAGGAGGTGCATCGTCCTTCTGACAGGTTGAATCGTAGCAGATTCCTGCTTCGGTTGTATTTGAAACAATAAAACGAAGTGATTCGTTTGAAGCGCATTCCATAAGCTTTTCGTAATCATCATAAGGATTGATACATCTTGAAATTGCTGATATCACACGCTTGTTGTTAACCTTCTGTCCGTTCTCTGAACCGCGGAGGAAGAGAGTATACAGTCCCTCCTGCTCATTGATAAGCTGTGCCAGACCGGCGCTGATCGGCTGTGCAACAGCAACCTTGCCGTTAAAATCGGCAGTTTCATTCATTACATCAAAGAAATAGTCTACAAATGCTCTGAGGAAATTACCTTCCCCAAACTGAAGGACCTTCTCAGGCGCATCCTTTAAAATATATCCGTTGTATCCAACTTCATCTAAAGTTTTATAATTAAGTCTGCTCATAAAAACCTCTCTATCCTAGTTTTAAAATAGAGGTGATCAGTCAATGCAGAAATATCTTGCTGCGTTATTAAAGCTGATGCCCTCAACAATCTTCTTAAGTGATGCCTCATTTGCAGGATATTCACCATCTTCAACCCACTGACCTATAAGATTGCACATGATACGGCGGAAATAGTCGTGTCTTGTGTATGAGAGGAAGGAACGAGAGTCTGTAAGCATTCCGATGAAGTTTCCGAGAAGTCCCAGATTTCCGAGTGAACGCATCTGCTCCTCCATACCATCTCTGGTATCAAGGAACCACCATGCTGCACCCATCTGGATCTTGGATGGAACTTCGGCTGACTGGAATGCTCCCATACAGGTTCCTATAAGGTTGAAGTCGTTATGGTCAAGAGAGAAGAGGATAGTTTTTGGAAGCTCCTCTGTTTTGTCAAGCTCTGAAAGGAACATTGCAAGTGCGTCACCGCAGCTGCTCTTGGCTATCATATCGAAGCCTGTATCAGGACCTTCGAGTTTAAACATTCTCTCATTAACATTTCTTGTACATGAATAATGTATCTCCATAACGATGTTTTCCTTATGGTACTTACGAGCAAGATGAAGCATAATGGCAGTCTGGTATTTTTCAACCTCTTCGTCTGAGAGGGCATCACCGCGAAGTGATCTTGCGAAGATATCATTTGCTTCCTCAATGCTGCAAGGCTTATAAGGAACATAGTCAATTCCGTGGTCAGAGGCACGACAGCCATGCTTCTTGAAGAAATCGATCCTTTCATCAAGAGCTGCCATAACTTCTTCTGCTGAATTGAGGCTGTCCTTGCCTACAGATTGTGCAAGCTTCTGAATATATTCCCGGAAACCTGCTTTACTGATATTTATTGCTTTATCAGGTCTGAAGGAAGGACAAACCATAAAGTCTATGTCTGGATCTGCTGCAATCTTTTCGTGCCACTCAAGAGTGTCGATAGGATCATCGGTCGTTCCGATGTATTTCACATTGGACTGCTTAATGATACCACGTACTGATAGAGAGGGATTTGTGCGAAGCATATCATTAACCTTATCCCAGATCTTACGGGCGTTATCCTTTGTAAGAGGCTCGGTTATACCGAAATACTTCTTAAGCTCAAGATTACACCAGTGATACATTGGATTACCGATAGCCATTTCAAGGGCCTCAGCAAATCTGACAAATTTATCGAAAGGATCGGCACTACCTGTGACCTCATCCTCCGGTACCGCATTTGAACGCATAACGCGCCATTTGTAATGATCGCCAAAATATGAACCGTCGTCATTACGGCCGCCAAGCCATACTTCGGCTATGTTGTTGTATCGTCTGTCTTCGTAGATCTCCTTAGGAGAAATATGACAGTGATAATCTATAAGAGGCATTGCCTCGGAATATGTATGGAATAAATGCTTTGCAGTTTCGTTCTTTAACATAAAATCGTCGTTCATAAAGGTATTCATAATTGCTTTCCTCCCCAAGCTATAGTAAAATAATAATGCCTACAATGTAAGCGCTTACATACTTTTTACCACGACTAAGGAATATTGTCAAGAATATACTTTGCAAAATGATCTGTTTCCTAATACAATCATGATAAGACAGATGACGGAGAAGTATTTTCTTCTTAATAATGGTTACCGGCGCAGAAAGTGACAGAAAATCACGGGATAAGGAGCTGCAGGATAAAATGAAAAAAATAGAACATATTATAGAAAAGAAACAATGTATACTCAGTGAAAACGATGTGTCGATAGAGGGATCGATTTTTTCTGCTGCCACAGGAGCATACTGGCCTCATGAAGATGGTAAGCCCTTTCATACTTTCAGAACGGCGACAGTCCTCTGTGACGGAGATAATGTTACTTTTAAAAAGTGCATATTTGAAAATACGGCCGGACCGGGTGAAGAAAACGGTCAGGCTATCGCTCTCTATCTTGATGGAGATGATATTGTAGTGGAAGATTCTATTATTATAAGTAATCAGGACACACTTTTTCTGGCACCTCTTCCTCCTAAGGAATATGAAAAGGATGGTTTTCTAGGACCGAAACAGTTTACGCCGAGGACCATGAGAAGATTTATATTCAGAAGCTGTTCCATATATGGAAGCGTTGATTTTATCTTTGGCGGAGGAAATGCACTTTTTGAAGACTGCGACTTTATAAGTGTAGCTCCGGGTTGGGTTTTTGCACCGTGTACACCGGAGGGAGAACAGGAGGGCTTTGTTGCAAAGAACTGCCGCTTCCTGCATACTGAGGCTGTCCCGGAAGCGAGCTGTTACATAGCAAGACCCTGGAGAGAATATGCCAGGGTGAAACTGATAAACTGTTATCTGGATAAGCATATCGCTCCTGCCGGCTGGCATGACTGGGGTAAGGAGGATGCACATGGAACAGTACAGTTTATTGAGAGTGGCTCATATGGTCCGGGCGCAGATAATGCCTCCAGACCTGAATGGGTGGAGGCATCTGAATAGGCTTATAATTTGTTTCCTTCACTTAATACATATTTATCAAGCATCGACCTGCGGTATTCTCTAGGAGACATGTTGTACATTTTTTTGAAGGCGTCTTTAAAATAATTACTGTCTCCGAAGCCGGAGTTGATGGCAATCTCTGTTATGGAGTGGTCTGTGGACATCAGCTCCGTTACTGCATGAGTTAGTCTTACATATGATAAATATTCTTTCATTCCGTTTCCGGTAGTCTGGCGGAATTTCTTGCTGAAGTAGCTCGGGCTGAAGCCGGCAAGCTTTGAGAGCAGATCCAGCGTGATCGGCTGGTTGTAATTCTCATCTATATATTTCACCGATTCAAGTATCTTATCGGAATTATCATCATCATCCGATCCGGTCCGGAAGATGCAGTAACGATTGCAGTAGAGCAGAAGCTGCTGAAACATAAGCCGCTGCAGGGCTGCGGTTGATGCATCATCTACATTTTCCTCAGCCACCATAAAGTCGATCAGTGTGTGAATATTGTCACGGTAGATCCTCGGAACATGCATAATCATGGTATGGAGGAATCTGTCCGTGATATTTGCAATGAACGGAACCCCGTTATTATAGAGATCAGATTCCTTAAAATATATATTCACTCTGGTGCTCTGGGACAGATAATGGACGTAGTGAATGGATTTTGGCGGGATAAGAATAAAGTCACCGCCCTGCATCGTATATAGAGAATTGTCTACATAGAAACGCACCTTTCCGTGACGTACATAATAAAGCTCATAATAATTGTGATAATGATTATCCGTCATTTTGTAATCAGCGCTTCGGTTTGCTGTATTTACATATATTCTATCAATATTTTTATCTGAAACTCGCATAAGATCCTCCTCTGTAATTTCACAAAACCATACCTTAAAATTCCCCTGAAATTCATCTCTATTATTGATGATGATGAGAAAGATACCCGCAATGCGGTGTATCTTTCATTATTTTGTACATTATAACACATAAATGACAAAAAATCAGTACTTTAATTATCAATATAGCTAAAATAGTGTAGTAATATGAGTGAAAATTGTGTATTTTTTATGTACGTAGTTATGAAAACGCTTACATTTGATGTCTGCGACTTGGAGAGGGAGGGCTGATATTCAGATTAAGCAGTAATAATGAAAATCAGTTTAGGAGGATTACTAAATGAAGAAAAAGAAGTTCTTACGTGCTTTCGTTTCTACACTCTTGGTCGGAAGTATGGCTTTAACAGGATGCGGAAACAAGGATGATGACAAGAAGGATGACAAGAAAACTGATGCGCCTACAACAGAAGCTACTCAGGGCGGCAACGATGGCACAACTGAGGGCTCTACAGACAATGGTGGTGCCGGTTATGATGAGTGTACCATCACATTTGACTGGTGGGGTGGTGACTCAAGACATGAAGCTACACAGGCAGCTGTTGATGCATTCATGAAGAAGTATCCTGGAATCAAGGTTGAGGTAAACTTTGGTGCATGGTCTGACTGGGAGACAGCTAAGGCTGCAGAGTATATCTCAGGAAACAACCCTGATGTTCAGCAGACAAACTTTGACTGGATCGGAAAGTACGATGCAGACGGAACAACATATCTTGACCTGAATACTGTTTCAGATGTTCTTGATCTTTCACAGTATTCTGACGAAGTTCTTGCTAAGACAGTAGATTCAAAGGGCGGTATCGCTGGTATCCCTGTTTCACTTACAGGACGTACATTCTACTGGAACAAGGCAACATTTGAGAAGGCAGGTCTTGCTACACCTACAACACTTGCTGATCTTCTCGCTGCAGGTCCTGTATTCAAGGATAAGCTTGGTGAGGATTATTATCCACTCGTAATCGGTGAGTATGACAGAATGATCCTTATGACATATTACCTTCAGGCTAAGACAGGCGAACCTATCATCAACGAGAATGGCAACCTTACAGTTACTCAGGATCAGATCAAGGAAGGTCTTGAGTGGATCAAGTCTCTTGAAGATGCACATGTAATCCCTACAATGGCTTACATCCTTGGTGAGGGTGCAGATTCAATGGATAAGTCACAGAGATTCATCAATGGTCAGTATGCAGGTATCTTCGAGTGGGATTCATCTCCAAAGAAATACATCTCAGCACTTGGCGATAACGGTTCTGATCTCGTAGTTGGTAACGTATTCCCAGAACTTAAGTCTTACACAAAGGTTTCACTTATGTTCTCTATCAGTGCTAATTCAAAGCACCCACGTGAGGCTGCTATGCTTCTTAACTTCATGCTCAATGATCCGGAAGGTATCGAGATCATGAAGACAGAGCGTGGTATCCCAGAGTCAAAGATAGCTTACGATACACTTAACGCTGCAGGCGCACTTGATGCTGTATCAGCAGAGGCACATGAACAGGTTATGAATTCAGCACCACTGTACTGGAATCCACTTTTTGATGATTCATCACTTAAGGGTGGTTCAGCAGCATATACAACAGTATTCCAGCAGTATTCATATGGTATGGATGCAGGTGGATCAAAGTATAAGGTTGATGACGCAGCTAAGGAGCTTTACGATGCTATGACAGCTGTTGCTCCAGCAAAGTAATAAGTGAGCAATAACTAAACCTCATTAATAAATAGCCTGTTGTATAAGACAACAACATCTTATATGACAGGCTATAAAAAAATAGGAGCAGGAGAGATGAGTAAATTTAAAAAATTCAGAAAGCGGAATGTGGGGTTCCTATTCATCATTCCGTGGTTAATAGGTTTTCTCGTATTCAAATTATATCCGTTCTTATCTTCACTTTATTACAGCTTCACAGACTACAATCTCTTTAAGGGTAAATCTGATGGATTTACATTACAGAATTACAAGGACGTATTTAATGTTCCTATAGAGAAGAGAGCTCTGATAACAACATTTAAATATGCTTTCATGACAGTTCCGCTTAAATTAGTATTTGCGCTTTTCATAGCATACATACTTAATTTCAAGTTAAAGGGTGTTAACTTCTATAGAACAGCATATTATATCCCATCTATTCTTGGTGGTTCCGTTGCTATCTCAGTACTGTGGAAGGCTCTTTTCAGTGATAACGGACTTATCAGAAATGGTTTCGCGGCAATCGGAGTTGATGCGCCGCACTTTATGTCAGATCCAAAGTGGGCACTCTTTATGATTTCCCTGCTGCGTGTATGGCAGTTTGGATCGGCCATGGTCGTGTTCCTGGCGGCACTGAAGGGTGTCCCGACAGAACTTTACGAAGCGGCGGCTATCGACGGCGCCGGCAAGGCAAAGCAGTTCTTCAAGATCACACTTCCGCTTATTACACCTGTTATTTTCTACAACCTTGTTACACAGCTTGTACAGGCGTTCCAGGAGTTCAACGGACCTTATATCATTACAAGAGGTGGCCCACTCGGTTCAACCACACTTATGTCACTTCTTATTTACAACAATGCGTTTACTTCATATAACATGGGTAAAGCAAGTGCTCAGGCATGGGTACTCTTCGTTATCCTTATGGTATTTACGGTTATCGCATTTGCAACCCAGAGATATTGGGTATACTATTCAGATGATGAAGGAGGTAAATAAATATGCCAATTGTTAGCATTGATAATGAAAACAATGAACAGAACAGTGCCGACAAGCCATATAATGCCTCCGATATGAGACGTGTGCCTGTTGGAGCAGCATCCGGTGCGCCTGAGAAGGTTGTTATCAGAAGGCCTCAGTCTGCGCAGCTTAGAGAATCCTATAAGAGGATTGCCAGAAGAAGAAGGATCAATACCGTTATACGTTATATCGTACTTACGATTGTAGGTCTGATAATGGTATATCCGCTTATCTGGATGGTAGGTGCAACCTTCAAGGATAATAGTGAGATATTCAAAACTATGAATCCTATCCCTATTAAGACAACGTTAAACGGTTACAAGAATGCTGTAAAGAGCTACGGTGGAAATATCAACATCTGGAAGGCAATGCTTAACACATATTCTTATGTTATTCCTGAGGTTATCCTTACAATAATCTCATCAGTACTTACAGCATATGGTTTCGCAAGATTTAAGTTTGTTGGTCATAAGGTGCTTTTCGCTCTTATGATGGCAATGCTCTTCCTTCCACAGGTTGTACTTAATATTCCTCAGTACCTCCTCTTCAATAAGTTCGGATGGGTTGGATCAAACCTCTACCTTCCACTTATCGTACCGACGGCATTTGCTACTGAGACGTATTTCATATTCATGCTCATCCAGTTCCTGAGGGGTGTTCCTAAGGAAATGGAAGAAGCGGCAAAGATTGACGGCTGTAACTCAGTGAAGACTCTTGTCAAGATCATCATTCCTATGATCCTGCCGGCAATCGTATCATGTGCACTGTTTAAGTTTATGTGGTCTTCAAATGACTTCCTTGGACCACTCCTTTACGTAAATAATCCGGCAAAATATCCGGCAACTATCTTCGTTAAGCTGTCAATGGATAGTGATGCAGGTTTTGATTGGAATCGAGTTCTTGCAACTTCACTTATTTCGATCATACCGAACATCCTTATATTCTTTGCAGCACAGAATCAGTTCGTTGAAGGTGTTTCTGCAGGTGGTGTAAAGGGTTAAGATTAACCTATTGGTTTGAATAATTACTAAATGAGGTGGCAGTATGTTGAGAACAATATTTAGTCCGGACAATCCGGTTTGGAGATTTTTTATCCTTGTTGGAAGAATTTGGTGGCTTAATATTTTGTGGCTTGTATGTTCACTCCCTATATTTACTATAGGGGCCTCAACTACTGCCCTCATTTATAGTTGTATGAAGCTTAAGAAGGATGAGGGTTATCCGACAGAGAACTTCTTCAAATCCTTCAAAGAGAATTTCCGTCAGGGTACACTGCTTGGAATCATCTATATCCTTGCAGGAGCATTGATAGGCATAGGCCTTATCTTCTGGAATCACGCAACGATCCCGGGATCAAAGCTTGCATGGGCAGTTGTACTTTGTATAGGTATTCTTTATTTCATATCGATATTATATGTATTTGCGATACAATCAAGATTTATAAATCCGATCAAGGATACGATCCGTTACTCTATCCTTATGGCATTCACTAACTTTAAGGAGACTATATTTATAGGGCTTATAGTTATAGGTCTGGTGCTTGCAAATCTGTTTTCTATGATCGTTGTAACCTTTGTAACGGTTAATATTGGCCTGGCCATAGTAATATATCTCATGGCTATGCATTACGAAGAAGTATTTAAGAAATATATGCCAGAACCGGAAGTTCAGGAATCTTACCTCGATGTTTTAGAGAGGGAAGTAGAATCCGGTAAGAAGAAAAAAAGATACAGATAGATATTTATTTGGAAATTGCCACAAACATTTAGTTATAAGTACATTCGGAGAAGAAAATGCAGTTAGGACTAAGACTCCATGATGCCAGAAAATTACCACTTTCAGAGAGTTTACGTGACGTTAAGGCACAGGGCTTCAGTTGTGTACATCTGGCATTATCTAAGATTGAAGGTCAGACATCTGATATAGATGCACTGACACCGGGATACGCAATGTATCTCAGACATGAATTTGAAAATGCAGGACTGGATATTGCAGTCCTTGGAAATTATCTGAATCTTGCACATCCTGACAAGGATAAGCTGAAAGAGATCCAGAGAAAATATATGGCTCATCTGAGATTTGCTTCACTTCTCGGATGCAGCGTGGTAGGTACTGAGACCGGCGCGCCAAATCCAACCTACAGCTATGACAAGGAAAGCTGCCATAGCAGAGAAGCGCTGGAGATTTTTATTGAAAATGTTAAACCGGTTGTTGAATACGCTGAGAAATGCGGCGTTATTCTGGCTATCGAGCCGGTTTACAAGCATATTGTTTATAATCCAGAAAGGGCGAGAGAGGTCCTTGACCGTATAGCATCGCCTAATCTACAGATTATTTTTGATCCGGTCAATCTGCTTCATCCGGATAATCTTGACAGAAGGGATGAGGTTATCAGCGAGGCGATAGAGCTGCTGGGGCCGGATATTTCAATTATACACCTTAAGGATTATGTGCTTGAGGGTGGTGAGATGAACTGTCTCGGCTGTGGACTTGGTGAGATGGATTATGACAGTATCGTAAAGTTTGCTGTGACAAAGAAACCGTATATCCAGGCTACACTTGAGAATACCAAGCCGGAGAATGCGGTAAGCTGCAGGGAGTATATAGCAGGACTTGAGAAAAAATACATGTGAGGACAGGGCGGATATGAGTAAAAGTATTGATGAAAAGATAATGACATATTTTGATTTTCTGCTGGAAAACTCAACGGCTGAGGCTCCTATGTGGAATATCGAGAAGATCCTTGAGGGTACTCCGAACAAGTGGAATTATATAGATGGCTGTATGATCATAGCAGTACTGGCTCTGTATGAGATCACCGGAGATGAAAAGTATTTTAAGTTTGCAAAGGATTTCGTGGACTTTTTCGTAGAAGAAGACGGAAATATCAAGACCTATAGGGTAGAAGAATATAATCTGGACAATGTGAATCCGGCAAGGAATCTCTTCTATTTCTACGAGAAGACCGGAGATGAGAAGTATAAGAAAGCAATAGAACTTGTAAGAAGCCAGCTTGAAAACATGCCGCGTACCAATGAGGGCAATTTCTGGCATAAGAAGATCTATCCATATCAGGTATGGCTTGACGGACTCTTTATGGCGCAGCCATTTTACATGATGTATGAGACAAAATTCAACCGTATGGAGAAGTGTCTCGACAGTATTCATCAGTTTGAAAATGTTGTAAGACTCATGAAGGATCCTGAGACCGGACTGTATTATCATGGCTACGATGAGAGCAGAGATATGTACTGGGCAAATAAGGAAACCGGATGCAGTCAGAATTTCTGGCTCCGTGCTATCGGATGGTTCGCTGTTGCACTTGTTGATACAGCTGAAAGCACAGATGAGAGACTGTATTATGAATTCCAATATCTCCAGAATATCCTGAAAGACTTGATCGATGCTCTGGAAAAATACCAGGATGAAAGCGGAATGTTCTGGCAGGTTGTTGATAAGCCGGGTGTTCCGGGCAATTACCTTGAAACCTCAGGAACAGCCCTTGTGGCATATGCCATCCTTAAGGGCGTGAGACTTGGATATCTTCCGAAGAAATACGAGAAGATCGGACTGGACGCTTTTTATGGTATAGTTGATAAATATCTTGTTATAGATGATGACGGAAAGCTTGGACTTGGTGGTATCTGCCTTGTTGCAGGCCTTGGCGGTCCGGCTAAGAGAGACGGATCTCTGGAATATTATTTCAGTGAGCCGGTTGTGAAGAATGAGGCCAAAGGCGTAGCGCCGTTCCTGCTCGCATATACAGAGATCTTAAGGAGAAGAGACTGAACATGAAGATACGGGTTGCAGGTCTGTTTAACAGGAGCATAACCATTGAACTGGATAATAATAAGCCTTACAGCATGGATAAGCCTTGCACTTACTACCTGAACGGTAATAAGGTCAAGGAGTCTGATCGTAATGTAAATACTATAGATGGGCTGACACCGGATATGGATTACATGCTTAAGGTCTGTGGTGAGGATTTCTGTGAGGAAATATCCTTCCACACAAAGAAGGAGCTATGTTGTATAGATGTTCGCAGCATCGGTGCAAAGGGCGACGGTGTCAGTAATGATACAGCATTTCTTCAGGCGGCTATCGGTGCCTGCCCTGAAGGAGGAACTGTTCATATAACAGAGGGAACATATCTTTCGGGACCACTTTTCCTGAAGAGTAATATCACGATCTGGCTCGACGAGGATGCAGTACTCCTTGGTGATCCGGATAGAAATCATTATCCGGTGCTTCCGGGTATGGTCAAAGAGGAATACGGCTTCTCGAAGGAGATCAGTCTTGCTTCGTGGGAGGGAAATCCTATCAGCACCTTTGCGTCCCTTATCACGGGTATCGGCGTATCGAATGTTGATTTCATAGGAAGAGGCATCATTGATGGAAATGCAGCTGCTTCAGACTGGTGGGATAACGTATCGAAGAAAAGAGGCGCGTGGAGACCTAAGACTGTATTTTTGAATAGCTGCAGTAATATAAGATTTCAGGGTGTTACGATAAAGAATTCTCCTTCATGGACAGTTCATCCTTATTATTCGGATAAGGTTTCGTTCTATGATATGGATATTACAAATCCTGATAATTCGCCAAATACAGACGGTTTTGATCCGGAAAGCTGCACAGATGTGGAGATAATCGGTGTCAGAATATCTGTCGGTGACGACTGCATCGCCATTAAGAGTGGCAAGATGTATATGGGCATAAATCATAATAAGCCGGCGGATAATATTGTGATAAGAAACTGCAGACTGGAGCACGGACATGGTTCGGTGACGGTGGGCAGTGAGGTGGCGAGCGGCGTTTCCCGCATAAATATCAGCAGATGTCTTTTCGTTGAAACTGACAGAGGGCTCAGGATCAAAACAAGACGCGGCAGAGGCGAGAGGAGCGTGATAGATGACGTTAACCTCAGCGACATCCGTATGGAGAATGTAAGGATGCCTTTCACCGTGAATATGTTTTATTTCTGTGATCCTGATGGACATACGAGCTACGTTCAGGATCAGGAGCCAAGACCTGTTGACGAGAGAACTCCAAGGATAGGCAGGATATCGGTAAAAAATATCACCTGCACGGGAGTAAATGCATCGCTTGTATGCGCTTATGGACTTCCGGAGAGGCCGATCGAAGAGCTGATATTTGAAAATATAGATGCAGAGTTCTTGCCGGAGGCAGAGAGAAAGGCTGAATGCCCTATCATGATGGACGGTTTCGAGAAGATGAACGGTAGATCCATTTATCTGAGAAATGCCGGAAAGATAACGATAAATAATGTTAATATAAAGGGTGCAGCGAATAATGCACTTGAGCTTATAAATGTTGCGGATGAGAATATAAAGGGACTTTCATATGCATAAGTTTGATCTGATAACACTCGGAGAGATAATGCTCCGTTTATCACCACCGGGCTATGAGAGAATGTCGCGTGGTGAAATATTTGATAAGAGAGCCGGAGGCTCAGAATTAAATGTGGCTGCAGGAGCTGCTCTCCTGGGGCTTAGAACGGGTGTGATCTCAAAGCTTCCGCAGAATGACCTCGGGACCTTTATCAAAAACCGTATCAGATTTGAGGGTGTATCTGACGACTATCTGATATATGACGATACGGAAGATGCAAGACTTGGAATATACTACTATGAGTATGGCGCAGCACCGAGAAAGCCGTCGATCATTTATGACAGAAAGAATTCTTCTTTTACGAAGATAGACCTTTCGGAGATCCCTGAGGAGATATATTCTTCAACCAGAATGTTCCACACCAGTGGAATAACGCTGGCTCTCTGTGAGAAGTCAAGAGAGGTTGCTCTCAGCCTTATCAAGAGGTTTAAGGAAGCCGGCGCGCTTATTTCCTTTGATGTAAACTACCGTGCAAACCTCTGGACTGAGGAAGAGGCCAGAGAGACCATCGAGAAGATACTTCCTTACATTGATGTCCTCTTTGTTTCTGAAGAAACAAGCCGCAGGATGATGCAGCGGGAGGGCGAACTTGAGGATATTATGAAGGGTTATGTTTCGGACTACAATGTCAAACTGGTATGCACTACCAGAAGAACAGTTAAAAGTCCGAAGAAGCATGACTTCACATCAATAATCTACAGCGCTGATACTGACAAGTTCTACACCGAAAAACCATATACCGATATCGACGTTATCGACAGGATCGGTTCGGGTGATGCCTATGTTTCAGGCGTGCTGTATGGTTATCTGAAATACGATGATCCATTCGCGGCACTTCAGTATGGTAATGCTACTTCAAGCGTTAAAAATACAATTCCGGGAGATCTGCCGGCAAGTGACCGCAAAGAGATAGATGGCATAATCAGTAATCATAATGCGGTCGGAGCTGTCAGCGAGCTTAACAGGTAATCATGTAAGTAGATTTTATAAAAATATCATGAGCAAAAAAATAGGGCTGAGCAATCTGCTTAGTCCTATTTTTATAGACACTTTCTCGGTTGTTACAGGTCTTCGTCAGCTCCTGTATCATCATCCGTGTCAACATTCGGATCAGCGCTGTCGTTGTCTGTATCGTCGTCTACATCGTCGGCGTCGTCCGGATCATCGTCATCATCTTCAGTTTCACCCATGTTTTGAATCTGGAGGCATGCATTTCTGAGAGGCTCGGTGTTTTCAAGTTCGTATTCTACATTATTTTCATGAACGTAGATGAAGAGGTCGAATGCAAATAGAACCTCCCGTCCGTCTTTCATGATGAATACGATATCGTTATTGGCATCACATATATACACCATCTCATCAGGGTTTGTGATCACATTCTTGATCTTTACAACTCTTAAAGCTTCGATAAGGTCCTTTATCAGAGCCTGATCTTTTGTGGAAAAAGTATCATAGCCGTCCTCGCCGCCTCGTCCGAAGATGACCTCGGCAGGGATCTCTTTTCCATCAATTATATCAACAAAAAGAGCATCGGTCAGAACGGTCTGAATATCGTAATTTGTTTTGGTATCCTGTGTCGTGCTGGCTTCTGTTGTACTAGGAAGATTGATGGTTGTATCGATGCCGCTTTCCTGTGTGTTGTCATTGGTTGTATTGTTTGTTTTATCGCTGCTATTATCTTTATTTCCGCAGGCTGTCAAAGCCAGGAGCATAGCTGCTGCAAATATAAGTTTGATCTTCTTCATAGTATGTCACCTCTTTCTTAAAAGTTTATAAATTATATACGGATGGGAGAGGGGATTTTATGGGGTGGGATAAGGATAATTTGCTGCGCCCGTGGCTTTGTTGCGCTTTTGTTGCCTCTTCTTAAGTATAATTGATTTGTTATGGTTAATATAATGAAATAACTATGCATAAACATTTCTATATATGGGGAGAACAAAAAATGAAGGACGCCGAAGAGAAGAAAGATATAGTTAATGAGGGGAAAAAACCGACAGGCAAAAAGGCTGAAAAGCTGCATAGACTGCAGGCTTTATTGAAGAAGGATCTGGATCATGAGAAAAGTGTAAAAGAGTCTGTCAGCGATGTGGGAACGTATTCTAAATGGAGCTATAAAGATCTGGTGGAGAGGCATGACAATCTTGTCAATGAGGTAAGACCGCATATGACAAGATGAAAAGGTTAAAGAGCAGTTTCACCGGTTCCGTTGTGGACGGTGATAAGACACCTTACGAGCAGAACGGTTTCAGAGTAAAGCTTATCGGTGGTATTGATGACACAGGCTATGGCAGGATCACGCAGCTGGCAGGAGCAGATCAGCCGAACCTTAATCAGACCAATCCACAGAACGATATAAATAATCCGAAGCTTTCGGTATAATTACAAAAAATAGTCCGAAGTTTTCAGTGTGATTGCAGTATAATATAAACAGTCCGAAGCTTTCAGTATAATTACAAAAATACAGTCCGAGGCTTTCGGACAATATAACAACCCCTGTTTAGGGGATTTTAGAGTATCAATAATAAAAGGGCGGGTTCGATAATGGACAACATAAAGCAGATTACAGCAGGAGATTATACATCAGTATATAGTTGTGTCGACTATCCAAACGTAAGGATATGTGTAAGACTTGATGAGAAGGTGGATGGAGACTTGCTTAGCGAAGCAACACAGAAAACGGCCGAGAGGTATCCGTATTTCTGTGTGAAGCTTATACGCGGAGAAAAGGAATATTATCTGGAGGACAATCCACTTCCTGTAAAGACTTTCAATCAGAATACGTCGGCAGCGCTGCAGACAGAGGAAACTAATTACCATGTCTGGGCTGTATGTTATTACGATGATTTCATATATTTTGATGTATTTCACGGGCTTGCTGACGGTAATCATATGTTTAGGATGCTCTCGACACTTCTTTATTATTACATGTCTGAGAAATACGGAGATGCTATGGCTGAGGACATTCTGACACTGGAGGTTCCTATAGCAGACGAAGAACCAACGGATCCGATAGATGAACTCGAACTGCCGGAGACTTTAAGCATGCCGGAGAGACAGGATCCGGAGCATCATCCGGCGTTCAAATGTATTGAGGATGGAAAAGCTGAAGCGGGCGAACATGTATTTTATGATATTGCCATACCGGAAGCAGAGTTTGTCCGTTTCACTTCCGAATATGATTCCACACCTGGAAATATGATAACGCTTCTTGCTGCCCGCGCTTTCGACAGCCTGTTCCCGAACAGTGATAAGCCGCCGGTAGGTAATTATTTTATCAACGGCCGCGCTATGCTCGGTGCGAAGAATACTCAGCATAACTGTTTTGCCATGGCGAGAATGGAGTATGACAGAACGGTAAAGGCGATGGACTTTAGAGAGCAGTGCAGGTTTTATCGAGAGAAGACACGCTTCTATGCCAGTCCGGAATTCGTTAGAAATTATATGCTCAGCCTTGCGATAAGGGTGAATATGCTGAGGCAGATTTCTTCTATGGATGTGAGAGAGCAGATGATAAATGGCGTGATGGCTTCCATAAAACCGTTCATTACCTATGGCGTAAGCTACGTCGGAAAATGGAAATATGCATCAATGGAGAAGCACATAAAGGAGCTTTGGTCTCATGTTGTGGGTCGCAGTGAGATAAGCATAGAGATGAATGCTGTCAGCGGAAATATATTTGTTTCGTATCAGCAGGGAATAAAGGATGAAATATACGTTAAAGCATTTATGGAACAGCTGGACAGCTTCAATATTCCATACAAGCTTGTGAGAAAGGTGACTATAGATACTGGCAGAGGAAGTCTGAGTCAGAGACAGTATTTGGTGAGATAAAATCACTTCTCAACTCTTATGTTCTTCAGGCAGAATTCCCTGAGGATCCTAAGTATAGAAAATACCAAGGTTTAGGGTGTGAGTTGGGAGATAATACCTCAATAAAAGATTTCTCGGAATATCTAAAAAAGCTGACAAGTGTTTCGGATACGTATATAATGTACCATGATATCAAGGAGAAGCTTGATCGTAGAACTGCTTCCGTTCAGAAGCTTGAAGAAGTCGTCGGTATAAATAAAGCGAATGCCAATACTAAATTAAATGAGATTAAGGAAGCTGCTAAATTCCGGGAAAATAAGACTGATATTTATATAGACGCTGGAGAGGTTTTCGTATGAAGGATAAAAAACAAGGAACGTTAAATGGTTGGATCACAGCAGGGAAGATTCTTCTCTTTCTTATGCTGGCTTTTAATATCTTTGTTTTGATCGTTTACGGAATGATCGTTAAAAGTGATCCGCTGGAAGGTATATCGATCCAATATGTAAAGGATTGGGATGTTACAAACGGTGAAAATGGAGACCAGACGATCAGTGCCAGACTTCCTGAAAAAATACAGGATAACGAATATTTATTCTTTGAAACCCGTAATGATGCAGCCGTTTATATAAACGGTAAACTCAGAAAGGATTTCGTTGAGAAAAGAGATGTAAATGTTCCAGGAGGATCTCTCAAGAGATTTATAATGTCGGTTCCTTTAATGGCAGAGGATTCGGGCGGAGAGCTTGTTATAGAAAGAAAAGCTGTTCAGAAGATCGATAAGGAAATTAATGAAATGTTTATCGCCACACGTTACAGTGCGCTGGGACATTTCCTCAAGTCCAACGGATCATCATTTTTATTATCCTTTATCATAATGATCTTTTCATTTGTAGCTTTTGTGGTAAGTATCGTCCTCAGGGTCATGTACAAACAGAAGATCGATATGACCTATGGAGCACTGGGAATCTTTCTTATTGCCGCATGGCTTATTTCGGATTCATATCTTTTCCCGATCATTATCGGCGCTGACCATGTGGGCGGTCTCATGAACTTTTTCTTCTGTCTTATGATGCCTCTTGCATTGGGAGCTTACCTGTTTGCGGTACAGCGCGGCAGATATAAAAAGAGTATGTCTGTGCTGATGATCTTATCCATACTGAATGCAACGATCTGGCCGGTATTTCACTTCACAGGCTTCATACCTTTCTATAAGCTGCGTGACCTGGCAAATGCCACACTTGTTGTCCTTGCGGCAGCGGGTATTGCAATCCTTATTGCTGATGCCATCAAGAAAAATACAAGCGAATACCGTTATACCTTCATAGGTTTCCTTGGCTTTTTCATCGGATGTATCATAGCTCTGTTTGAGGTCATTCTCAATGTCGGTTTCAAGGCACAGACAGTACCGATGGTCTTCGGACTTGGCTTCCTGCTGACCTTTATCGTTATCCAGCAGGTAAATGATCTGAGAAAGATAAATATGGAGAAGCAGCGCGCCATCGATATTTCCGAGGCAAAGACAAGATTCCTTGCGAGCATGTCTCACGAGATCAGAACGCCTATCAATGCGATCCTCGGTATGAATGAGATGATACTCCGCGAAAATAATGACAAGGCCATCGAGGAATATTCAAGAAATATCAAGAGCTCAGGCAAGATGCTCCTGATGCTTGTTAACGATGTCCTTGATTTCTCAAAGATCGAGGCCGGAAAGCTTGAGATAAGGGATAACGATTTCCTCATGTCGGATATGCTGTACGATGTTATTTCTCTTGTGAAGGAAAGGGCAGAAGAAAAGAACCTGAACCTTACAGCAGAGATAACCTCAGAGGTGCCGAATTCTGTCAGAAGTGATGAATTCAGGATCAGACAGATCCTTGTAAATATAATGAATAACGCTGTCAAATATACTGAAGAGGGTACAGTAACCCTTAAGGTTGGCGGCAGCTATACGGAGGATGGCTATAACCTTGATCTGGTGATCAAGGATACCGGAAAGGGTATCCGTAAGGAGGACCAGGAGTATCTGTTTGAAGCCTTCTCCAGGGCGGATGTTAAGTCTAATGCCAACATAGAGGGTACAGGGCTTGGCCTTGCCATAGTAAAGAGCATAGTTGATTCCATGCATGGCGAGATCGGTGTCGAGAGCGAATATGGTGTCGGATCCGAGTTCCGTGTCATGCTTCCGATAAAATATAATGATAAAGAACCTCTCAGAAGTGATTTCATGGATCACAGGGTAGAGAAGGAGACCACCAAGGCAGAAAGCAGCTTTATCGCTCCGGATGCAAAGGTTCTGGCGGTTGATGATAATCAGTCAAATCTGACTATAGTCAAGCTGTTCCTGAAGAAGAACGGTATCGTGCCTGATCTTTGCAAGAGCGGCAGTCGTGCTATAGAGCTGTGTAAGGAGAATAAATATGACCTTATCCTTCTGGATCATATGATGCCAAGTCCCGACGGAATCGAGACACTTCAGGTGATCAGGACGGATGCTGCTTCTCTCAATAAAGAGACAAAGGCTGTTGTTCTTACTGCAAATGCAGTTGCAGGCAGCAGACAGATGTATATGAATGCAGGTTTTGATGACTATCTTACAAAGCCTCTTGATTCAGATATTCTTGAAGAGACCGTGAAAAAGATGCTTCCTGCGGACAAGGTGAAGGATGCGAAGACTATTAGTGAGCCGGCGACAGTGAGTGTGAAGAGTGCTGCTAAGGCTGTCGGTGCATCGCTGACCAAGAATGGACGCAACGGAGACGGCGTTGTATTTGATACGGGACTCGAAAATATTGAAGCTGTCAATATGGATGCAGCATCCCTCAGAGACAGACTCTCGAAACTTAAGGGTATGGATTATGAGGCTGCACTCAAATACTGCGGTGGTGAAGAATCGCTGCTTCAGGAGATCATCGGAGATATTTCCAGGGAAGGTGCAGAACGTGCCGAGAGAATGAAGAAGAGTCTTGAGGCGCAGGATATCAGGGCTTATGAGATAGAGGCTCATACTATCAAGAGCTCCATGGCGACTATAGGTCTGCAGGATTTCAGCGACAGAGCAAGAGAGCATGAGTTTGCAGCTAAAGAAAGTAATAACGAGTTTATAAGCGAGAATGCAGAGGGCTTTGTCAGTGATTATCTCGAACTGTGTAATAAGCTTTCTGAGTGCATCGGATAAATATAAAATGACCCGGCTTTTGAAGGAAAAAAGCCCTTCAGCCCGCTAAAGTAAACACTAAATTGTCGTTTACTAACAAAACAGGACATTATTTTCGTGAGGTTTGGTGAATTGACTATTTGCCTTATTTTGAATACTCTTAAAGTGGTACTAGGTGATAATAGGAAAAGACTATAAGAGGATTTGATATGAGCGAACTTTGTAGAATGGTAAATGTAAGCGGAGTCCTTACAAAGGACAGGATCAATGTATTGAAGACCAAAGGTGTCAATACAATATTCAGTAGTATCGAAATAACAGACGGAGTAGCTGACAGGGCTGATGCAATCGCGTCATTAGGTAGTGACGTTCATTCACTTGGACTTAAGTGGTGCGTGAATCTGGGGCTTGCCGCTCTCTATCAGGGAGTTGCATCTGAGGTTGGTACCGAGAACAGAATGTTTGTAAGAAAGGCCGAAAGAGCAGGCTTTGAAAATGTACATAAGCTCTTTACAAAGTTTGCAGGAGCAGGTGCAGCACCTGATTTCGTGCAGATCGAAGTGGAAGTATATAGTGAGATCACAGGACTAACTCTCAGCTTTGAGGAGCAGACAAGAATGATCAATGCATGCATCAATGCGGCAAAGGCAGCAAGTCCGGAGTGCAGGATAATACTTGCAACAGCAGATAGTACGGATAATGAGAAAGCCAAGAAATGGTATAACCGTTTCCAGGTTTCCGGCGGTAAGGCATTTGATATTATTTCTCTTAAATACACTCTTGATGCTGAAACACTTTATGATCTCAGCTGCAACATGAGTGATCTTTCAAGAAGATTTGATAAGGATATCATGATCGACATCTCAGGTATGGATGATATTTCGTCAGCAAGTATCGGTCTTGAGGATATCGACAGTGCTATAAATATCGTTCCGCTTGATAAGGGCTTCGGAACAGTTTATTCGGACTTGGTCCTAGATAAGGCCAGTCTTGTGGCATAAACTGGACAAAAATTGAACAGTAACAATAGTAAAAGGACTGAGCATATGGCCAATGTCATTAAGTTAAGACGACAAAAAATAAGAAGAAACCGAATTACCTTCATAATAAAGGAGTAAATTCTGGTTTCTTTTTATTTTGCGCGTATATTTCTTTTGTTGATTCTTAAAAACAGTTTAATTAGTATTCA
>JAFRNE010000018.1 GCA_017430325.1 Eubacterium sp.
ACATCCATCCCGATTTTTAGTATTCTTTTCATAGTGACCTCCTTTGTATGTGGTAATCCCTGTTACCGTTGATTTAGACAATCTCTAGTATACAGGTAAATCCACGATGCTACAAATGTGAGGTCACTTCATATTATCTAGGTCAGACTCACAGCAATGTGACCGGAGAGGGAAGACCATTTAAGCTGTTTAATGTTGTTACAACAATGGCATGGGGACTAGGATATTTCGGTATGCCTCACGTACTTCTCAGATTCATGGCTATAAAGAATCCGAACCAGCTGAAGCTTTCAAGAAGGATCGCAAGTATCTGGGTTGTATTTTCACTTGGAATCGCTGTATTTCTTGGTATCATCGCAAGAGCTATGAAGGATCTTCCTGATATGCTTGATCATAGTGACCTTACAAGCTCATCAAAGGCTGAGACACTTATCGTTGAGATCGCAAATATGATCAGTAAGCACGGCTTTGCATTTGCTCTTATCGGCGGTCTTATCATTGCCGGTATCCTTGCATCGACAATGTCTACTGCGGATTCACAGCTTATAGCAGCTTCATCTGCGGTTTCCGAAAATATCATCCAGGATGTATTTAAGGTTAAGATGAATGAGAAGATGGCTATGCTTGCTGCAAGACTTACACTTATCGTAGTTGCAGTACTTGGTATCGTGCTGGCATGGAATCCGGACAGCTCTGTATTTAACATCGTATCCTTTGCCTGGGCAGGTTTCGGTGCGGTATTCGGACCGGTTATGATCATGGCGCTCTTCTGGAAGAGAGCAAACAAATACGGTGCTCTTGCAGGAATGCTTGGCGGCGGCGGAATGATCTTTATCTGGAAATTCGCTGTCAGACCTATGGGCGGTGTATGGGATCTCTACGAGCTCCTTCCAGCTTTCCTTACAGGAATTATCCTTATCGTTGTAGTAAGTCTTCTTACTCCAAAGCCTGAGGATGAGATCGTTGAGGAGTTTGAGAAGGTTAAGGCTATGTAGGACTACATGTCAGTCCTGGATCGAATGATTAAAATATAAGATTATAAAGAACAGCAGATCGCGAGGTCTGCTGTTTTTCATGGAATCATTCTTAGAGATATTTTTTTGTATCATGTCTTTTATGGCGCGTTTACTGTTTTATGATCATATATATGATTGAATAAAAGAGTACAAAATAATATTGACATATGTGTCTAAATGATTTAGACTATAATTGTCTAAACAACATAGACATAATAGGCGGGATGATTGATAGCTGGTATCAATTTAAAATACACAGGAATGATTTGAGAGGTGGTGTAATATGCATCTTACAGAAGCAGAAAAAAGCTTGATGGAAATAATATGGGAGAAGGGTGAAATGCCTGCTAAGGAGCTCGTGAGTCTGGCGGATGAAAGGCTCGACTGGCGCAGGACTACCATGTATACGATACTGAAAAAGCTGATTGAGAAGGATATGGTGGAAAACAATAATGCTCAGGTCAAAAGTCTCGTTTCGGAAGAAGAATATGAGGCTATGCAGAAAAAACGTGCGATCAGAAAGTATTTTGGCGGATCCCTTCCGGAATTTGTAAATACATTTATCAGAGAAGAGAAGCTTAGTGACGAGGATGTACAGGAGCTGGAGGATATCATTAACGCTTACAAGGAGTCCAGAGGGGCTGACAGTTGCAAGACTAAGTATTGAGAGTGAGAGATAACACATTGATAAATAGTGTTTTGTGAGTGAGGGGTGATAGGATGAAAAGTATTTTTCTTTTCTATTTTAACGGGCTGCCATTAACGATACTTCTGATACTGGTTGTGTTGGGGCTTCGTTACATTTTCAGAAAACAGTCCAAGAGAACACTTAATTACATATGGATACTTCTTCTTGTCAGACTGCTGGTTCCGTTTTCGCTTCCGGCTGATTTTTCGGTGATTCCGAATTCAAGCGAGATACTGGGGATAGAAGAGAATAACATTGGGGCTCAGAATAAAGACATAGAAGAATATGTGAATGGCGGAAGAGCGGGCCGCGTGGAGAATACAGTAGAGTCAGGCGATAGTTCCGGGAATACGGCTGTTTATGATCGGAATGGAGGCGATGTTCTTAATAATTCGACTGATAAAGCAACTGATAATCCGGTGGACGACACGAGTACTGTTAATAAGGCGGATAATCCAAATAACAGTGCTGGAAACAGTGATTCGGAGATAACCGCTGTAAATTCCACAGACCGGGTTGGTAAGAATAACAGTAATAAACAAGTTGATGATAGTAAGGTATCAGTAATATCAGGAAATAGTGCTACAGACATTGTTCTGATACTTGCAACTTCCCTCTGGCTGGCAGGAATTGCAATGATGGGCTTCTATTATCTGGGACGTCAATCACAGTTCAGAAAGAAATGCGCGGAGGCTGTTCCGGCTGAAGGCGAGAAGGATGTATTTCTCTGGAAATACGCTAAGGATGCTTGTGTCACAGGACTGGTGAGACCAAGGATATATCTGCCGGAGAATCTTAGGGGCAGTAAATACGAGATGGTTCTCAGACACGAGAGAATGCACATCAGGAGACATGACAATGTGCTGCTGTTTCTGTATTTTATAGCGCTTATGCTTAACTGGTACAATCCCCTCGTGTGGATGGTATTTGGAATAGTTCAGCAGGATATAGAGCTGGCCTGCGATGAAAGCATACTCATGGATGTGTCTCTTGAACAGAAGAAGGAATACGCGAGAACTATTCTCTATTTGGGCGTCAGCAGAAGGACGGAGCTTTTCAGGGCAGTTTCCTTTGGCAAGGGTAAGCTTAAGGAGAGGATACTTCATATCGGTGAAGAGCATAAAAGTCATAAGGGACGAACGGCTGTAATGATTATGCTGCTTGCGACGATGACAGTGTTTTGCGCCTGCAGCAGGAAGGACAGCAAGGAGTCTGAAGACGATAAGCAGAAGAGTGATGATACAACTATTGCTACAGAAGATGCTACAGACGAGAATACTTCCGAGAGTGAGGAAGAAAAAAGAGCCAGAGATGAAGAAGAGGAACGTAAAAAACGCGAAGCTGAGGCAAAAGCAAAACAGGAAGAAGAAGCGGAAAGAAAGGCTAAGTACGAGGCGGAGTGGGCAAGGATTAAAGCTGAAAATGAAGAGAGAAAACCGAAACTTGTCAGCTCTGATTCTTTTGAAATAAAGGATATTCATATAGATGATGAGTATTTTTTACTTGACGTCCATGAAGAAATAGTCGGGCTTGTAAGCTATAAGGTTGACAGATTTGACGATGGAAGTTTTAAGCTGACTTTTTATCATGATAATTCAAGGATAAGAAATAATCGTGGACAGCTTATGACAGTTGAATGGAAGGATTTCAGAGATCTCTATATACCGGAGGCGGATGATGTGGATTCACCAATATATACAGAGTGGGAGGACAGACGTAATACGCTTATATTTGGTAATCTTGACGGCGTGATGTTTGATCAGTTTTATTGCCTTTGGGAAAAGTTTAACAGTCCGGGAGGAGAATTCGGCGTGATTTATCCGGATGATGAGAATCTGGGCGGATACTGCATATTCCAGACGGGCAGTCCGGAAATGGATCTGGAAGATGGATATATGCTGGAATATATGGAGTGTGAAGATTATCTGACGTATGACCTTTGCAACAGTTTTTTTGTAAAGCAAATGCCTGACGAAAAAATGACCGATGAATATAAGGAGCTTCTGCGTAAAAGATATGAAAGGGCTGTGAAAGAGCTTGATGATGGTACGGTTGCGCCGGATGATGAGAATTCACCATATCCTGAAGAGCCGGGTATAGAGACTGATTATATTGAAGGGTTTAAAAAACTAAAGGTTCGAAGAGATGCTATAGATAAGGCGTGGCTTGAAGATACTTTGATAAGGGATGAAGAATCTGTTAAAACATTTGAGGAAAATAATAACCGGTCGGAAGCGGAAAATATGGGCGTGAATTATTATTATGATGGTATTAATTATGTGGTTGACGGTGACATGGTCTTCCAATACAAAAAGGAACTGATCGGAAGAATGCAGCGTGCGAGATATGATACAAGATTTATAGTTCTGACAAATAATCCCGACATAACCTTTGAGATGGTGGCTCGCAGTATTTTCAGCAGTAATTCTGCCGATCATCTCTCGGATACAGTGATCATAGGTATGCAGACGATTGAGGAAGATTGAAATATTGATCGCAGCTGATCAGAATGCTGATAATTCAGTATTAAAAGATATGAACATATGGTACAAAAAGGAATCAACGGTATAAACTGAAGATTCCTTTTTTGCTGAAAAAACAGATATTTTTGTCAGGTTTTGGAGATTGAAGTCGTATTATAATATGAATGGTCATTCACGAAGGAGGCAGATGTCTTGAAGAAAAGGGACGTTAGTTTTGATAACTATATAGATCTTTTGCGAGAAAAAGATGAAAGAGCGCTGGATTTTGTTATAGATGAATATGGTGGCCTGATAATGTCGGTGATAAGGCACTTGTTGGGAGGCTTTCCGGAAGAACAGGAGGAGTGCTTTAATGATAGTCTGATGAAGATTTGGGAGCATTCAGAGGATTATAACGAGGATCTGTGTGAATTCAGAGGATGGGCGGCTGCTATAGCACGTTACCAGTCAATAGATCGTTTGCGAAGAATTAAACGAGACTATGATAGAAGAGCTCTTCAGTCTTTGGAAGATTTAAACGAAAGTTCGTCGACGAATGAAGAAGTATTCCGAAGGATAGAGGAAACGATTGACGACGAGATTGGCAGTATGCTCGAATGCCTGTCGCCGGGTGACAGGGAATTATTCAGAAGGCTGTACGTCGAAGGTGAATCAGCAAGAGAAGTTGGAAAAGAGCTGGATATGTCAGAGTCAAATGTATATAGCAGAGCCTCCAGGGGCAGGAAAAAACTAAGGCTGTTTTTGAAGGACCGAAGGGAGAATGAATATGGAAGATAATATTTATAAGCTTCTAAATAAAATAGAGACTGATACAAGTATTTATGAAGAGCATGATCTATCTGAGCATGAGAAGAAACGTCTTAAAGAAGGGCTTCACAGGAAGATTGGAGCATCAGGTGAGAAGAAGGTTAAAGGAAACAGGCATATTAAGGCAGCTGCCATAGCGGCAATATGCGTACTGGTGGGTGGAGGAATAGCGACTGCACTGATACTCGGTAATGAGAAAAAAGATGAAAATATAAAAGAAGAATACGTGCAGAATGCCACGATACTTGAGAAGGAGGATGTAACTGTTCAGGAGGAAATAAGCAGCAGACGCTATGAAGAGTTTACAGATGTAAATGGTGATGTTAAGATTCGTGTGGATATCGACCTTGTGGAAGAAGATATTAAGATGCCGGTTGTTCAGGTGGAATGCTGCGAGATATCAGATGAAGATATTAAAAAATGGGAAGAAGTTTTTTTTGGCGAAAATGCAGTTACAGTGCAGGAAGGGAATTCGAAGTACGAGCGTAAGTATGCAGCGAATGGTGTGAATGGGCTTGAAGCAGTGATTGGTATACGTAATCGTGATGAGGCCGATTTTAAGGTCCATTCAATGTATTTCTATTATCTGGATAGCAAAAAGGTATATCAGAAATATCCATATAAGAGTATTACCTTGGATGAAGCAAAAATAATTGGTGATCAGCTCATAGATAAACTTGGAATACAAGATAATTGGATGTTTTATGAGTCTGATTCATACGATGATGGGAAGGATCAATGTTTCCACAATCTGAGATATTGCTTTTGTGTTGACGGCACTCCTGTCGTGCCTTTGTGGCTTTCGTACCTTACTAATGACGAGGGGCTGGGAAAGATTTATCATAGCGAAATTCAGATTCAGGTTATAAATGGTGAGGTGTTAGGTGTGTCTCTGGAAACACCGATGTTTAAAAAAAAGGTTCTTGAAGATGATGCAGAAATAATACATATTGATGAGGCTTATGACATATTTAAGGAACAGGCGCAGACGTATTTTAGCAAGGAAAGGGTAAGTGACATTGAAGACCCAAGTTATGCTGCATCCCATTGCTATGTAATGTTTGATGGTGTTAGAAAGGCGCTTGTCAGAGTTGAAGATAAAGATAATAAGGGTACTTATTATCTGGTTCCGGCATGGCTTTTCTATGGATGGACATATTATGTTGATCATGATATAGACTTCCCTACGGGACAATACGCTTATTCAGTGCCATTAATTGTTATCAATGCACTTGATGGAAGCGTTATAGACAAGGATAGAGGATATTGATAGTTGTGATTAAAGCAGCGGAGATGATAATCCGCTGCTTTATGTTTGTATTTAATACAGAAAAACGCGGGGTTGCGCTATCGTAGGAATCGTTAGTATAATAAGGCAATAGTTGTTAGGTGAGTATTGTCAGGGGTATAACGATGAAGAAAAATATCAAAATGATAATAAGTTATGATGGGACGAGATATAATGGCTGGGAGCATCAGCAGAATACCGATATGACTATCCAGGGGAAGCTGGAGGCTGTCCTTGAGAGGATGATAGGCGGTGGAGACTCTGATGCCTTCAAAAAAAGCGGCAGCGGCGTGACAGTCATCGGGGCAGGACGTACGGATGCCGGTGTTCATGCGAGAGCAATGACAGCAAATGTTATACTTGATACCGAACTGACCTGTGATGAGATCCGCGTATACATGAACCGTTATCTGCCGGATGATATCAGCGTAAATAAAGTGACTGAGGCATCGGATAATTTCCACAGCCGTTTCAATGCAAAGGGTAAAACCTACAGATATACCTTCTGGGTCGGAGATGTGAAGCCTGTATTTGACAGAAAATACGTATCTGTGCTCGACAAAGCTCCGGATGTCGGAAAAATGAGAGAGGCGGCAGAGAAGCTTATCGGAACTCATGATTTTAAAAGCTTCTGCGGCAATCCGAGGATGAAGAAGTCGACTGTCAGAGAGGTTGACAGCATAAAGATAGAGGAGAGCGGGAATTATATAAGGCTGTATTTCCACGGAAACGGTTTCCTGCAGAATATGGTCAGGATCATGACAGGCACGCTTCTTGAGGTTGGTTACGGTAAGAAGAAACCGGAGGATATTGAGGCGATAATAGAAGGTAAGGACAGGCAGCTGGCGGGATTTACGGCTGAAGCGAAGGGACTTACACTTATGAAGGTCGACTATGAGTAGTTTATTCCTATAGAAAGAATGTAAAATGCATAAAAAATGCATATTATACAGAATATACGAATAATATACATTTTGCATTGAAACATGTTTACATAAAAACACCTAAAAAATGACGTATTTACGTCGTTTTTTGTTGTCAAAAAAAATTAAGAAAAAATGCAAAAAATATGTGGCATTTTAATAACTGTAATGCTATAATATGGCAGATAACGGCATGGAACCATTATCCATGCAGTAAATTAGGAAGTACGGCTGTATTCAGCCGTGTAATAATAAAGAGAGAAGTAAAGGAGGTATTACTTCATGTCACAGAGAACTGACATCCACAAGATTCTTATTATTGGTTCGGGCCCGATCATCATAGGTCAGGCGTGTGAGTTCGATTATTCCGGAACTCAGGCTTGTAAGGCGCTCAGAAGCCTCGGATACGAGATAGTTCTTGTAAATTCTAACCCTGCTACTATTATGACAGATCCTGAGATGGCTGATGTTACATATATCGAGCCTCTTAATGTTAATCGTCTTGAGCAGATAATCGCAAAGGAACGTCCTGATGCATTGCTCCCTAATCTGGGCGGACAGTCAGGACTTAATTTATGTGCTGAGCTCTACAATGCCGGCGTACTTGACAAATACAACGTTCAGGTAATCGGTGTTCAGGTTGATGCCATCGAGCGTGGTGAGGACCGTATCGAGTTCAAGCAGACAATGGATTCACTTGGCATCGAGATGGCAAGAAGCCAGGTTGCATACAGTGTTGATGAGGCACTTGCTATAGCTGATAAGCTTGGTTATCCGGTTGTTCTTCGTCCTGCATATACAATGGGCGGCGCCGGCGGTGGACTTGTTTATAATAAAGAAGAGCTTAAGACTGTCTGTGCAAGAGGTCTTCAGGCTTCACTTGTTCATCAGGTTCTTGTTGAAGAGTCTGTTATGGGCTGGGAAGAGCTTGAGCTCGAGGTTGTTCGTGATAAAGAAGGCAACATGATCACAGTATGCTTCATTGAAAATATCGATCCGATGGGCGTTCATACAGGAGACAGCTTCTGTGCAGCTCCTATGCTTACTATTTCACAGGAAGTTATGGACAGACTTCAGGAGCAGGCTTACAAGATCGTTGATGCTATCCAGGTTATCGGTGGTACAAACGTACAGTTTGCTCATGATCCTGTATCTGACAGAATCATCGTTATCGAGATCAATCCTCGTACATCACGTTCTTCGGCACTTGCTTCAAAGGCAACAGGTTTCCCTATCGCCCTTGTATCAGCTAAGCTTGCTTCAGGACTTACACTTAAGGAGATCCCATGCGGAAAATACGGTACACTTGATAAATACAAGCCGGACGGCGACTATGTAGTTATCAAATTCGCACGCTGGGCATTTGAGAAGTTCAAGGGTGTTGAAGATAAGCTCGGAACTCAGATGCGTGCGGTAGGCGAAGTTATGAGTATCGGTAAGACATATAAGGAAGCTTTCCAGAAGGCTATCCGTTCACTTGAGAAGGGCCGTTACGGTCTCGGCTATGTTAAGAATTTCAACGAGATGAGCAAGGAGGATCTCCTCAAGGCGCTCATCACACCTTCAAGCGAGAGACATTTCCAGATGTATGAAGCACTCAGAAAGGGTGCAACAGTTGATGAGATATTTGAGCTTACACATGTTAAGAGATATTTCATCGAGCAGATGAAGGAACTTGTTGAAGAGGAAGAGGCTATCGCAGCTTCAAAGGGCAGCCTTCCATCAGATGAGCTTCTTACACAGGCTAAGAAGGATGGCTTCTCAGATAAATACCTCAGCGAGATCCTTGATATTTCAGAGGATATCGTAAGAGAGAGACGTGAGGCACTCGGCGTTGTTGAAACCTGGGACGGCGTTCACGTAAGCGGTACAGAGAACAGCGCTTATTACTATTCAACATACAATGCACCTGACAACAATCCGGTTAATTCCGAAAAGCCAAAGATCATGATCCTTGGTGGTGGTCCAAACCGTATCGGTCAGGGTATCGAATTCGATTACTGCTGTGTTCATGCAGCACAGTCACTTAAGAAGCTCGGCTTTGAGACTATCATTGTAAACTGCAACCCTGAGACAGTTTCTACAGACTATGATACCTCAGATAAGCTGTATTTTGAGCCTCTTACACTTGAGGATGTTCTCAGCATCTACAAGAAGGAGAAGCCGGTTGGTGTTATCGCACAGTTCGGTGGACAGACACCTCTCAACCTTGCTTCAGACCTTCAGAAGAATGGCGTTAAGATCCTTGGTACTTCTCCGGAAGTTATCGATCTTGCAGAGGACAGAGATCAGTTCAGAGCTATGATGGATAAGCTTGGCATCCCAATGCCTGAGTCAGGAATGGCCACAACAGTTGAGGAAGCTAAGGCTATCGCAAATAAGATTGGTTATCCTGTAATGGTTCGTCCTTCATACGTTCTCGGTGGACGTGGAATGGAAGTTGTTTACGATGATCAGGCAATGACAGGTTATATGGAAGCAGCTGTTGGCGTTACACCTGACAGGCCTATCCTTATTGATAGATTCCTGCATCACGCACTTGAGTGCGAGGCAGATGCTATTTCCGATGGAACACATGCATATGTTCCTGCAGTTATGGAGCATATCGAACTTGCCGGTATCCATTCCGGAGACTCAGCTTGTATCCTTCCTTCAAAGCATATTCCTGCTGACAACCTTGAGACTATCAAGGAGTACACAAGAAAGATCGCTGAGGAGATGCATGTAGTCGGACTTATGAATATGCAGTATGCGATCGAGGACGGCAAGGTATTTGTTCTCGAGGCAAACCCACGTGCATCACGTACAGTTCCGCTTGTTTCAAAGGTTTGCGGTATCAGAATGGTACCTCTTGCAACAGATATCATTACATCAGAACTTACAGGAAGAAAGTCACCTGTACCAGAGCTTAAGGAGAGAGAGATTCCTTACTTCGGCGTTAAGGAGGCTGTATTCCCATTCAATATGTTCCAGGAGGTTGACCCTCTTCTCGGACCTGAGATGCGTTCTACAGGTGAGGTTCTCGGACTTTCACGTTCACTGGGTGGCGCATTCTTCAAGGCTGAGGAAGGTGCAAAGGCTGACCTTCCGCTTGAAGGAACAGTACTTATTTCAGTTAACAAGCAGGATAAGGCTGAGGTTGTTGACATTGCAAGAAGCTTTGCAAACGATGGCTTCAAGCTTATCGCTACAGAAGGTACATGCAAGCTCATCAATGAGGCAGGTATCGAGTGTGAGCAGGTTAAGAAGCTTCAGGAGGGCAGACCAAATATCCTTGACCTCATCACAAATGGTAATATCCAGCTCATCGTTAACTCACCGGTTGGTAAGGACAGCGCTATGGACGACAGCTACCTCAGAAAGGCAGCTATCAAGGCTAAGATCCCTTACATTACAACAATTGCAGCTGCAAGTGCGGCAGCAGATGGTATACGCCACCTTAAAAAGCACAAATTCAGCGATGTCAAGTCACTTCAGGATTGGCATAAAGAGATCGTTGAGAAATAGTAAAGTATAGAATAAAAACACAGAATCATAATGATCGTTAAGGTCATTATGATTTTGTGGTATATAGACGATATTAAATTATTAATAAAAAAGGTGGAAAATATGACAATAATCGTTACCGGCGGTGCCGGATTTATCGGTTCCAATTTTGTATTTCATATGTTAAAGGAGCATCCGGAATATCGTATCGTATGTCTGGATAAGCTTACCTACGCAGGTAATCTTTCAACTCTGAAGAGTGTTATGGACAATCCAAACTTCAGATTCGTTAAGCTTGATATCTGTGACAGAGAAGGCGTTTATAAGCTCTTCGAGGAAGAACAGCCTGATATCGTAGTTAATTTTGCTGCTGAATCACACGTTGACCGTTCGATCGAGAATCCGGGAATCTTCCTTCAGACAAACATTATCGGTACAAGCGTTCTTATGGATGCCAGCAGAAAATACAATGTTAAGCGTTATCACCAGGTGTCAACTGACGAGGTTTACGGTGATCTGCCACTCGACAGACCTGACCTCTTCTTCACAGAGGAGACACCTATTCATACAAGCAGTCCGTACAGCAGCAGCAAGGCCGGAGCAGATCTTCTTGTAATGGCATATTACAGAACCTTCGGACTTCCTGTTACAATTTCAAGATGTTCAAATAATTACGGACCATATCACTTCCCTGAGAAGCTGATTCCTCTTATGATCGCTAACTGTCTGAATGACAAGCCACTCCCTGTTTACGGCGAGGGACTTAATGTTCGTGACTGGCTTTATGTTGAGGATCACTGCAGGGCTATCGATCTTATCATCCATAAGGGAACTGTCGGCGAGGTTTATAATGTTGGCGGCCACAATGAGATGAAAAATATTGATATTGTCAAGCTTATCTGCAAGGAGCTTGGTAAGCCGGAAAGCCTTATCACTTATGTGACCGATCGTAAGGGACACGATATGAGATATGCTATCGATCCTACAAAGATCCATAACGAACTTGGCTGGCTTCCTGAGACAAAGTTTGCAGATGGTATAAAGAAGACTATTCAGTGGTATCTTGATAACCGTGACTGGTGGGAGGAGATCATCAGCGGCGAGTATCAGAACTACTATGATAAGATGTACAAAGACAGATAGTATTTGTCCCGAATAAACACTGAGGGGTAGATATGATAAAAAGGGGTATTACAAAAAAATATAAAGCGGCAGCAATGTCATTAGCACTTGCTATGGCGGCTCTTACGGGCTGTGGGGACAGTGGCAAGAGTGGTGGTGGAAACGCTTTATATTGTTCCTATTAAGATCAATGTAAGCTATGAAGGTCAGTCACAAAATATCGAAGGTCATGATGTTGTATGTATTTATCAGGGTAAAGCTTATTCGTGTCTGGGTATAGAGACCTTTGGTCCTACGGTAGTAAAGTATCTTGATAAGGTTGCAGTGTCAAAAGATATTTCAACAGCATGGGTTATAAGAACCGGAGTAGAGATGAGCCTTGCCAATGAAGAGGCATATAATGAAGTTGCCAATGCGATAAAGAATGGTCTGTCTGATGATGGTGCCTTCTGTAAAGAGCTTAAGCTGAATATACCGAGCAGCAAAAAACTGTGTACTTACATATGGTTCTGACAGATACATCATTGCTATAAGTGATGATTGCAGCGAAGTAGCTATATTTGCCGGCTCAGGAGGAGACGCATCGATCTTCGAGATACTCCCAATGGCGGATTCGGTTTATAAGTAAGATTTAGCTGACTATGAAATGATCAGTATTAGTAAAGGAAATGGAGAAAAAACAGTGGCAAAATTAGGAAGAAATGATGCATGCTGGTGCGGCAGCGGTAAGAAATACAAGGCATGCCATGAAGAATTTGACAGAAAGATAGAATATTACAAAAATCTGGGACATCTGGTTCCATCACACAGACTGATTAAGACACCAGAGCAGATTGCAAAGATCAAGGAAGCCTGCAAGGTCAATGTGGAAATACTTGATACGGTTGCTGAGAAGATCTGCATCGGTATGAGCACAGAGGATATCAATACCATCGTAAATGAAGTGACCTACAGAAATAATGCTATTCCTGCACCACTTAATTACGAGGGCTTTCCGAAGAGTGTATGTACTTCGATAAATGATGCGGTATGCCATGGTATTCCGGATGAGAATGAAATACTTATGGACGGCGATATCATCAATGTTGATGTTTCAACTATACTTGACGGATATTTTGCTGATTCTTCAAGAATGTTCCTTATGGGAAATGTTTCTGAGGAGGACAGAAAGCTTGTTGAAGTGACCAAGGAAGCCATGCTTAAGGGACTTGAGCAGGTTAAGCCATGGACATTCCTCGGCGATATGGGTCAGGCTGTAAATGATCATGCCAAGGCTCACGGCTATTCTGTTGTACGCGAGATCGGCGGACATGGTGTAGGACTTGAATTCCATGAGGAGCCATGGGTAAGCTATGTAAGTAAGAAGGGTACTGAGATGCTTCTCGTACCGGGTATGATCTTTACCATCGAGCCGATGATAAATATGGGCGGACCTGATATCTTCGTTGATGAAGAGAATGATTGGACAGTATATACTGACGATGGTTCGAAGTCAGCACAGTGGGAAATACAGGTGCTCGTAACAGAGGATGGCCACGAAGTTTTAAGCTGGTAATTTGCGGATAACACCGGTTTAAAACCGGCCATCCTCTTAGAGACCATGTATTTATTTAGTTAAAACCTACGAGTTTTTGGGAGATCGTATATCCAACCTTGATGATAAACATTCCAAGGCGGGTCTTCATCTGCATAACCTTGCCGAGTATGTTTCTGTGAACGTATTTGTACTGAGAACCATGCTTTTTAAGATAGTTCCAGAGAGCATCACGCTCTGCAAGTGATTCGGGTGTACCGATCTTGATAAGAAATGCGGTAGAAACAGTCATCATCATTGCGAGATACTGGCTCATATAACGACGGAGCATGCTGTTCTCCACGTTACGGAGGCTGTGGTCGTCGATCATAAGCTTGGTAACAAGTACCTGCTGGTCGATACGTCCCATCATGACTTTCTCGTTAACTGACTGGTCACTTCTTCCTATCACATAATGATAAAGATCTACATCAAGGTAGTAAACCTTCTTAACATATGGAAGTGGATGATAAACATAGATGTTATCAACATAGAAGGTATGCTTTGGCAGCTTGATACCGGTCTTCTTCAGAAGCTGGGTTCTGTAAATAACCGAATGCATAAGGATATTCTGCCATGGCATGAACTTGCCGAGCTTATCCCAGGTGAAAGGTGTCCTTACCGGCATAACACCGCGGTAGCCTATTCTCTTCTTGTGTTTCTTGCCAAGTTTTTCGTAAACATAGTCAGAGATGATCATGTCAAAGGAATTGTCCATGGTCTCGTTCTCTGCGATGAAATTCATAATTGCTGCAAGTGCGCGGCGGTTGAGCCAGTCGTCGCTGTCAAGAACCTTATAATATTTACCGACTGCATTTGCAAGACCTGTCATAACGGCATCACCGTGTCCGCCGTTTTCTTTATGTATTACCCTTACGATGTCAGGGTATTTTTTTGCATACTGATCTGCAAGTTCCGGAGTGCTGTCTGTTGAACCGTCGTCAACGATTATGATCTCGATACGATTGTCTCCGATAAGAACCGATTTCATGGCTCTTGCGAGATAATCCTCCGAGTTGTAGCACGGAATTGCAATTGTAAGTAATTTTTCTTTGCTCATATTAATCCCCATATACTTTATTTATTTGCTGATCATTCCTCAACCGGTGAAGCAACTGCTTCAGATATCTTGACTGCAGGATCGTCAGCTGTTTTTGCTGCTTTCTTCTCCTTGAGCTTCTTCAGGTCGCCCGGAAGATATATCGGAAGGTAGAAGAGTAAAGCCATTCCGAAAGCACCGATCACATCAATTATCGAATGCTGCTTTAAAAATACGGTTGCAGCAATGATAAGTGTCGAAAGTATCACAACAAATACTGTTACCAGCGGATGCTTCTTTGGCAGCCTTGACTTCAGTATCGCGATCTCAACGCAGAGAGTATTGTAAACATGAATACTCGGAAATACATTTGTCGGCGTATCGGTCTTGTAAAGATACTTTACGATCCTTGCACAGATATTGTCCTTCGCAAGATCTGCAGTGCTTGGACGAAGCTGGAGTGCATTCGGCCAGAAATAACAGATGATGATAAAGGCTGTCATTCCGAGTGCCAGGAACCACGCAAGCTTCTTGAAGCCTTCGAAATCGAATATAATAAAAAGGCCTACCGAAACGAATATAAAAGCAAACCACAGATAGTAAGGTATGATGAAGTATTCGCAGAAAGGAATGCTGTCATCAATAGAACTGTGAATAAAGTGGAATGCCACATCATTTCTCTTCTCCAGTGCGAAGAAGCTTATGAAGTAAGCAGGCACATAAAGTAACCATAATAAATATTTATATTTTTGAAGCTTAGTTTTGTTATCCATAATAAAAACAGTTTAAATTAAAAGTTCCATAATGTCAAAGAATACTTTTTATATTTGCGATGTTTTGGTTCTTTATAACAGCCGTGAATTGTGGTATACTATTTTGTAATTATCGAACGGCCGGCTGAGACGCCAAATGGAGGGCAGAATATGCCTCTTTTTATACGATCTAAAGGCTGTTTGTGATGTATTTGGGAGAATATTTATAATAAAGGGGTGCAGAATATGAGTGAATTATACGAGAACAGAGAGCTTTCATGGCTGAGATTTAATGAGAGAGTACTGGAGGAGGCCGAGGATGAGAGGAATCCGCTGTGTGAGAGACTCAGCTTCCTGTCAATCTTCCAGACAAATCTGGACGAGTTCTTCATGGTCAGAGTAGGATCTCTCCATGATCAGATGCTTCTTGAAAATAATCCTAAGGAAAATAAGACAAATATGACTGCTGAGGAGCAGATAGATGCGATAGCTGATAGAGTTAAGGTTCTTTCGGCAAGACATGATATGGCTTACAGAGAAGAGATGAGCAAGCTCGAGAAATACGACATCAAGATCATCAACTTTGCAAAGCTCGATACCAAGCAGGGTGAGTACCTTAAGATGTATTTTGACCGTGAGATACTTCCGCTCCTTTCACCGATGACAGTTTCAAAGAAGCAGCCGTTCCCGTTCATAAAGAATAACGAGATCTACGCAGTATCTGTACTTGCTAATAAAAATAATAAAGAGCGTCTGGGCATCATCCCTTGCAATGACGGAATGTTCAGGAGGCTTATCCAGATTCCGGGAAGCGCAGGCTATTATATGCTTGCGGAGGAGCTTATCCTTCACTTCCTGCCGGATGTATTTTCAGGCTATACGGTTGTAAGTAAGTCCCTTGTCAGGGTTACAAGAAATGCGGATATCGACGCCGATAAGGTTTATGATGAGGAGCTCAACTACAGAGACCACATGGCTGAGGTTATCAAGCAGAGACGTAAGCTCTGCCCTGTTCGCATGGAATACACAAGAGATATGGACAAGAAGGTCCTTCAGAGAATACGTGAGCACCTGAACATCAGCGAAAATATGATGTTCAAGAAGGGCGCACCTCTGGATCTTTCATTTGTATTTGATATACAGGATACTCTGAGACATAAGCCGGAGCTTTTCTTCGACAAGAGGATACCTCAGAGATCCGCTCAGTTTGATGAGACAAAGCCGCTTCTTCCTCAGATCGAGGAGGCTGACAAGCTGCTTTACTATCCATACGAGAGCATAAGACCTTTCCTTAATATGCTTACAGAGGCTGCAAACGATCCAAATGTTGTATCTATCAAGATGACACTTTATCGTCTTGCTAAGCACAGTAAGGTTGTTGAGGCGCTTGTTGAGGCGGCAGAGAACGGCAAGCAGGTTGACGTACTTGTTGAGCTGAAGGCACGTTTTGACGAGGAAAACAATATCGAGTGGTCACGTATGCTCGAGAAGGCGGGCTGCCACGTTATTTACGGACTTGAAGGCATCAAGGTTCATTCGAAGCTCTGCCTTATAACACTCAGGACCGACGAGGGAGTAAAATACATCACTCAGATCGGTACCGGTAACTATAATGAGAAGACCGCAAGACTTTACACCGATATCTCGCTGCTTACAGCAAATGAGCAGATCGGTACAGAGGCTGCAAAGGTATTTCAGGCACTTTCTCTTAATCAGGTTGTTAAATCAACAGAGACCCTCATGGTTGCTCCAAAGTGTCTGCAGAACAAGGTTATCAACAAGATAGAAAGAGAAATACAGATCGTTAAGGATGGCGGCGAGGGCTACATAGGACTCAAACTTAATTCGCTGACAGACAAGAAGATCATCGACAAGCTTATCGAGGCTTCAAAGGCCGGCGTTAAGATAGAAATGGTAATAAGAGGTATAAACTGCCTGAGGAGCGGAGTTGAAGGCAAGACTGACAACATCAAGGTTATCAGTATAGTAGGCCGCTTCCTTGAGCATGCACGTATTTACATCTTCGGTAAGGGTGAGCGCGAGGAAATGTATATTTCATCTGCCGATTACATGACAAGAAATACAGTAAGACGTGTTGAGGTTGCAACTCCGATCATCAGTCCTGAGCTTAAGGACAAGATCAGAGAGATATTCATGATCATGTTCAGCGATAATTACAAGGCGCGCATACAGCAGCCGGATGGCAGCTATGTAAGAGTGCCGGCAGGCGAACCTGTTATTAATTCTCAGGAAAGATTTTACGATATAGCATATGAAAAAGCAGGAAACAGCACCGTTGCAAGAGAGTGAAAAAACTGAATCAACAGAAGTTAAGACTGAAGAAAATAAACCAAGAAGAAGAAAGAAGAAGCGTTTTCCGAAGGTTAGTATAAGATCCTTTATATTTGTGGGAATGCTCATCGTTCTTCTTCTTTGTATGACTGTTTACAGCCTGGGAATCATCAGATCCCTCAGAAAGTCTGAAATACAGAATCTGAAGAAGGACGTTTACATCAATGCCCAGTCCATGGCGGATCAGATCAGCCGCGAGAGCATGCAGCTTTATCAGGGCAAGAGTGTAACGAATTCGGATATTGAGATACTTGGCCAGATGCAGAAGGGCAGGGTGCTCCTTATCGATAGAAATTATAAGATCATCCAGGATTCCTATAATTTCAAGAATGAAAAATACATCATAAGCGATGATGTATTTTCGGTTATGAACGGTGTGGTCAAGGAGATAAACAGGATCAACGGAGATTATGTTGAGGTGATGCTTCCGATCATGAAGGATACTGAGGTTGTGGGTGTCCTGATCTCCACAGCAAGTACGACGCAGATCAATATGGAAAATAGTATGCTCTACAACAAGAGCCTTTTCGTACTTGCCGGCGTTATTTTTATAGGAATACTTGCCATAGCAGTAGTTGCTTATCTTTCTGTTAAAGAGCTTAACAGGATAAATACCAAGATCTACGAGATCTCGGAGGGTGATTTCCAGAACCGCCTAAAGGTAAGAGGTTTCAAGGAGACAAGATATCTTGCCGAGAACTACAATGCGGTTCTTAAAAAGCTGGATTCCGTGGACAGTACACGTCAGGAATTCGTTTCAAATGTCTCACACGAGCTTAAGACTCCTATCACTTCCATGAAGGTCCTGGCTGAGTCGATACAGCAGAATGACAGTGATGATGTTACTATTTACAAGGAATTCATGTCGGATATCGTTGACGAGCTGGATCGCGAGACTAAGATGATCAACGATCTGCTGACGCTTGTTAAGACTGACAGACAGAATGCGGTAATGAACTTTGAGGAGAAGAGCATCAACGAGCTGCTGGATGTGATCATCAAGAGAGTTACACCGATCGCAGACAAGAGAGGAATTAAGATCTCTTACGAGAGCTACAGAGATGTTACCGCGGAGGTGGACGAGGTCAAGCTTTCGCTTGCACTTTCAAACCTTATTGAAAATGCGGTTAAATACAATATCGATAATGGCTGGGTCAAGGTATCACTGAATGCCGATCCGAAGTCGTTTTATATCAAGGTGGCCGATTCGGGCGTAGGTATCCCGGACGATGCCAAGGACAGAGTATTTGACAGGTTCTACAGAGTTGATAAGGCGAGAAGCAGAGACACCGGAGGAACCGGACTCGGACTTGCCATTGCAAGAAATGCTATCGTTTCCCATGATGGAAGTATCAGATTATACAGTGAGCAGGGTAAGGGAACGACCTTTACGGTCAGACTTCCGATAAAGCATGAAGTTAACAGTGAAGATGATGAATAAAAACATGAAAAGTAAAAACAGAATAAGATTTGCTGTGCTTTGGCTGATGATGGCGGTGACTGTATTTTTGTGTGGCTGCGGCAGCAAGAAGAATAGCGGCAAGGAAGATTCTCCTTCTATCAAGGCTAACCAGATCACACTTTACAAGGTGAATGGAAGTACCATAGAGAAGGATAAGGATTATCTTCTGAAACAGCCGGATTCTTTTAATGCGTCTATCGAGGAGCTGATCGTCGAGCTGAATGCCGGCGATGGCATAAGCATTCTGAGCTATGAGCCGGATGAGAACAACAATATCAGTTTTTATGTTACGGACGAGAAAAAGCGCACCCCTGAGGAACTTCTCCTCTGCAGTGCGGCGACTGTAAGAACCTTCTCACAGATAAATGGTATGGGAAGGATAACCATTGCTTTCCTTTCTGAGGAGGGAGAGGTTACTGATACCAGAACCTACGAGCCGGATTCGTTTTTCTTCTATGATCAGGATGAGGCATATCTGAATAAGGATACCATCACGCTTTATCTTCCGAACAGCTCGGGCAGAAAGCTGAAGAGAGTGATATCGGATATAAATATCACAGGTGATGATTCCATGGAGATGGCTGTGCTGAAGCTGCTCCGTGATTACGAGGTTATCTCAGAGGATACGGAAATACTGAGCGTATTTACCAGAAGCGGCACCTGTTATATTGATCTTTCGGATGAGTTTCTGAAGGAGAGAGGAAGAAACAGTAGTGAGGTTGTTATCTATTCGATAGTTGACAGCATCACGAACCTTCGAGGAATAAATTCAGTCAGGATATATGTAGAAGGTAAGGATGAGAAGTCCTTCAGAGGAGAAATAGATATATCGGGAATACTTGTATTTGAAGGAGGAATTCTTGAATAATTGAAAAGACCGTTATTCGTAGTAGGGATCGTCTTTGCACTTGGAGAGGTGATGATAAGGTCCTGCATGGATACGGAATATCATAGAGCAGCGGTGATGGGAGCACTCCTTTTGCCGGTGCTGCTGATCTTTGCGTTAAAAACAGTTTTGCGGGGCAAGACTGTTTTTTTGTATGCATTGATTAAGAAGCGGGAGGCGTCCGGTGTTTTTGGTGCTTCGGGTCATCATAAGGATTTCAAGTTTGGTTGTGCTGTAATCCTCATAAGCTTTGGTATGGGAGCACTGTGGGGCTGGCTAAGCTATGTGCTGTCTGCGCCGCTTCCGGAGGGAACTGAGGTCAGTGGAAGCTTAGTTATCACTGCGGTTTCGGAAGGGGACGAAGGCTGTGGACTGGAGCTTATCTCCGGAGGGCAGAAATATTATGCGTATGTGAGATATGAGGATGTGGTGTACGAAGAAGCGCTGTGCGAGGGTATCGGTAATCTGAGTGTTGATGTTGTGTCGACACGACCGGATGGTGGAGAATATTATAAGAAGAAATCGATGGACGGCGTTGAGAGGCATATAAGAATCGGGGAGGGGTATCGCTTCAGCGGCGTCGTGAAGGAGATTGCCGGGCCGACAAATCCCGGAGAGTTCGATTTCAGAAGCTACTGCCTGGGAAGAGGAATAAGAAGAAGCCTGGATATAGAAAGTATGATAAGAGATAAGTCATGTGACAGCCGGTTCAGGATGACACTTGTAAAGCTGCGGGACAGATTATCAGGATCGATATACAGTCTGTTTCCGGAAAAATACGCAGGAGTACTTGCGGCCATCCTGCTTGGAGACAAAGCAGGTCTTGATAATGATATGCGAAAACTATATCAGGTGAACGGAATCGCACATATACTTGCTATATCATC
>JAFRNE010000019.1 GCA_017430325.1 Eubacterium sp.
CCTCTTCGTCACCGGTCATCTCCTTAAACCTTCCCGGCGAAAACTGATGCCCAAGACTCCTGAGACTCAGAAACTGTTCATCGGTCAGCTTATAGCCAAGCTCCTCCGCTGCAATTCGCCAGTATTTCTGATATATCCTCTCAGTGTCGAGAAGTGTTCCATCCATATCAAATATCATTGCTGTTTTATTCATATCATACACCTTAATCCATAATATCTTTTATATGCAACTCGTTTAAGCACGTATATCCTTTTTAGTGTATTTCACATAAGCTATCACGATGCCCACTATCATAAAGCCCATTCCCGGAAAAATATATTTTCCTTCGAGGGAGTGTGAATTCACGATAAATGAACCGTCAGTGTAGCCGAAAGGCGTGATATATTTCAGCGCCTTCGCATCTGCTGTGATATTACTGATGATATTCATGAAGTAAAATACAGCCGCGATACCGATGCCTATTCCTATTCCAAACTTCCAGATAAATGCCGAAACACCGAAACAGATGCCCGCTATCTCAAACTGCAGTATCAGAAATGCCAGATGGAACAGGAGGACCAAGCCCCAGTCAACATCGCCCTTGATGATGAGCAGCGGAATGATCGAGCATATAAGCACTATGGTATTCATGATGATTATACTGACAAATACGCTTATCAGCTTCTGGGTGATCACCTTTGTTCTTGAAACCGGATGTGTGAGAAGGAACTCTGCCGTTCTGTCCCTCTCCTCCTTCATAAGTGCAGATACCCCCAGGATTGCTGCGAAGAAGGCTCCGCCGATACCAAGCATATTACCGCATTCAACTGCATAATATCCTGTAAGTGTACCGAAATCCATCTTATCCATTCCGAAGGCCTTGGTGAAGCTGCCCATTGACGACATCATATCGTTGATCTGATCCATCTGCTTTGACATTTCCGGATAGATGAATATGCATACTGCTACCATCAGGCCGATGGCAAGTCCCCAGATAAGTATTGTAAACTTTTGTGAAAGTATTTCTCTTTTTAATATAGTCATAATTAACCTCACTAATCTATACGCTTAAACTATGTTTATCAGTTCCATGCTGTGCAAGTTTATTCATAATAATTCATGAATATCTCTTCCAGTGTCGGCTCAGCAATGGTCACATCCTTCGGCTTTTCTTCAGCGAGGATAGTCAGCAGTCTGGCGATATCACCGCTATAGAGGAAGCTTGTGTACTTCTCTTCAATAACCTTATCCGTTATCTCAGCTTCCATATCCGCCAGCTCAAGCTTGAAGTTTTCGCTCAGTCTACCTCGAAGTGTTACCTTCTTGGCTCCTGTCTTCTCCAGCTTATCTACACGGTCTGCCATAATGATACGTCCGTCCTTTATAAAAGCTGCTGTCCGGCAGTGTGCCTGAACCTCCGACAATATGTGTGATGAAAGAAATACAGTTGTGCCCTTTTCATGCTGCTCAGTGAGTATATTAAAGAACTCATGCTGCATCAGAGGATCCAGACCTGAGGTTGGTTCATCCATGATGATAAGTTCCGGTCTATGCTGAAGAACACATACTATTCCGGCCTTTTTTCTGTTTCCAAGTGAAAGATCGTCCACCTTCTTCTCGATATCAAGTCCGAGCCTGTCAACTATTTCCGCTGCCGTCTCACTGCAGTCCTTGCCGTAAAGCTCAGCAGAGTATTTTATAACATCCTTCACCTTCATACCGCTGTAGAAATTGATCTCAGAAGGAAGATAACCTATTCTTTTAAGTATTTCATCATGACCGGTCACTATATCGTGACCAAGCACCTTCGCGCTTCCGCCTGTTGGCTTAATAAGGCCCAGAAGTGTACGTATGCAGGTGGATTTTCCTGCGCCATTCGGTCCTATGAAACCGAAGAAATCGCCCTTCTCAACGGTAAGATTCAGGCCTTCGATGCCTTTGCTCTTGCCATAATATTTTGTAAGATCATTTGTTTCAATAACGTTCATATTTTCCCTTCCTATTAATCTTTGATTTAACCTTCTGTTTAAACTTTTCATATTAATCAGTCTTCTTTTTCTATCCGATCTTCTCTCCTTGACAATATACCCGGTTCTATCCGATCTTCTCCAGTTTTACTCTGTTTATCTTCCTGTAAAGAACTGCTGTTACGCCAAGAAGTATCAGAAATGCGCCAACATTCATAAGATCACGGAATTCCTTCGGAATAACCATTGCACCACCCGCCATGAGTAATATCGGAAGTATACAGAGAAATCCAAGTCCGCTGGCTGCGCTCTGCTTAACTACTTCTGTTTCTGACTCCCACTTGAATTTAGGGAACTTCAGATTCAGCATGAGGCCTGCAAGTACTGAATAAACGACAGTTACAAGCGGTATCAAAACGATCCAGAGTCTTTCAAGTAAACTTGCCTTTACCGTGAACAGCATTATTATTTCAGCAAGTCCGAAGAACGGTGCAAGGAAGATCAGGTTGAAGGCCGCCTTTGCATTCAGTATCAGCTTTGATGATAACGGCAGGCTCTTTGGTATCCACCAGTTCTTTCCTTCAATGGATACTGACGATGCGGTTATACTCACAAAGGATAATACCGGTCCGATGATATATGGTATTCCCGCTGCAGGATAGGCTGTCAAAGTCATACCCTTTTCGATGATCACCGGCTTCGACATATCTAAAAATGCCAATCCCACCGACATAAGTACGGCAATTACCGGTCCCACAAGTGTATTTGACACATATACGCCTGATGAAAAATATCTTGCCGATTCCTTCTTGATCAGCGCCTTCAGAACTGAATTCTCCTTCATGGATTCCAGCTGGTAGACTCTGTGTTTTACCGAAGTAAAGAGCTTTGATGATATTTTGAAGAAGTTCTTTCCGATAACTACTGCCGAAAGAACATACAGGAAGATCGATATTGCCGCGTAAATAAGTATTCCCTGGATATCGGTTTCTGCCAGTATCTTACCAACAGCCTTGATCGGCGGAAGCGCATTTTCCGTGCTTTCCATACTCTCTCTTACTGTTTCTGTGAGCTTCTCCTTCGCACTGTCGGACAGGCCTTTATTTGTATTTGAGAAACCGGTCTTAGATGACATCATCGCTGTTAATATAAACATTCCTGTTACGACTACCAGCATAAGGATCACTTCGATAAGCACCTTGTGGCGGGTCCTTGCGATGATCGCCGCAAATACGATTCCTACCCATGCCGAAAATACAACCGGAAGTATCGGCAGGATCAGGCATATCGGCAGCAGCATAATATAAAACAGCTTATCCTGCTGAGTGTCCACTCCATAAACTATCATGGCCGGTATAAATACGCCTGTCCATAACAGAAGGCCTTCAGCATACATTCTTATCATTCTGGCAGCACCTATACTCATGCCCTTTACCGGCAGTCCTGCAAGAAGCTCCATATCCTTTTCTCGGTACAGCTGAGATTTTGCCTTCAGTGCTCCCAGCATGATCTGAACTATAAAAGTGATCATGAAGTAGAGAAATGGTATCTTCTCCGATAGTCCCAGTTCGCGGATTCCTATAGCTCCTGCTATCGCATATCCGATCAGGATCACTCCCAATACAGAAAATACAGCCAGCAGAAGTCCTTTCTTTCTCCTGCCCTGAGGATCCTTCATATATTTAAATTCATTGAGTCCGAACATATTTATCAGTTCAAGTTTCGTCAGTGTTCGAAATTCTTTCATTTTTATGCTCCTATTGTTTAAACATCAAAGTTTTCCAATATCCGGATTATTCACCGAATCTCATCCGGTTTTGTCATTCCGTAACCGTATCCATAAAGAGCTCCTCAAGTGTTGAGCCTTCCTTTACAACCTCATCCATCAGTCCTCTTGCTATGAGCTTTCCGTCCTTGATGATGGCAACCTTGTTACAGAGCTTTTCAGCAACCTCAAGTACGTGTGTTGAGAAGAATATCGCACAGCCCTCATCTGTCATCTCACGCATTATTTCCTTCAGGATAAATGCAGCCTTCGGATCAAGTCCAACGAAAGGTTCGTCCATAATAAGAAGCTTTGGCTTATGCAGGAGCGCTGAGATTATTACCAGTTTCTGCTTCATACCGTGTGAATATGAAGAGATCAGATCTCCAAGTGAATCTAATATCTCAAAGCGTGTTGCGTATTCTGTAACTATACGCTCTCTGTCTGCAGCCGCTACGCCAAATACATCCGCGATCATCTGTAAATACTGTATTCCTGTAAGAAACTCGTAAATATCCGGATTGTCAGGAATATATGCGAAGCGCTTTTTCACTTCTATTGGATCATCCTTCAGCTTGATTCCGTCGATCGTTACCTCGCCCTTATCGAATTCATGTATTCCTGTGATCGCCTTCAGAAGCGTTGTCTTACCTGCTCCGTTATGGCCGATAAATGCAAAAATATCCCCCGGCTCAACATGGATCGATATATCAGTTACTCCTTTGTCTGTTCCTTTATAGTGTTTATCCAAATGATCAATTATAAGCATATTTTTGTCTCCTTAATATTAGTTGCCTGTTTCATCAAGTGGTGAGAATATCATTGATACTCTCCTGAGCTTTCCTTCTGACTTCTGTGAGACAGATTCGTATTTCATCATCAGCTCTCCGACATCCCTGCCGAATCCATCCATCTCTTCATCTGTAAGTTTGAAGGTCGCTGTTGAAAGTGCCAGCTTATCTCTTACCGGATCCGCATCCGGTCTCTTACTGTACTTTTCAAAGCTCGAATACAGTTCGATCAGGAACTGAAAAGCAAGTCCCGAAATATCCTTATCATCAAAGGGCTGCTTCGGATTTAAAGTAATCACACGTTCTACGCTTCCTCTGACCTTCCGCTCCTCTTTAACCAGAAGGATTCCACCATCTATCATGAAATTAATGTGTCTGTAAAGTGTAGCAACCGGAACATCCGATACATATTCAGCAAGCTGTTTTGTCGTTCCTTCGCTGCTTCCTGCAAAAAACTGTAGTATTCGCATTCTCACAGGATTAGATAAAATCTTTATTATATCCATACATTATCCTCCTGAATTCCACATATTTTCGTCTTCTAAGATTAATATGATTCATTATTATCATTTTTAATATTGTTATCATTTATGATAATAGTATCAAATATGATAATTGTCAATATATATTTATGTCCAATTATTCCTATTCCTGACCACAAACAGATCTTTTCTTACCGGCTTTAGTCTGTCAATTTTGTTTTTATAAATATATTTGTTGAACAAAAGCATAAAAATATAGTATAATAACCATTGATTGGGAAGGTATTTTTAATAACGAAAAAGTGTTATTTAGGAGGGTTACTGTATGTTACATTCATTTACAAGAAATCATAATGATCTTTCAACCGAAGCCGGCTTCCAGTTTGAGTTCTTCTGCGACTGCTGCGGAAACGGTTTTAAGAGTACTTTTGTAGAATCCACAACCTATGAGAAGAAGAAAAAGACAGAGCGCTTTGGCGGCTTCTCTTCTATGCTCGGCGGACTCATGAATAACAGAGTCGGCAATCTGGGTTATTCCCTTGAGCGTGGCAGCAATATTCTCGGCGATCGTCTGAATGAGCAGTCTCCTGCCTGGCGCAAAGAGCATGAAGCTGCATTTGACAACGCTCAGGAAGAGGTAAGGCCGATGTTTAAGAAATGTCCGGCCTGCAACAAATGGGTATGCTACGATTGCTGGAATGATGAACAGGGACTTTGTACTGAATGTTCACCTAGAGAAGCAAGCTATGTTGCTCAGGCAAGAGCACGTGCTATGCAAAGAAATATAGATGAAGCGGCTGATGCAGCTGTTGTATGGCAGGGTAAGATTGAGACCAGAACAACTGTATGTCCTCGCTGCGGCAAGCCTGCCGGAACCGGCAAGTTCTGTAACGAATGCGGTGCTCCTCTCGGAACCAACCGCTGTCCAAACTGCGGTGCTGAAGTTGCTCTCGGACTTAAATTCTGCGGCGAATGCGGCACACCTCTGAATGCCCCGCAGCCTAAGCCGACCGGAATATGTCCGGCCTGCGGCTTTGAAAATGAACCCGGAACCAAATTCTGCGGTAACTGCGGCGCTAAACTTTAAATGACATTTAATGTAAACCCGGATACTTCGTCCGGGTTTATGTTTTATTCTGAATTATATTAATTGAAATATCCTTATGGATTGTAGTATTATCTTTAATTGATAACATACAAAGGAGGTTCACATGGAATACAGAGCAGCTATCGACATCAGTTCTACAGGTAAACATTTCGATAACGCACAGCTGACCATCGGCGAAGAAGGCATCAAAACACCTGCCGGCTTCTTCGACTACGCTGACATAATTCGCTTTGTTCCTAATAATTTCAGAGTATATATTTATACCGTGAACAACACTACTCTCACCGTTTCCATGCTGGGTCACTCCTTTGCAGGTTTCTGTGAGGAGCTTGCAGCGTGCTTCAATGCCCGCTCACTTCAGGCTCTCTTCATCGAGGAAGAATGTATCATGGACTGTCAGGGTGAATTTCAGATTCCGGTCACATCAGTGTCTCCTGCCGAGCAGGGACGCGGTCGTATCGCACTTTATCCGGACGCTGTATGCATCCTGCCGGAAAGCAGCCAGGCCGTCCGTATTCCACTCTGCTTTGCTTCAAATATCTCCCTCGACGGTTATATCATTAGGATAACCATGCGTACCGGTGAAGTATATTATTTTGGCAAAATGGGCTACGACACAAAACCTTTTGCAGAGAGATGTATCAAATATGCCGGCGACTCGGTTAAGAAACGGAATGCACTTCTTTCACAGATAGAAGTTTCAGCGCCATACACCGGCAAAGGACTGTTCAGAACCGCTGACGAGGACAAATACTGGGCCTCCGCCTTCGGTCAGTACTGCTGCGCTGTTGAGCTTTTCACCGATGAAAATACAGCTACCTACCTATACAGATTCACTGATAGACCACTCTTCAGCTATCGTCTTGAGGAAGCAATGGAAGCAGTCGGAAGCCATAGAGAGATCATATTTATGGATGATGACAAACTTCGCCAGAATCCGCTTTACCGTATGGCTGTTCATCGTTCCGAAGCTGTACGCTTCCTGCGTTCCTGCACTGCAGGCCGTATCATCCACACAGAAAGCCACGACGAGAAGCTGCGACAGTTTCTTTCAGGCAATTGATCCAAACTCATTACCATAGCAATATGATCTATTATTCATTCGATCAGATATGAGCTATAACGTAGACACAATTATTATATATTTTATACACTAACATCAGGAGGTTTGTCATGAGCATCAGAGGTATTTACACATCAGTAAATGACATCAGAAAGCGCGTCTTTGCCGAGGTTGCAAGGCTCGCCTACAACTATGAAGACGGTAATCTTCACGAAATGGAGCTGATCCCTTATCGTGTTATTCCGGGAGAGGTCTCAACCTATCGCGACAGCGTATTTCTTGAGAGAGCTATCGTTAAAGAGAGAATGCGTCTTGCGATGGGACTTAATCTCAGAAAAGTGACAGAGCACGCTCCCGTCTCTACCGGAGCCGAGGAATGCGTAATACCTGAGAAATACTATCAGCCTCCTCTTATAAATATCATTAAGTTTGCATGTCATTCCTGCCCTGAAAACGAAGTGCGCGTAACCGAACATTGTCAAGGCTGTCTGGCGCATCCATGCCGCGAGGTATGTCCAAAAAATGCCATAAGCTTTGTTCACGGCAAGAGTGTCATCGATCAGGAGAAATGTATCAAGTGCGGCAAATGTCTCAGCGTCTGCCCATACAATGCGATAATACGTCTTGAACGCCCATGTGCCAAAGCCTGCGGCGTAAAAGCCATCAGTTCAGACCAGTACGGTCGCGCTGATATCGACTACGACAAATGTGTAAGCTGCGGTATGTGTCTTGCAAACTGTCCTTTTGGCGCAATTGCTGACAAGGCTCAGATCTTCCAGGTTATTCAGGCTATCCGCAGTGAAACTCCTGTTTACGCCGCTATCGCTCCTGCCATCGTCGGTCAGTTCGGCAAGGACCTTCCACTTGACAAGATGCGTGCAGCCTTCCGTGCTCTCGGCTTTGAAGATGCCATCGAGGTAGCCATCGGTGCCGATCTCTGTACAATCCAGGAGGCTAAGGATTTCGTTGAAGAAGTCCCGGAGAAAATACCATTTATGGGTACCTCCTGCTGTCCATCCTGGTCTGTAATGGCCAAGAGAGACTTCCCTGAATATGCTAATTGTATTTCCATGGCACTTACTCCTATGGTGCTTACCGGTCGTCTGATCAAGCAGAAGCATCCTGATTGCAAGGTTTGCTTTATCGGACCATGTGCAGCCAAGAAGCTTGAAGCAAGTCGCAGAAGTATCCGAAGCGATGTAGACTTTGTACTTACCTTTGAAGAAGTTATGGGTATGTTTGAGGCTAAAGATATTGATTTCAATGAGCTTGAAAGCCACAACACCATGCATGGCGGTTCCGGCGACGGACGTGCCTTTGCTATAAGCGGCGGCGTTGCCGAAGCCGTTGCAAATGTAATAAAGAAACAATATCCTGATAAGGAAGTTAAGATAGAACGTGCAGAAGGTCTTGATAACTGTAAAAAGATGCTCCAGCTCGCCAAGGCCGGCAAATACAACGGTTATCTTCTCGAAGGAATGGCCTGTCCGGGCGGCTGTGTAGGCGGTGCCGGAACAGTAATGCCGATCAAACAGTCTACTGCTTCTGTTCTTGCTAACAAGAAGACCTCTTCAAAATCACACTCTTACGAAAGTACTTATGAAGATATCCTTCCTGAGCTTGAAGGATAATATATTTAATTAATATATACACTTTATAACAGTTTTAATAAAAGAGCCGAAACATAATGAATTATTTATCCATCATGTTTCGGCCTTTTTTATTTCTGATATTATTTATGTCTAGTATTCTTTATCTATATGATTCACCATCAAGTCACCGTTTGTCGATAAAAACGTTGCTCCCTGTTCGACTAACACGGTTCCTTTTTTTCTAGAGAATCTGATATAATTTCTTATATCTGTGATCTCCCAGCTCAAATTTCCTTATATCTACTTTTTTTGTCATTTCATATGTAGTGATAAATTCAGAGGTAACCTTTACAAAATACTGTCTTCCTCCTCTTTCCACAATATAAAATCCGGCTAACTCTTTAAATTGGTCCAATGTTTCAACAACACCCGGCTTAACTATAAAATCAAGGATCCACTCTGTTTTTGACATCTTCTTTTTTCTTATTAATGCATATATAGAATCTGCATCCGGATATTTTGCAACACAGGCTGCATCTTTCTTATCTCTGCATTTACCTGACTTTTCGTAATCATCAAGGTTTACAGGTTCCTTAATCTCATTAAACGAAATCTTTTCATCCTCATCCAGAAGATAATCTACACTTACATTAAGCAACTGTGATATCGTCTTAAGATTGTTTACATCGGGCATACCCTTATCAGTTTCCCATTTTGCTACAGCAGATCTCGATACGCTCAACTTCTCAGCGAACTGCTCCTGTGATAAGCCTGCATTTTTTCTTGCTTCTTTTAATTTCTCTCCAAATGTCATAATTATGACCTCCTTTGTTCCGCAGCGCGGTTATTATTGTGATCTCACAATATATCCGAACACCCGTGACAGTAAAGAAACTAACTGTAACAAGTCTGTTACTCTCCGTAACATCATTAAAAATCGCTAAAACTATGAAAAAAAGCGCTTCCGATTTGTTTCAGAAACGCTTTTTTTCTTAACAGGGGCTGAGAGAATCGAACTCCCACCAAAGGTTTTGGAGACCCCTATCATACCATTTGACCAAGCCCCTACTTGAAATACATTATTACATGTACACTCAAAACTTCATACAAACAACGGAGATACCATTAAATCTCCAACAAGTATCATACTTAAGCCGCTCAGAGATCTTATCTCTTTGCTTTTTCTTTTGAATAAGCCCTCGACCTATTAGTACACCTCAGCTGAATGTGTTACCACACTTACACTCGGTGCCTATCAACCTCGTAGTCTTCA
>JAFRNE010000005.1 GCA_017430325.1 Eubacterium sp.
TCGATCAAAGATCGTGACCTAATAGTACCATAATTCTGCTACCGCAGAATTATGCATGTGCTTCGCACATGGCGCGCTTCGCGTCGCGTATCCTCGCCTTCGCTCGGATCACGATCAAAGATCGTGACCTAATAGTACCATAATTCTGCTACCGCAGAATTATGCATGTGCTTCGCACATGGCGCGCTTCGCGTCGCGTATCCTCGCCTTCGCTCGGATCACGATCAAAGATCGTGACCTAATTTACGCTGAAGAGCAGCTTGCCGTAGCTTGGGAATGGCCAGTATCTCTCAGATGTAAGCATCTCCGCCTCATCTACATAGCCTCTGAGTGTATCCATATCAGGAATAACCTTATCCCTTACTGCTGCTGAAGTCTCGATGATGTCATCGTACTTCTTAAGCTCCTCAAGAGATACCTCAAGCTTCTCAACTGACTCCATGATGTAGTCTGTAAGCTCTGAAAGTCTCTCCATTGTTGAAATCTCGTAATTGCATTTAACCTTGTCGCTGACTGACTTCATAAGTGAAGTTGTCTTAGCCAGGCTGTAGAGGTAACCCTCGATAGCCGGAAGGTAATTCTTTCTTACCATCTCAACCATTGCATGACCTTCGATATTTACTGTCTTGCAGTAATTCTCAAGCATGATCTCGCATCTTGACTGGATCTCAGCCTCCGTAAACACCTTGTGGCTGATGAGCATATCAACATTCTTCTTATCAAGCAGACGCGGCATTGCATCAGCTGTTGTCTTAAGATTTGAAAGTCCTCTTACTTCAACTGCTTCCTTGATCCACTCTTCACCATAACCATTACCGTTGAAGAGGATTCTCTCATGCTTTGTGATAACTCTCTTGATCAGCTCATGAAGTGCTGCTTCAAAATCATCTGCCTTCTCAAGCTCGTCAGCATACTGCTTCAGGCTTTCTGCAACCGCTGCATTCAGCATGATGTTGCAGCATGCGATACTGTTTGAAGAACCAAGTGATCTGAACTCGAACTTGTTACCTGTAAATGCAAAAGGTGATGTTCTGTTTCTATCTGTTGTATCCTTAGAGAAGTGAGGTATTGAATCAACACCAAGCTTCATCTGAACCTTCTCGGTTCCTGCATATGGCTTATCCTCTTTGATAGCATCAAGGATAGCTGTTAACTCATCACCAAGGAATACTGAAATGATTGCAGGTGGTGCTTCATTTGCACCAAGTCTGTGATCGTTTCCTGCTGTTGCAACTGACAGTCTCAGAAGATCCTGATAATCATCTACTGCCTGGATAACTGCTGCCAGGAACAGAAGAAACTGTGCATTCTCATAAGGTGTATCTCCAGGCGAAAGAAGATTTACGCCTGTATCTGTTGCCATTGACCAGTTGTTATGCTTACCTGATCCGTTAACGCCTGCGAATGGTTTCTCATGAAGGAGACAAACCATACCATGACGTCTTGCAACCTTCTGCATGATCTCCATCATCAGCTGATTATTATCTGTTGCAACGTTTGTTGTTGAGAAGATAGGTGCCAGCTCGTGCTGTGCAGGAGCAACCTCGTTATGCTCTGTCTTGGCAAGAATTCCGAGCTTCCAAAGCTCATTGTTGAGGTCTTCCATGAACTCGCTTACTCTTGGCTTGATAACTCCGAAGTAGTGATCATCGAGCTCCTGTCCCTTTGGAGGCATTGCTCCGAAAAGTGTTCTTCCTGTATATACAAGGTCCGGTCTCTTATCGAACATTTCCTTATCAATGAGGAAATACTCCTGCTCCGGTCCTACGCTTGTTCTAACGTATTTAACATCCTTACCGAAAAGCTTAAGGATTCTCTTAGCCTGCTTGTCAAGAGCCTGCATAGATCTGAGAAGTGGTGTCTTCTTATCAAGCGCCTCTCCTGAGTATGAACAGAAGGCTGTAGGAATACATAATGTATGATCCTTTATGAAAGCGTAAGATGTTGGATCCCATGCTGTATAACCTCTTGCCTCGAAGGTTGCTCTCAGTCCTCCTGATGGGAAGGATGAAGCATCCGGCTCACCCTTGATGAGCTCCTTTCCTGAGAACTCCATCAGAACTCCGCCATCCGGTGAAGGTGTGATGAAGCTATCATGCTTCTCAGCTGTAACGCCTGTAAGAGGCTGGAACCAATGTGTGAAATGTGTTGCACCGTGCTCAATAGCCCAGTCTCTCATTTCAACTGCAACTGCTTCCGCAACATCATCATCGAGCTTAACATTCTCATCAATTGTCTTTCTGAGAGAATTATATATCTTGTCAGAAAGTCTTGCTCTCATGACTCTGTCATCAAATACAAGTGATCCAAATATCTCTGGTACGTTTTGTTTTTCCATAATCCTACGCTCCTTTTTAAATATTTTTCTTATTTAATCAAACTTCTAAGTTTCCAGAAGCCTCATTGCCCCTAAAAAACGAAAAAGCGCCTCAGAGACCTAAGTCTCTAAGACGCCATTGCCTTTACAGTTACGGATTCTATACCAACTGTTTTTATTTGTCAATACCCTTTTTTGAATTTTTTTTACAAAAGCTTCAAAACCGGTCTGAAAGCACGTATTCCCTACAAAGCAGGATTCTGCTGAGCCTTCTTTGCCGCATTCTTTCTTGCTGCCTCTGCTGCCTTTCTGTTCTTCTCAGCTATATCAGCTCTGGTATTCTGAGACATATTTGCAACTTTCTTAACTATGTTATCGCTGTTGAACTCCTTGATGATCTCCTTGATTGAAAGCTTGCCCATACCGGAATCCTTAACAACCTTCTTAACACTTTCTCTAAGCTCGTTGACTGATTTACTGTTTGAAAGGCTCTGAACAACCGGATTGTATCTGTTGGCATCTTTGGCCACAATTGTCTGTAAATTAAGCTTATCATCGATCTTCTTCTGCTCAGCTGCATACTCCTCAGCCGAAAGTGCAGGATGATTTTCATCACCGAGGCCCTTCTTAACAAGCTCTGTCTGAGCGATATTATAATTCTTCTGGTAGAGCTTGATCTTATTAGCGTAAGTAGGATTCTTTTCTCTTGTCAGTCTGTATTGTTTAGAGCAGTCCTCCACAAGTCTCTTGACGAGAATATCTGTCATAAGCTTCTCTTTAGTCTGCCTGTCAAGACTCCTTGCCTTCTCAGGATCATCCTTAACCTTGTTTATGAACTTGCGCGCATTTTCCGCCTTAAGATATATATCGGACATTGCAGTCATGCTCTTAAGCTGATTAATATCGTCCTTAAAAGCTCCGACATAATTCTTCTCGGTATATTTTCTAAGCTCGTCATCTCTTTCAAGCATACCGAGCATTCTTGCGCCCATCTCACTATGCATAAAGATGTCTTCATTCATCTTATCCATAGCTCTTCCGCCTGCGGCCGCAAATCTGATACCTGCTGCAAGTATATGTGCAAGCGGATGCTTGTTGCCTGCTGCATATTCATTCATCGCATTTATAGCCGCATTTCTTCCTCCTGCGATCACGTCCAGATGCTTACTGCATTCCTCCGGAACCGGATTCTTGGCAAGCTCTGTTGTATAATCCTTGCCGGTAAGAAGGATCTTATCCTCAAAGAATTCTCTGTATCGTCTGTCCTCAGCCGCTACTTCCGGAGTAACAGTTCCTGCAAATACCAGTGCAGAGAAGTCCTGATCCGAAAGATTTCCGCCTGCAGGCGATGCCCCTATAGTTACGAAATCTTCTTTTTCTCCGATTGCCTTAAACTTCTCGGCAAACTCTTCTCGGCTAAATACACCATCAAACTTATCATCAAATGTTGGTCTCTTTCCATAGAGCTTCTCAACTCTGCTCATTCTCCTGGCATATTCCATAGGCTTAGAAACTCTGCTGTCAGCCGCAAGGTTCTGTGCCTTTATCTCTCTATTCTGCTGAGCGATTAAGTATGCTGACTGCTTCTCCTGACATCTTGCCCAGGTAATCTTATCAGATTTACGCTTACCATTTACAGCTGTAGCCCATCTGGCGAATTCGTCCTTTGGCAGTATGCTGTAAAGAACCGTAGATGCCGCATCAAATCTGTCATTACCGTAATCAGCTTTTCTGACATCCTCTCTGTTTGATACATAATTCTTACATTTCAGAATAAGCTTCTCCCTGGATGCATTAAGGCCCTTTGTTTCATTCATAATAAGTTTAGTTTCAAAGTCCTTAAGAGCATCAAACATCTCATTAAACTTTGAAGTATCCTTATGCCCTGTACCATAGCCGCCCTTTGTTGCTTCAAGTGCCACTAAAATACCCTTAAGAAGTGTTGTATCCGTATTTGAAACATTGGCATCAAAGAATCTCTCGATAGACTTTTCCTTCATAAGGCCGAGTTCCGCACCGCTCATCACCTTGGTTCTTACCGTACCGTAACTCTTAGCGATGTCTGTATAATAATTACTCTTAAACATCGGGTCTGCAACAGTATCAACCCATTTTTTATAAGCGATATCCTCAGGCTTTTTCGGATCGGTTTTAGGACTGATGCCCTCATTTGCCAGCATCTTAACGCCAAAATCATGTACTTCCTTTTCAGACTCCAATTCAAGAGAATCATGAAACTCTTCTCTCATTTCAAAGCCCTTGTTCAGATACACCTTTTTTCTGCCTTCAGCCTTAAGTCTGTTTCTTTCCTTCCCCATGAATTCTTTAGCAAACTTAACAACCAGCTTATCAGCCTCCGCTACCGGCATATTATTCATATTCTGCATATCCTCCGGACTGAGTGTTTTCATATATTCCATCTTCATTACAGCTATAGCCGGAATCTCGAGTGGAATATTTCTTGAAGTAGTAAATGACTTTATCTCGTCCTTGTCATAACCTATTGTTGCAAGGAATTTTTCTATAGTTACTTTATCTCTGTCATAGTATTCATCAAATACAAATCTGTCCGTCTCTTGTTTTACAAAATCCTTCAGATACTGTATATAGTCTTCACCGGTTATAAGGGCCGACTCTTCCTCAGTCTTTCCCTGATCCAGCTTTTTCTGCTTTAATTTTTTCTGATATTCTGTATCATTATTGAATTTATTTATAAAAATACCTAACGCAAAATCTTCCGGTTTTGCATTTGATTCTTTAAGGAAGACCGCTTTTTCCGTTTCATTGTATTTGAGCAGCGTAGCAAGGTCATCCATATTCATTAAGGACTGATCGAAATTCTGTTCAAAAAATAAAACAGGATTTCCAATAAGCTCATTAACAATACTCGTACCATATTCGTGGGCATAATCTGCTTTTATCTGAGCAAGAATATTATTGGAAGTAGGTTCTACCCCCTCCTCCTGAACCTTCTGCTTAAACACCTCATATACATTATCATCCTCGTTCCAGTTTCTCCTGCTGAGATATAATTTCTTCTCATACTCAGTAAGGCCCATACTCTTGAGGAAGGTCGAGAGCTTCATCTGATTGTTGAACTTCAGATTCTTAAACATCAGCTCGCCGATTCCGGCCACATCCTCTGCGTCAGGAACAAGATACATAGTTATCTGTGTATCCGCACCACTCTTGGCAGCTGTCAGAAGATTTACATAGTTAGACTTTCGATAAGAAGTTAAATAAGCAGCCTTCTGCTCATTAAGAGGATCGTTTGGATCATTCTTTTTAAGCTCCTCAAGGTTCTTCTTATATTCGACTCCGGTGATATATTCAATATATGAATTAATAAGCTGGAACTGCTTGTAGTTTTCAATGATAGTACTTCTTTTACCATCCCCAACGAAATCCTTAAAGAATTTCTTCGCAAGCTCTTCCGAAGCCTTCTCATCCTCAGGCGATGTATTTGTTGTTTTGCTGATACCAAGAGCTTCTCTTTTCAGGAGTGCTTCATCAAAGCTCTTCTGAGCCTCTGCAACAATCCTCTGCTTTTCCTCATCCGGAAGGCTCTTATTCACATGTACTGTCGCACTTGGATAATTAGGATCGGGATCTGCCACGGTAACGGTATTCTTCATCTCGTTATAGATAAAAAACAGTGCCTTATCAGTCATTGTCTTCTGGGCATCATATCCCTTAAGCATCTGTTTTCCTATGTCTTCTCTCTGCTTTTTTGTACCAAAATACGCGTCTAATCCCGGAGCCACAAGATCAATCGGCTCAGTTTTCACACCTGTATTTATCTCATCTTTCTTTTCTTCAACAATATTCTCTTCTACTTCTTTCATTAGGTTTTCCTCCTGACATATATTTGCACTTTTTTCTTAACATATCCACGAACAAATAAGTCTTTTGTTCTCTCATGTGACTACTTTACCACACCAAACGCAACAAAAGTGCAACAAAAAACCGGAGATATCAGAAAATCTCCGGTTTTTTTATGTTATTTCTTTTTCCCCTTATTCTTGTTTGTTACCACATTCTTTCTCTGGCGGCTTACAGGATTATCTTTAAGAACCTCAGGACCGTTTGCCTTCTGTCTCTCCATCTCATGCTTGTTATTGGTCTCTATAATCTTACGAAGCTTTGCAGGATCCTTCGCAATTGCAGCAACAGTCTTCGGATTCTTGTTCTTGCCCGGGTCCCTGCTGCTCTTAAGCGATCTTCTGAACTCAGGGCTCTTATAATTCTTCTCAGAGAATTCCTCAAGCGAGATCTGCTTGCCAGTCTCAGTCTTCTTCGGAAGGCTTCCGGTAAGCTTATAGATACCGCCTACAATAGCAAGAGAACTGTCTCTGTAATAATCCTCATGATTCTTATATTTCCCGGTCTCAAGCCTTTTTGTTGCAGCCTCGGCATCCTTCAGGAATTCCGCAGACTTAACATTACTTATCAGCTTATCTATTCCGCTAATCTCCACCGGATCAGGCTTTGAAGGATCTATCTTAATGGAAATATCCTTAAAAAACTCTCCACTCATGATAGCTCCGATATGCTCCTTCAGAAGGTCAGGATGCTTCTTGTACACATTCTCAAGCCTTGTCATAGCCTTCTCTTTAAACATAAGCTCTGCGTAATTAAGATATCCTGCTTCCATTCTATTATTAAGTTCGGAGTAGCTCTTACCCTCTGCACTCTTCAGCTTATCCCTAAGTGCTTTCTTGTTCATCTCAATTGCAAACGCATTCGATATGATTTTATCAATCAGATTGTTCGTCATATCTTCCCGCTCAGGAAGAGGATTCTCAACAAAACGCTGAATAGCTACATTCATATGATCTCTGCCTGCCTTAATATTTCCGATAACGCCAATATCGGATTTCAGCTTGTCAGAGTAATTCTTATATGTTGTGAAATCATTATGGACAGACTTTGCAACCTCCGATACCGCATCCTTACAATGCTCAACCTCCTGCCAGATATCGGTTCTGTAGAGCTGAAGTGCTTCTATCTTCCTGAATATATCACTATCAAATACCTTAGGATCGTTAAGATCAAAAGTCTTCAGCTTCTCATCTATCATGACTTTGGTCTTTTCCATACCCTTGACCATCATCTCTGCCAGCCACTTCTGATTCTCCGGAGTATTATATGCCATCTTCTTTGTAACCTGATCAAACATAGCTGTTTTTTCATTTACGAACTTATCAGCATCCAAAAGATCGTCGATAGAATATTTGCCCGTAACCGCGAGTGCCATTAATGCAGTTGACTGAACAGCCGATCTTGCCGTGCTGTAGCCGGCGCTTCCGCGAGGTATCTGTCTGTCCGGCTTGTAGATTCCTGACCTGAAGGCTAAATTCTGTTCCTTATTATTCTGAATGTCATATTTATCGAAGGCTTTATATTCATCATACATATCTCCGAGATCGTTCCTTAGGCATTCATCCTTGATCTCCTTTGCAGAAGTGAGATTTACTACAAGGTATTTCTTAAGCTTACGCGCCTGAATAACTCTGCTTCTTGCATAATCAGAATTGGTCTTCGTCTTATTATCAAGATACTTAGAAGTAAGATCACTTACCTTCTGTCCCAAGTTGATATACTCCTGCATCTCTGCGGCAGTAGGATTCTTTCCACTCTCACCAAGGCTCTTTGCATAGTCTCTGAAGTTCTTCAGCGCCTCATACATATCCTTGAAGTTCTGTGATCCGCCTCTATAATTAACGCCCTTAATGTTACGAACAAGCTCATCGATCATAGTCGCATTATTTTTCATGACTTCAGGTGTAACACCGACCATATAGAGAGCATTTGCAGCGTTATTCTCCTTGATGTAATCAGCCATATTCTTTTCGATCTGAGCTCTGGTTGTTTTGATATCTTTACTCAGCTTTTCATTCTGCTCTTTATTCATGGCAGAAGCCATATCCGGAAGCTTAACATTTGGGAATTTCTCTGTAATATTTGCGGAGCAGACTGACTCGGCACCGTTTATTGCCTCGATCATCTCAAGCTGATTATTGGCATTTACTATCGCCGCATATTCAGGAGACTTTTTGATTGAAGAAATATAGAGGCGCTTAAGCTTATCATATCCGCCCGGTGACGCAAGGATCGCTTCAATATTTGAAATATTATACTTCTTAACTGAATAGACCATATCTTCACTGGCAGTATGAAGCTCTCTATGGTTATCCATCAAACTTCCGATCTTTGTCTGTTCATCTAACTCATCTGATCTTCCGTCAGGTCCGCCAAGCTGCGTTATATAACCATAAAAGAGATCATTTGCCACTTTTCTTTCTCTATCGTGCATCTGAACATTTATGTTTGCTATATAGAGGTCGAACAGAAGATCAGCTGCCCTTTCAGCCTTAATATTCTTCGAAAGCATATTCAGATCATTGATGAGACTATGTCTCTTGTTTCCCGCATCATGAAGAGCCTTAACCTCTTCATCGTAGCACTTAAGCTTTGCAACCTGGATAGGTGTTGCTATTTTCGGCATGACATTTAAGGGTTCCTTACCCATAATCTCAGCCGCAAGAGCCAGACCCTCCCTGCTGTTAGAGAGTGCCTGATCATAATCTCCCAGATATGCTGCTTTTGTATTTATAAATCTGACCGCATCAACATTTCTTGCCTCAAAATCTATAAAGTTCTGAAGAAGCTCCTTTGCCGGTTCAGGATCATTTCGTTTAAATGCTTCAAGCGCAGCCTTAGCCTTCTTTCTGGCCTCTACGATAATCGGCTCCATAAGGTGTGTTCTGCTGTCACTCTTGGTCACGTTATCGATAACGTAATTCTGATTTGAATCCACAACTCTCCTGACATCAGGATTTGATCCCGTCAACTGATAATCATCCATTCCATCTACAGTCGGATCCATCATAGCTCCAATTATTATTGCTGTGACAAACTTCTCGTCCAGTCCCTTGGGAATATCCATTTCAATCGCATTATATTCATTATGGAGCTTGATATCCTGCGTAACCTTCCCCTTAGGTCCGAGAGTTGCAATAAGGCTTTCATATCTCTTTTTCTCAACGAATTCATCAACATTCGTCTTATATTTTTGTGTCTGATTATTTGTTAACGGCATATTTTCCTCCTTACCTGCATTTTTTTCGTGCAATGGTTAAACCTTTTTTCATTATCTGAACTGATAATATCACGCAAAGCGCAACAAAAGCGTAACAAAACAAAAAAAAGTTTTATAAACTTGCATTCATATTGATAAGTATATACAATATAGCTTAATGTTGTATAGAAAGAAGCACCCACAGCCTAAGACGCGGCTGCTAAAGTACCGGAAATGATTATGAGCACTAATAACAAATATATTTCAAATATATATTGGGACAGAATGTGGATATTCTTCGAAATAAAGCCTGTCGCATCAGAGAGGTTTTTTCCTTATATCATTAATGCTGATGGCTCATATAAGGCCTATCTTCTTAAACACTCAGAAGGTTTGTATAAGCTGAACATCACAAATCCCGGCAATTGCAGGATGCTTCCTCTCGGCACATATCATATCGCCTACGACAACGCAGGCCCTCTGGAAGCATCAGCTTCCTCAAGCACGGCGGACAGCTTCATAAAGTACTGCTCTCCGGAGAATAAGGATATCACCGAGGATAATAAAAGGTTCATATATTTCCACTCAGAGAGAGAATACAGAGTGGACTTTTCCGATAACGACGTTTTCTCCTTCACATCATCCGATGGTCAAAGAACTGATATAAAAAAGCGGATAAAGATCAAAACACGGCTGGAACGCAGAAGGCACAGGATCGCCAAAACAGTCCTGCGCACCGTCTATAATTTTGATTATTTCAAATATAGAAAGCTTTCTAAGCATAAAGAAAAAAATATACTCCTTTTCAGTGATCAGAGCGAAGAAATGGGTTCAAATATGGCCGCTTTGAAGGACGGTCTTATCCGCGCCGGCTATAAACCCGAAGAAAGCCTGCGCGCCGTAACAACAAAGCATTACAGTTTCGCACATTGGATGAAGACACTTAAGAAGCTTGCTAAAGCTGATTATATTTTCCTGGATGATCACAGCCAGACAACCGACTGGCTTACTATAAAGGGTGCAACCATAACACAGATATGGCACGCCGGAGCAGGCTTTAAATCAACCGGCTACAGCAGATTCGGAATGAAGGCTTCTCCAGCTCCTGTTTCGGGACACAGACAATACAACTATGGAATAACAGGTTCAAGAAATATACGTCATTTCTTCTCTGAAGTCTGGGGAATAAATGATTCCATGGTTCTTCCCGCAGGAATGCCAAGGCTTGATAAATACCTTGATAAAGCTTATCAGACAAAAACAAAGGAAAAGCTTCTGATGGATTATCCGATACTGAGTAAACGCGTCATTCTTTTTGCTCCTACCTATAGAGGCGCAAATAAAAAGCACGCCTACTATCCGTACAAGAAGCTTGACTTTGATGAGATGTACAGAGTCGCCGAGGAAACAGATTCGGTATTTGTATTTAAGATGCATCCCTTCGTTTCAAAGCCGGTTCCTATTCCGGAAGAATACCGTGACAGGATGTTTGATATCTCAGGTTATCCAAACATTAATGACCTGTTCTATGTTACAGACCTGCTGATAACTGATTATTCTTCCAATATCTACGAGTTTTCTCTTATGAGAAAGCCTATACTGTTCTTCGCTTTTGATATCGACGGCTACTCAAACAGCCGCGGTTTCCATAGAGATTACAGGACAAATGTTCCGGGTAAGATCACCGAAACCTTTGAAGAAATGTGCGCGGCCATCAGAGCAGAGGATTTTGAATATGAAAAGGTTGAGGAATATATCGAAAACAACTTTGAGAAAACCGACAGTCACGCCTGTGACAGGATTATTGACTGGATCATCCGTGGCAATATTCCTGAAGAATATAAGCTTGAGATGAAAAAAGAATTTAAAAGAGTTATATGTTAAAGCTTTACAAATATGATAAAAGGTGGCAGGAATCTGATTCCTGCCACCTTTTATTTTTTATTCAGCCCAGTCAAAGCTTCTCTCCACCGCTTTTTTCCAGCCGGCAAGCTTCTTCTCTCTTTCTTCGTCACTTATCACAGGATTAAATACCCTGTCGATACTAAGGACGGTTCTGAGCTCATCTCTCGACTCCCAGTATCCAACTGCAAGGCCTGCAAGAAATGCCGCGCCCATGGCTGTACTTTCAAGGCAGCCCGGTCTGATAACGGTTGCATTTATCAGATCCGACTCGGTCTGGAGCAGGAAATTATTTGCGGAAGCTCCTCCGTCAACCCTCAGCTCGCTCAGCTTAAGTCCGGTATCCTTCTCCATCGCCGTAAGTACATCCTGCGTCTCATAAGCTATTGATTCAAGTGTTGCACGGATGATGTGATATTTATTTACACCTCTGGTGATCCCTACTATCGCACCTCTCGCATACTGATTCCAGTACGGTGCTCCGAGTCCCGTAAATGCAGGCACCACATAGCAGCCGTTCGTATCCGGCACCTTCTGCGCCATATATTCCGAATCCTCAGCGCTGTCGATAAGCTTCATCTCATCGCGCAGCCACTGTATGGACGCACCCGCGATAAATACAGAACCTTCCAATGCATACTGCACCTTTCCGTCCATGCCCCAGGCGATGGTAGTTACCAGTCCGTTATTTGAAAATACAGGTTTGTCTCCGGTATTCATCAGCAGGAAACAGCCTGTACCGTAGGTATTCTTTGCATTGCCCTTCTCCCAGCACTGCTGGCCAAATAGCGCAGCCTGCTGGTCTCCGGCTATTCCGGCGATCGGAACCTCTCGTCCAAGAAGATGCTTACTTGCAAGTCCATAAACCTCGCTGCTGTCCTTTACCTCAGGAAGCATAGAAGCCGGTATTCCCAGCTCCGCCAGTATATCCTCGTCCCACTTCAGATCGACTATATTGAACATCATGGTTCGTGATGCATTTGAATAATCGGTCACGTGGACTCTTCCCTTGGTAAGCTTCCAGATAAGCCAGGTATCCACTGTACCGAAAAGCAGCTCGCCCTTCTCGGCTCTTTCTCTTGCACCAGGAACATTTTCAAGTATCCATCTCAGCTTTGTGGCCGAGAAATACGCATCTATTACAAGGCCCGTCTTGGATCTTATCATCTCCTCGAAACCCTTTTTCTTTAAAGAATCGCAATATTCCGCAGTTCTGCGGCACTGCCATACTATCGCATTATATACCGGTTCGCCGGTTTCCTTATCCCAGACTATCGTAGTTTCGCGCTGGTTGGTGATCCCGATAGCAGCTATATTTTCGGCTGAGGTACCTACCCTTGCCATTGTTTCAACCGCAACGCCGAGCATCGATGACCATATTTCATTTGCGTCATGCTCAACCCAGCCCGGTTTCGGATATATCTGTGTAAACTCCCTCTGTGCCACCGAAACTATCTTTCCGTTTTTATCAAAAAGAATTGCTCTGTTGCTCGTTGTCCCCGCATCAAGTGCCATTATATATTTTTCCATAACGCATTACCTCCTCAGTATACTGTTAAATATTCTACTGCAGATATTTGCCTCTTCCGCATTACTCTCCTCCAGACAGTCATTTGTATAATTCAGACGCTGCAGGATTTCCAGATATTTTCCCCAAGTATCATCACCTATTTCCGGAAATGCGGTGATAAGCTCTTTTTTGTACTCTTCATCAGAAAGCCTTCTTCTGCCTGTTTTATTCTTTCGTCGCATAATCTGTTCCGTCTTATGATTCAAATACAGAAGATTCTCCCTGCCTTCCGGCCCGATAAAGCCCTCTTTTAACGCTTTATCAATGCTATTTTTCTGTTTTAACTTATATATCATGACACAAACCGCTGCAAATGTAAGAAGCAGTAAAATGATAACAGTGATGAGTATATATTCCGAAGACGTCAAACGCCTTTCAGACTTTCCGGAATCACCCTTCTCACCTGTATTCTCATTATTTATATCTTTGGTCATATCTGTTGAATCAATTTCGGTAGTTCTGCCCTGCGTTTTTCCGGTAACAGACTCTGTAGTTGATGTTTTTTCGGTAACTGCCGTCGCAACAGTAGTTTTCTCCTCAGTCAGATCAGTTCCGGTATTACTGTTTGTTCTTCTTATAGTATCATTCATTCCGGGTGTCATTTCCACCGGTACCCAGCCAATATCATTTAAATATACTTCAACCCACGCATGAGCATCACTGTCAGTAACCGAAGCTGTATAATTGCCGTTACTGTCCTCTTTGATACTACTATAATCAACCCTGTAGCCTGATACATATCGTGCAGGTATTCCAAGCATTCTCAGGATCATAGCGCCCGCCGATGCAAAATGGGTACAATATCCCTTCTTGCCATCTGTAAGGAAATACACCACCGGATCCTCTCCCGATGGGATTCTGCCCGGTTTTTTACTGTACTCGAATCTGCCCTTAAGAACTCCCGCTACATACTCGGCCACACACATTCGGTTTTCATTGATATATGCCGATAATGCTGAGATATCGATATCATATAATTCATTCTCAACTATTGACCTGATATTATATAATTCTTCTGCATAATACTGAAGCTGAGTACTGCTGCTTACAATATCTTCCATGCACGGATTCATTTCATTCGGAACCGTGGTATAATACTCATAAACATAGTCATTATACCATAGCCAGAATTCTCTTTCCATATCACTCATCTCATAAAGAATATAAGAATTAAGGTAAGCTCCATCGTAGTTTATGACATCATTAAGTGTGATATTATTATACCTTGCTGCACAGACTGTATAATCCTTATTCTTTTTATCCTTCACGACCGTGTCTTCGGATATATAATATCCTTTATCAAAGGAATAAGGATCATAAAAATACGGCAGTGCGCAGGATGTAGCTTTACTCCTGTAGCTTATAGTGATATTCGTAAGCATATTTGATGCATTATCATTATAATATTTGTATATTCTTCCTGTAAGTATCCTCCTCACATCATAAGCCCTCAGCGTATGAGGAAGGTTTTCTTCAAAGAGCATCTCATCAAGCTTCCATTCACCGGTGCTATATTCCATAGCGCTGAAATCCTTCAGGTAAATATCACCTTCACAAGCATCTGACATACTCAGGCTCAAAACCTCCCTTCCGGTATCACTTGGTGTATCATTACTGATCCTGCGGGTATATGAATAATCATTACTTACCACATAACCCTTCAGTCTGTTTTCAATTCTCTTCTGAAAATCTCTCACCCTGCCGGCATTTTTCCTCATAAGCTGTTCCGGTTTTTTTGATAAAGGTATGGTTACAAAAAGCAGCAGGATGATAACGATGATCCCAACAATACTGTTTAGATTTTTCTTTATATACAGCCCTTTCTTCAGGTGATCTTCCACCTGTAAAAGCCGCTTATCTGTTTCTGTATTTATAAGTTTAATAAATGCAGCCAGGAGTATTATAAGAATAAAAGCCTTATAATCCGGTGAATACCCATAAACAAAAGTTGTTATGGATGCCGCGATGGGAAGTACGGCCAGAAGGAAATATTTTCTGATCAGTACAGATACCGCGAAAAACAGCAGTATCGCCGCCGTGAAATATAATGCCATAAGCTTTGATGTACTGATCAGATATTCATATCTGTATCTTCTGTACAGATGATAGGTTGCCTGATCAACTTTATCATCAAATATCATCACTAAAAATGCTCTGCCCAAAGAGATTTCTTCCTTTGGTATTCTGACATAATAAAGAAGCATAACGGCAGCAGATGACATGTAAATGATAATTGCGGAGATAATCAGTGATGCCCTGCCTCTCCTTCCTGTTATACCGGTGATCACACTAAAGACAAGTGAAAAAACCGCCAGAAAAAGACAAATAGCTATTATCTCCCTCTGCCTCATATATATTCCCCGACTTAAACTCTTCAGAGCAAAGAAAGTCGAAAAAAAGCACAGTATCGTAATTGCCGAGGTATAGCATCCATTCATTAAGGCCCCGAGAAAACCATAACTTCTGTTTGAACTTTTCCAGACAACACTGCTTTTCATTATTTTCACCTATCTCCCAATGAAATCAGGTAAGACGCTGTTTTCAGATCATTTTATTTGAATACTATCTCACCGTCCGTAACGCTTTCACCATCCATCATGAGCTTATCATTCTTCAGATAAATCTCACTGACATATATCTCACCACGGTATTTTTCTCTGTACGCCTGCTTCATGTCCTCATATTCCTGAAAAACAGAATCAGCCATGGCACCGGTCATCGCAAGAAAGAAACTCTCCTCATCATCAACTCTGACCCTGATAAGAGTATTTCTGCTTTTGGAATTCCATACCATAAAATGCGGACACTCCTTATCCATAAGCGCAAAAGAAATACTTGAGATACTCTCTAAAGCTTTCGAGTAAGCATCGGCTCTGTAGCCCTTATCCCCGATCCTTCTGACCGAGAAAAACAGTATCACCGGGCACGCCTTAGGCTGACTGTCTTCTCTGACCAGAAGACAGCCCTTCTTGGCAGAAAGCTTCCAATTGATACGCTGAACCTTATCACCATCACGAAACTCACGTATATCAAATATCTGCCCGCTGTCCTTCCCGGGTCTTACATCATCATAAATATCTGAATCACCGTAAAAATTTCTTATCCTTTCTCCCAACCTAAGCGTAATATCTTTGGGCTCCGGAAGTACCATAAGTCCGGCAGACGACGAAAATCTCTTGCTGATATAGAACAGCCCCAGCCTGTCATAAATATGGCATTTATGAGCCTCAAACTCATAATACCCGGCATCGGTAAGCATGACCGGAATCGTGAATTCATTTTCACCATACTTTGCTATAAACAGACTGATCCATTTTTTTCTGATCTTTCTTGTATCACTGTATCTGATCTGTAATTTAATCTTATCAGTTATCATCCTGCTGTTATTTCTGACCATGACACGAAGATTTATAGTTTTATTGGCATCAACAAGGGTTATAGGGGCATTTATCCTGCATTTGATCTTTTTTCTTCTGATCATGAGATAGACAAATGCCACAACAAGAAACATCGCTCCTGCAACACAAAGACGCACAAGCGATGTACTCTCATAAATCAGTGACATATATGCCATACATGCAATTACTATAATTGCTATAATAAAGCTGATCAATACTTAATCCTCTCCGTAAGCTTAACTCTGCTTCTCCGGTTTTCTTCTCTTTTTTCCACCGGAAACCGAAGGTGTATTTACGGTCTTCAAAATATCTGAAAGCACCTCCTCCTCGGTAACTCTTGTGGCTCTGGCTCTTGTACTGAGTACTATCCTGTGTTTGGCAATATCCATAAACAGATCCGAAACATCTCCCGGAATAACGTATTCTCTTCCCTGAAGAAATGCCCAGGCCCTCACTATCCTGCTCATTGCAATAGTTCCTCTCGGACTGACTCCCAGCTCTATATATTCGTTCTCTCTGGTTGCCTTCATAAGCCTCACCATATATGAATACACCTGATCATGAATATAGATTCCCGACACTCCGTTGATCATTTCCATAAGCTGTCCTGCTGAGATAACAGGCTTAACACTTTCTGCAGATATATCTGCAGCCTTATTTTTCAGTATCATAAGCTCAGACTCCTCATCCGGATATCCGAGACTCATACATATCATAAATCTGTCAAGCTGGGATTCCGGAAGAAGCTGTGTTCCGGCGCTTCCTTTCGGGTTCTGCGTTGCTATGACAATAAAAGGCTCAGGAACCTTATACGAATATCCATCAACCGTAACGATCCCCTCCTCCATTACCTCAAGGAGAGCTGACTGTGTCTTTGGTGAAGTACGGTTGATCTCATCAGCCAGGAACAGATTGCACATAATGCTTCCCGGACGATAAACAAACTCGTCACTTTTCTTATCATACATACTGAAGCCCAGAATATCCGACGGAAGTACATCCGGCGTAAACTGAACCCTTCTCGTGCTTAGAGAGAGCGCCTTTGAAAAGGCAACTGCAAGCGTTGTCTTACCTACACCCGGCACATCCTCGAGAAGTATATGTCCTCCGGCAAGAATAGAAGCAAATACCTTCATTATGCATTCTCTTTTTCCGGTTACGGCTTTCTCAACTTCATATATTATCTGCCGGATCTGTTCATTTTCGCTTAGTTTCATATTCATTCCCCTGTGGCCTTAAAATACCAATTCCATCTCATCGTAAAGTTTACTGAGTCTCTCATCCGAAAGATCAGTTTCATTCAGGACAGTATACCTGTCGGCTCTTGTCGCGGAAGCCTGCTGCCATGCGCCGATAAATATTTCCTTTGTTATCTTCCAGTCTGATGGTTTTACAGGAATGTTGTAATCCTTGAGAACCCTGGTTATCTTAGCGATATTTCTATTCTGGAAGATGCATGCGCAGTAGCTTCCCATGGCAACTGCTATACCGTGCGGAACATTGACCTGCTCGCTGAAATTCTCCTCAAGGGCGTGGCAGAAAAGATGCTCCGAACCACTGCTCGGTCTTGAAGAACCTGTGATCTCCATGGCAAGACCACCCATAACAAGCGCCTGTGTAAGTCTCTTGATAAAGTCCTTGCTCTTCAGCTCCTTCTGATCATTGTAGCAGATAGAATTGAAGGCCATCTTTGAGATCATATATGCAAAATCATCAACATACTCCTTACCCTTTGCGAAGGCGATCTTCCAGTCGTTGAGGGCGGTGTATTTGCTGATGGTATCACCGATACCTGCAAGAAGCTGTCTGTCCGGCGCACTCATGATAACGTTCACGTCAACAATGATCGCATCAGGGATCGTGCATTTAAAGGTCTTTCTTGCCTTACCCTCAGTTCCGAGAACTGCAACCGGTGAAGCAAGGCTGTCATTACTGAGAGTCGTCGGAAGCGAGATAAGCTTCGTCTTACTTACAAATGCAGCAAACTTCGCCAGATCAAGAACTGTACCGCCGCCGAAGCCGATAACTATAGCTATATCGTTCATTGTGATGTATTTTGCAAGCGCTACTGCTGCGTCATAGCTTGCCTCCTTGATGAGATACAGCTCGATCTCCTTGAAGTCGGCCGAGATCTCATTAAGTATATTTTCAAATATTCCTTTGAGGTTTTCCTCAGTCACGAGAATGGTCTTCTTATCGTGAATTTCCGGAATAACGTCATTCATAACCTCCGGAATCTTTGCGAAAATGCCTTCCTCAACGATAAGATGATATGGTAATCTGAATCTGTTCATACTGGTAACCCTCCTGTATTAATCGTATATAACACTAAGTATGATTTTAACCCAGATGAGTTTTTTATTCAATAATTATCGCGCACTCATGAATCCTTCGGATTCATTTCGTCGCGGCAGTCGGCAAATACATGTGCCTACGTCACATGTAACAAAACAGCATACACACCCATCAGCATGCAAGCATGCATGGGATGTATGCTGTTTCGTCACATGCTTCGCATGTGCTTGCCTCGTATGCATCGCGAAAATAGAAACCCGCATGACATACTTCCTCAGTAATGCCATGCGGGGACCAAATATCATTTATTAATCTGTGCGTGCATCTGTAACGACCTGAAGCGCAGATCTTTCATCCACAACCTCCGGAGCAACCTCCTCAGTCTCTATGCACTTCTCAGCTCCGACGATTCTGTCATCATGATAAGGAATCTCGAAAGGTTCCTGCTTCTCATAAACCACCCTGTAAACAACATATCCTGAAGCCTGTCCAACCTCGAAGAATGCATTTGCAGGTGTATCAAATTCTGTACCATAGCTATAATTCAGTGAATTTGCAACAGTCGGCTCACCAACAAGGTCGCTCGGCCATCTCTCCTCACCGTAATCAGTATATGTATCTGTTGTGCCGGTAAACAAACCGTCAGTGATTATCGAAACATGCTCTCTGCCGTAGCTGCCTCCCTCGGAAGCACCCCAGCTGAGATAAACGATGATGTCGCCGGCTTTGATAGTACCATCTGCTGTCTTCTCGTTAAGATCCTGTCTTGCGTCTGAAGCACAGTCGTCATTGTAGAATCTTACAAGCTCAAAGTGCTCATCATTTCTCATGAAGGACTCAAGTCCCCCTGCAGAAGCGGTTGCTGTATTTCCATATTCAGGAACGTAACCGTCAAATGCACCGGCAAGCGCCGAAACATATATTACATGAGCTGCCCATCCTGCGCATGACCAGTAGTCCTCTGCAAGATATCCGCCTGAGCCGTAGCTGCCGGCCGGCATATTTGCTCTCATAACATCGTAATAATCTTCTTTTTCTATTCCTTCGGTCTCTTCCTCTTTCTGCTCGTCAGAAACCTGTGTGCCTGCCTTATCTTCTGCTGCATATATGCTGCCTGCCTGTGAAAATGCAAGTACAGCTGCAAGTGATAATGCAGGAATGATCTTTTTCTTCATACAAACCATCCGTAATATTTTTGTAACAGTTTTTTACCCTGCAAGTGGTATTAAACCACATTGATAATCTTATGTCAAGCTAAATATTACATTTTTGTTACATTTATTACGCACTTGTTGTGTTTTTGTTGTGAAACCACAATATTTTGTGTGTCATTTATGCAATATTTTTAACATTTCCTATTGCACTCGTTATAGCCACTGCCTATATCTAAATATTATTATTAACTATAATGCTATAGGCTGAAACTATTGCTATAATACTAGATATTCCTATAAAACTAAAAAAGTTATTTATTAATGATATTTCATATGGAGGAAAGAAAATGGAAAGAGAAACTCTCAGTATTCATGCCGGCTATGCTCCAAAGAACGGCGAATCAAGACTTCTGCCTATAGTGCAGAGCACAACCTTTAAATATGACACAAGCGAAGATATGGGTAAGCTCTTCGATCTTGAAGCAAGCGGATATTTCTATTCAAGACTTCAGAACCCTACCTGCGACAACGTAGCTGCTAAGATTGCTGCACTTGAAGGCGGTACTGCTGCTATGCTTACAGGTTCAGGCCAGGCTGCTTCATTCTTCTCAACCTTTAATATTGCAGGCTGTGGCGATCACATCGTAGCTTCTTCAACAATCTACGGTGGTACCTTCAACCTCTTTAATGTAACAATGAGAAAGATGGGCATCGACTTCACTTTCGTTGATCCTGACTGCTCAGATGAAGAGCTTGAGGCTGCATTCAAGCCAAATACCAAGGCTGTATTCGGTGAGACTATCGCAAACCCTGCACTTATCGTATTTGATATCGAGAGATTCGCAAATGCTGCTCACAAGCATGGCGTTCCTCTTATCGTTGATAATACATTTGCAACACCTATCAACTGCAGACCTTTCGAGTGGGGCGCAGATATCGTTGTTCACTCAACAACAAAGTACATGGACGGCCATGACGCTACAGTTGGCGGATGTATCGTAGATTCAGGTAAGTTCGACTGGATGGCTCACGCTGACAAGTTCCCTGGACTTACAACTCCTGATGAGTCATACCACGGTATCACTTATGCAGAGAAGTTCGGCAAGGAAGGTGCTTTCATCACAAAGTGTACAGCACAGCTTATGCGTGACCTCGGTTCAGTTCAGGCTCCGATGAATGCATTCTTACTTAACCTCGGACTTGAGTCTCTTCCACTTCGCATAGAAAGACACTGCAGAAATGCAGAAAAGATTGCTGAGTTCCTTGAGGGTTCAGACAAGGTTGCATGGGTTAACTACCCTGGTCTTCCTGGCAACAAATACTATGAGAGAGCTAAGAAATACCTTCCAAACGGAAGCTGTGGAGTTATCTCTTTCGGCGTAAAGGGCGGACGTAAGGCTGCTGAGACATTTATGAAGAACCTTAAGCTCGGAATGATTGCAACTCACGTTGCAGACGCACGTACCTGCGTACTTCATCCGGCATCTTCTACTCACAGACAGCTTACAGATGAAGAGCTCATCGCTGCAGGCGTTGGTCCTGATCTTATCCGTCTCTCAGTTGGTATCGAAAATGTAAACGATATCCTCGCAGACGTTAAGCAGGCACTTGAGCAGATCTAATCGAATGATTATATAAGCATAAAAGACCGCATATATTTCATATGAAAATATATGTGGTCTTTTTTATTACAAAAACAGGACTCAGAAAAATCCAAGTCCCGTCAGTATGATCACTTTATCTTTAATGCCCTCGTTGCATTGAGGACTGCGAGAACCATAACTCCTACATCGGCAAAGATTGCGATCCACATATTTGCTATACCCAGCGCTCCGAGTATGAGGCAGGCAACCTTTACACCGATTGCAAATACTATATTCTGTCTTACGATACCAAGTGTCTTTGCGGAAATACGTCTCGCCAGTGATATTTTCGCAGGATCATCATCCATAAGAACGATATCTGCTGCTTCTATCGCGGCATCCGAACCGAGTCCGCCCATTGCGATACCGATGTCGGCACGCATAAGCACCGGCGCGTCATTTATACCATCTCCGCAGAATACAAGTCTGCCTTTACCTTCTTTAGATTCAAGAAGCTTCTCAACTTCAGCAACCTTATCTCCCGGCAGAAGCTCGGACAGATAAGCATCTATTCCTATCGTTTCAGCAACTCTCTTTGCAGCCTTCTCCGAATCGCCCGTCAGCATGACAGTTTTTATCCCTTCGGACTTAAGACTCCTGATGGCTGAAACTGTATTTTCCTTAATTACATCTGAGATCACTATGCAGCCTGCATAAAGACCGTCCACTGCAACATATACCACCGTTCCCTCATCATGCTCTGAGGTAATGGTTACGTTGCTGCGGTTCATCAGCTTTTCATTTCCCACAAGCACACGTCTTCCGTCGACTATAGCTGAAACGCCGTGGCCTGCAACCTCTTCTATCTCGGTTACATTTTCAAGCGAAAGTTCCTGACCGTAAGCCTTTTTAAGGCTCAGGCTGATCGGATGGCTTGATGATATTTCTGCGTAAGCGGCAAGTCTCAGAAGCTCATCCTTCGCCATATCTCCTTCCGGATAAGCAGCAGTTACTTCAAATACACCCTTCGTCAGTGTTCCGGTCTTATCGAAGAGAATTGTCTTCGCATCTGCCAGTGCCTCAAGATAGTTCGCACCTTTGATAAGGATACCTCTTGAGGAAGCACAGCCTATTCCACCGAAGAAGCTGAGCGGTACCGAAATAACGACCGCACACGGACAGCTTATTACGAGGAAGGTAAGTGCACGAAATACCCAGCTGCTCCAGTTCGGACTATAGCCGAAAATAAGCCTTGCAACCGGCGGCAGTACTGCGAGTGCCAGTGCACTGTAGCAGACTATCGGTGTATAGAATCTTGCAAACTTTGAGATGAAGTTCTCGGCCTTCGCCTTCTTCATGCTTGAGTTTTCAACAAGATCAAGTATTTTCGAAACTGTTGACTCACCGAATTCCTTCGTGGTCTTGATCTTGATCATACCGGTGCTGTTAATGCAGCCGCTGATGATCTCATCGCCTTCCTTCGCACTTCTCGGAACCGATTCTCCTGTAAGTGCACTTGTATCAAGGCTGGTATGTCCTTCTACGATGATGCCGTCGATAGGCACCTTCTCTCCGGGATTTACTATAAGTATGGAACCTATCTCTACATCGTCGGGATCAACCTCTTCAACTCTTCCATCTTCCATAAGAAGATTTGCCGAATCCGGTCTGATATCCATAAGATCGACTATGCTCTGACGGCTCTTTCCGACAGCGATACTCTGGAACAGCTCACCAATCTGGTAAAAAAGCATTACGGCAACGCCCTCTTCGTATTCGCCGAGGATCATCGCGCCGACCGTTGCAACTGCCATAAGGAAGTTCTCGTCAAATACCTGTCCCTTCAGGATTCCCTTGATGGCTTTACAGAGCACGTCATAACCGACTACCAGATAAGCCGCAAGATACAGCGGCAATGCCACATACCACGGCATTTCAATATCCGTCAGGTGCTCGATGCACATCAGTGTCGCAACAATAACGAAAGCTATTATCACTCTGTATAGATTTTTCTTCTGCTTTTTATTCAGCTTGAAACGTCCCATAATTCTGTCCTATAATGATCATTCTGTCACGAAACCGATTCATATATCAATCATCCTGTCCATTCACCGGTTCATGCTATCTGCATCAATTCCGATGATCAGTCAAGAAGATTCATGCTATCTGCATCAATTCAGTGATCAGTCAAGAAATATCTCCATATCGTCTTCGATCTTCTTTACATTCTTACGTGCCTCCTGCATAACTACTGCAGGGTCTGCACCCTCTTCGAATTCAACCTTGCACTTAAGTGTCATGAAGCTGAGTGTTGCATCCTTAACGCCTTCTGTCTTTTTGATCGCCTCCTGCATCTTCTCAGCACACGCTGCACAATCCACCTCTACCTTGTATGTCTTCTTCATTTCTCTGACCTCCATTTTATTATTCATAATCATCATGTTATTCCATGTTTCCAATCATTCAGGACTAACATGCTATGCTCAAATTACTATTATCTATGATATTCACTCTTCCACATGGTCCATTCCGAGGCTAAGGATCATTCTTACATGATCGTCATCCAGTGAATAATACATGCTCTTGCCTTCACGTCTGAACTTAACAAGCTTGGCATCCTTAAGTATTCTCAGCTGATGGCTGACTGATGACTGGCTGAGATTAAGTATTTTCGCCATATCTCCTACATTCAGCTCTGTATCAAACATTGAATAGAGAATCTTAATCCTTGTCGAATCGCCAAATATTCTGAAAAGTTCTGACAGCTCATATAAACAAACATCATCAGGCTGATTCTCTAAAACCTTCTGAACCAGTTCCTCGTGAGATATCTTCTCGTTCTTTTCCTTTTCCATTTGTTTCCCTCCATACAATCCGGTATTTATCCGATTTGATCACTATCTTATATGTATCTGTTCGCAGGTTGGATCAGATTTCATATGTTTCGTCGTTCATATGAAAGTATATTCATATATTCATGATTTGTCAATAGCTATTTTTTACTTTTTTAATGTTTCACTTGTCAAGAGGACAAAAATTAACCCGGAGTGTGATTTTCACACTCCGGGATTTAAACAAGTTAATTATTCGATTTACCCCTACAGGCTTTTATCATTAATCAATCCACCACTCAGGTGTCAGCTCGCCCAGCTTCATTATACGTCCGGTCGAATAATCGAGCATTATCTCGATATCCTTATATTTTCCAGGCATCAGCTGAACCATAAGCTCACGGCAGGCTCCGCATGGAGCACCCTTTCCTTCTACAGGTGGAATACAGAGCACCTTGTCTATCTCATAGTCACCATTTGTGATCATATTGAATATGGCATTTCGCTCTGCGCAGATTCCCAGAGATGAACAGGTATCGATGCAGACACCTACATATATATTTCCTGACTTTGAAAGAACAGCCGCAGATACCTCTCCTGCTGTCACAAATTCTGAGATCCTCTTTTCATTAAGCACTGCCTTCGCAGCATTGTACATATCAACCCATATCTGATCCATCTGTTAATCCTCCCTGATGATCAACATATTGTTTATCGATCCACAACTATCTCCACCTGGCACATACCCATAGTCTTAAGAGCTGCTTCATGACTTTCAACCGTAACACCTGCGCAGCATGATGCATCAACAGATATTTTAATCTCAGGGAAAAGAGCCTTCAGGATAAGTGCATTTGATACAACGCAGATATCTGTACAGAGTCCGATAAGTTCAACTTCCTCGAAATTATAATCTCCCCATCCTGTGTAGCCAAAGGATGGCTTATTGATTATTTCCGCACCTTCAACATAAAGACCGTCGCGGATCTCCCAGCCCGGAGTACCCTCTATACAGTGAACTACAGGAAGATGCTTTCCCTCGCTTGTCTCCATATAGTTCTCATAATGAGTATCACGTGTAAATATGATCTGATCTCCTGCTGCTGCAGCTGCCTGGATCTTAGCCTTTACATTATCGACTATCGCAACAGCCTCTGCTGTTCCCAGACTTCCGTCAATAAAATCATTCTGCATATCGATTACTATAAGTGTCTTCATCTTTTCCCGTTCCTTTCTGTTATGCATTAATGTATTTATTCTACCACGCTGCTCATTTTATTTAAACTCTATATTTCCGCTGTTTCGTGCTTTATCAAGAACCTCGTTGAAATCCTCGCAGAGAACCGAATATTTAAGATGTTCTCCTATCATTATGGCACCGGCACGAAGCGATACCGAAACCTCTCCTCCCGAATAAGGAACAGACTCTCCGTTTTTCGCAAGAACCTTTTCGGCTATAGGCTTAACCTCTTCCTTGTCCGGAGATTCCGTGATCATAACAAATTCATCTCCACCCATTCTGAGACAGAGCATATTTTCAGAGGCTGCCTCATTTATCCTCCTAAAGGCTTCCAATATCACTTTGTCGCCTGCCTCACGTCCGTATTTTTCATTTACAACCATAAGATTCTGCACATCAAAGCATAGCACATAGGTTCCCGCCTGAGAACGTAAATATTCATAAAAATCTCTTACATCAAACTTTTTAGTATTGTATCTCATATTATCTTCTCCTTCCAAATATTCCGGATTCAGCCTTGGATACAGACCGCAGTCACCCTTCCACTCCTTTTTGAAACGTAGAGGTGAGATTCCCCATACCTTGCTGAAAGCCCTGGTGAAGACTTCATGAGAATTGTAACCGTATTTCAGAGCAGCATCCAGAACAGACATGCCCTTCTGCATATCCCTGCCGGCCATAGTAAGCCTGCGCTTGGTAACGTACTCCTTCACGCTCATATGAGTACATACCTTCCACGTCTTCTGCAGAGATGACAGCGAGCAATAACATCTTGCCGCAATATCCTCCTGCGAAAACTCTTCCGTCAGGTGCTCTTCGATAAAGTCAAGGGCAGTTATGAAAATAATAAAGCTGTTTTCCTGTACTCTCATATGTCTTCCACCTTGTAACACTTGTTAAGGATCCTTTAACTATACCCATGATAGCATATAAAAAATACGTTTTCTTGATTTTTTGAGTAATCTGATTTTAGAAACAACAGAAAATTTTACGCTATTTCATCCTATATCACACAGATATATCATATCATTCCAATTCTTATCGTGCGACCAGAAATACCCTTATTTACCAACAAAAATCAATGGTATGACCCTCATTAAAATGTATAATATATTGTGTAGTATCAACGCAGAACGGCCCCTTCAGAACCGTTTCTGTTTCAAGTTATTATGAGGAGGTTATTATGAATGAAAACACAAGGAAAATATTCAACACCGTTTTCAGGATTGTGATATTTATCTGATTTATCCTGTCCGTGATAATGGTGATCAATCTGATCAGTTTCATTATCATCATGGATAAAGATGATCCGGGAAGGATTGACGATTTCATCAGTGCCATCAACAGCTTCATAGGGCTTTACAAGATAGTATTCATCGGAACCTGTGCCGCTCTCATACTCAGTGTTATTTCAAAATACAGATGTAAGAAGAAATCAATAGTCTTCAGAACGATATTTCTTCTTATCCTGACAGTAGCAATGGTTATTGGTCTGAAGGTCAACAATACTCTTCACGATGTTACGGAAGTGCTCGATAAGATGCAGATAACCGACCTCAACAAGGTTACAAAGCAGGTATGTATCGATGCCGGCATCACACCATCAAGAGCCGAAGAACTTGCAGAAACACTTAGTGCAAACGACTCTTTCGGCGCAGTAATGTCCATGACCATAGCGATCTTCGTAAGTGCAATACTTTACTTTATACTTACGATCACTTCTCTACACAATCTGCTGAAGAAAGAAAATACCGCCTCCGGAGGGGCAGTCGGGTAGAACAATCAAACCCAAACAGCTTTCGTACTTTTTTTATACTTTTTCAGTAACTACAAAACTGCGGGTATTCAATATCGATACCCGCAGTTTTTTTAATTATATCAATATTTAAATATCAGTCAGTGGAAGCTGCTCTATCTCAACTGTTCCATCACGGCGGCAGTCGATGATAGTTCCCCCACGCTGCTCTTCCTTATGCGCTATTCCGCGCATTACCAGATAATCTATACTCATTCCATAGGTGAGGCGTATCCCTTCATACTCCAGCGACATATTGTTATAATGATCATGCCCGCAGAAGAAACCCTTGGTGCTGCCCAGCTCTTTAGCCGTGTCAAACAGTGTGCTTGGTGTATCAGAACAGCAAACCTTGCCATAGCCTTTTTCTTTATTAACGCCAAAGAAATATTTAACCTCAGGTTTTTCTGCCTGATACAGTTCATATGCAGTTTTATACTGCTGGATTGGAATATGGATAAATATAAGCGAAGAAACTGTCTCGCCACTTTCCTTATTCAGCTGCAACACAGTATCGCGGTACCAGTTCACCTGATCATCATGGATATGATCGTATTTTCTGCTTACCTCGTCAGTATAGGCGTGGGTATCCAGAAGGAAAAGCGCCTGACGGATGCTGCCATCTGTATTTCTTATTTCAATCATCTGATTATTACGTCCGGTGATTTTAGGCTGCTTCAAAGGATATAGAAGCCCGGCATCCTTCTTTGAAATAGCCACAAAAAGACGATTCAATTCTTTCCCATTAAGAACTGCCTTCACCTCTGAATCATGATTTCCGAAGGTGATGGCCCATGGCACACCGGTACGTCTCATGAAAGCGGCAAACGTCCTTACAAGTCTCTTATTGTCGTAGGAAAATACAGGTCCGCGCATAGGATAAGTAAGATCACCGGTTACCACTACTAGATCCGGTTTCGCATGCTTAATAAGCTTATCACAGGCGATCAGAGCCTTCTTATCCCTGCTATAAGACAAAAAAGTTCCTCCCAGATGAATATCCGTCAGCTGGAGGATACGAAAGCTGTCACTATCTGCTTTTATTGTATAGACTCCGGAAGCTTCCTGATAACTGATATTACTCCTGGCAATAAATGCTTCTGTGACTTTATTTATATATGGCATCAGCCTGTTTTTACTGAATATACTCATATTTATCCTTTCTCAAAGTGCTTAAATACTACTGATACACATTATAGCAGACTGACTGCCATATTACCAATATGATACGATGATAAAACAGCTACAGAATATCCACTGGATTTTTCCACTTTATTGCGTTACAATTAGTCCTGTATATTTATACAGTATTATATTTTATCTGGAGGTAACACATGGTAGAACAGATTTCGATTTTCGCAGAAAATAGAAAAGGCTCTATGAGAGAGATCACAGAGCTCCTTACAAATAACTCACTTAATATTTACTGCGCTATCACAAACGACAGTGCTGAATATGGTATAGTTCGTCTTTTAGTCGATGAAACAGACCGCGCATTTACTCTACTCAAGGATAACGGCTTTACCTGCAAGGTATCACGCGTTATCGGTGTGAAGATTCCTGATGATGTAGGAAGTCTTAACAAGCTTCTTGCTGATATTGAAGACAGCAACATCAATCTGGATTATCTCTACGTATCATACAGCCGTGAGGATGCAACTCCTGTAGCTATCCTTCATGCTCCGGGTTATGCTGAAGTTGAGGCCTGCCTTAAGAGCCGCGGATATGAGATGCTGTAAGCTGGGCTACGATATTTAATCACATAACAATATCATTTATGCATGATAGTATTTCCATAAATAAAGCCGGGACATTTACGTCCCGGCTTATTAATTCATTTACAGCTCGTCTGCAAGCTCCTGAATAAGTCTTTCTGTCTTCTCCCATCCAAGGCAAGGATCGGTGATCGACTTACCGTAGATGCCCTCTCCGATCTTCTGAGCGCCATCCTCGATGTAGCTTTCGATCATAAGACCCTTAACCAGCTTTCTGATATCATCAGAAGCTCTGCGGCTGTGAAGAACATCCTTAGCTATACGGATCTGCTCAAGGTATTTCTTTCCTGAATTTGAATGGTTTGTATCTACGATACAAGCTGGATTTACTATTTCCGGCTTAGCTGCGTATGCATCAAGAAGTGCACGAAGGTCCTCGTAATGATAGTTAGGAATATTTCTTCCGAACTTATCAACATAACCACGCATGATAGCATGAGCAAGTGGGTTACCAGGTGTCTCAACCTCCCAGCCTCTGTATAAGAAACGCTGAGTGCTCTGTGCTGCGATTATAGAATTCATCATAACAGACATATCTCCGCCTGTAGGATTCTTCATACCAACCGGGATACCGATACCGCTGGCTACCAGACGATGCTGCTGATCCTCAACGGAACGTGCACCGATAGCGACATAAGAAAGCAGGTCTGAAAGATATCTGTGATTCTCAGGATATAGCATTTCCTCTGCACAGGTGAAGCCTGTCTCACGAACTACTCTTGCATGCATCTCACGGATAGCAATAATACCACCTAAGAGATCTTCCTTTCCTTCCGGATCCGGCTGATGAAGCATACCCTTATAACCGATACCTGTTGTACGTGGCTTATTTGTGTACACACGTGGAATGATAAATATCTTATCCTGAACCTTCTCTGCTACCTTGGCAAGGCGGTGCATGTAATCAAGTACAGCCTCCTCGTTATCAGCAGAACATGGGCCAATGATAAGAAGGAACTTATCGCTCTCTCCGGTAAAGATCTGACGGATCTCAGCGTCTCTCTTTTCCTTAGCCGCTGCAATATCCGCACTGATAGGGAATTCCTCCTTCAGCTCCTGTGGTGTTGGTAATTTGCGTATGAATTTCATGTCCATTATTTAATACCTCTTAATCATTTAATTTCTTTAATTCTTCGCTTATGATATCCTGATCTATCCCCTGAGTGTCCGCCTCATTCATCATGCCAACGATACCGTATTTGAGGCCGTCCACAACCTTCTCAAGGTTTTCAAGACCCTTTTCCTTTGCCTGCTTCTTTATCTCACCCGGCATAATGAAGAACATCATAAGAGTAACTACTGCAAGTACGGATCCGATAACTCCTGATACCATACCGCCAGAACTGTTTTTCTTATTTGGGTCAATCCTGTTCCTGATCGATAAAAATACCGAAAGTATTCCAAGTGTCAGGCCGATAAAACCACCTATGATACCGAATAAAAAGCCTCCGATAAATGAAATCACGATCGAAGATATACCACAAAACAGTAACATTTTATATCCCCTTCCAAATATACAATTTCATGTTTACGGTTACATCATAATAACAGTAACAACTTTACATCATTTTGGGATAATATACAAATATTTTATTACAGCTGTCCTAAACTTTTTTACGCTTTAATCCAAACAGTATCCTCAAAAACTTAGTCTTATCTATCAGAAAACAAAGCATGTAAACCAGTGGATAGGTAATAATAATGGTCAGCAGGTAGTTAGCGATATTTCCCACTCCCGCTTTCCCCAGAAAATACTGACACAGCACTACCACCGGAAAATGAATGATATAAAACACATAAGACGTCCTGCTGTTAAACGAAGTAACAGGGTTCGCCTTATCCAGATGATCATGCCCCACACTTATCAGTGCAAGGATTCCAGTCACAAAGGAAAGATAATTGCAGACCGTATTCAGCGTCTCGTATTTGCCGATAAATATAAATAAAGCTACATTCACTGCAGAAAAGATCAAAAAGCAGAAAACATATATCCACTTAAGTCCTGCAAGCTTCCTCACAAAGCTCTCATCGCTGAAGAAGAAATATCCGAGAAGATATAAACATAGATAAGTATATACCTGCTTTCCCGAAACCTTCAGATCAAAGGTTACCACTGCAAGAACAGTAAATACTATGCCGATGATCAGCTTCTTTCTTCCGGCTGTTTTGCCATCCATACGATCAACATCCGCTTCTTTCTTCGATCCGTCTATCTCACTATCAAACGAACCAATAAGCCTGATAACAAGACATGCCAGCAGCGAAACCACAATAAGCACTGCGATAAACCAGAAATGTCCCAGTGTAAAGCCTCCGTCATAGCCGGTAAGGTCTGTAAACCTTGTGAAGTAAACTTCATAATGGCTGAAGAAGCTTCCCTTATATCCATTATGGGTAACATCCGCTATATAACAGAGTATCGGATTTATAACAAGTATTCCGAATATAAGCGGTATTCCCAGACGCACAAATCTCTCGCAGATAAAGCTTTTATAGCCTCTTTTCTGAAGGGAGTATTTTGAAGAGACTCCCGCCAGCAGGAACATCAGCGGCATAAACCACGGACTTATGAAAGAAACTATCGCCGCAAGCCCCTTCACCGGCTCGAAGAAGATATAGTTTGCTTCCTCCCAGGTATTGTATGCTATTGCCGCATGAAACAGTATCAGAAGTGATACCGTTATCCATCTCAGATTGTCTATGTAATGTACTCGACGATCCATATTCCCCCCTTAATCATCTTACGTAACTATCATCCTGCTCTCCCACAGATCTGACCCCTTAGTTATCTTTAACGATATTCTTCGCCCACACGCCTTTCTTGATCAGGATAAATCCGATCAGGCACTTCAGAAGATCCGCCGCATGAACAAGCGCAAATACCAGCGCCACATGAATATTCGTATAATTACTGAGCACATAAGCTATCGGCACAGATACCGTCAGCATAAATACACTGTCAAACAGGAAGGTTATGAAAGTCTTGCCCCCTGACCTGAGTGTGAAATAAGTACAGTGCAGAAATGCATCCTTCGTCATGGCGATTGCCTGAACCGTTATGAAAAGCGTTGCAATATGCTTTGCCTGCGCATTCGTATTATATATCTGTGGAAACAGTCCGGAGGTTGAAAGCATGATGCTCCCCATGACAAGTGCACTTATCATACCACAGACCGTCAGCTTTCTCGACCAGTCTTTTGCCTTCTCTATCTCTCCCGATCCCAGAGCCTGTCCAACAAGTATGGCAACCGCATCGCCCATGGCGATAAAGGCAACGTTAAATATGTTATTTACTGTATTTGCTATATTCTGCCCTGCGACAACGTTCAGTCCGCGGGCACTGTAGGCCCATGCCAGAAGCGCTACTCCCAGCGACCAGAGTGCCTCATTTACAAGTATAGGCATACCGGTCTTGAAAAACTTCTCTGCCAGATGCTTTGGCACCTTAATTGTTTTATAGATTCCCTTAAAGTAAGTATGCTCATGAGTGTGTCTCATTGAATATACAATGATAACTATCATTTCAACATATCTTGAAATCACTGTTGCAATTGCCGCACCGATAACACCAAGCTTCGGAAATCCGAAATGACCGAAGATAAGGATATAGTTAAATACAAGATTCACACATACCGCGGTAAGGCTCGCGATCATCGGAACGCGTGTCTGTCCGCACTCTCTGAGCGTACTTGCGTAAAGCTGAGTCATAAGTATTGCCGGCAGTGAAATAAGTATAACCCTGAGATAGCTTACGCCGTATCTCTTTGCAGCAGCCAGATCACCGCCATCCTTATTTCCGTTCAGATACATCTGTATCAGATCCGGTCCTATGGTCAGAAATATCAGCAGCGCAAAGGCCACAATGGCAATACCCAGCCACAGCTTGTATCTGAAGGTGTGTCTGATTCCCTCGTCATCCTTATAGCCGTAATACTGCGCCGTAAATATACCAACGCCCGACATTCCTCCGAACACGCAGAGGAAGAAAATAAATATAAGCTGATTTACGATGGCAACACCTGACATCTGCTCGGTTCCTATCTGACCGACCATGATGTTGTCAAGTAAGCTTACCAGATTGGTGATACCGTTCTGGACCATTACAGGCACCGCAATAGCGATCACCATCTTATAAAAAGCTTTATCTCCAAAAAAACGTTTCAAGTTGATTCCTCCTGATGTCAAAAACAATTCTTTATCAATAGTCATCGGCAGTAAATCAACTGCCGCCATGCTTTCTGAATTATACAATACCCGCTGCAAAACGGTCAACGTTTCAATTATATACTTATAGTATAATCTGCTATTAAAAAAGCCGAAAAATAATCCATCTATGACAACAAACACGTTGTATCCACCTGTAAACTTTGATAAAATACATATATGCTATTTGGAGGGGTTTGGTATGGCAAAAAACAAAGATCCAAAAAAGCTTTCTTCTGAAATCATAAAGATACTTAGAAGGATCATGTCAAGCCGCTTTTGGAGAACAGCGGCTATCATGGTCCTTCTTATAATACTCTTTAATATACTTACTGTATCAGAGGGTTTCTGTAATTTCTTTACAGCTGATATCATGCCGCTGTTTTTAAATACCTATGGCCGCTTCTCTGATATCTTTCCTTTTTCTTTCGGTGAAATACTGATCATACTCGCTCTGCTGCTGATAATAGCTGTAATACTTGTCGGTATACTCCTTATCTTCCTCAGAAAGAAGAAACCTTACGTCAGGTTCTGCAAGATATTTTATAAGACCTTTCTTATGATAATCCTTTCAGCAGCACTTCTTATGACCTTTAACTGCTCTATACCTTACGGTTGCTCAGAACTTGAGATGAAGAAGCACGCAGGTAATTACAGTATAAGCGAGCTGGAGACTCTTCGTAACTATCTTGTTGAGAAATGTAATGAATATGCAGACAGCTTTCCGAGAGACGCATACGGACGCCTTATCTATGATCCTGACGTTGAGGAAATAAACGAGGAAGCCCGCCGCGTTATGCATCTTCTTGCTAAGGATTTCCCAAGGCTTAAGGGCTATTATCCGGATATGAAGCCGATAATGAATTCAACCTTTATGTCCCAGAGCTATACGCTGGGAATATATTTTCCGTTTTCTCTGGAATCAAATTATAACACTAAGATGTATGTCATGAATTATGCAGCAACCTTCTGCCATGAGTATTCGCATCTGAAGGGCTATATGCAGGAGGACGAAGCAAACTTCATCGCCTTCCTTGCCTGTCTTAAGTCAGAGGATCCGTATTTCATATATTCAGGATATCTGAGCGTACTCTTCTATGTAGATGATGCCTATTGGAACAATATCGCCGAGACCGATCCGGACCGCTACTACGAGCAGGCTGGTATCAACGATGAGGTATATACCGATTCCTGCTTCCTTACTCCGGAAGCCTGGAAGGAGGTTGAAGAGTCGGCTGTATTTGATACACAGGTAGTTGATAATGTCACTACCGACTTTACCGAGGGCTATATGGAATACTACGGCATCGAAGATGGTATGGCCAGCTACGGCCGTGTAGCAGACCTGCTGCTGCAGTATTATGACGGAAAATTGTACTAGTATGTACCCGATTAATAAAAAAATATCTTCTATCCAGTTTGGAGAAAAATACATATAATCATTAAAAGACCGGTCAGACATTTCGTCCAACCGGTCTTTTTTTTGTAGACTAAGATATTCTGTTTCACCTTATCCCTACATCGGTGTAAGTGGTTCGATCACCGGATCATGCCAGAGATCTTTTTTTCCGAATATCTTATCAACCCTGTACAGAAAAAACTGCGGGCCATTGCTGAAAATGTAGTACATCTGCTTCTTTGTTTCAAGAATATAGTGAACATCGTCACATGCGAATCTCTTGATGTAAGCAGACTTTACGCCCTCATTGATAGGCTCCATCTTATACTTCTTAACAGCCTGAGATACATTCATAAACTATTCACACCTTCTATCCCTTTTATACGTAAATAATTGTTAAACCTTCACGTACATATTCCCTTAGTAGTATTTTATGAAATAATCCACAAATTGTCACGCATTTTTTGCATATTTTCGCTAAAGAAGTATAAATTTGTATATTTTGAATAAAAAATGTTCTTTACCGTCCAATTATTTATGCATTAAATCTTTCCTGCTGACTTCTGATGAGTTCCTCATCTTCGAAGTAATTTATCCTCATTGCAGCCCTGACTTCTGAAAGAGTTTCAGCCGCTGCTTCTCTTGCAGCATCTGTTCCCTTCTTCAGTATTTCATAGATTGCAGGAATATCCTTCTCAAGTTCTTTTCTCTTAGCTCTGATAGGATCAAGCTCTCTGTTGATGATATTCAGAAGAAGCTTCTTGCACTTAACATCGCCAAGTCCGCCGCGCTTGTAGTGATCCTTCATCTCATCAAGATTCTTGTAATCAGGGCAGAACTCTGCGAAATCAGAATCCTTTGCGAAAGCATCAAGGTAAGTAAATACTGCATTGCCCTCAACCTTACCGGGATCACTTATCTGAATATGATCAGGGTCTGTGTACATGCTCATAACCTTCTTCTTAACCTCATCGGCAGAATCTGAAAGGTAGATGCAGTTTCCGAGAGACTTGCTCATCTTAGCCTTTCCATCTGTACCAGGAAGTCTTGAGCAGATAGAATTCTGAGGGATGAGAGCCTGTGGCTCAACAAGGGCCTCACCGTAAGTAGAATTGAACTTACGAACTATCTCACGAGCCTGCTCGATCATAGGAAGCTGATCCTCTCCTACAGGAACTACAGTTGCCTTAAATGCAGTGATATCAGAGGTCTGGCTTACAGGATATGTGAAGAAACCTGCAGGGATACTTGCCTCAAAGTTTCTCATCTGGATCTCAGCCTTAACGGTAGGATTTCTCTCAAGTCTTGATACTGTAACAAGATTCATATAATAGAAGGTCAGCTCTGTCAGCTCTGTAACTGCAGACTGGATAAATATATTTGCCTTTTCAGGATCAAGTCCGCATGACAGATAATCAAGGGCAACCTCAATGATATTGTCTCTTATCTTTCCCGGATTATCAAAATTATCTGTGAGCGCCTGTGCGTCGGCGATCATTATAAATATCTTATCAAACTCACCACTGTTCTGAAGCTCCACACGTCTCTTCAGAGAACCTACGTAATGTCCGAGGTGAAGACGTCCTGTTGGTCTGTCTCCTGTTAATATGATCTTGCTCATTTTATATAAACCTCCGTTGTTTATCACAAATTTCATACTACAATATATTAGTTTTTTAGCCCGGAAAAGTCAATAGAAATAAGAGTTTAAGGAGAGAAAAACAACGGCCGGCTTATCAGCCGGCCGCCGCAGATCTTTATTTATCTGTTCCTGCGTTCTTTACTTTTCTTCTGTAATGCAAAATACACTGCTGCAAGTCCCGAGTCGATCATCAGAAGGAATATCAAAAGAACATTTGTATCATCACCTGTCTTTACCTCTGATAATCCATCCTCGCTCTTTGAGGAGCTATCGTCGGCCGGCTTGACATCTGCCGGTTTTACCGAAGCATCGTCTGCATCTGTTTTATCAACATAGGCAAGTGCATATGTTGAAAATCTGTCAGTCGTGAACCTGATAAAGTTTCCTTCCTGCTTTGAAGGAATGATCTCTCCATCACCATCATGAACTCTTACGACATAGAACGTTCTTCCATCTTTTCTGAGAGATTCAGGAATCTCGATCGTTATATCTAAAGCTCCGTCCGTTTCGGTGATCTTAACCTTGTCCTCACCGAATATCTGCTTGAAGAGGCTGACATCGAGATACCACCCTACCGTCAGTTCAGAACCTGTTTCATTGTTCTTGGCTTTCTCTTCGACTACAGCTTTGTCTTCTGCAGAAACCGTATCATTTATCGTCTTAACCTCAAGGAAGATCGATACGTTCTTACCTGTATCCAATGCTGACTGATCATCGGCAGAAAGTTCTACCTTTGAAATAACAGCAGTTTCTTCCTCGTCCAGCTTACCCTTGCAGTCATTCTCTTCTGCAGGCTCTGTAACCTCAACCTCGCCCCTAGGAAGAATATTGAAGTTTACGGTTGTTTCGGCAATATTGTAATTACCGCCCTTAACATCACTTATGACTGCTGTTGCCTTTCCGGTCTCTACGTTATCCTTGTATTTAACCGTATATTCTGAGGCCGGTATTATACCCTCGCCGTCCTTTACAACCAGCTCCGGTGATATCTCTTTGCCTGTATAATACTTATCCTCTATCTTGTCAACCGATGGTGTAACATCCTTTGCAGCTATGGTAAGTTTACCCTTATTATCGAAGGTAATATCGTAATTGGTATTCTTCTCCTCGCTGCTCTCTGCGGAAATGATATACTCTCCGGCATCTTCTCCGGCTTCTCTTGAAAGAGTAATACCTTCAAGAGCTTCCTCTCCGACAAGTCCGTCAGTTTTATATGTGAACTCAGGATCTTTCTCGCCAAATATCTTGCTGCTGTCATCTGTTGTGACAGTCACAGCCTTTTTTGTTACCTCGAGCTTACCGTTTACATATTGTATATCATAATTATCTGTAACAATCTCACCGTTTGGATCTGTAATAACAGCGTCTCCCGGAATATTATCGCTGCTTCCCGCATCAGTCTGACTTCCTGTTACGGCAACACTTACGATACTGTCGCCCTCAGCAAGTTCACTGTTTGTGTAGGTATCACATGTCAGCTCTGTTCCGTCATAAACCTTCTCTGCATCGTCTGCTGTGATCTTGACAGCCTTCTTTGTAACTTTAAGCGTACCTGAAACATATCCTATATTATAGCAATATGTAACATTCTCACCGTTTGCATTTACGATGATCGCTTCACTTGAAATATTTTCACTTTCACCAACCCATGTCCGGCTTCCTGTTACAGTAACACTTTCGAAACTGTCTCCCTCGGCAAGTTCGCTGTTTGTGTAGGTATCACATGTCAGTTCTGTTCCGTCATAAACCTTTTCCGCATCGTCTGCAGTAATCTTTAAAGACTTCTGAGTGATCTCAAACTCTGCGATATCAGAAGCACCGACATAATTGGCTGTTTCAGGAATATTTGCCTTTACATACCATGTTCCGACAGTTACAGGAACAGTCTCCGTAAATTCTCCATCCTTTGAAGCACCGTAGGTATACTGAACCGTATCAGCGCCAAATGTAACATTTTCAACTTCCGGAGCATTCGGAGTCTGACCATACTCCCAACCTTTTATCTTAACTGTAACAGCATTGCTCTGTGCCTGCGTTACCTTAAGCGTTCCCTTGACTACCTCTACTTCATAGTTAGTGTCCTTGGTTCCATCGTTAAAGGTATATGTAAATACATTCTCACTATCACCTGCATCGGTCTGTGATCCGGTCACATTATAGGAAGCTCCCTGACCTTCAACAAATCCTAAGGCTTCAACTGTGCTGTTTGTAAGCGGTGTACCGTCATATTCCCTTTCAGCCGATCCTGATGTAAGAGTAACCGCCCTCCTGCCTATCGTATAATCCTTCGTGCATGAGCCGGTGTAATTGGTATTTTCCCCGGCTGTAACAGTCATAGTATAAGTTCCGGCATCCGTTTTCATGTTACCGGTGAATGTGCAGGAATCTTTCGCATCAAGCTGATAGTTCGGTCCTTTATCGATAACGATAAGGACTCCTGCAACACCCTGAGTCTGTTCACTTCCGTTGTAGGTCAGTTCATCAGTAAGAACAACATCTGCATTTGAAATATCTCTCTTCTTAATAGTCACCGGCACGGATAAAGCAGCGGTATTATTGTGATTGTCATCACCCGTAACCTTATACCATACATAATAGGTTCCTGCATTAAGTCCCTCAGGGAGGTTATCACTATCATATGTGAATGCGTCATCCTGAGGTGCGCTGTCTGTTGTCGTAACGGCATATGACAGTGTTCCGTGTTCGGTAGATCCTGCCGAAATGAGCCCCTGACTGAATCCGTTATATGTCAGATCGTTTGCTGTCGGCGGAGTGACAGTAGGATCAACCTTATTTATTGTGAGCCTGCCCTCAGCGTAGGTTATTTCGTAGCACCCCGTTACATCTGTTTCGCCTTTTTTGATCGTGGCTTCACTCGGAGTTACCGTACCGGATGTTGTAGCATTTTCTGTACTTGCTGTCAGAGATATGCCTGCCAACGAATCACCCTCAGCCAGAGATGATGTCTCTGCTTCTGATATATCGTTTTTGATCTGATCACCATAATTGATCGTCTGTTGTTTTGCTGTTATCGTTACAGCCTTCTTATTTATCGTAAAACTATTCGTACCTTCTGCGCCTGCATAATTACCGGTTGCCGGTATTTCGGCCTTTATCCAATATGGTCCTGCATAGGAAGGAACTCCTCCCTCCGAAGCAGCGCCGTCAGCCGCTTTAGTCATCTCTGTGCATAACTCGTCTGTATAATATGTATACTGAACTGTATCAGCACCGAAATCTGCTGTTACAGAAGGCTGCTTGGCTGCGTCCCCGTATGTCCAGTTCTCAATATTTACAGCAGTTACCTCATTTGCTGCCTGTGTAACCTCAAATGAATCCGGAGCACTGGTTGCCGCCTTGTGATTTGCAGTTTCTGCGACCACTGCATACATATAATAAGTTCCTGCACTAAGTGTGTTTCCGTTAATACCTGTCCACTCTGTACCTCCGGTATTACTGTCAGTTGTATTATAATAATATGTAACTGCTCCGTTTCCGCTATTCCCGGAAATCTCCGGTGCAGGAACAACTTCGGTTCCGTATGTATAATCTGCCATGCTGACAACCGGTGTGATAGCGGCCCTATCTACTGTCAGTGTATATGACGCCGTATTATCACCGGATTCATAGTAATACCTTGTTCCATCCACCGCTGTGGCAGTTATTACAGCTCCACCTGCCCCTACGATCGTGACTTCACCATTATCGTCTACCGTTGCAACATGGGTATTGCTGCTGACATAGCTGACTGCCCCGTCACCTGTATTGGTCAACTTATTTGTAAAGTCATCTCCGAAAGCTATCTTCACCGATGAGGTTGGGTAGCTTATCTCTGCCGGAGCTTTGACTACGGTTACGGTTGCCGCTGCTGAAGCAGTAGCAGCTTTCTTGTTTTTGTCATCCTTCTTTGTCGCCGTAACTATACAATAATAATAGTGCTCTCCGATATCCAAACCCTTAGGGATACTATACGTTGCATCGGTTGCGCCATTTATAAGAATACCATCTTCATTACTATCTGCAGTATTGGAATACCATTGATAGGTTAGATCATATTGTGCTCCGGAATCCGGTGTTGCCACCACACTCAGCTTTCCGGCATCTTCTGCATAACCATATTCAAGACTTTTATCTTCCGGTCCATTCACAGTCGGCGGCTTGGCAGGATTATTTACCCATTCGGCATAAAGAGTCAGACTCGCATTATTGTCCGCAGCATAAGTTGCACCTGCATCATAATGCGTTCCGTTTCCGTCAGCCTGTGTATTCCATCCGTTAAAGCCGAGCCCTTCTCCTCTTGTCAGATTACCGGTATTCGTTGCAAGCGTAAGCGCCTGATTTAAAAATTTAGCCTGAACATTAGGGACAGTTCCGCCTGTAGCACCATTTTTATCATAACTTACTCTATATATGGTAGTCGATTTATACTTGACATTTTCATTTGCCAGACCGTCCTGATATACGCTGAATTCAAGGAAATATCCTGAAACAGTCTGTGCTGGCTGGAAATCATTAAACTTTGCTTTTCCACTGTATGATGCAACTGTGGAGCACTCACCGCCACTATTATTAGGCTCACCAGAATTCCAAAGCTCTGTTGGAACAGCCTCGCCCATTTCAGGTCCGCAAGCCCAGTAAAACTCATTTCCATAGCCACCACTATTGCTGGTCTGGGACCAGTAATAAGCACCGTCTGTGCCCGCTATTTTGTACATATCGCCAACTTTTTGCTTATTAATGGATGTTATGTTCTCATAATTTGAAGGCGACATACGTGAATCTTTTACCTGCGAATAGCTGGTTGCATCCATATCTGTAGTATAACTTAAGGATGTGGCCGCTATCCAGCCTCCGTTGGTATTACCCGGATTCGTACTTGTATAAAATTCAAAGAGGAGCTCTGCCTCTTCTGACGTCGTTACTGTAGCAAGATATCCCTTAAAGCCCCCCAGGGTATCTGTGGCTGTAACTGCATCATGAAAGGCACCTATCCATGTTTTTGTATTAGTGACATATTTATAGATATGCGCTTCACCATTATTACCCATTATACCAAATGTAGCATCATCACTGCTTACTTCGATCGTAGTATCACCATCCGTTACCGCAATGTTTACAGATGTGGTAGAGGCAGAAAACTTAATCTGTTGAAGCATATCACTTACAGTTTCTTTTGATACTTTAGGATCATACAACACAAGCGCCGCGTCCTTTTTCTTGCTGACTTTGGTTGTAGCATCTACCGCAGGAAGAGTAATCTCACCTCCGATTGTTCCTATCAAAACCATAGAAACATTTCCTTCTACAGTACTAACGGCATTTTTTGCGGCAGTATCATCTATACTTAAGGTACCATCACTGTTTGTCACCCATTTTCCGGTGTCATTTTTAGCTGATGTTCCTCCTTCTGCGCTGGTTTTTATACTCATACACGGCACAAGCCCCAGTGTCATTACAACGGCTACCGCCAACGCCATGATCCTCTTTAACAAATTTCTTTTTCCTTTCGTATTCATGATAATCTCCTCTCAACAAAAAAACCGGTCATTTATTAACTATTCATACATCTATATAAACAAGACAAAAAGCGTCATATCCGCAGTATCAACTGCAGACATAACGCTTTTCAGGCACAACAATAATATGAAGCAGACAGAGTTTTACTCTTCTCTTCTCTAGAAATCATAGATTCAAATCCTCATTGATGTCAAGTAATTCATAAATAATCATCAAGTTAAACGATATAAAATACCCCAATACTATCATCACACCAATATACAATAAATATTAACAAAATGTGTCCAACAAATGTCCAACAACAAAAGCCATGAACTGAAAAATTTTTTTCAGATGTACCATAATAAGACGCTGCTGCTATGCCCTGTATAAAGATGACAGTTAGCTGTCTGTCCAGACAGTTCAACAAGGAAATACCGTACACAAAATTCCGTGAAGACCTGGAACTGAATCTTAGATTTAAGCAATCACTCAATTATCTCAAGTCTTACATTCTTTATGTGAAGAGTTGCCGTTGAGCCCTGATTACCCATGTTAAATTCAACACGGCCCATGTCATCATATGTTGAACCGCAGAAATAATCAAGTCCGTGCAAAATATTTTTTGTTGTCTGCTTGCTGACAGCTGTTTCACCGAGGCTGACATTTTCACTGCCCCTTCCCTTCTATATTTTCTATTTAATTTCCGAATAAAATTTTACGCTAGCAAGTGAGGCAGCCGGTCGTTACCGACCGGCTGCCTCTTAATGTTTAAGCTATTCTTCGTTATATCTTCTGTGTCTTCCCCTCAGGAACAGGAACATCGCTCCGATAAGAAGCATTCCTACCACTAAAAGCGTAGGTATATGTGACTCTATACCTGTGGGAATGACTGCTTCACGGGTGTTTGTGAACTCAATAGTTGTATCATCCGTAAACTCGAATGTTTTCGAGCTTCTTTCTTCCATGTCACCATTTCCAAGCTTTACGGTAGCCTGATAATCAAGACTGTTCTCACTTACCGTTACAGTTTTCCCTGCAGGGATGCATATCACAGCTGTGTCACCGTGCTTCATCGTGAAGTTACCACCGGACTTGATCACCGAAGCATCACCATTATTTTTGATGAACTCATACTCGGTGGTACCATCATCCTCAGCTATCGCAAAGGTAAAGGTGAACTCCTGGTCCTTGTTGCCATGATTTCCGGTAACGGTCTTTGTTATGGTCAGATAATTACCGTCCACCATTTTATTGTAAATATCAACAAATGCTGCGACTTCGTCCTCACCTTTTTTCCATTTAGCCCAGTTCAGATCATCTTCATCTGTATTTCCCCAGGAAGTTGTCCCATCATCATACAGAAGTATTACAGAATCATCCTCACTGATCTTAAACTTAAGCGTCTTCTGAAGACCGATATAATGATCAGGCGCAGCCGTCTCTGTAAGTGTATATATCTCGTCACGTTCAAAACCATATAACAGCTTGATGAGACCATCCCCGTCAGATGTAAACTCGCCGATCACATCACCGTTACTGTCATTAAGTGTAAACACACCATCCTGAAGAGGAACCTCACTGTCCCACTTGAAGAGTCTGAGAGCAATACACTCCTTACGTGTATTTGTTATAGTATCAGTCCTGGTAGTACCGGAATTTTCACCCTCCTCGTAAGAAACCTCGTATGTATACTCCTTCACGGCCGTTGTTTCATCGACAGGGGTCGCATCGGACGTTCTTGTCGCATTAACCTTTAGGCTTTCTCCACTCTCAAGAGGAGTAACAGCGGTATAACCCGAAACCTTTCCATCCTTTGCAATAGTTATATCGCCTGTAAGAGTAACTTCTCTAACCACGTATCCCTCAAAGGTAGTCCTTGCATCCTTAAGTGAAGTCCAGAAATAGTAAACAGATGTTTCAGGAGACACTATAGCTCTGACCGAATCATCAATAAGCTGATCATCGGCATAAACCGCTACATAAACAGGATCATGAGACACCGTTGCATCAAGGTCGCTCCACTCCTTTTTAACTGTGAGACCATATCCCTTTTTATTGATAACATCAAGCAGAGGATTAACTTCCTTAACAACCTTACCGACATTATCTTCTGAATTGAGATAATCATTATCATATGACGCGATCGTTGATGACTCTCCCCCGGTAGTGATTATCTCGCCTTCAACCATCTCATATCTGTCAAGACCATAACCGCTCTTTATATCCTCGGTAACCATAAATACTGTACCGATCGGAAGGCCCGGAACACATATCGTATAGCCCGACGGTATTCCGGAAATTGCGCCAAAGCCCGAGGTTGTGAAGCATATATCATTATCATAATCAATACCATCAAAATCACCATCTTTGATGGCTGCGATATTTTCACGGCTATACTCTATATCTGTCTTATTGAAGCCTCCATTTTCACGATCACGCTTACAAATATACCTTTTGTCCCCTTCGATCTTAACTACGTAATAGTTATACATATTGACACGTTTAAGATCATCAATATCCTCAACATCTACCGATGAAAGGTAAAGTCTGAAACTGAAGGTTGCATCATCGTTCGTTATCTCATGGTCATCCTCATCAACAAGGCGCTTAGTTATGAAGAGATCCTTGATAACATTATCATTCATAACGTTTTCAAATGAAATAACCGGTCTTTCCTCCGCTGTCACGGACGAAGAAGAATAGCACTTATATTCGCCTATAGTGTCTACTTTATCCGCTTCCTTACCATTGATCAGAACATTTCCGTATACTGTAGAGTCTACCGCACACTCAACGATCCTGTAGCTTATGGTTTCATCCGGAAATGATATTTCCGCATTTTTAGTCGGATTTAGGAAATATACATTATGGAAGGCCTGAGCTTCAGAAACTCCCGGAGGTCTGTACATTTCAACAAAGTTTACCGGATCCGTTGAATCCTGGTAGCTTACCCCGATAAAATCTTCATCATTACCAAGAAGTAATTCTATCGTTTCCGGTGGAGCATCAGGGTCATCAGGATCCACAGGATAATCAGGATCCTCAGGTTTAGGATAATCAGGATTAGGTATCGTATAATATATCTGGAACGGATACTCAACAAAATCAGTATCAAGCAATGCCGAATCACCACCTGTAACTGTCTTAGAAACAACTACACGTCCCGGCTTAACAGAAGCAAGGTTAAAGCGCATATAAAGGTTGGATGCACCGGCACCTCTTTCAGTATAAAAAATCCGCATCGTATGTAGAGAATAATCCGCAAAAATATCCTCACAGCCATAGGTTTCACCATCCTTTGGCTGGAAATACTGAAGAAGGTATTCCTGAATCTCACTATCCGGAGGAACAGCGTCCGCACCATGCTCCAACTTATAGCGTTCAGTATAATTATCAATAAATATTTGTTTCAGAGTTGTGGTTTCGCCATTAACATAAACTACACCGGTTCTGAAATTGACATTCCCTTCCAGAGCCGAATGAACACCTCCAAGATCTATGACAAGCTCACCGTCAACATATAGCCAGAAATCATCATCACCGGTGAACTCGAAGATGATATCATGCCCCCATGCATCCAGACCGCTGACAGTCTGAATAAATGATGCCTCCAGTTCCATTCCTAATTGATAATTTGGAGAACTGATATTGTACAAGCTTTCGTATTTACGTGGATCATCTTCAGAAAGCTCTCCCATAGTTCCTTGCTCATTTGTAAGCGCACTGTAGGTGTTCTTATGAACAGTCGATAAAGGTTTCCCTACTATATTATCATATGGGAAGAACTGTCCATGTTTGCGAGTACAAGAATTGCCTGTGGTCGTTCCAAGCTCTCTGTAAACCGTAAACTCTATAGCAGAATGTTCTTCACCCTTAGTATCAGTATATGTTGTTGCTTCCTTAAGCGTTTTTCCGTCATCTTTACGAAGTGTCGCAAAATTTTGACAACTGTCGAACTCAAAGTATCCGCTGGATTCATAGATGCTATCTATGAACAGTCCGTTTACCTCTGTCGTAGTTTCATTGTTAAACAGAATTGCAAGTGACTCTCCCTTATATGATTCTTCTGACGAATAATCTTGAAGGAATGTCGGATAACCATCATCTCCAAGATTCGTTGACAAAAGTCCCTGTGTAGGAGGTTTCCCGGCCCCATCATTATCAGGCCTTGGTAAACATTTATTCATAAAACTGGCGCCATTAAAATCCGACATCTTAATAGTGATACCATAATCATAATTATTTATGGTATCAACCTTATGCAGATCGCCACTCAGATTGAGAGGCTCAATCGTAGCAAAATAAAACGGAAGCGATTTCGACTGTATGCACGGAACAAGCATAGTATTATCTTCATTCGGCATAAGACCAATATATGAATAATAATCTTCATCCCAAGCTATCAGATCACTGTAGAAGTCACCATTACGACGTCCCGGCATATTTATACCGATGGGATCATCGGAAAGAGCCTGCGCTGTGCTGAGCTGCGGAGCTATATATTTCTGTGAGTGTGCGTTATAGAGTTCATAATAATAGTTTATTTCCTTCGTAACTGCATCACGATACTCGGTGAAGGTCCACTCAGGATAACTTGTTCCATCCCCTAGCCAGTAAATCTTATCACCGCTGGCATAACATTTAAAAAGCGCCCCGTTCTGATCAACTGCATATATATCGTATCTCGTATCATCACTATTCCAGATACGTGTATAAACAATAACCTTTGCTCCATCCGGAACCTCGGAAACACTCACTCTTTCTGCGGAATACATAATAAGATCCGAATCTGAAAGCTGAGCATAATCGATGAGCCTCAGATATGAATTGTTTGATGAGTTATCATCCGACATATAAAAATACGAATTTGCAACCTGTCCATCATCATCTATTGCAAAATTCACATATTTACTGTCATATTCAAGCTGAATCCTGCTGTTTTCTCCTATATTCACCTTGAAGGCTGTCGCATCATCCAAGTTATCTACAAGCACCAGACTATCTTCACTTACTGCAAGATACTTTGTTCCATTGTCTGTATCAGCAGACAGCTTGTAATTACCATCTCCTGTTTTATTAAAGGTCCATCTTGTAACTTCACTATCCTCATCTACATAAACAGTTTTGCCATATTGCGTTGCCGTTTCATGAGTTACGACTTCGATAAGTGCATCAACACTGTCACCGGCCATAAGAGCGTAGCCATATACACCGCCCGTATAATTCATCAGACCACAAGTCAAACCATCAAGGTCAAGTTCAACATCGTTATTTGGAACAAGAGTCAGGGAGAAAAGTATGTTTTTTTCGAAATCCTCAGTTTGTTCTTCATAACGGTTTTTACCCACATTATAATCACCATTTGAAAACTGTCTATTGGTTTTTACATCTGTACCATCAAAATACCAATAGTTTTGTTTATCACTTGTTAACACTGCAGGAGTTACACTTATATAGAAAGCATCGCCATAATCTGATTTCTTAACTGCAAAAGCATAATAAACTGATTCTTCATCAACATATGAGGATGAGTAAATCCCACTAGAATTCAGACTCTTTGTGTACAAATAAACTTTTTCATGGTTATTGTCATAAAAAAATATATGGAATTTATTCTCCGTTCCTTCTATCTTTTCAAAATAATAAACTGCTGCACTGTCAATATCTCCCGTTGTTGTTATCTTATTTGATGACAAAGTGCTTGTCAGATATCTGGCCATTCCTTTATCTGTGACTCTGTCATTATATATATAGAATCCCTGACCATCTACAATATCATCAAGTGAATCTGCATTAGAGGTCGCATAAAGATCCACTATCTCATATATACTGAATCCTGTTGCATCAAAAGAAACACTGCCATCGCTGACAATGATATCTGTGATCTCTTCGAGCTCCCCGTCATCCTTTATATGATAAACCTTGATTGCTCTGTCAGTTCGGATCCTGTCATCAGTGATCTCAACCTTGACCGGTCGCTTCTCTGTCGGCTGATACTCTGTCTTGCCAACCTTGATCGTTATATCGTAGGCGGCAATTGTAGTATATTTGTCCTCCTGATCCTCTTCACCAACGATAGCTGACTTATTATTCTCTTCCTCTTCGCCAACGATTTCAGACTTATCTTCTTCATCAGAATCGATCTGGGCATCTCCCAGCGCTGCAGTATTCTCCGTGTATTCAATATCTCCATCTGCATAGCTGTCTGCCGCAGCATCAGCATCACCCGATGTGGCAATGTCTTCATCCACGTCAGTTCCATCAACAAGACCGGTTGCAGCATCAGCTCCATCAACAAGACCGGTTGCAGCATCCCCATCATCCGAGCTATCATCCTCATCGATAAAATCAGCGGTCACATCAACAACCTCAACCGACGCATTCTTAGGCATCATTCCTTCGAGAGCAACTGTCTTGTCCGGGTCCTCCTCGTCAGGATGCACCTCAAAGCTCTTGTGAGAATATCCGTCGTCTGTTTCCGTTGCAAATATATTAAGACCTGCAGGTACCATAGAGGCAACCAGAAGAATAAGGCCCATGATAAAGCATATCATTCTCTTTTTTGCTGTTCCGTTATTTCTTGCAAAATCATACCTCATTCCTGTTACCTCCTTTCCTGTATTTTCTGTCTGTTTCGTATATTTCTTCTTTATCTTCTTTATCAAATCGGGTGTCCACAACCATCATCCTATCCGACTGTTTGCAGACGCCTGTCTCTTATCATATCTTCTTATCCGGTCTTTTCAAACACCCGTACCATACTATATAATCTGACCCGGTTATTTCTGAGCCGCCCGTTTCGTAAAGGTATCACTCTTCCTCATCACGCTCTCTTTTTTTCTTAAGATATCTCTTTACGAAAATCAGTATGATCACAGCAAGAAGTGAACCTGTCATTATACCCACTATCACGCCGACCGGTGTTTTATCTCCTGTTTTCGTGGTATTACTCTCCTCGGTTGTCGAAGTATTATCAACCACCGTTTCTTTTGTATCTACGGTCACATCTTCAGATATTCCCTCCGTTGTATTATCGGAGGTTGCCTCTGTTTTTTCAGTTGTATTTTCGGTAGTTTTCTCAGTCGTTTTTTCGGTCGTTTTCTCGGTCGTTTCCTCTGTCGTAACTTCGGTTACCTTCTCTGTATCCTCCGATGTTATCTCAGAACTGCCCTCCGTTTCCTCCTGCTCGTTTACGAACATGATGACGGTCGGCTTCTTGTCGGTATCCTTGTAATTAACCGACATATAGTACATCAGCTCCTCTTCGCTTTCCTGTGCAGGTCGTGTCTCGTCGGATCCCGAATCCTTGTTCATGACATTTATATGTATCTCATACTCAGTTTCATCGTAGATAACGCCTTCACCATCGCCCTTTTTCTGAAATACAAAATATGTATAATCTCCGGGCTCCGTAAATGTTATGAAGAAGCTCCCCTCACCGTCCGTAACGATGATACTGTCCTTATCCGGGATCGGATAGTCCTTTTCAGCCGCGGAGATACTGATATTATATGTATCGTCGGAAAGCTTGCTGTTTCCCAGGCATTCAAAGGCGATCTCTACCGTGATCGGCTTATATACACCCTCTGCATAAACATACCCATCCGGTGCTACAGAAGCATATTTATCTCCGGAAAAAGTGCAAAAGAGACCACATACCAGCATGGCAGGCAAAGCCATCCCGGCTGCGATCCTTCTTAAGGTTTTTGATCTTTTTTTACCTTTTCTCAGTATCATCTTCCGCCTCTTTATCAGTAAATATAGCAAAATACTATCAATCGATTCTGGGACACAGGCTCCGTGCAGGTTGAAAGCGCGAGTATCCTGCCACTCGCAGGAACAGACTCATCATATACTCTCGCTCTCTCCTTTATCAGGCTCCCGATATCCTTCGTATCAGGCTTCAGGAATTCGCTGTCATCAAATACATTTACCTTGGCTGCGGCAAAAACCTTCACCTGCAGCGCCTTCACATCTGTTCGGCCCACAAGTAGAGTTCCCTCACTGTGGGACTTAAGATATTTCTCTTCCAGATAATCATCAAGCGCCCCGAACATAACCTTGTATTCCATATGGTGTCCGTAGAGGATCGAATACTCATCCGTAAAATCCCCGCTGTTTCTGCTGTCCAGAAATATGCTTCCCGACAACGCGTACTCACCATAAGGATTGATGTTCAGATATTTTGAATTATCTTCACCCTGCATGACAGGATAATCGATATTTGTATCATCAATAGTTATCCAGGCAACCATATCCTCAGTTATCGGAATATCGTCGGATATGTTCTGCCCCTCCTCCGGTTTGTATTTACGGTAGCTGTCATCGCTGGCGTTACTGAAGACATACCAGCTGTCATACAGACCGTAGATAACGACCAGAAGGATAAGCGTAAATATAAACAGCATGAACCTCTCATAAAGGATATTCATTTTGATCCAGAATTTTTTCATGTTCATGCATCTTACCTTTTAAATGCCTTGGAGCAGATCACTCCTCGTCGTATTTCTTCCTTGAACGGACCGCAAAGAATACGATACCTGCAACAACCACAACACCGATGATGATCCATGGTGTAGCCGAAAGAAGTATTCCCGTCGGGATAACGCCGTCCTTATTATTCTTGAAACCGACAACCTTGTCACCGGTCAGAGTTCCTTCAACATCGTCCATTGCGTTAAAACTGCTGTATGAAACTGTATTTGTTGATGATGAAGCTGTGGATGTATACTTCTCTGCTTCCTCTGCAACTTTATATCCTGCTCCTGAAGGGATACCTTCGATCTTGATATACTGTCCATGCTTCAGATAAACATCCAGCCCACTCTTAAGTGTACTTCCTTTAATCTGAACGCCATCAGCACTCGTGTTGGCATCTGAAGGCTGTGTCATTGTTTCATATGATGTAGAGTCCGTCTTAGTAGGTGTTGTATCATATCCTGCAGTAACCACAGTATAATAGTTGTCATCCGCAACAACGTCTCCTGTAAGAGTTATAGTAAACTTAAAATACTTATCCTTCGAACCCTGGTTACCCGTAACCTGCTTACCTGCTGTAAGGCTGTAGGTTGTATACGAATTGACATATTTATCCGACTTTTCTGCGCCTGTAGGTTCTGCTCCGTTTGCCGGTACAGTAGCAGAACCGGAAGCAGTAGTCTTTGGTGCTTTTGTTACAGTACCGCTGTACATAACATATCCCTGAACCTCAAGCGTGCCATTATCATCCTGAATATATACATCCAGTGTTCTGGTGGCCACACTATCATTTGTAAATACGCTTCCCGGTGCCTGAGCCGTCTCTGTAATAATATATCTGTATACGCCCGGGTGAGTAAATGAAACCTCAGTCAGATCAACAGCGACATCATTTTTTGCATACTTTTTATCCGTACTATTAGTTATACCGTCATCAGCTGCACCGTCTGTTGTAGCTTGCCCTGCTGTAAAGGTGGTTTTGCCTTCCGTTCCGATAACTATCTTATCGGCATCCGGACCCGCAAATACTTCAAGCTCTCCGGTACTCTCAGGAGTAACAGTGCCACCTGCAGCAATACTGAATTCAAACTCGGCTGCCGGAATACTCGCATTCTTTTCAACAACAAGGTACTTATAGAATGTTATTTGAGTACCTTTTATCGCTGCATAAACCGATGTTTCTGTTTCATCCGGTTCTGCACATACCGGAACTGCCATAAGCGCCACGAGAAGCACCGCCGTAATAAACGAAACCATCCTTCTTACACTTTTCTTCATAATCCTCCACCTTTCTCTGAAAAAGCTATATTTTCACTTAAGAATATTTAAGGAGATCAGCCGGCTTCCTTAGATCATATACCCCTTCTCCTCATTATAAAAACTACTTTTCCTTTAATACTTTCTTTTGAGATCGCGCCGTAGGAACGGCTGTCCTTCACATCCGGTCTGTAATCATTCAGTATGAAATACGAATCCTTCGGTACCTCATACGGAAAGCCGATAAGAGCACCTTCGCCTGTCGTAGGATATACCGCATCCTCAAATACACCATATCCGTTCACCGTGAGACTCTCTTCGCTGAGATCCACTACATTTCCGGGCAGGGCGACTATCCTTCCGAATCGTATCTCTCCGTCCTGAAGATAAGCCACCTCGTCACCTGTGTGAAGCTCGCCCCACCTGTAAATGATGCAAAGATCACCGTCCTTCAGCATAGGGTATCCAGAGTTGCCATGAACAATATAGATACCTATAACAAACGAACAAAGCGCCCATATAATAAGCGCTGTTACTCCTATCTTTATAAAGAACTCTGCTGCATATCTACCGGCTGATTTCTTCTTTTTCTTCCCGCTCTTCTCCAACGATTCATTTTCTGAAGGCGGTGTTAATGTCAGATCATCCTCCGGCAATCCTGATTTTTCCAACTTATCCATAACATCCTGCCTATGTGATTTTCTCTTCTCACAAGTCGATAAATTATGTTGACATATATGCTTTTTTTATACTATAAATAGCCTTAAAAGTCAAATAATCCTTGTTAAATAAGGCTTCCGGTAATATCATAATGACATAGGAAAACTATTTCGGACAGAAAGGAGAAGGTTAATGAAAAATATAACATTTGATTCAGCAGATGGAAAAAGCAAGATCCAGGCTTATTACTGGACGCCGGATGGGGAGGCGAAAGGGATTGTGCAGCTTATTCACGGTATGCAGGAGCATATCGGAAGATATACAGATTTTGCCGAGTATCTTGTGAGCAAAGGTTTTATCGTTGTCGCACATGATCAGCTCGGACACGGCAGAACCGCAGTAACCGAGGACCAGCTTGGATTCGTTGCAAAGGAACATCCTTCAGATACCCTTGTCAGAGATATTCACCGACTGAGAACCGGTACCGAGAAGAAGTTCCCGGGTCTGCCTTATTTTATCTTCGGACACAGTATGGGCTCCTACCTTCTCAGAAAATACGTCGCCAAATATGCTGACGGTCTTTCCGGCGTCATCATCTGCGGAACCGGTAATGAGAAGCCTGCCAAGGCTAAAGCCGGACTCGCTGTGATCGGTGCGCTCACCAAAAAATACGGCCCTTATCACAGAAGCCAGGCCGTAACCAAGATGATGTTTGGCGGCCCTTATAAGGAGTTTGATATGACCGGTACAGACCTTGGTAACAGCTGGCTGACCAAGGATGTTACGATAGTTCAGAAATACTATGACGATAGGTTCTGCACCACTCCATTCACTCTTAATGGCTACAATGCACTTGTTTCAACAGTTATTTTTGACAGCAGCAAGGAAGCCTTCAGAAATGTCCCGAAGGATCTGCCGATACTTATCATATCCGGCGACAGAGATCCTGTGGGCAACTTCGGAAAAGGGCCAAAAGAGGTTTATGCGAACTATGTCAAGGCCGGCGTGACCGACATCGAGATCAGACTCTTCGAGGACGACCGCCACGAGATCCTGAACGAACTCGACCGCTCCACCGTCTACGACTACATATACGAGTGGCTGGATTCCCACCTTATTTAAGGCTCTCCCACCGAGCATCCATCGTAATTTATTTATATAATATCTATATGTAAATAAAACATGGGCATGTATTTTGAAGTATTTCGGGATACATGCCCATGTTTATATATTATATTTTAAAAAATTACGATGCCTGCTCGAACTGACTATTGTACAGCTCTGCATAGAATCCACCCTGCTTAAGCAGTTCCTCATGATTTCCGGTTTCTATGATATCACCATCCTTCATAACAAGGATGAGATCGGCATTCTTTATAGTTGAAAGTCTGTGTGCGATAACGAATGAAGTTCTTCCCTTCGTCAGCTTATCCATCGCCTTCTGAACCGCAACCTCTGTTCTTGTATCGACCGAACTTGTAGCCTCATCAAGGATGAGAAGCGGTGCATTTTCTATCATAGCTCTTGCTATGGTAACAAGCTGTCTCTGTCCTGCTGACAGTGAGGTCTGCTCATTAAGAACTGTATCGTAGCCCTTTGGAAGCGATCTTACAAAGTGATGAAGTCCGACACTCTTACATACCTTATCAAGCTCTTCATCGGTAACGCCCTTCTTTGAATAAACAAGATTCTCTCTGAGAGTTCCTTCAAAGAGCCAGGTATCCTGAAGTACCATACAGAAGAGACTGTGAACATTCTCTCTTGTAAGCTCCTTCGTAGATACACCATCAATAAGTATATCACCTGCATCTGTCTCATAGAAACGCATGAGCAGGTTAACCATTGTTGTCTTACCGGCACCTGTCGGTCCTACTATCGCTATCTTCTGTCCACTCTCTGCAATCGCACTGAAGTCATGTATGATAGTCTTCTCCGGAGTATAACCAAACTTAACATTCTTAAACTCAACCTTACCCTTGACATCTTCAGGAAGAAGCTTAACTGTCTTGTCCTTCTCGTCCGACATTTCCTCTTCTTCTAGGAATTCAAATACTCTCTCACTTGCCGCAAAGGTTGACTGGAAGTTTGTTGAAACCTGAGCCATCTGTGAAAGCGGCTGTGTAAAGAGTCTGATGTATATCATAAATGAAACGATGGTACCGAACTCGATAGAACCCTTCTCAACAAGTACTGCACCGAGAACACATACAACAACGTATCCAAGGTTTCCGATAAAGCCCATAAGAGGCATCATCATACCTGAGAAGAACTGGCTCTTCCATGCACTGTTGAAGAGTCCGTTATTCATCTTATCGAAAACTTCCTCAGCCTTCTTCTCACCGTTGTAGCTCTTAACTACACCGTGTCCACCGTATATTTCCTCAATATGTCCGTTAAGAGCACCCAGCTGCTCCTGCTGAGCAAGGAAATACTTCTGCGAGTGCTTCATGATATTTATCATGATGATGAAGCCGATAACAGCTGATGCGATAGCCGCAAGAGCCATCCACACATTTGTCACGAACATCATGATAAGTGCTCCGAGAAACAGAGTTACCGATGATATCAGCTGACCGATACCTGTATTAAGTGTCTGGCCGATCATATCAACGTCATTTGTAACTCTCGAAAGAACATCACCGAAGCTTGTCTTGTCAAAATATCTGAGTGGTACTCTGTTGATCTTCTCGGATATGTCTTTTCTGAGCGACCTTGTAACCCTCTGGGTAACAGTGGTCATGATAAATGCCTGAAGATAACTGAAAGCAAAGCTGCAGAGATAAAGTACAAGCAGCACTATACAGATATTTCTTACCTTACTGATATTTATCGTTCCGACAAAGCCCTTTGTGATCTCATTTGTGATGTCTGAGAGCTTGTCAGGTCCGATTACTGCGATTACAGATCCTGCTGCACCAAGTATAAGTGATATGGTTATCAGCGGAAGGTATCTTGCTATATATTCCTTTAATTTACCAAAAGCCATCTTGGCATCCCTGGCCTTCTCGCCAGGCATTCCGCCTCCCGGATGTCCTCCCGGATGTCCCATAGGCCTTCTTCTTTCATTAGTTTCTGCCATCCGAAAGTTCCTCCTCTCCAAGCTGCGAATATGCTATTTCCTGATACTCAGGGCAGTTCTTCATGAGTTCGCTGTGCTTGCCCATTCCTACTATCCTTCCGTCATCAAGTACAAGTATCTTGTCAGCATCTCTGATAGTACCGATACGCTGAGCAACTATGATCCTTGTAGCATCTCCGGTCTTTTCTTTAAGTATCCTTCTAAGATCTCTGTCAGTCTTATAATCAAGGGCTGAGAAAGAATCATCAAATATGTATATTTCCGGTCTCTTGTAAATAGCACGTGCAATAGAAAGTCTCTGACGCTGACCACCGGAAACATTTGTACCACCCTGAGCAATATGTGTTTCGGTCTTCTCCTCCATCTTCTCGACGAACTCAGCTGCCTGTGCGATCTCGATAGCTTCGTCAACCTCAGCCTCGACAACCTTGTCCTTGCCGTAAGCAACATTTGACTTTACCGTTCCTGAGAAAAGCACTGCCTTCTGCGCGATATAACCGATCTTATCTCTCAGATAGTGGATATCATAATCCTTAACATTCACACCATCCACAAGCACCTCGCCGCTGCCGGTATCATAAAGTCTCGGAATAAGATTTACAAGTGAACTCTTACCACTGGCTGTTGCACCGATTATGGCAACGGTCTCACCCTTATTTGCGGTGAAGGATATATCATGAAGTATGTCATCTCCGCCATCAGGATATCTGAAGCATACATTCCTGAACTCAACCGTACCTGCATCCGCACTGTTGTTATCCTTCCTTGTACCGGTAACGATGCTTACGTCAGTATCCAGTACCTCGTTAATTCTCTTAACAGAGACCATAACTCGAGGAAGGATGATGAACATCATTGAAAGCAGCATGAAGGACATGATAACCTGTATTGCATACTGGGAAAATACGACCATGTCTGAGAAGATATCAAGTCTCTCGTTGATAGCCTCAGGATTGATAGCACCTGTAGTCTTGTCAACCGCCTTGACACCATTTATCAGATATGCACCTATCCAGTAAATGGCAAGTGATATACCCGAAAGGATGATGGTCATTGTAGGCATGATAAGTGACATTACTCTTCCAACGAAGAGGTGTGTCTTTGTGAGGTCCTCATTTACCTCCTCGAACTTGCCTTCCTGGAACTCTTCTGCATTATATGCTCTTACTACTCTGATACCTGTAAGATTCTCTCTTGTAACCTTATTGATATTATCCGTAAGAGACTGTATCCTCTTGAATCTCGGCAGACATACAACAACTGTGCAGAGAAGCATGATAACGATCATAAGAACCGCACCTGCTGTTGCCAGTGACCACTGCCACTGCTTATTTGCGATCTTGGTGATAGCCCAGATCATAAGAATCGGTGCCTTGATAAGCGCCTGAAGTCCGATTGCAATAAGTGTCTGAACCTGTGTGATATCATTTGTTGTTCTTGTAATGAGGCTCGAGGTTGAAAATCTTCCCATCTCCTCATTATTGAAGGTAAGCACCTTCTTAAATACGCCCTCTCTCAGATTCATCGAGAGACCTGCCGCAACCTTTGCAGCAAAGAATCCTGTTACAACTGCTCCGAGCATACTGAGAAATGCACAAAGAAGCATGTAGAAACCGTACAGCAGGACCTTACCCATCTTACTTCCCGGAGTTTCAACAAGCTTTGTGATCTTCGACATAAACTCAGGCATTTTCAGCTCAAGCCATACCTGCAGGACCACGAAGGCTATACTGCAGAGTACCATGAGCATCTCTGTTCTGTTTAGTCTTTTAAGTATCTTTCCCATTTCACTTTCCATTTCTTCCTATGTTAACAGTTTCGCCGGCAAGCGCCGGTCACTCATAGTTATTATAATGATATATTTAAATATTTCAAATGAAATATTTGTGACCTTTATTTATGACGCTTGAAGGTTATATGCATTATATGATAACATACCCTCAGGTTTTCTAAAACCTACTGATAGTATACTTATTTTAGGAGGAAATATGAGCGAAGCAACGGTAATCCTGAAAAAAGGCGAAGGCCGTACGATCAAGGCCGGCGGTGCCTGGATCTACGATAATGAAATAGATAAGATAAATGGTGAGGTAACTGACGGCGAGATAGTCCGTGTTGAGGACTTCGACGGCTATCCTATGGGACGCGGTTTCATCAACCGCAAATCCAAGATCACCATACGTATGATGACTCGTGACCCTGAGGTTATAATTGATGATAAATTTATATATAACAGGGTTAAGGCAGCCTGGGAATACAGAAAGGCAGTGACCGATACCTCATCCTGCCGTATCATCTTCGGTGAGGCTGATTTTCTTCCGGGACTTGTTGTAGATAAATACGAGGACGTTCTTGTTGTTGAATCACTTGCTCTCGGTATCGACCTTATGAAAAAGAAGATCCTTCAGTATCTTCATGAGATACTCGCTTCGGACAATGTGAATATCCGCGCCATCTTCGAAAGAAGTGATGCAAAGATCCGTGTTAAGGAAGGACTTCCAAGAGCCAAGGGTCTGTTATGGATGTCTCCTGGTGAAGGTAAAGACTTTGCAGAAGGATGGACAGTTTCCGACAATACTTCTGCTCCCGCAAACAGCTCAGAAGTATTTACTACTGCTGAAAATGCAGGCTTCGATCCAAAAATACAGATAATCGAAAATGGTGTTAAATACATCGTCGATGTAGAAAACGGTCAGAAGACCGGCTTCTTCCTCGATCAGAAGGGCAACCGTCTTGCCATGCAGAACCTTATCAGAAGGATGAAGGATGCCGGCGAGACAGTCCGCGTTCTGGACTGCTTCACACACACAGGTTCCTTTGCTCTTAACTGTGGTCTCGGCGGTGCAGACAGTGTTACCGGCGTTGATGTTTCCGATCTTGCTGTAGCTCAGGCAACTGAAAATGCAGCACTCAACGGACTCTCTGACCGCGTAAGCTTCTGTGAAGCGGATGTTCTTGATCTTCTTCCAAAGCTTATCGAGCAGGGTGAAAAATACGATGTTGTCATCCTCGACCCACCTGCCTTTACAAAAACAAGAGACAAGATCAAGCAGGCAGCTAAGGGCTACCGAGAGATCAATATAAGAGGTATGCGACTCACACGTCATGGAGGATATTTTGCAACCTGCTCCTGCTCACACTTCATGGACTATGAAACCTTCACAACAGTTATCGCTCAGGCTGCAAAGGCTGCACACGTTAGACTGCGTCAGATTGAATACCGCACTCAGGCACCTGACCATCCTATTCTCTGGTCGGGTGATGAAGCCGGATATTATCTGAAGTTTTATATCTTCCAGGTTCTTGAAGAAAGATAAATATATTCCCAAGCATATTAAAAGCCGTGGACATTATGCCCACGGCTTATTCTTTATCTTATGCCTGTCCCTCAGGTTTTACGTCAACTTCCTTAACAACTGCCAGGTCAGCCTTATGTACTGTCGCAAGCTCTGTAGTTGAATTAGGATCATGATAAGGTTTTTCCTCAACCTTCTCTTCCTTTACAGGAGGTGGAGTGATGATAGGTTCAACCTCTTCAAGAACGCTGCAGAAGCTTATTACAAGCACATCATTTACAGCAGGATTCTTAACAAATACATTGCTTATCTCAATCTTTCTGTAGATACCGTCATCACCGAACTGTCTGATGATAAGCTCAACCGACTTCTCGCCTCTCTCATATGCCGCAAGCATATTTTTGATATTTAAGGTCTTCTTATACATCTCACGGTCATCAGGATGAACCGTATTGATACTATTTGTAAGTCTGTCCTCGAGTGAACTTATGCTGCTGTTAACCTTCTTGCCAAGGTCAACACCCTGAGCAACATAGTAGCTGTTCTTTGTGAGGTTCATGTATGTAATAGTTGGTGACTTTGTAAATATCGCATCCATCAGAAGCTGCTTAGCCGCTGCCGGAGACTGTGTAACAAGGATATCCTCTGCATCCAGATCTGCCATATTGTCCTTGCACTTCAGAATGAATTGTGGTTCAGGCATAGGCTTATCGTAAATATAACCCTGTACGACTTTACATCCGTTCTTTCTGAGGAAGTTAAGCTGATCCTCAGTCTCGATACCCTCTGCAACTGTATTTAACTTCAGCTTATTTGCGAAATCAAATATTCCTTCAAGAACTATCCTGTCCTTCTCATCTCCAAGACCATTGAGGAAGAAGGATCTGTCAATCTTCAGGACATCCGGATTGATATCCATGATAAGATCAAGCGAATATGAACCGTTTCCGAAATCATCGATTGCGATACGGAAGCCTTCATTTCTGATCTCCTCCAGCATAACCTTAACATCATCCGGAGCCTCAAGGATTGAAGACTCAGCAACCTCAAGGATGATCAGCTGGTGAGGAATATTGAAGGAATCAACAACCTCATTCAGCCTTCCGGTCGTATTCTGCTCATTGATATGCTGCCATGAAAAGTTTACAGAGATAGGGAACTTTGGAATTCCCTGCTTATCAAGCTGACTCAGGAATATACACGCTTCATTAAGCATATACCAGTCAAGCTCAAGTATATCACCCGTCATCTCAAGCTCAGGAATGAAATATCCCGGAACTATAACGGAGCCGTCGCTCTCGATCCATCTTGCAAGGATCTCAGCCGACCACATCTTGCTTGTAACCACATCATATTGAGGTTGGAAATAAGGAATGAACTTGCGTCTGGCCAGTGCTTCCTTTACTTCTTCTATAACACCCATCTGTTTTACCTCCCAATAAAAAACGAATAAACACCCAACACAGATATTATAGCAGATTATATAAGATTTTTCATCATTTTTCTTTTGAAATACAACTGTTTCCTCCGATTTCCGATATAGCCTTTTCAGCGGCTTGATTATAGCTGTCTTATCTGCTACAATCTAACTGTTTTTGCGTTAAATATAGAAGTATAGACTATCAGCTGTAATGGTGGTCTATCATAACAAATTTGAAAGGTCATATACATGATACTCAGTCTGCAGAATATTGAAAAATCCTACGGGATCAAATCAGTACTTAAAAAGATAAATTTTCATATAGAAGAAAAGGAAAAGGTCGCCATCGTCGGTATCAACGGTGCCGGTAAGACTACTCTTCTTCGTATCATCACAGGCGAAGAGACTGCCGATTCCGGAAATGTTGTTATCTCCAAGGAAGTCAGGATCGGATACCTTTCCCAGAATCAGGACGTATCCTTCAGCAATACCATTTATGAAGAGATGCTCGTGACCAAGCGCTATCTTATCGAGATGAACGACCGTATGCGCGAGCTCGAGCAGCTTATGAAGCACGCTGAAGGTGAAGAGCTTGATGCTCTTCTCGAAGAGTACAATATACTTTCCACAAAATACGACAGAGAAAACGGCTATGCCTATAAGAGCGAGATAACCGGAGTTCTTAAGGGTCTCGGTTTCACAGAGAAGGACTACGACAGACATATCAGTACTCTTTCCGGTGGTCAGAAGATGCGTATCGCCCTCGGACGTCTGCTTCTTTCGAAGCCTGAGATACTTATGCTCGACGAGCCGACAAACCATCTGGATATGGATTCGGTTGCATGGCTCGAGGACTTCCTTGCTTCCTACAGCGGAGCTGTTATAGTTGTCAGCCATGACCGTTATTTTATAGATCGTGTCAGCACGAAGATCGTCGAGATCGATGCCGGTGTTTCAACCGTATTTAACGGTAATTACTCCTTCTATGCTTCCGAGAGAGCTGCCATAAGAGCAGCCAAGATGCACGCTTACATGAATCAGCAGCAGGAAATAAAGCATCAGGAAGAGGTTATTACCAAGCTTAAGCAGTTTAACAGGGAGAAATCCATAAAGCGTGCCGAAAGCCGTGAGAAACAGCTTGCCAAAGTTGAGAGGCTTGAGAAGCCTTCCGAATATAAAGCTGAGATGCGTCTTACTCTCACACCAAGCAATCTCTCAGGTGAGGATGTTCTTTCGGTAACCGAACTCAGTAAGTCCTTCGGCGAACTTTCGCTTTTCAAGGATTTAAATATAGATATCAAACGCGGCGAGCATGTTGCTCTTATCGGCGGAAACGGAACCGGTAAGACAACCATACTTAAGCTGATCGACCACAGACTTACAAAGGACAGCGGTCATATAACTCTCGGCTCCCGTGTCAAGGTCGGTTATTTTGATCAGGAGCATCATGATCTGTCTCCTGAGAAGACTATATTTGAAGAGATGTCGGATTCCTTCCCGGATCTCAATAATACAAGGATCAGAAATGTACTTGCCGCCTTTCTTTTCACCGGCGACGATGTATTTAAAAAGATAAAGGAGCTTTCCGGTGGAGAAAGAGGACGTGTATCTCTTGCAAAGCTTATGCTCTCCCCTGCGAACTTCCTTATCCTCGATGAGCCGACAAACCACCTGGATATCCAGTCCAAGGAGATCCTTGAGGATGCGCTTTCTTCCTACGAAGGAACTCTCCTCTTCGTCAGCCACGACAGATATTTCATAAATAAGGTCGCAACGAGGATACTGAACTTATCAAATAAGGTACTTACCAATTATGCCGGAGATTACGATCATTATCTCCAGCATAAGGACGAATATTTCCGTCTCCAGCATCCGGAGCTCTGTGGCGCAGGCGGTACTACTACTTCTGCAAACTCAGGTAATACTTCTGTAAACACTGCTGAGATAGGCGGTCCGGTAACCGCTGCAGCGCAAACTCTTGCAGCAGGTTCTAAGGAAGACTTCCTGCGGTTCAAGGCCGAGCAGGCTGCCATGAAGAAGCGCGAGAATGATATAAAGAAACTCGAAGAAAAGATCTCCGATGCAGAAGAAAAACTTACGGAGATTGACGAACGCTTCATGGACCCTTCCATTGCAAGTAACGCCGGTGCTCTCGCAGACCTCTCCAAAGAACGTGAAGCCCTCGAGGCTTCCCTCCAGGAGATGTACGAAGCCTGGGAAACACTTTCCGAATAACAACAAAAGGCATTGAGTTTGACAGCTCAATGCCTTTTGTTTAATTAAGCTACTATTATACTATAATTATGACGAAGTTTTTTGGAAAGGTACGTTTCAGTGTAAGGTATTTTACCATCCAGCATTAATCTTCCCAAAACGATACCCGGATCCTGATTGATACTTTCTGCGAACTCTCTGATATCGGACTCATTGTATTTTTCTTTATCATCCGTAAAAGCCCTGTACTTTTCTTCAGGAATAAGGATTCTCTGTGCGAAAAGATCCGCCTCATCTTCTTCATCGTCTTTATATGTTATACCCATATCGCCATTCAACACATGACCAACTTCATGGAACAGTGTAAACCAGAACGTATCAGCATAATGCCTTCTGGCATTAACCATGACCATAACCTTACCATCAACCTTCTTTGTTGCCCCATTCACACCGGAGTTTTTAAGATTAGGTAGCACAACCAAAACAACTCCCGCATCCTCAAAAGCCTTCTTCACTTCCGGGAAAAAGCCCTCATGATTTCTTGTCTGTGTCACTGCATAATCAACAGCTTTCTCAAACCGCTTCTTATTGTATTTCGGAGCATCTGTCTTTAGGGCTTTATTAATTGCTATTTGAGTCATGACATTGGCATTTATAATATTTGATCTGGACAGATTCTCCTTATAGCTTCTGTAATTGACAGCAAGATTTCTCTCTTCAAGTACCGTCAACGATGATACTGACAGGAAAGCTCTTACTCTCTCAATCTGTTCATCAACCTTTCTGGAAAGAACCGGAAAATCAAAGTTGTTACAAAAGTATTTATAATCGATCATCTTAAATACTTCTTTTTCCTTCTTCAGCTCTTCCTGAGAAAGAAAATCAGCCACCTTTTCATCATAAGCCTGTTGCATGTGTAGCCAGTATGCAGTAGTTGTCCCTAGTAATCTAGAAAGCTTTGCTGCCATATCAATAGACAGGCTCTGTTCGCCTCTAACCAGAATACTAAGATTCTTCGGTGTTGTTCCCAGTCTTTTCGCAAAATCCTCCTGAGTAAGACCACTGTCATCAACAATCTCCTTGATATAGTATCCCGGATGAAACGCTATTTTATCATTGTATTCAATATAATTACTCATAATGTGGACTAACCTCACTTATCTCTACTATCCTTACAACTGCTGCTATCTCATCAATATTACATGGATCAAAAGGCTTTTCTTCGTCATCAAGCGGCTGAAGGATGATTCTCCACTTATCCCTTCTTGTTTTAACATCAATAGCAAAATAGCCTTCCAGCTTGCCATTTAGCTTATGGAATCGAAATGATGGCATCATAATAATATCCTTGATCACTTCCGCTACTTCAATAGCATTTATCCTCGCAAACAGACTAACAGCCATCTTTTTGTCACCACCAAACAGTTTGGTTGCTTCTTTCAAGTTTGTACATTGCTTTTCTATTCTAGTGTTCGAATACTTTACCCTCAAGCCTTTTCCCTTTTCTTTAATATTACCCATTAGGTAATTAAATTATAACACTATATATATACATGTCAAGCCAACTCATGAAAAAATACACAAATAGAAACCAGCTGCACAGTCTTTCTCCAAGAGAATGTATAGCTGGTTTTATCACATTATTCTTCTACCAGTTCTCCCGGCCAGAGTGAGATGTAAGTACCAGTCAGGTCATTGATGTATTCTTTAACTTCATCGTTATTCGGATAGAATTGATACGTTGCAAACGGTTCCTGTATAAGTAGTCTTGTCTGAAGCTGAACATAAGTATTTCCTGAGAATTCCACCTCCCGATTTACAGGCCGTTCATTCTCTCCGCAAACCTTATGGCAGATGGTGATCAGCGAATACTTGCTAATATAGAGAATATTATTTCTGATAAATATCCCACCATTATCGGCTGCACCCATACCATCCTCGATAGCAGAAAGCCAGAAGCTGTTGCCAGAGCCAAATACACTGCTCTGAAGGACGATCTCATATATCAAGCCCTCGCCACTGTTCATGACCATATTATCCTCAAAGATCATGCTCTCAATATAACTTACCGACTCAGGATTCTCGGACATACTCAGGTCCACCCAATGAAGCGGAGCCCCACAGTACTCAAACAGATTCCCCGAAAAATACATATCCTTATAAGTAATAGTTTCTGCACTCTCCGTTGTATGATCATGCATCGAAAGAATCATCGCCATAGGTCCGCAGTGATGTATATGACAGCCTGTAACAGTCACTTCGCTACCATAGATACCTAACGCACCACCGGCAATAGTCTGCTGATAGATGTCAGTTATAAGCCCGGTATACTGTTGTGCAAATCCACCACACCAGCCGATATCCAAATTATTATAATTATAACCACAGTTGTCATGCAGGTCCGGAGCCGAATTAGACGTACAGCGTGCTGCCATCATTGTAAAATACCTCAGATCAAGATCGGTCATCCTGCTCTCCGGAAGGAGATTAATACAGGTGATGCACTGTGGTATAGATACTGTGTCAAATACCTCTGCAGGATTTCCAGCATCGCAACGAAGATACAGCTCGCCCTTCCATGTATTATCGGTATTTGGGAACTGATCATGGTATTTTTCAAGATCATACAGATGACAGAAAGTAAGATCTCTCTTCAAGCTTTCTTCAACCATAAAATCCGCCCCATCAACATTAACGTATTTCTTATCGCCGTCCCAATATGTCAGGATATTATCTGCCCATGATTCTCCTTCATCAAAGACGATTACATTTGGCCTGAGTGTTTCCTTTGTTGCCTTCCATATCTTCTTTCCGTCCTGATCATAGTAAAGCTCCCAGAATCCCGGATCATTTGCTTCCTGTATGTCACCACGAAGTACAGGCTTTTCACCCTCTCCGTAAGCGCCTATATCAACGCCGTTTCCGAATTCAAGGTTTTTTGACGCACTGCCAAGATTTGTCTCGTTGTCGATATACCAGGTACCGCCGCGTTCAAATAAAACCGCATCCTCAGTCGATAACGACTCACTCATAGCACGATAAGGCGTAGCCCATGCGGTTTCCGGAGAACGACCATCATTACTATCATCACCATTATTTGATATGTAATATATCTGCCCTGTTACTTCATTTGAGATATCCATAGTTGACGAGTGTATCTTCTCTCTACGCGCATCCGCCATATCAAGATACTCCCGGTCCTCAACAGTCGGTGTATATGTATAAAGCTCAGGATTAGCTGAAAAATACAGTCTTATCAGTGCCAGCAACGTTTCAGCATAGGTCGGGTCTTTCTCCATATCAAATGAATTATCCATTTCATTAACCGCAAAAGGACACTCTCCGCTGTAAGGTGATATGCGTGAACAGTTGTAATAGAACCCGGCCGTTTCAAGTCCACCCCATCCAAAGGATCCGTTATACCACTTTTTGTCATTGTCATCCCCATAGAATTCCTGTGTGCAGAATACAGCAGGATTATCATCCCAGGCATGATTTACCGACTGAGCATACCACCAGATATCATTGATGTGGGCATAATAATCGCCACCCAAAACCTGCGCAGCAAGAAACAGAGCCGCCATGGCATCAATCTTCTCACGGAACGGTATACTGTTCTGATTTTTTCTGTTGTGTCATCAGTAGAATTCTCAGACGTTACATCATCTGTAACGTGACCTGTCACCTCTGTTTTTTTTCCATTACCGGAGTCTTTCTTACTCCCACAGCCAGTAAGGACCAAGGCCATAGTAAGTAATAAAGCTATCTTTTTTCTCATCAGAACCCCCTCCTCGCGGAAAGCTTTTTGTTTTATAAACTCCACAAGCGAAAGATTTTTCGTTAGTATTCTAATATTTATATTTAACCATACTATGCTATGTTCAACAATGATAACGATTACAAATATGTATTGAAAATGCACCCTCAGCGAATATGCTTTGGGTGCATTTAATTATTTGATGTATTTTTCAGATTATGCAGAACCGAACAATACCGTTCATACTTGATCTGCTTGTCTGATTACTGCTTTTCGTTGATAGCCTTTGTAATGAAGTTAGCAGGTGCCTCATCGATTATAACGTAATCAATATTTCCGTTAAGAAGGTCCTGAACTGCAAGTGAACCGTTTCTGTAACCGGTTGTTGACATCTTGAAGCCTGCAAATCCCCAGCCCTCATCGCCTTCAACGTAGAACTGACCTGTTGTACCATTCTGGTAACCGATCTTTGTCTTAGAATCCTTGCTGTTTAAGATTGCCTCAACTGAAGCTGCATCTGTACAGTTATCAAACTCTGTGTTGCTGCTTGGAACGATAAGCTTCTGGCTTGCCTTGTAGTAAGAGTTTGTGAAAGTTACATACTCCTCACGCTCCGGCTTGATAGTAAGGCCTGCCATAGCGATATCACACTTATGCTGACCTACTGAAAGACAAACTGCATCGAAATCCATATCTGAGATAACAAGCTCAACGCCGAGATAATCAGCGAGTGCCTTAGCGATCTCCATATCGATACCGAAATAGCTGTCACCCTTTACATACTCAAATGGCTCAAATGCTGCATTTGTTGCAACAACAAGCTGATCCTTTGAAGTATCAAGTGCTGCAGACTTAACCGGTGAAGGCTCACCATCACCAAAATATTTGTTACAGATCTCATCAAAAGTTCCATCGCTCATGATCTGCTCGATGAAAGCATTTGTCTTCTCGAGGAGCTCAGGCTGATCCTTGTCGATACCAAAAGCGTATTCCTCTTCTGTAAGCTTAACCTCGATAACCTTTGCAGTTTTCTTCTCCTTCTTGCCGTCCTTCTTGCCACAAGCTGTAAATGAAGCGACTACCATAAGAACTGCAAGTAAAAGAGCTGCTGTCTTTTTGAAATTCTTCATACCATCTACCCTTTCCGGATGCATTTTTCTATACGCATCCCCTTTATTTTAAAATCAGTGAAGATATTATCACCAAATTCTTCAATATGCAACAATATTTCACGTATTTACGTCATTTTCTTAAAATTGACAATTGCATTATTTCTTATGTTATGTATAATGTGTGATATGTGTCATTATGTAGCTATTACAGTTTAGTCCAATCATATAAATATCAAGAGGTAAGAAAAGTGGGAAGTTTCGGACAAAAATTCGATAGTTTCTGGGAAATATTTATTAAATACAAGGGCTATGTCAAGGTTCTCGAAGGCCTTAAAAATACAGCCATTATTGCTATTACAGGCCTTATCATAGGTCTTTTCATAGGTACGCTTATCGCGATAGTACGTGTTATCCCGAAGTACAAGCTGCTTCCAAGGATACTTAACGGTTTCTGCTCATTCTATGTATGGCTCTTCAGAGGAACGCCTATGGTTGTGCAGCTGCTTATCTTCTACTACGTACTGCTGCCGCTCATGGAGATAAATATGACAGGTGTTCAGGTTGCCTGCATCGTATTTGGACTTAACTCCGGAGCATACATCTCAGAGATCATGCGAAGCGGTATCCAGTCCGTTGATCATGGTCAGATGGAAGGCGGAAGATCCGTTGGTCTCAGCTTCGCAACAACTATGACCCATATAGTTGTTCCACAGGCCATCAAGAACATCCTTCCGACTCTCGGAAACGAGTTCATCTCGCTTATCAAGGAAACTTCGGTTGTAAGCTTTGTTGGAGCCACCGACCTCTATGTCGCATTCAACAAGATCGGAACCAATAATTATGAGTTCATGGTTCCTTATCTTGTAATGGCTCTTATCTATCTTGTGATCGTTATCATTATCAGTTTACTTATAAAGCTTATGGAAAGGAGACTGAAGAAAAGTGATAGACGTAATTAATCTTGAAAAATCCTTCGGGGAGAAAAAGGTCCTGAATGGTATAAATATCACAATAAATAAAGGCGATATCGTTGTTGTTATCGGTCCGTCAGGCTCCGGCAAGAGTACCTTCCTGCGCTGCCTCAACTGTATGGAAGATCCTACAGGCGGCCAGATCATCTTCAATGGTGTAGATATCGCAGATATGAAGGTTGATATCAATGTTCACCGCCGCAAGATGGGCATGGTGTTCCAGCATTTCAATCTTTTTAACAACAAAACCGTTCTTGAAAATATAACACTCGCTCCTATCCTTATCAAAACCAAAGAGCTAAAGCGACAGAAGTTTAAAAATATATTTGCAGGCAAGGATAAGAAGGTTCCTATCACAACCAGCAAGAAGCAGATCAAAGCAGAAGCAAATGAGCAGGCAATGGCACTTCTGAAGCGTATCGGTCTTGATGACAAGGCAGATGTGTATCCATCAACTCTTTCAGGTGGTCAGAAGCAGCGAGTTGCTATCGTACGTTCCCTTGCAATGAATCCGGATGTTATCCTCTTCGACGAGCCAACCTCAGCTCTCGACCCTGAGATGGTAGGCGAGGTTCTCGACCTCATGAGAGACCTTGCAAAGGACGGCATGACAATGGTTGTCGTTACTCATGAGATGGGCTTTGCACGCGAGGTTGCAAACCGCGTCATCTTCATCGATGATGGAAAGATCCTTGAGGAAGCTCCTCCGCAGGAGTTCTTCGCAAATCCAAAGAACCCGCGACTTATCGAGTTCCTTTCAAAGGTTCTATAAACTTTAATTTAGCACACTTAGTGCTTCGTTTACGGAGCTTACAGGTGTAACCTTGATCATAAGCTTCTCCATCGCTTTTTCGGAATAGTTTGAACGTGGGATGATGCATTCCTTAAAGCCCATCTTCTCTGCCTCACGGATACGCTGCATGACATTTCTTACGCCGCGGATCTCGCCGGCAAGTCCGATCTCACCGATGATACAGGTGCTCTGATCGACCGCCTTATTTCGGAAGCTTCCAGCAATAGCAAGGGCTATTCCAAGATCAGCTGAAGGATCATTCAGCTTGATACCACCTGCAATATTTACATAGCAGTCTGAACCGGCAAGGTTAAGCCCTGCTCTTCTCTCAAGCACCGCCATAAGCAAGCTTACTCTATTGTAATCAACGCCTACAGCCGTCCTTCTCGCATTATTAAAGTTTGAACCACAGACAAGGGCCTGTATTTCAAGAAGAATCGCTCTCGTACCTTCTATCGTACTTACAACAACCGAGCCCGGAACCGAAACCGGTCTTCCGGAAAGGAACATCTGCGAAGGATTTGTAACCTCCTCAAGTCCCTCCTCAGTCATATTAAATACACCGATCTCATTTGTTGAACCGAAACGGTTCTTCACAGCTCTCAGAAGCCTGAAGCCTGCATTTCCGTCGCCTTCAAAATAAAGCACGCAGTCCACCATATGCTCCAGCGTCTTCGGTCCTGCAACGGTACCCTCCTTCGTAACATGTCCAACGATAAATACAGCCACATTCATTCTCTTGGCTATCTGCAGCAGCCTTGTGGTAACCTCTCTGACCTGAGTTACAGTTCCGGGAGCATTATCAACATCAGATACCGCCATGGTCTGTATCGAGTCAACTATCAATACCTCTGCCTGACAGCTGCTTATGGAATCCTCTATATCATCAAGACTGTTATCACTCACAAGATAAAGCTCGTCTGAAACCGCACCGAGTCTCTCTCCTCGCATCTTGATCTGCGATGCAGATTCCTCGCCCGAAACATAGAGGACCTTAACATGTCTGTCGGACAGCTTCTTGCACATCTGAAGAAGAAGGGTTGATTTTCCTATACCCGGATCACCACCCACAAGTATAAGAGAGCCCTTCACTATTCCTCCGCCAAGCACTCTGTCAAGCTCGCTGATCTCAGTTGAAACACGTATTTCCTCTGAGACCGTAACCTTGGATATGCTTGTAGGTGCAGGTTTGTCACCATGATTTATCACTTTACCCTTCTGCACCTTAACCTTCTCCTCCGAAAAGGTATTCCAGGCCTTGCAGGACGGACACTGGCCCATCCACTTTGAAGCCTCAAAGCCGCATTCAGTACAGAAAAATACCTGTTTTTCTTTCGCCATTTATACTTCTCCAATCCTCCCGATACTACTGCGTAAATGCGACTCCGTCGCACAATACCTCGCCTGGCGGCTCCGTGTCGGACATTCGCCAAATATCTATGTTTGTATAAATGCAACACAGATTCTTGGCTCATTGTCTACGCAAAAAACGGGATGATATATACATATCATCCCGATCAGATCTTACTGCTTCTCGATCACTACATCAACGTGGTCATTTTCTTCAAGCTCAACACTTATTGAAAGCTTACCACCGAGATTGGTCTTCATCTTGCCAACATATACTTCATTTACATGAACCTTGTATTCCTTCTCCGGCTCAAGTTCAACTGTAACCTGTGCATTCTTGTCGCCCTCAACCGAGAACATTACTGTTTTATCATTTGCTCTGAAGTCATGTACTGCAGTACCAGGAACCGATTCATAAACGAAAGCTCCGTTTCTCTCGAGCTTAGTGATCTCATTAAAAGTTTTTATCTTATAGCTGTCACCATTATATTTAAAGCCATCCTGCTTAGTCTTCTCCGTCAGAAGATAGTTACCGAAGCTAATCGCTCCATTTTCTTCTTCTCTGATAAGTTCTGCTATAACTGCCACATCCGTGTCCTCCCTTGAGTATTTCTTGTAACTTGATTATAGTATAATTCTTTTCAATTTTCCACAAGAATTATAATAATAAAATATCCTTAATAATTTGATATCAGTGCTTCTTGAAGCTCACCTTGCCGTCCGTCACGCCTATGCTGATCTTGTCGCCTTCTGCGTAACCTTCCGCAAGTATAACCCTTGAAAGCTCGTCCTCGATATTTGTCTGAATGGCACGTCTGAGCGGTCTTGCACCGTATTTTGGATCGTAGCCCTTCTCGAAGATGAAGTCCTTCAGCTTCTTACCATAGCTTATTGTGATACCGAGATTCTCCTTAGCGCGCTTCTTAAGCTCCTTAAGCATAAGGTCGGTGATATCCATAACATTTTCCTTAGAAAGGGATCTGAATACGATCACCTCGTCAATACGGTTGATGAACTCAGGTCTGAAGAATCTCTTGATCTCCTCCATAACGCCTTCCTTCATCTCCTCATGCTCTCTGTCTGCGCTGTTATCAGTAACAAAGCCAAGGTGCTTTGCGTCAAGTATTCTCTCAGCGCCTGCATTCGAGGTCATTATTATTATTGAATTCTTGAAATTGACTCTGCGTCCATGCGAATCAGTGATAATACCATCGTCCAGAACCTGCAGCAGCACGTTCAGAACGTCCGGATGAGCCTTCTCTACCTCATCGAAAAGTATTACCGAATACGGATTCTTTCTGACCTTCTCAGAAAGCTGTCCGCCATCCTCAAAGCCTACATAGCCCGGAGGCGATCCGATAAGTCGTGAAACGCTGTATTTTTCCATATACTCGGACATATCAACGCGGATGATGCTGTGTTCGTCACCAAAAAGCACCTCTGCGAGAGCCTTGGAAAGCTCTGTCTTTCCAACACCTGTAGGACCGAGGAAGAGGAAGGTTCCGATAGGACGGTTCGGATTCTTAAGTCCGACCCTGCCTCTTCTGATAGCAGTCGAAACAGCATGCACTGCCTCTTCCTGCCCTATTACTCTTTCATGAAGCTTAGCCTCCAGCTTAAGGAGTCTGCCTGTCTCGGATTCGGTGATCCTTGAAACAGGTATCCTGGTCCAGATGGAAATAACATCGGCTATATCATCTTCGGTTATGATCATGTCTTCAGCATTTTCATCCGGCTCAAGCATAGACTGAAGCTTCTTCTCTGCGCGGTCCAGCCTGCTCTTAACCTTTCCTGCCTCGTCAATATCATCCGAAGCAATAAGGTCCTCAAGCTCCTTCTGGAGAGCATTTATCTTATCTCTTTCCTTCTGAACCGAAGCGATGTCTGAAACAAAGCCAAGTCTCTTCTTGGCACCTGCCTCATCTATCAGATCGATCGCCTTATCCGGCAGAAATCTGTCATTTATATATCTTACAGAATAATCAACTGCAGCCTTAAGAGCAGTCTCATCATAGGTCACACCATGATGCTCCTCGTATCTGCTGCTGATACCCTTAAGAATCTCAACCGCCTCCTCAGGAGATGGTTCCTCAACCGTTACAGGCTGGAAACGTCTCTCAAGCGCGGCGTCCTTCTCTATATATTTTCTGTATTCGTTAAGTGTGGTCGCACCGATAACCTGTATTTCCCCTCTTGAAAGGGAAGGCTTAAGGATGTTGGATGCATCCATAGCACCCTCTGCATTTCCGGCGCCAACAAGAGTGTGAAGCTCGTCGATGAAAAGGATGACGTTGCCCGCAGCCTTAACCTCGTTTATCGTTCTCTTAATACGTTCTTCGAACTCACCTCTGTATTTTGAGCCTGCAACCATACCTGAAAGATCCAGGCTCAGCACCTTCTTGTCCTTAAGGTTTGCAGGAACATTTCCGGCCTCGATAAGCTGTGCAAGACCTTCAACTATGGCAGTCTTACCAACTCCCGGCTCACCAACAAGACAGACATTGTTCTTCACACGTCTGGAAAGTATCTGCATGACTCTTCTCGTCTCATTATCTCTTCCGATAACCGGATCAAGATTTCCTCTTGCTGCTTCAGCATTGAGATTCCTGCTGTACTGATTAAGGGCAGGAGTTGCCGCCTTCGCACCGCTCTTCTTACTCTTAAGATGCGAAAATACAGTAAAGTCTCTCTTTGCATTCTCCGGATTAACACCGCAGGAAATAAGTATGTCGATATAGATCTTCTTAACACTGCATTTAAGCTTGTTAAGGATACCTATTACGCTGCTTCCGTCGGTCTTTATGAGCGCAAGAAGGATATGCTCGGTACCGCATTTAAGTGCCCGGAGAGCATAAGCCTCCTTGGCTGCGTTATCAAGCACCTCTCGTGCCTTACCGGAATATTCACTGTCTCCTGAATTGAGAAGATCATTTTTAATATCATGTGTTTCAGAAACTATATCGTATAACAGCTTCTCGTCTACCTGGTTCTTCTCGAGTATCTTGTAGGCTGTACCTGTTCTCGAGTTATACAGACCATAGAGAATATGAGCTGTTTCTACAATACCGCCTAAGCTGTTTGCGATAACATGCGCCTGATTAAGAGATGCCTCAGCCGCATTTGTAAAATCGTAATTCAAGAGTATTACCTCCGTGAAAAAACCATAAACTCCGGTGCCCCGATACTGCCTTGCAGATCGTACAGATTACTGCTCGTCTATAGCCTTTCCAATATCATGTCTCATGTATTTATTCTCAAAGCTTACCCATTCGGTAGCCTTATAAGCATTTGCTCTTGCTGTAAGAAGATCCGGTCCGAGAGCCGTGATTCCGATAACTCTGCCGCCGTTTGTTACAACCTTTCCATCCTTAAACTTTGTTCCAGAATGGAATGCGAAATATCCTTCCTTGTCCTTGAAGTTCTCAAGTCCTTCCATAGGAAAGCCCTTCTCGTAAGCAACAGGATAACCGTCAGATGCAAGCATTACACATACTGCTGCATTGTCTTCAAACTGAAGATCTATCTGATCAAGAGTACCGTCTGCACAGGCCTCCATAACATCGATGATGTCATTCTTCATACGAGGTATAACAACCTGAGCCTCAGGATCGCCGAAACGTGCATTGTACTCAAGTACCTTTGGTCCGTTAGGTGTAAGCATAAGTCCACAGAAAAGAACACCCTTGAACTCTCTGCCCTCAGCCTTCATAGCGTCAATGGTTGGCTGATAAATATTCTTCATACAGAAATCAGCGATCTCATCTGTATAGAATGGGCTTGGTGAAAATGTACCCATACCACCTGTATTAAGACCTGTATCATTATCTCCTGCTCTCTTATGATCCTGAGCAGAAGTCATAGGCTTGATAGTCTTGCCGTCGCTGTAGCAGAGAACAGAAACCTCGCGTCCTGTCATAAACTCTTCAACGACCATTCTGTTACCAGCAGTACCAAACTTCTTATCCTGCATGATCTCCTTAACGCCGGCCTTAGCCTCTTCAAGTGTATTGCAGATAAGAACGCCCTTACCAAGTGCAAGTCCGTCCGCCTTAAGAACTATAGGCATAGGAGCTGTCTCAAGATACTGAAGTGCCTTATCAGCATCATCGAAGGTCTCGTAAGCAGCTGAAGGAATATTGTATTTCTTCATAAGATCCTTAGAGAATGCCTTTGAAGCCTCGATTATGGCTGCATTCTTTCTAGGTCCGAAGGTCTTGATGCCTGCATCAAGAAATACATCTGCAATACCTGCTGCAAGAGGATCATCAGGAGCAACTATTACGAAGTCAACTTCCTTCTCCTTTGCAAATGCAAGAAGCTTCTCGCCATCCATTACGGAAATATCAGCGCACTCAGCATAGTCAGCTATACCGGCATTTCCCGGTGCTGCATATATCTTTTCTACTCTAGGGCTCTTTGCAACTGCCCATGTGATCGCATGTTCGCGGCCGCCGCCACCTACTATAAGTACTTTCATTTCTTTCGTTCTCCTATTTATTTAACAATAGTTCCATTCGCAATCATGTTTATAGCTTCCGGAAGGATCTTCCATTCTGCCTGCTCCATTACACGTTTCTGGAGTACTTCAGGTGTATCACCAGGAAGAACCTCTACAGCCTTCTGAAGGATGATCGGACCGGTATCAGTTCCCTTGTCAACAAAGTGAACTGTTGCTCCGGTAAGCTTCACGCCCCTCTTAAGAGCTGCCTCGTGAACCTTAAGTCCGTAATATCCCGTTCCGCAGAAGGAAGGAATAAGTGACGGATGTATATTTATGATCTTATTCTCGTATTTATCTATCATTGCAGGAGGTATTACCACAAGGAAACCTGCAAGTACGATAAGGTCAGGATTGAAGCTGTCAACCTTGGCAAGAAGTGCCTGATTGAACTCTTCTCTTGTAGCAAAATCCTTAGGCGAAACTACCGCATTTGCTATACCTGCCTTCTCAGCTCTCTCGAGTGAAAATACGTTATAATTATTACTGATAACGCCGACTACCTCAGCGTTCTTAACTGTTCCGTCAGCTATACGGTCAATTATGGCCTGAAGATTGGTTCCGCCGCCGGAAACAAGAGCTACTACTCTTAGCATAACTCTACTCCTTTTTCTCCTGCCTTAACTTCACCGATAACGTAAGCTGTATCCCCTGTAGATGCAAGTGCCTCAAGAACCGTATCCTTATCTGCTGGATCGATCGCAAGCACCATACCGATACCCATGTTGAAGGTATTGTACATCATCTTCTCCTCGATATCTCCGGTCTTCTGAAGAAGCTTGAAGATTGCAGGAACCTCATATGAATCCTTCTTAACAACAGCCTTAACGCCTTCAGGAAGCATACGTGGGATATTCTCGTAGAAACCACCACCTGTGATGTGGCTGCAGCCCTTAACAGTTACTCCTGCTGCCTTAACAGCCTTAAGTGCCTTAACATATATTCTTGTTGGCGCGATAAGTGCCTCGCCAAGTGTCTTGCCAAGTTCGTCATAATATGTATCAAGAGACTCCTTAGTCATCTCAAATACCTTTCTAACAAGCGAGAAGCCATTGCTGTGTACGCCTGTTGAAGCGATACCGATAAGCATATCGCCATCCTTTATATTTTCGCCTGTGATCATGTCCTTTCTGTCAACAACGCCTACAGCGAAGCCTGCAAGGTCATAATCGTCCTCCGGCATAAGTCCCGGATGCTCAGCAGTCTCACCGCCAACAAGAGCAGCCTCTGACTGTCTGCAGCCCTCTGCAACACCACCGACTATTGTAGCTATCTTCTCAGGATAGTTCTTACCGCAGGCAATATAGTCAAGGAAGAAAAGCGGTTCTCCGCCTGAACATGCAATATCATTTACACACATGGCAACAGCATCGATACCGATAGTATCATGCTTATCCATGAGAAATGCCAGCTTAACCTTGGTTCCGCATCCATCAGTACCTGAAAGCAGTACAGGATCCTCCATCTCCTTGATCTTTGCAAGACTGAAAGCACCTGCAAATCCGCCTATGCCGCCCAGAACCTCCGGACGTACCGTACTCTTAACGGCATCCTTCATAAGCTCGACTGATCTGTATCCTGCTTCAATATCAACTCCGGCATTCTTGTAATCCATCTTTTTTCCTCCTAAGCAGTTATGTTTAAACTCCGGTCATCCCTTTGATGACCCACTAATAATTCCACAAGTATTATAGAGTAAATACCCTGTTTTGTAAACCGAAAAACCTACGCTTTATTATTTGTAAATTTACTGTAAACTTCTTATTATTCACTTGTTTATTATGCTGTATCATGTTAAAATTTTTGTGGAGAATTTGTTGAAAATACACATGGTGGGGGTATTTCAGTGAAGAACAACAGACCTACAATAGGTTTTTTTACATGTCATCTCGATAACAGCTATGCTATCGAGGTCTGTAAGGGTGTTATGTATGCCGCAAAAGAGGCAGACATCAACCTTGTCATATTTCCGGGAATGTTTCTCAATGCAACCTACAACGATCCGGTAAATGCCCGTTTTGACTATCAGTACAATTCTATATTTTACTATGCAACTCCCGAGACTCTTGATGCGATCATCGTGTCGATAGGTTCGATCGGTAGTTTTCTTTCGGTGCAGGATAAAAAGGCCTTTCTGGATCATTTCAAGGTTCCGGTACTCACTCTTGAGATCGAGGTTCCGGGCTATCCATGTCTCTATACCGAAAGCTCGACAGGTATGCGTGAGGTCGTTGAGCATATCATCAAGGGTCACAAGAAATCAAAGATCGGCTTCGTCAGCGGACGTCTTGAGAATGCAGATGCCATAGAGCGTTTTGATGTGTATAAACAGGTTCTTAAGGAAAATAATATTGAATACAACGAGAAGCTTGTGGCTTACGGTGATTTCTCAGAATTTACCGAGGATATCGTTGGCAAGCTCCTCGATGACAATCCCGGCATAGAAGCCATTGTATTTGCAAATGACCAGATGGCCATCGGCGGCTACAAGGCTATCAACAAGAGAGGTCTGGAAATAGGCAAGGATATCCTTGTTACGGGCTTTGATAACTCTATCATCTCCCTCAGCCAGTTCCCTCCTCTTACAACTGTCGACAACAATCTTATGGATCTCGGCTATCATTCGATCTATCAGTCACTGGAGCTTCTGAATACCGGTAAGACCAGTAAGAATGTGCTTCATTCACAGTACATTCCGCGTCAGTCCTGCCCTGCAGATCCACTTGCCGAGCGAAACTTTATAGACAAGATAAATACAGTCATTAACGGTATCGACAGCATCTCACTTCTCAACTGCTTCAAGGATTTCTATATGAAGGAGTATCTTGATTCCTTCTTTGCCGAAAAGCTTTTTGAGAGACTTGATCCATTCTTCCTGATGTTTGCCGAGATAGCCACCGGTCAGTATAATAAATACAATACCGATGATGTGGTAAGCATGCTTAACAGGCTATACAGGGACCCTATCATCCAGCATTATTTCTCACATACCAGAATGACAAATGCTATTGCCAAACTGTCAGAATGCCTGACTCTCCTTCAAATGGATGAGCATCTGAAAACCCGGCTTTCTGAATTCTTCACCGTTGCGGTACTGCAGCTTTCATACAATCTGGGAAGAAGCAATTACGACGAAATGAATGCCCGCAAGAAGAGCATCTGGGATTCGGAAAATATCACTAAGGATACTCTCATCTCAAGCGGCAATGAGAACCAGTGCTTCTATCTGATACTCGATAAGCTGAATCAGAAGGGCTTTACAAGCTCATACATATATCTTTATAACAAGAATCCGGCTCATCAGCTTTCAGACGGTTTCTGGACCGTTCCTGAGACTATCATATTTGAAGCCTGCTCTTTCAAACAGAAGATCCATACCTTCGGGCACGAAAATATTATCGAGACCTCGAAGATATTTGATAACGAATACACTGAACAGGATAAACGTTCTACACTTGTAATAACACCTATCTTTACAAACGAGGAGCAGCATGGTCTCTTCGTATGTGAAGCGGATCTTGATACCTTCGGTCATGTATATTCAAGCTGTCTGCAGCTTGGAACCTCGCTTAAGTTTATCTCTCTGATCAAACAGCAGCATGCTATCCAGAGCAGACTTGAAGCGACCATGAATGAGATAAGCGTTAAGAATGACCTTCTGAATACGCTTTATATCACTGATGAGCTGACCAAGCTCTATAACAGACACGGATTCTTCGATGCAACGCAGGAAAGCCTGGCAAACCCTTACAATTCAGGTCACAGGGCACTCTTCGCTTACATCGATATGGATAACCTGAAGCAGGTAAATGATATCTTCGGTCATAAGGAAGGCGACTTTGCTCTTAAGAGTATTGCTGATACTCTCAGGGCAAGCTTCCCAAGCGGTTCGATAATAGCCCGCTTCGGCGGTGACGAGTTTGTTGCCTTCAGCATGGATATCGACGAGGACAGTATTAACAGGATCACAAAGAATCTGGAAGAGAATTCACAGATCGTAAACGATACCTGCGAGAAACCATATTACATCGAGATCAGCTGTGGTTTCACTGATTTCATCAGCAGACCTGACCTGAGACTCGAAGACGTAATGATCAAGGCTGACGAAGCTTTGTACGTTAATAAACGTTACAAGAGAAAATCTGTACAGAAATGACATTAATAAAAGCATGGCGGTATATTCTGCCATGCTTTATTTATACTCAAAAAGCCAAAAATATAAAACCTCCCACAAGCGTAGATAAGTCGCCATGCGGGAGGTTTTTATATCATTAACGTATTTAAACGACAGCCTCGTAGATCTCACGAGTTACGTCTGATTTGTTCATACAATAGATATGGATTCCGTCAACACCATGCTCAAGAAGGTCCTCAACCTGATTGATTGCATATTCGATACCGGCCTTCTTAAGTGAGATCGGATCGTCGGAATATTTTGCGATCATATTACTGAGCTTTGTAGGTATTGATGAACCCGAAAGCGTAACGCTGGTTCCAAGCTGTCTTGCAGCAGTTATCGGCATGATACCGGCATGAACTATCGCTTTAACCCCTGCCTTGTCCAGTCTGTCAAGAAAGCTGTAATATTTTTCATTATCGAAGAACATCTGTGAAATAAGATCATCTGCACCGAGATCAACCTTATGCCTCAGGAATCTGATATCCTCTTCAACCGAAGCTGCTTCAGGATGCTTCTCAGGATAGCAGGCTGCTGCGATACGGAAGAAATCGTCCTTATTGATCTCTTCGATAAGGTCTGATGCATGCTTATAATGTCTCGCCTCAAACTCCTCTTCAGTCATATCTCTTGGCTTGTCACCGCGAAGTGCAAGTATCCTGTTAACGTTCTTTTTCTTAAGCTCAGCCATGAGATCAGCCAGCTTCTCAGGAGTCACACCCGCTGCCGTAACATGGGCAAGCGCCTGAACCTCACAGATATTTTCAATGTATGAAGCTATGGTCGCAGTCTTCTTGCTGTTGCTTCCGCCTGCACCGTAGGTAACGCTTATAAAATCAGGACTGAGGAGCTTCAGCTCATCCAGAGTTTTATATATCTCATACATATCTTCATTTCTCTTTGGAGGAAATACCTCGCAAGAGAACTCTATCTTCTTACCATTCTTCTCGATCATTATTTTTGTCCCCTGTCTTCTTCACTTATAGTAATTACCAATAGCCGATGATAGCTATTGTATACTATTCGACCGGTTATAACCATAACGAACATCCTATAGCTCATTATAGTCGTAGCCTATAACAAGCCCATATTTTCCATCGTTGTTAACAATACAAATATATTATTTATTCATCCTTCACAACAAGGCTCTCAAGCACTGCATAGAGCTCAGGGAAGTTTCTCTTCATATTCATTGGTCTGAATCCAGTATCAACAAATGCATGGCTTGAAGTTGCCTCACAGCGAATCTCCCCGCTTTTCGCATCTTTTATCTCATAGCTGAGGGAGAATCTCACAGGAGTAAGCTTCGTGATCTTTGGAGTGACTACTATGGTATCGCCGTAGTGTACAGCAAAGATGTATTTGCAGCTTATATCGAGAACCGGGATGATGATCCCCTTCTCTTCCATTGCAGCATAATCAAGTCCTACCTGCTCCATAAGATCGAGACGAGCCTCTTCCATGAATCTTACATAGTTTGAATGATGAACGACCTGCATCTGGTCGGTTTCATAATAATTAATCTTTCTTGTGTATGGTGTTAGCATTTTTATCTACCTTCTTAGCCTTTATCTTCCTGATATCATCGGCTTCTTCGCGCTTTATCTGTATCTTCTTCTGCGTTCTGTCAGGGTTGATGACAGGTTTCTCCTTCTCCTCTTCTTTGAAGGCTGTATCATCATCGAATCTGATCTGGAACTGAGTCAGAGCCTCCTGCTCCTTAGACTTCTGCTTAGCCTTCTCGATGTAGATCTCATTTGAAAGAAGCTGGCTCAGCTCAAGTATCTGACTGTATCTGTCCTGTTTGCTGAGCTCTGAAAGATTGCTCACAAGCTCATTCTTATTATTTGAAATATTCTGCAGCTTCTCCTTAAGAACATGAGTCGTCTTCAGGTATTCAAGCTCGATCTGCTCGTACGCATTCTTGATCAGCTGATCCACCTCTGTAAGCATCTCATCCGTGTAAATAAGTGAAGCAGCATAAATATCATTTGCTGTCCTGAGAGCGTTCTTCTCATCCTTGGTAAGGTCGCTTGCCTTGAATGGAAGCACCTCATCCTTACGTCTCTTGGAAACCCTTATGCGGCTTGCATTTTTCTCAGCTTCATAAACAATCCCTTCAGCCTTCTCTTCAGCTTCCTTGATGATCGCAGCTCTCTTGTCATTTATCTCTCTATAGCTTTTCAGCTCATTTTTCATAATCATTTCAAGGCTTGTCAGCTTGTCTATAAACTCATCTCTGTTTATAACAACCTTGCCCTGTGAAAGCGGCATAGTCTGGGCACTCATAACATCCTTGATCAGCTCTTCCACAAGAGTCTCCGCCCTGCCTTCTTCACGCTTATCTATATTAGTTCTGTCGTTCTTCATAAATCCTCCGTGATATTACACGATCTTGTATTTTTTCATTCCATTAACGGTATAACGCATCATACAGCCCATGCGCTTAACGAATCCGAACCCTGCCCTTTTGTAGGTCCTGTAGGTCATAACAGCCGATCCAAACTTACTCCCCGAACGACTTGATCTGTAGGAACGGTAATTGAGATATGGCTTATCTATACCTGCCGCATAGCCGCCGTCCTTAAAAAGCTCCAGCCAGCAGAGATAATCCTCATGGATATTTCCGGACCTCATCGGGCAGTTCATGGCTGTATCCTTCTTCATCACTACAGATGAACAGCTGATATAATTACTCTTAAGAAGCTCCTTATATGTGACCTTCTGCGGCGCATTTATAACCTTCTCAGTCTTCTCTCCATCCTCTTTGCAGAGTCTTCTCGCCGTAAATACGAGTTTAAGCTCTCTGTCGTCCTTTTTCTCTTTGAACAGGCTTATTGCAGATGAAAGCTTGTCCTTCTCCCACCAGTCGTCGGCATCGAGAAATGCAACATACTCTCCTCTTGCCGCTCTGACTCCGAGATTTCTTGCGATCGCCGCATCTATCTTTCGATTTTTCTTAACTATCCTGATTGGAAGAAGCTTACCCAGTCCCTTCAGATACTCTCTGTTAAGGCTCAGTGATGCATCAACAATTATTATCTCAATATTCCTTTTGATAACGCTTCCGTCACTAACTGAAGCCGCCGCATCAGTCCTGTCTGAGCCGAATCCTGCCGCATCAGTCCTGTCTGAGCCGAATCCTGCCGCATCATGACATATAGTCTGCTCTATTACCGACTGAACCGCACCTCTGATGGTCTCGTCGTTATTGTAGAAAGGGATTATTACACTTACGAGTATTTCTTCCATACTGTCATCCTTTTATCAAAGTATAAAACACTGCTGATGATTATAACATATCTGTCCGTAAAAATGAATAGGGGACGTGAGCTTCACGTCCCCATAATTATTATTCTTTTATTAAGCTTAGCCTCTCTTAAGGAAATCAGGAATCTTGATAGACTGTGTATTTCCGCTTCTAAGTGGTGTAGGTCTCTCCTCTGCTGCAGGCGCATTGTTCTGTGGAGCCTGTGTCTGGATATTCTGAACCGGCTGTGCTGGCTTTGTCTGAACAGCTGTCTGCTGTGGAGCAACCGGCTGAACAGGAGTCTGAACCGGCTTAGCCTGGATGTTAAGAGGAACCGGCTGAGCACCTGTCTTAGGCTTATTGTTAAATACAGGTACGCTTGCTGTCTTCTTCTCTGTTCCAAAGCTTGGCTTCTTGAATGAATCAACCTTAAGTCCGCCCTTTGAATCTCCCTCGAGACCTGTAGCGATGATTGTGATGCTTACATCATCACCTGCGACATCATTATCAACTGTACCGAAGATGATATTTGCCTCATCACCGGCAACCTCTGTAAGATATGTGATAGCATCATATGCCTCAACGATTCCGACATTACCTGAGAAGTTAACGATGATATCAGAAGCTCCGTTAACTGTTGTCTCAAGAAGTGGTGATTCCATAGCTGTCTTGATAGCGTCAACTGCCTTGTTGTCTCCGCTTCCCTTACCGATACCGATATGAGCGATACCCTTATCTCTCATAACTGTCTGGATATCTGCAAAGTCAAGGTTGATAAGACCCGGCTTATTGATAAGATCTGTAACGCCCTGAACACCCTGCTGAAGAACTTCGTCCGCCTTCTTAAGTGCTTCAGGAATACTTGTTCTCTTATCGCAGATCTGAAGAAGCTTATCATTTGGAATAACGATAAGTGTATCAACGTTCTCACGAAGCTTTGCAATACCATTAAGAGCATTGTTCATACGTGGCTTGCCTTCGAATGTGAATGGCTTTGTAACAACGCCGACTGTAAGGATACCAAGGTTACGAGCGATCTCTGCAACAACAGGAGCTGCACCTGTACCGGTTCCGCCACCCATACCGCAGGTAACGAATACCATATCTGCATCCTTTATAATATCATTTATCTCTTCTCTATTTTCTTCAACGGCACTTGCACCAACCTCAGGCTTTGCACCTGCGCCAAGTCCCTTTGTAAGCTTCTCACCAATCTGGATCTTTGTTGTAGCTCTGCTGAGTGAAAGCGCCTGCTTATCTGTATTGATAGCTATAAGCTCTACTCCCTCTACATTCTCATCGATCATTCTGTTAACGGCATTGTTGCCGGCACCACCCACACCGATCACCAGTATTCTTGCAGGTGTCTTCTCATCATTTGACTTTATCTCGAGCAAGGTCTTGTCCTCCTTAAATATTAATTACTTTTATTCTACCTAATGACATACTACGTTATATAATAATATTTTTTCAAAAAATAATCAACTGAAAATCTTATTAATCTTTCTAAATATTCAGCTATAACTTTTGCCTTTATTCCCAATCTTCAGAACCGTCATCGTAATCGCTGTCGTCTGAATAATCATCCGATCCATCATCGGAATAATCATCTGAATCGTCCGAATAATCGTCGAAATCATCGTCATCTGACTCCTCATCAGAATCATAATCTTCATCCGAGTAATCATCTGAGTCGTCGTCCGAATCATAATCTTCCTCGTAATCATCGTCTGAGTAATCGTCTGAATAGTCATCATCTGAATCATCATCAGAGCCATCGTCTGAATCGTCGTCCTCGCCACCCTCTTCGGTTGACTCAGACTTACTGTCTTTGCCTGCCTTAGCTGCTTCTTCCTTCTCTTTTGCCTCCCTCGCTTCCTTCTCCTTCTGCTCCTTCTCCTTAGCTGCCTTTTCTTCTTCAGCCTTGATCATCTCTCTTGTCTTGAAGCTTGCAACGCCGTCATCACTCGAAAAGTCCTTCATGTAAAGCACTCCGGAACGACCTCCGAGCTCCGCAATGATATTTCCCAGATTCATCATCTGGATCGCGAGATATGAACCGTCGCCCACTTCGACATCGATGTCTCCCATCTTCAGGACGATATCTCCCTCAGGAGTAAACTCGATCCCTTCAAGATAGAGGCTGTATTTATCTGTCAGCTGGGTTATCGTAAGAATATGATTGAACTTAGTCTCATCCTTAAGAGGAAGTTTTTCGCCCATCTCCCAGCTTTCGAATTCAAGTCCCTCGATCAGAGGAACGTCCTTCTTCCTGTCCTTCGCAGTTTCAAGAATGATACCGTCCTTGTCGAAATATACATAGCTTTCCATGTATTCGATACAGCCGGCTATCTTCTTCTCGTAAACCGTTACATTTACTGTGTCCTTTGATTTAAATTCTATCTCAAGCTTTGCAACAAAAGGGATACCCTTGATCTTATTGAACTTATTTCTCCAGTAAAGAAGGATCGTGTTATCCATATAGGCATAATCCTTCACGGTCTGCCTGATAAGCTCTTCATCGGATAGTTCACATCCGGTGATGTTTACGTGCTTAAGCTTGAAGGTACTGAAATATATAAGCGTTCCGCCAATAAGGACAAATACGATCAGGAGCGCTATCAGAAGTCTCTTCCTTCTCATTTACGCCTCCCCCGGGGCTGTTTCCGCGCCCTCTTTGTACGGTCTTATCTGACGTGATACTGACATCACCATGCCAACCTCTACCAGCAGGAACAACAGCGAACTACCTCCGTAACTGACGAACGGAAGGGTAACACCTGTATTCGGCATGATATTTGTAACAACGCACATATTTACTACAACCTGGAAACCGATATGAATGATAACACCCACAACCAGCAGACTGCCAAAACGATCAGGTGCGCCTTCAGCGATCATTCTGAGTCTCCAGAGAAGCATTCCAAATACTATAACAAGTCCTATTCCACCGATTATACCAAGCTCCTCGCAGATAACCGAAAATATCATATCAGTGTGGCTCTCAGGTATGTATCCAGTCTTCTGGATACTGTTGCCAAGGCCTCTTCCGAAAAGTCCGCCCGAGCCTATGGCATAAAGCGCCTGCATGGTCTGATAACCATTCTCTGAGGTCTCCGGATGAAGCCACGCTTCGATACGGTTACCACGGTACCCGGCCTTCGCAATAAATATGACGATGCCAATACCGCCGATTATTATCATAGCAATAAGGTATTTAACCTTAGGTGTTACTACAAACCACATTCCGACCATTATGACACCGCATATAATCGCAGAACTAAGGTTTTCAATAGCAATTGGTAATATGAGGAGGATTGGTGGAATAAACAAAATGAACGTTTCCACAATGCTATCAAGAGCCTTACTCTGCGTAGTACATGCGTGTGCCATATAGATGATAATGGCAAGCTTCGCAACCTCTGAAGGCTGGAATGTAAAGCCGCCAATACTGAGCCATCTTGTAGATCCGTTACTCTCCTCACCTGCAAAATGCACAAGGATAAGGAGCACCATTGCGCCTGCTACTATGAGCATATTGAACTTACGGACCTTCTGATATCTTACAAAGGAGATCATCACCATCGCAAATATACCAAGCAGAGCGATGAGTCCCTGTCTCTTGAAATAATATGCAGCATCTCCCGCTGTGATACGTGCCATATATGAGCTGGTGCTGTATACCATTATGAGTCCGAAGGCAACCAGAAACAGCACAAGAAACAGTGCCGGATAATCAAAATAAGTTCCGGCCATGAAAAATGAAGTTTTTCTCTTTCTTCTTGCCATTTACAGTTCCCCTCTTATTTATCACTTGTTTTTATAGACCGTGATCATTTCTCACTCATGGTCATCAGCTCCTTACTGAGCCGACTTACCCGGATCCTCGATCTCATTTACATACTGCTTGAAGAGCTTTCCTCTCTCCTCGTAGCTGCTGAACATATCCCAGCTTGCACAGGCCGGTGACAGAAGCACGCTGTCCTGAGGCATCGCATGCTCATTACAGAACATAACAGCATCTCTGAGTGTATCCATATAAACAATATTGTTGAAGCCGTGGTTCTTTGCACACATTCCGATAGCTTCAGCAGTCTCTCCGATAAGAACAAGATATCTTACCTTCTGAGCAAACTCATCAACCCACTCATCATAGGTTGACTTCTTGTCATAACCACCTGCGATAAGAAGTGTTGTTGACTTCATAGCCTTGATAGCCTTGATAGCCGCATCAGGATTTGTTCCCTTTGAATCGTTGTAGTAAGAAACTCCGCCGATCTCACGAACAAACTCAATTCTGTGCTCAACGCCCATGAAGCCCTCGATAACCCTGCCGATAGTCTCTACAGGTATATCCATAAAATATGTTATCGCAACCGCTGCGAGTACATTCTCTGTATTGTGGTCGCCGAGGATCTTGATATCCTTAAGTTCAACAACCTTCTCCTCAGCTCTGTCCGGTGCGTATTTTACATATATTGCGCCGTCCTTTACGTAAGCACCCTCATCGAGGATTTCTTTTCTGCTGAAATATATTACTCTGGCTTTCTCAACCCAGTCTCTTCTCTTAACTGTTTCAGGGTCATCAAAGTTAAGTACGCAGATATCATCCTCAGTCTGATTCTTTGAAATATCAAACTTAGCTCTCGCATAATTATCAAAGGTATAATGTCTGTTCAGATGATCCGGCGTAAGGTTCAGGATAGCTGAAACATTTGGCTTAAACTTATGTATGGTCTCAAGCTGGAAGCTGCTTATCTCAGCAACTACTATTGTCTCTTCATCTGTTGAATCAGCAAACTTTGTATAAGGAATACCGATATTTCCCACTACTATACTGTTATCTGTATATGCCTTGCAGATCTCTCCAACAAGTGTTGTTGTAGTAGTCTTACCGTTTGTGCCTGTGATCGCAGCTATACGTCCTTTATTGAAATAATATGCAAGCTCGATCTCGCTCCATACAGGGATGCCATGCTCCTTAACCTCAAGAACAAACTTGCTGTCTACAGGGATGCCAGGGCTAATCACCATGATATATGCATCCTTCATATCTTCCTCAGAAAGCTTTCCGAGAACTATTCTGATATTTGGATTGTCCGAAAAACCTTTAAAAAGACCATCAGCATCAAGGTCTGTCTTTTCATCAAACAGAATTACTTCAGCACCATTTCTAAGGAGCAGTCCTGCGGCACTGACACCACTTTTTCCTGCACCGGCTACAATAACCTTTTTATTCTTCATTTTTTATCTTCCTCCTATCATAAAGCAATTATAGAGACCATCATGAGAAGCAGAGTTAACAGTGAAAACATTGTAACAACCTTTGTCTCCTCCCAGCCGCCGAGCTCAAAGTGATGATGGATCGGCGCCATTCTGAAGAATCTTCTCTGTCCATGTGTCTTCTTAAATACAAATACCTGTATTATAACCGACATAACCTCTATAAGATAAATAAATGCTATTATGATTATCATAAGCGGCTGACGGATCACAAGCGCCGCTGCAGCTGTGTAGCCGCCAAGCATGAGCGAACCTGTATCTCCCATGAACACCTTCGCAGGATGGCAGTTAAATACCAGAAATCCGAGAAGCGCTCCCAGGAGTGCTGCCGATGCAGCAGATACGCCCGGCATTCTGTAAAGAACGCCTGCAACTATGAAAAATATTGCTATTACCGAAGTAACCGATGCAGCAAGTCCGTCAAGACCGTCTGTGAAGTTTGATCCGTTTACGGTTCCTACGACCATTACGAAAAGAAGTACGTAGTAGAACCAGCCAAGATCAACTGTTGTATCTGTAAAAGGTATCTTTATTATTGTCACAAAATCTGTGTTGTATTTTAAATATACTGCAAGGCCGACAGTTACAAGCACCTGACCAAGCATCTTCTGCAGAGGTGTAAGTCCCTCTGAACGCTTTAAACCTATCTTTATGAAGTCATCAAGGAAACCAACAAGTCCGAAGCCGCCGGCTGCTATAAGTATAGGAATGATCTCTGAGTATTTTGTAGCAAAGAAGCCTGCAACCGCTGCAAAGCTGAGAAGTATCATGATACCGCCCATTGTAGGTGTTCCGGCTTTCTTCTTATGAGCCTCAGGTCCCTCTTCTCTTATATACTGACCGAACTTCATCTTGTGAAGCAGAGGTATCATTATCACGCAGAGGATAACACAAATGATAAACGCCACGAGCACCGGTGCCGCTATATCCTTCTTAATATCCATTCCCTTCGTTAATAACATACCTTGCATTTTTCCATTCCTCCATCTTCTATCGTTTATTATTTCCGATATCACACCGATCATTTATCAGTGTTAAATATTTTGATCCGTCAAAGAATCATTTATCGCTGTCATCAAAACCCACCGGATCATCAGTCTATTCAGACGCTTCATCCGAACCACTGTCATCAGAACTATCACCGGAATCATCGCCCGAACTGTCACCCGACTCATCGGATCCACCGGAATCATCGCCCGAACTGTCACCCGACTCATCGGATTCACCGGAATCATCTAAACCTGAGTCATCACCTGATCCCTCGTCTGAACCATCACCTGAACCACCGTCTGTATCATCCGATCCACCGGAATCATCACCATCTCCATCCGACTCATCACCCACGTAGCTCGTTGACGTTTCACCGATGGTATCATAATGGTTTTCACCGCCGCCTGCAACATCATTTTCAGGAGCTTCGTCTCTGTAGATTGAGCTGACCGGATCGATCGTTGCATTTTCATCGTACTCATCATCTGTCTTATAGATGTTCATGTACGGGAACAGGTCTTCTGCTATCATATTAAAAACAACCGAACCTGCCGCACTGAGGTACTGAAGATCGAGATGTGGTTCATCTACGATACAATATATCACAACCTGTGGGTCGTCAACCGGTGCGAAGCCGATAAACGAAAGAAGGTATTTGTTATTTCCTCGAGGAAGCTTCTCAGCTGTACCGGTCTTACCGCCTATAGAATAGCCATCAACTCCGGCAAGCTTACCACTACCATCGGTTACAACCTTGTGGAGCATCTCTCTCATCTGTGCCGAGGTTTCCTCGGAGATGGTACGCTTCACAAGTATATCATCAAAGCTCTTAACGAGATTTCCGTTCTCATCAACTATCCTGCTTACAACATGTGGCTGATAGTAATAACCACCGTTTATCGCAGAACAGAATGCAGTACCAAGCTGCATCATCGTAACAGTAACACCCTGTCCGAAGGAAGAGGTCGCAAGCTCAACGGGATTGAGTGTGTCCTCGTGATAAACAAGTGAAGAAAGCGAATCCTCACTTTGCTCTCCCGGAAGATCAACATTTGTCCTCTGGCCAAAGCCGAAGAGCACCTGATACTTATCAAATATTTCAGGGCCTTCCATTGAAGATATCTGCATCAGGCAGTCATTACATGAATTCTCAAGCGCTCCCGAAACTGTAAGTGTACCGTGACCATCATGGTTAACACACATGATGTCCTCGCCTGCGATATTCTGATAACCGTCACAGAAGAAGGTCTCATCGCCCTTAAGCACATTGTCCTCAAGTGCACCCGAGATGGTAAATACCTTGTAGGTAGAACCCGGCTCGTAACAGTCACTGATAACGAAGCTTCTCCAGAGCTTGTTCAGTCTCTCAACCTTCTCGTCATCCGACATGGTCTTCATCGTCTTCTCGAATTCCGCGTCAGACAGCTTAGGGAACTGGTATTTCAGATACTTTGTATCATAAGCATCATTAGGATCGTACTGGTGTGAATTGTAAAGCGCAAGTATTTCACAGGTCTTAGGATCCATAACAAGTACGGATACATTTTCCGCACCGACCGTATTCATGTATTCATCACAGTTCTGCTGAACTATCGCCTGGATTTCTGCGTCGATCGTGGTAACAACCGTATTTCCGTTGGTTGCAGGCTCAGTAGTCTTCTGAGTACTGTAATCATCACTGATGTAAACGTAGGTACGTCCATCTTCGCCGTTAAGGTACTCGTTGTATTCACCCTCGATACCACCGAGACCGACGTTACCACTAACTACGAAGCCGAGCATATGGCAGCCAAGAACGCCGTTTGGATAAACTCTCTCGTAATTCTCCTCGAACCATACACCGACAACATCATCGCCCTCATCCGATTTTGTAAAATCAGTAAAGGCCTTCATCTGTTCGTAGGTCAGATCCTTCAGAACAACCTCGTAGAAGGACTCCTTGTCCTCGAGGTATTTCATAAGCTGTTCCTCGGTTATGTCAAAATATTTTACTATCGCAGAAACGGTAGCATTCTTCTTTTTTTCATTACGGAGTATATTCTTCGGCTCGATGATAAGGTTATAAACCTTGTTGCTCATGGCAAGGGTTGTACCGTTACGATCAACTATATCGCCTCTCTTGTAAGGCACCGTCGTACTCGTATAATTCCTCTGACTGAGTACCCTGCTTTCATACTCCTTGCCCTTCTTAACATTGAGCTGAACCAGCCTTCCAATGATAACTCCGAGCATAATTGTAATGATTCCCATAACGACAAGAAGGTGTTGCCTCATATACCTGAGGAACACCTTTCTTCTACGTTCTTTCACTTTTCTATGCGTGCCTGTCCCGGCCGGCCGTCTCATCCTGTCGCTCATCTGTTCTGCGCCTCCAGCTCAGCACCAGCGCGTTCTAATCGGCACTCGGAACGTCCTGATACTGATTAACATAGTCTTCATTTGCAGTATCGTAAAATACAATCTGGCCCTTCTGAGAATAAACCATTCCCAGTTCATTTACTGCTATATTGTAGATCTCTTCAAGCGTGTAGGAATCTGACAGGCTGTTTTCAAACGCTTCGTTATCCGCCTTCACATCCCTGATCTCGCTCTGAAGAACAGAAATATTACTCTTCTTGCCGTCAATCTTGCTTTCCATTCTGATCATGTTTGCACAAGAGAATATCATAAGTACCATGGCAATTGCAAGAAAAGCTGTGTATTTAAAATCAAACGCAAGGGATTTTCTTGCTTTGATAGCTGATACTCTGTAGGTTACAGGCTGTTTTACAGCTGCTGTTTTCCTTACTCTTCTCGGATCAACCTCACGGCGTCTCTCAGGAGCTCTTCTTGGGTCGCGTGCAGGTGCGCCCGCAGTTCTTCTCTGTGGGTTTCTCCTCGGATCAGCTGTTCTCCTCGGGTCATATGAAGGCTGCATAGGTGTTGCAGGAGCAGCTTCATCGTATACATATTTTTTTCTGACGGTGCTTCCGTCAATATAATATACCTCTCTGACAGTTCTTCTCTGTGCCATCATTCTTCCCCTTTACATTTTTCAAATACTCTGAGTTTCGCGCTTTTTGCTCTGCTGTTCTCGGTCAGTTCCTTCTCGCCTGCTGCTATCGGTTTCCTGGTTACTACCTTCCCCAAACTCTTTCTTCCGCATACACATACCGGAAATTCCGGTGGGCATATGCACGGGTTCATTGCTGTTCTGAATTTATTCTTTACCATCCTGTCTTCGAGGGAATGGAAGGTTATGATACAAAGCCTTCCCTCCGGAAGAAGGAGGTCAATCATCTTATCAAGTGCCTCTGACAGAACCTCAAGCTCGTGATTAAGTTCAATCCTTATTGCCTGATAGGTCTGCTTTGAAGGATGTCCCTTCTTGCTTAATACCTTTGCAGGAAGTGCGCTTTTTATAATGTCGTTAAGCTGGAAGGTTGTCTCTATCCTGCTGTTCTCTCTTGCTCTCGCGATCGCTCCTGCTATTCTTGCTGCGAATGGATCCTCTCCGTATTCTCTGATGATACGTGTCAGCTCCGCTTCACTGTAATCGTTTACTATATCTGCCGCTGTCATTCCGGTATCTCTGTCCATTCTCATGTCCAGCGGTGCATCTGTTCTGTAAGAAAATCCTCTATCGGAATTATCAAACTGATATGATGAAACTCCGAGGTCAAGGAGTATTCCGTTTACCCCCTCCACCTGAAGGTCCTTCAGAACTGTATCTATATTTACGAAATTGCTTTTGACTATCGTAAGCTTATCGGAGTACTCCTTAAGTCTCTCCTTTGTGCTTTCGATCGCGTCCCTGTCCTGATCTGTTGCTATCAGTCTTCCGTCAGGTCCGAGTCTCTTCAGTATTCCTTCTGAATGACCACCGCCTCCCAGGGTTCCGTCAAAATATATTCCGTCTTCTTTTATATTCAGATTTTCTATTACTTCATTAAAAAGAACAGGTATATGACTAAATTCCACCACTTTTTCCCACCTTTGGATAATGTATCAGTTATTACGGCAAATGCTTAATTCTAGAAGAAATCGATATCCGATTCTTCAAGAGCCTTCTTGATACTTTCCTTAGTGAGTTCAGGTCTTGCATTAAGTGCATCCCAGGTTGCCTTGTTCCATATCTCAGCCTTCTCACCGTTACCGATGATGACAACTTCCTTGTCGATTCCAAGCTCATCACGGAACTCAGCAGGAATAAGAGTCCTACCCTGTGTATCTATCTCAGCGTCTCTGGCATTCGCCTGGAAGAAACGCCTAATATTTCTTGCAGCTTCGGTCTTGTTACCGATACCACGAAGTCTGTCGGTGAAGTTATCCCACTCTTCCTGACTGTAAAGATAAATACAGTCCTCAAAACTGAGAGTCATAACGAACTCTCTTCCGAGAATATCCCTTATCTTAGAAGGAATGATCACTCTGCCCTTTGCGTCAATACTATGGTTGTAGTTGCCCTTCATGTTCTTGGACATTGTGCATTTCCTCCTTTCCTCTCAGATAAGTGTTTTGGGTTTTAGGTGCGTTGTTGATAACTTTTTATAATTTGTGAGTTATCAACATTACAAACAAGTTATCCACCACTTCGTGCCACATCGATGCCAAATACACCATTTCGCCCCACCTGCTTCCAATATTACATTAATTCAATCATTTTATCAAGTGTTCATTGCGTGTTTTTTGGAGCAAATTTCACAAAATTTATGACGTTTTTCCGTAATTATGCACAATAAAAAAGCCGCCCGGAAGCGACTTTTTCAATATTTAGTGGTGTGGAGGACTCACCCATCTACATCTTGTGAATCGTGTAATTTCTGTCTAATTATTCATGTATTTTCGATTTTTACACCACTTCGCACCACCGTGCTGTATTTAGTTATTTTTTGTTGTTTTTCTTGTTATCGTTCTTCTTATCTGTGTCGTCTTTCTCGGCAGCTTTCTTCTCGGTTTTATCTTCAGATGTTTTCTTGTCTGCAGAAGTCTTCTCTTTATCAGTTTTATCTTTATCAGCCTTCTCCGCTGCTCTCAGCTCTCTGTACTCAGACAGTTTCATAACCGGATGGCACTTAGGCTCATGTCCTCTGAAGATTCTTACATGATTGTAAACCATCAGTGTCATAGCTCCAAAGAAGCACACAAGTCCGACAACCTGCGAAACCTTAAGCGAACCTACCATCAGCGAATCAGTTCTCATTCCTTCGATAAAGAACCTACCGATTCCGTATCCCATGATATATATGAGTGAAAGCTCGCCATCAAACTTCTTGTGTCTTCTATATAAAAGAATAAATATGATCAGCGCCAGGCACCAGAGACCTTCAAGAAGGAAGGTTGGATAAACTGAGATGCATGCTGTTCTCTTGCCAACAATCTCCGGATTCATAAGCATCTTATTTGTTATGACGCCTGAATCAAGATACTCGTTAAGTGTTTCTTCTTTAGCAAAATAATCAACCGGAATAGCCATTCTGATGAATGACTTTGTATATGCACCAAAGCACTCTCTGTTGAAGAAGTTGCCCCAGCGTCCTATCATCTGTCCCAGGAGAACGCCCATGCATACCGTATCTCCCATAAGCGGAAGACTCAGCTTTCTTCTCTTATTAAATATGAAAGCAACAAATACACCAACGATCAGACCACCGTAGATCGCAAGACCACCTTCGCGGATATTTACGATATCACCTACGGTCTTCCAGAAGCCCTTGCCCTTCTCGTAGTATTCGTCCCAGTTAAATATTACATAGTAGATACGCGCACCGACGATTGCCGGAATGATCAGCCACAGGAAGAAATCAAGATAAGTATCTTCGCTCTGTCCGCTCATCCTCGCCTCTCTGCCGGCAACGACCAGTGCAAGCATAAAGCCTATCGCAATTACGACCGCATAGAGTTTGATCTCAATGCCAAATAAATTAAAACTGCTCGGGACATTTTCAAAATGGATTCCCAGTCCCGGAAAATGAATACCGTTCATTTATATTACTCCTTAACTACCGTATCCTCACTTTGTTAGGACCACGGGGTCCTCACTCGCTTCGCTCGCGCAATCCCGTGGCTTACACGTTAAACTTAAACAGTACAACGTCGCCGTCCTGAACAACGTACTCCTTGCCCTCCTGGCGAACGAGTCCCTTGTCCTTTGCAGCTGTCATGCTTCCGGAATTGATCAGATCATCGTAGCTGACAACCTCAGCCTTAATGAAGCCTCTCTCAAAATCAGAGTGGATCTTTCCTGCCGCCTGTGGAGCCTTGGTACCTTTCTTGATGGTCCATGCTCTCGACTCTGTCTCACCTGCTGTAAGATAAGAAATAAGTCCGAGCAGGCTGTAGCTTGCCTTGATCAGCTTATCAAGACCTGACTCAGTAAGTCCGAGTGCCTCAAGGTATTCTGCTCTCTCAGCATCGTCAAGCTCTGATATTTCTGCCTCCATCTTAGCGCATACTGTAAATACTTCGCAGTCTGTCTGAGCCGCATAATCACGAACCTTCTGAACGTATTCGTTTGATGCACCCTCATCAGCCATATCGTCCTCTGCGACATTTGCGGCAAATATAACAGGCAGCGCTGTAAGCAGACTGTATTCATGGATCCATGCCTTCTCATCGTCATCATCAGCGATCTCAAAGGTACGAACCGGCTGGTCGTTCTCAAGATGCTTCTTCAGTCTCTCCTGGAACTCGTATTCCTTAGCAGCCATCTTGTCATTTCTCGAAAGCTTTACAGTCTTAGCCATACGTCTCTCAAGCACCTCAAGGTCAGAGAAGATCAGCTCTATATTTATTGTGTCAATATCACGGATCGGATCAACTGAACCCTCAACGTGAATAACGTCTGTATCATCAAAGCATCTTACAACGTGAACGATCGCATCACACTCACGGATATTTGACAGGAACTGGTTGCCCAGGCCCTCGCCCTTTGACGCACCCTTAACAAGTCCCGCGATATCAACGAACTCGATAACGGCCGGCGTTGTCTTCGCCGAATTGTACATCTCTGTCAGAACGTCCAGACGCTTGTCCGGAACAGCAACTATACCTACATTCGGATCGATCGTCGCAAACGGATAGTTTGCAGCAAGCGCTCCGGCCTTAGTAAGTGAATTAAATAATGTGGATTTACCAACGTTTGGCAATCCGACTATACCCAACTTCATATCTTTCTATTATCTCCTTTATATATATGGTTTTCATATTTTTAGCTTTGTAATACACGCTTTTTACGCCAAACCTTACACCATTATGGTGCAGGCCACCAAAAAGCCTAATGCAACTAGGTTATGTTATCATAAAAGAACCATCTTTTCAATGGATACTATACATATTAAACTCTATAGCATTTCTTTAGGAGCCGCTTATAATTCCATGTCCGAATACGCCTTCGATTTAAGAACTGTCACTTTGTCAGAAAAAAGCTCTCTGCAAATACGAAGTTCCAATTCCTGTCTGTGAACAAAGTGTTTATACAATTCCTCTTCACCGGACACATTTCTCTTTTTGGCATAAGGCGAATCATTAAAATACTTTATCATCAGTGGAAACCACATCTCATTTCCATTTTCATCAGAACGCTCTTTTCTTATTGCAGCAATATTATCTGCAATACTCTCAGTTTCCAGATAAAAGATACGGAATGACTTGTTATTGATCTTATCTGCAAGCTCCTTGTAGAAACTCATTATCTCCTGGTCTGAAGCATTCCTGTAGAGGATCATATCTTCAACAATATTCTGGAAAAGCGAGCACTCAAAGATCATATTATCTTCGTTCCAGTTTATATATCTGTCAAATACAATCCCCTTAAACTCATCTAAAGAAAGACGTCCATTATAGATTTCGTTCTGTTCCAGATCCTTATGAAAGCCCGGTACATCCGTAATGATCTGAGTGTAGCAAATGATCATGTAATCGCCTTCAGAATGACTCTTTTCTTCGATCATCGAACGAATATCGCTATATTTCTCAAGTATTTCAGCATATTTTTCTTTTGTCACGCGAGCACACCAGGCCAGTTCGACAGGCGAATAATCACCTTCACGAAAAACTGTGCAAGCCGGATATTTCTTCGCCAGCTTTTCTATCAGAGTACTCTTGCCGCTTCCCTGCAAACCCTCTACAAAATAATTCATATTTTCTATCACCATATTTAATCCTATTTTTCCATATATTGCCTGATTTTCAGCTATATCTTCACCGGCACGATATACTACAATCATTCACTCTGTCTTTTCTTCAACCTCTTCAAATCTTCAAGGTATGATTCAGCCTTAGGCGCATCGCATCCCGCTTTATTAGCATTTTCTATTTCTTCCAAATATCTGTCATCTAAAACGGATAATCCTCTCCTTCATTGGTAATGAACCTATGTCCCTCAAAATCCTCACGTCTCTCAGCGAACAGATCCTTCAGAATGCCTGCTGCTTCATATGATGAAAGCGGCGCCGGATTATCTTCTCTTCCGTCTGTTCTGATCCATCCCGGATGAACCGCAAATATATTTATCTTCCTTTCATCCTTAAAGGTATTATACAGATTCATGGTCGCCATATTCAGCGCTGCTTTGCCCATTCCATAATCCAGATTATTTATTCTGTGACATCTCTCGATACTTCCTGCCTCCGAGGAAATATTCATAATCAGAGCGGTGCCGGAGGCATTCTTTAAAAGCGGATAAAATGCCTTGATAACTCTCATTGTTCCAACAGCAATGATATCTATCGTCTTTGGTATAAGATCAAGATCAGCCTCAAAAAAGCCCTTATCACAATCCGGTGATACTCCCACCGCATTATTAATTAATGTATCAATATGATCAACTTTACCTGCAACTTCCTTCGCAGCAGCTTCTACCGAATCTGTATCAAGTAGATCCATGACAGCAATTATAAGTTTTTCTCCATATTTGTCCTTAAGTTCCTCAAGCTCAGCCGATGGTTTTCTGACAGTAGCTATAACCATATCGCCTGCCTCAAGATATCTGAGGACAAGATTATAACCCAGCGCATAAGTTCTTCCCGTACCGGTCACCATAACAATATCACTCATAATAACGTCCTCCTTACAATTCCAATCTGCTTTCAATCCCATAGAAATCAATCTGCTTCTCATCACCGTTTTTCAGGCTGATGGTCACAGGTCCATATCCACCGCATCTTTGTGGATCGGTGTAACGAATTTCCTTTACAGGGAATATCTCATCCTCTTCAAAATCCTCAAGGCTCTCTTTGGTAATAACCTGAGATATCAAAAAATACGGTTCATAGCCATACTGCTTCTCTCTCCTGGTTTCGGCGTAAACAACAATTGAATTCTCACTGTCAGGGTTTGTACCCTTGCTTTTAACGATTTCAATATCCGACCATCCGTCCATCACAGTAAAGGCAAGCTGTTTCTCTTTGCCTGTATGATCATGCCCCTTTAATATTATCGCCTTATAACTAATGTCATCGGTAGTATTCATCTTCTCAGTCTTCCGGATTATCTCGGTTCCGTTATCAGGGAATCCAAATGCTCCAAGGGTAATACGAAGCGGTCTTCTGTACATTCTGATCTTGTCTGCTCTTAAGATTCCATATGGAACAACAAAGTCAGCCAGGTCAATCGCTGTCATATGGTGCGTCTCCGTCTCAGTTTCATATTCAAAGAACTGTCTGCGATAGAGAACTTCATTCTTTTCACCGTACCAGAAAACAGCATTCGGTGTATTTCTGGAAATACCATTATTTCCGGAGGCCCCACCGTTACTACTCCGAGTTTTTTCATCAAGATACTCTATAACATACTGCTGGGATTCGCAGCGATACTGATCCTTTGGCGTACACTCCCAAGGGAACTTGGTATTATATACAAGCTTTCCATAGTTCCAGATTCCATGAAGGTCATGTTTATTTTTTACAACCTTACCTGTTCTGAGTTCAGTGATACCATTCGCCTCGTGGTTTGCAAAACAGAGAGCAGGACCGTCAAGTGTCGTCACCTTTGTCTCATTTTTCTGCAGTTTCTCCCAAATGCCATTATTTTCTTTTGCTGACCAGAATGGATGCTCCTCAGGAAAATGCAGACACAACAAAGCCTTAGCAAGCCACATAGGTGATTCTGCGCAGGAATACCCCTGAACAAGCGGAATAAACGGTCCATAAAAGCCAAGCGTAGGAACCCCGTTCCATAAAAAATCATCTCTTTCAAGGAATTGTAAAAGAGATCCTGAACAGATCCTTCTTGCAAGACCCGGATCAAGCCCCGGATTCTTCATCATAAGATTTCCATCAAAAGAGCTTGTGGATGCATTTCTATAAATACCACTTCTGCCCCACATATTTGTAAAGCCATCCCTATCAAAAAAATCAGGATAGGTCTTCATAAGCTCATTGGAGTTTTCTTCAAACTTTGCAGCAATATAAGGCTCCTTCTCGTAGCCATACCAAATATTCCAGATACCGGTATACATATTGAAAGCCCAATTTGAATAATAATCAAAGCTCTGACCATCTCTATACCAGCCGCCTCCAACATAGTAATGAAGAATATTCTGGGCATGATCCCTCATAATATCCTCATCGATCGGATACCCATTCATATAAAGGAATGCCATATCAAGCATATTAAAAAGGCGCCAGTTCTGTGCCACAGTATTTGAATGTGCAAAATCAGTAAGGAAAGCCGCAATCCTGTCTTTTTCCTCTTTGGTATATGTGTCCCAGATTTCCTCCTTTGACAGCCAGAGACATATTACAAGTGCTGCGGTCTCTACTGTCTGCTGGTAAAAGGCAATCGGATCATCATTCTTCTCGAGCGCTCTTATATCCGAGTAATTTAATACATAATTATCTGAGCCGGGTGTCACGGCATAAAGGACCTGTTTCTTGTAGTACTCCCTTATATTTATTCCGTTCAGGACAAGCTCCGGTTCAATATGAATGAGCGGTGCCGAGATAAAAAACGATCTGCACAGCCCCTCAAATACTTCCGCCTTTTTCCGCCACTCCGGCGCATCCTTTGGCGGATAGGTAACCTCGGTCTCATAACGTGGCATTACCACCGGCGCCTCAATGTCACTAATATTATTAAAAATCCCTTCGAGCAGATACTCCGCTGCCGCAATCCAAGACCTTCTTGTCATACCGGTATAAGGACTCAGTTCATAATCAAGATATTTCTTTTCAAACATTGTATTTCCTCCAATACAAATACCAATCAGCCGACACTCCGGGACGCTTCTCCACGCCCCACCAACTCTTTATCACCAGATAAAGAGTTCGCGTCCTGTCAGCTTCCAGATAGCCTCTATATAATAATAGTCTCCATAGATGATCGGGAATTCATGCTCCTTGTCATGATAAGCTGCTGTACATCTTGTAAGCATTTCATCGTGTTCAGGATCATAATCACAGTCAAGTTCATCGAGGGCTGATAGCATCTTCTCAGCAGACGCAAAATATTTGCTGTATTCGTCACTATGTTGTTCATCACAAATAATATTATATAAAGTTATCAGTCCTGAGCTCGCGATTGCCGCTGCCGTCGAATCAATATAGGCAGGCTCAGCCGGCTGGTCAAAGTCCACCGGAATAAGTCCGCTTTCAGGAATTCTCTCAATAAATCTGTCTGCAACCTTTAGAGCAGTCTCCAGATATTTCTTTTCACCGGTATGCATGTAGCTTAGTATAAAACCATACAGTGCCCAGCTTTGTCCTCTTGTCCAGGATGAGCCATCCCCATAGCCCTGTCCGCCGTAATCTCTGAGTCGTTCTCCGCTGGTCGGATCAAATCCAACTATATGGCAGACAGAACCATCCTCTCTTACAAAACTCTTTATAGCGGTATCAGCATGAGCTGTTGCAATAGCCTTAAACCTTGGATCTCCAAGCTCTTCGGATGCCCAGTATAAAAGTGGCAGATTCATCATACAATCAATGATCGCCCAGCCTTTTGTATCTCTGCCATCACCCCAGTCATTCCAGGCGCGGATGAAATTACCGTTTATATTAAAGCGTCCTGCCATATTTGTTGCAGCAAGAAGCGCTCTGTTCTTAGACTCTTTACCCTTAAACAGTCTATAGTTTGCAACCGCAGTCGGAAGCCAGCGAAAACCTGAATCATGATCCATTCCGTCATAATCCATAAGTACCGCATCCAGCTTATTTTCCAGTTCTTCTGCACACTCTTTAAACAGATCATTTTTCGTGGCATTGTAAAGCTGCCACATGGTTCCTCCGTAGAATCCATTTGTCCACCAGCAGATACCCTCTCTGTCTGACCAGTCATCAAAAACGTGATCCTTCGCGGTGTATGGTATCTTCCCTCTGTTCCGCTCTACGACTTTAGTCTCTTTAGCAATAATTTTTTTTGCAATTTCTTCCCAATTATTACCCATAAAATATCCTTTCAAAATACAACTTACAAAAAGAAACAATATTTTCTCCAATATACCATACTCATGCACCTCTGAACAGAGATTATCACGCCATTAAATACGCGCTTTTTTAGATTTATTTTATTGATTATAGAAATAAAAAAAGGCATTACGAGTATCATGATTTCTACTCATAACGCCTTATCTCTGTATTAATCGACCCAATCATAATGGGTATGCCAGTCCTCATAACAACCGCTCATTAATCAGTAATAACAACCGGTTCCTTCGGCTCAAAATTCGTCTGCATAGTCCAGGTTACACCTGCGCATTTTGTCACGCGAAATACAGTCATTAAATTATCTATTCCGTTATCCTTCCATGCCTGCAGGAACTTACGGGTCGGATGATTAAATATCTCTTCACGAAGCTCCGGATCATCATCTCTTGAAACTACACCTGAAACACGCAGCTGCATCTCCGGGCTGTTGAAGCATATTTCAACGTTCGAATTATCCATCATCTGCTTATACACATCTTTAGTATTTGCCGTGTGAAAAACGATTCCTTTTTCATCCGCCTTAAATAGCAGCATAGCTCTGACTCTTGGACAATCCCCATCCATCGTGGCAAGATGCATTACAGGATTTGCATTCATGAAATCGATCATTTCTTCTTTAGTCATATTCGTTTCCTCCTTATTCTTTTTGATACATTCTAAGGAAACCTACGACAAAATACTTTATATATTCTGCATAGAATTTTCAAAATCCTGCAAATCAGGAAGAATAATGCTTCATATACTCTGACGGAGTCATATTCATTTTTGAAGCAAAGAATCTCGAAAAGTGCGAAAGGCTCGAGAATCCGCAAGTCATTGCAATATCCGTCAGGGAAATATTTTTCCGCCGCATCATATTCAGTGCCTTCTGAAGCCTGACCTCAAAGAGATAATCCATAGGCGATACACCCATCTCCGACTTGAATTTATGTGATAAACTCGATGTCGATACATAGGTCAATGAAGCCAGTCTTTCAATCGTAATCTTCTCTGAATAATGCTGCTCGATATAGTGCTGCGCCCTGGCAACAGAATAATCTGATGATATCGCTCTCATATCCAACGACTCACCCAGGATGCTTCTAACGATCCAGTGAGCGATCAGTGTCGAATGGGCAAGTATCGTCACCTCCGAGTTCATCATATTCTTTGACGACTCAAATGCAAACATATTCAGATACTTGAGTATGTCATTGCAGACCTCAACATTATAATTATCAAATCTGCGCATGCCGTCCGTATCATTGACATACATCGCAAATATATTTTCGAAAAACTCTTTTTTAATGAGCAGACAGTAATAGTCATTCGAAAGTGTTTCCTTCAGCTTGACATTCGGCGAATTGATTATCGAAACATAATAATTATGTTTTTCAGCCTTGATATTAAAATCAATGATGATCACATAATCAGACTCATCGCCGTTAAACAGCGATACATCACTGCTCACCTTGCAGATAGGGATATAAAGGCTCATATTCGGTTGTATAAACGAATCAAACTCCTGCATCGTCTCACCTCATATAAAATACTGATACCATCTACTATACGCACTACTATTTCTCCGGTCAATAGAAGGTCACAGAAAATATTTGGTTCTTCCTTTATTTCACCCTGCCTTCTCTATGCAGTCATATAAAAGTTTTACGATCTCAGCCTTTTCATATCCTTTTCCGATGAAAACCACCTGATTGCATCTGTCTCCGTAGGTCTCATCCCAGTCATCCTTAATATCCGGAAAATCGCTTACCACCTTATCAAGCTCCTCCTTCGGCCAGGCCGATGCCCATTCGGAAAGCTCAGTAATGGATGCATTTCTTCCGGCCTGCTCGAAGAGCTGTATATGTTTCCAGTCGTCCGAAAACCATATATAACCCTTTGAACGAATAAGCACTTCCGGGTATTCCTCAACAAGCTTATTAAATGTTTTACGGTTAAAAGGCCTTCTCTCTTCAAATACAAAAGAAGAAATCCCGTATTCGTCTACACAGGCTTTCTCATCATCATGTTCGCAGTTATTAAGTGCCCTCTGAACCGCACTGTATGCCTCAACCTCTTCAAAATCAAAATCTTCTCTATCAAGGATAACTTCAAGATCCACATCACCGTTTACACACTCGATCATCTCAGCTTCCTGCTGAATACCACGCAGACCTTCCTTAACCTCCTCAAGCTGTTCCTCCGAAAGAAGATCCGTCTTATTCAGGATCATCAGATTACAGAACTCGATCTGATCCATAATAAGATTGATCACATCACCATCCTCCGTCTCCTGGTCAGCCGTCAGATTGTGAAGGAATTCCCTGTATATCCTGTCCACGTCAACTACAGACACAACAGTCTTAAGGAAAACTCTGGTATCCTCAGTCATTTCCTCATAATTGAGGAATGCACGCGCTATAGAAGATGGCTCACTTATCCCCGAGGCCTCAACAAATATAGCCTCGATGCTCTTATCCTCAGAAAGCCTCTCTATTTCAGCCATAAACTCATCTCGCAGAGTGCAGCAGATACATCCGTTCTGCATTTCGACCATCTCAATCTGCGCCACCTGATTTCCGGTCTTATTAAGAATAGATGCATCGATATTGATGCTTCCCATATCATTGACGATCAAAGCAACCTTTCGCTTTTCCTGCTTTAAAATATTTTGCATTAACGTGGTCTTTCCGGATCCGAGATATCCGGTGATGATCACTATAGGCACTTCTCTTGTAGACATATATTTTCTCCTTATAAAACAAAATTGCAACTCGTTTGCATTTTACTGCACCGGTTGCAATCCTGTCAATGCAATTTGCAAATCATTTGCATTTTGCACAGTATTTACCTTAAAGAACATCTAAGTCCTATCATCTCAACTAACCTAACAAACCCGGCTTTGAATGATCACTCGTGTCCATTTATCACACCTCAAAAAAACTGATTATCATCCTATTACTGCCGCCAGCTTCCTGCCCAACAGCACTCCGAAGATGCAGCAGCAAACGCTCAGTGTCACATACACTCCACCGAGTACGTATGCTTTATTCTCAAATAACTTATACGCTTCAAGCGAAAATGTCGAAAATGTAGTGAATCCACCACATACGCCTGTCTTCCAGAAGAGCACTGTGTTAGGCGACACATCACCCTTTTTATCTGTTAGTCCCACGATAAACCCGATCAGTATCGCACCAAATATATTTGTCACCAATGTTAGTATCGGAAACTGTGCTTTTACCGGTATCAGGCTAATAGCATATCGCCCTACTGCTCCAAGCGCTCCACCAAGAGCCACAAAAACAAAACTCATTTTTTATCCTCAATTCTCATTTATCCTTCATATCCGTATCAAACAAGAGCGGAACGCCTAATCTGTCAGCTTTTTGCTTCGCAAATCTAATCAGTTCCTTTTCAGAAAGATTCTCAACCTTAGTAATCAACGAATCATCTCCTTTTGTTAAACGCTATAGTTTCGTTTAATCCCACGTCTTCCAAATATCCGGCTGATATCCAACCGTAGCCTTCTTTCCATTTCGCACTATCGGCTGCACAAGTATCTGCTGATTTTCGAGGATCCTCTCCTCTTTATCCTCCTCAGCAATATACTTAATAAGCGCCAGTGTATCCTTGTCCTTGGCATTCTCATCGATCAGATTATCAATTCCACCAACAGCCTGCTTTACGGAATTAAACTCACCTTTGCTGAGCCCTTTTTCCTTCAGGTCCACGTACTGATATTTAATGTTTCTCTCTTTGAAGAAACGCTCTGCTTTACGAGTATCAGCGCTCTTCTTCGTTCCAAAAATCTGTATGTTCATAATCATAGTCCTTTATCTTTTCCGGCACAAACCGGTGTCATCCATAGCTCCTCTATGCATTATAAACCATACCCACCGTGAATGTGAACTATCAATGCAAAAATACTAGCTTCTGACTCTAGTGTAAAACAACGTATAGTCGATAAAAATAACATACCTTATGTAAACCAAATTATTAATTATCAAATATAAAGCATAGTCTTTTGTACAACATAAAAAGCGCCTGCATTTCTGCAAGCGCTTAATTGCTTAGAAGCCACATCGCAAAACAAATAAACCGTGTCCTCCGCTTATGCCAGCCTTAAAGTCTGGCAGCTAATTTATTAAAGTTTGCCTCCTGATAAGGAATCAGCTTGTGTTTCTTTGGTAATTCCCAAGGAGTGTTAACTTTCAACTCGCCTGTATTTTTAAAACATATTGCAAGCTGAACAGATGAAAAATGCAATGGCAGTTTTTTCAGTGTCATGCTCTCGATCTCATCATAGCTGAAGAAGCAAAAATAATCAGTATCCGTTATGAGATCCTTGACTTTCGGAATGATCTGCCCGCTGTTTTTTAAAGGTATAACACCTATACCGGTCGAAATGACATTTACCAAAAATCCGGCATATTTCCTGTTGCTGAAGGCGATCCTCTGCCTGTCATCCAGACTGCGATGGAACTCTCCAACTTTTTCCTGTACAGACGCGTTGATAGCTCCCGCTATCATTCCGGCAGCAGCACCGCCTACGACTCCTCCGCCTCTGGTACCAGCGATAGTCGCATTTGCGGTCATAATATCACCCGCTTCAGCTCCTGTACCAAAATCACGGTTAGTCACCACCAGAATACAGTTATCTGCTTCTACGCATCCCACCTGTGAAAACATATCTGTAACTATTCGCAGGTCACTAATTCCTTCAATCGCTACATTTTCCATTTTGTTTTACACCTTTCATACAGTTTATTTTTTCACTTGTCTGAAGCATTTAGGCAAAGTGTTATATATCTCATATAATATACCACACTCCTGCCCCTCTGAACAGAGATTACCCTGATTCTTCTGGGTTATCGTTCCAACTACATTATATCAACGGCTCAGAATCTACGTATTCATCATCCGTAGCTTTTACTACAAATGATGGAGTCACTTTCATTCCTTTGACAGCCATATCATATATTTTTGTAGTAAATCCATGTTTTTTGATAAACTTCTTGAATACCCTTTTATCTCTTTTTATGTCATCATAATCCTCCAGTCTGTCAGAATCATTCATTGTTTCATAAAAGGATTCACTGCTCTCAAGAACATCTTCATCCCAATATTCATCTAAATATCCGCCCCAGACAGAAACAATATTCATAAATTCATGAATACTTCTGGCAACGATTCCGCATTCTCCTTCTGAACCGATATATCCGATCAGCTCATCATTAAGAACGACCCACATACCGCCTGCACCCTCTCTGGCAAATGGTTTGATATTCTCATATGTTGATTCTCCCGGTCCCATCAGCTCTTCAAACCAGGAGTCATCATCCTCCAGATCCTTTACCCACTTCTCATCATATATTTCAATATCTGCGTTGTAAAATGCATCTTTAAGGTCTTCGTCGTTATATATTTCTGCCAAATAGTCCCGGACATCCTGAGGCAGATTTGTATGATCATATCTTTCATACCAATCCAAAATATAATTTAGTTCCTTATTATTTACTTTAATCGCGATCTCACCATATAATTTCTGCATATCACTCTTCATAGCTTCGACAACTCTTGTATCTTTAGAATCATCGATCTGCAAATCTTCCATGTGCTTTCTCAGCAAAACATCTCTGACGATCGCATATATAATCATTTCATAGCTATAGTGTTTGAACTTTTTATTGAAAATGTCTTTTTCTTTTTCGACTATTCTGACAACATATTCATTTTCATCCACTTCAACAAAAACCCTGCCATCCTGAGGATTCTTAATATTTATATATTCTGCTTCTATTTTTTCCACACTTGTATAATCCGGGTAAAGCTTGTTAATCTCTATACGAACCCAGTCCGTAACAGTATTAATTGCATCAATTTTATAGATGATCCTGGCTTTTTCAAATATATCTGTCAGATCCGGATATTCCTTTGACATAACATCCATATTTCTGGCCAGCGGCAATGCACTGTCTGATTGAATAGCAATCGCATGATCAACAATTTCATTGAACAGTTTAATCGTCTCATCCCTTCTATGCATGCTCTGCGAAACCAGCGCTATACAATAATAATATCCCGCAATATCAGGTATAAAATCTGTATTTTTAAAAGGATACTTCATATCCTTTAGTGTATCCAGGACAACATCAACTATTGCATCATCTTCAGCGAACACTGCCATTTTCTTAAAGTCTGACACCGTCCCCGGTACACGAGCATAGGTCGATAACCTTTTAACAAGCTTCCAAACAGATTCTTTCACTTCTTCGGAAGCATGTTCCATCAAAGGTAATGTCATCTTCTTATGGATATATTTTTTTAATTCTTCATCATTGGGGATATTTTTCTTCATTTACTTCTCCTTTTTCTTATATGTTGAGAGCCTCCACAACCATCTGAACTGTTTCTTCGATTGTGCTCCCCTCTTCCGGGATCACTATATCGGCATACTTTTCATACAAACGACATCTGTTCTCATACATATCGTCGATGTTTTCACCGTTCTGCAAAACAACACCGCGTTCTTTTATATTGTGAAGACGATGGAACAGTTCGTCCTTTTCGACCTTAAGATAAATGATCGTTCCGGACTCACGGAATCTTTCCATAGCCGCCTGACTATATACTGCACTTCCGCCTGTAGAGATCACGGTATTCACTGTATCGACACTGAGCAATGCATCTTCCTCACATTTAAGGAATGCATCAACGCCTTTCTGCCCTATGATATCCTTGAGCAGCATTCCTTCTCTTTGCTGGATCAGAAGGTCAGTATCCAGAAAATTCATACCAAGGATTTTAGCCAGAATAACGCCTACAGTACTCTTTCCGGACGCAGGCATTCCGATCAGAATAATATTTTTCATAAAAGCCTCCGCTCTATTTGTCCTATTCGATTCCGGTCTCATGCGCTCTTTTGTTGATCTCTTCCATCTTCGAATCAAGCTTAGCTCCAAACTCAGCACATATCAGCAGCTCCTTCTCGAGCTCCTTTACGACATTTTTGTCGATGTCTTTCTTGTATTTGATCTTATGCTCAAGGCTTGCCCACCAATCCATAGAAATTGTTCTCAGCTGCACTTCAACCTTCATCAGTTTCTTCCTGTCATGCAGAAATATCGGTGTCTCCACGATCAAATGCAGACTTCTGTAGCCATTTTTCTTCGGCTCCTTGATGTAATCCTTCTTCTCTACGAGTCTGACATCATCCTGCTCCAGCAGAGCCTTTTCAAGCATATAAATATCTGCCGGGAACGAGCAGATAACTCTGATTCCGGCAATATCAGAAATGGTCTCCTCAATAGATTGGACCGTAGGAAATATCCCCTTTCGCTGCATCTTCTCGGCGATGCTCTCCGTCGACTTTAACCTGGACTTGATCGTCTCAATCGGATTACGATCATATTTCAGTGACAGTTCTTCATTCAGCACGTTGAACTTCGTCTCTATTTCCATAATGGCGCATCTGTAATATGCCATCAATTCCCTATATGGCTGTACATTCTGCTCCAACCACTTTTTCGCCTCTTCCGGCGTGATCCTGACCTCTCTCAAAATATTAGTGATCTCGTTATTTGAGCCCTGAAGCTCATTGCCCTGTATCATTTATACTCCTCCGTCCATATTGCAATCATCACATTCAGCCCTAAACCTTATATGACGGTTTTATTCTTGGTTATCATGTATTTTTACATCAATGTCTGCTCGTTTATTATCAGATGAAATTCAAGTCCCAGAAAACCGGCCGCCTTACGGCAAAGCAGCATACGTTCCATGAATATTTCAAAATACTCGCCTATCTCACCGTATCTCGTATCGATTTCAAGCTTAAGCTTTATGGCTGTATGCTCCTGGTTTATCTTAAGCACCGAAGACTTAACAGAATAGTTTACTCTGTCGTGAATATCATAATTTCTCTCGTCCTTGTCCTGAACTCTGCTTCTTCGCACATCAGATTTATCGGCCATGATAAGCGCTGCTGCGATATCACTAACCGGAAGGCCGCTGCCCTCATCATGATTGCCTATCGCTCTGATTATCGGAGCTATGTCCTCAGCCGGAATACCCATTTTATCCAGCAGATAAAATGTCATCATAGCACCTGACTGACTATGATCCACACGATTTATGATATTTCCAAGGTCGTGCATCCAGGCTGCCGTCAGCGCCAGATCGATCGTATGATCATCCTCCCCCAGCGTTTCCAGAATATATCCAACGCGGTCCGCAACAACGCCTATGTGTGCATAGCTATGCTCTGTATAGCCCATAGCCTGCATCGATTCATTCTGCTCTTTTATATACACACTGATATCGTGGTCATGTTTTATTTTGTCAAACAGCGGAAAGCGCTCCGCCTCATCCTGAGTATTATTTATCCACACAGTTTTTACCTCCATATTTCATCGAAGAAGTATTGGTTGAAAAATAAAAATATTTCAGTCCGTCAATCTTTCTCGGTTTCAGCATTGCTTTTACATTCGGAAATCCCGCCTCATCAACCGAGCAGATAAAAGCAACCTTTTGCTTTCTTATGAATCCCCTGATCTTACTAATATCCATAAATACAATCCTCCAAATTCATCTATATATTGAATAATCCTCTCGCTGACTCCTCCGGTTTCACCTGTTGAATGATCAGTCTTTACTCTCACTATGTTCCTGCCAGTATTTCACAAACTCCGGAGTTTTGGACCAGTATTTTATACCCCAGTTCTCAAAATCCCATTCCTGCATATAATCATTGCACTCATAATCAATATAAAATACCACGCCGTCATTAACAACAAAATTAGTCGGAAAATAGTCAATATTTGTATTGGCCGGATATAAAAGCTTACACATCTCCTTCACCTGCTGAATATAATCAGGATTCATTTCGTCTTTGACTATATCTTATCACCAAACTGATAATATGAACATGGTTCATGATGGATCTGTTTTAATACATATTTTTGACCATCTCTCGAAGCCAGATACGAATATCCACCCTTCCCTTTTCCAAGAAGTTTTTCCATAAATTATTCTTCACCGTTAACACTATATTTTCCTTTAATATCTAACCATGACATACTATGCCCTGCTTTCTTTTAATAATCGTCCCAATATTCAGGATTGTCCAGGAAATCATCATATGCATCATCATAATCCTCAAACTCATCCTGATAGTCCAGATAATACATCTCTATATCATGATCATCCGGATCGAATTCAGTAGTAGTTTCTTTATCTTTACCGGAACCGGATGATGAACCACCGGATGAACCTCCACCCGAGCCACCGCCACGGCCCGGTTTGATCACTACTGCTATCCCCGGATTAAGATCAGGATCAAGCGTCTCGCCTTCATCAAGATGCATAAAATATCTTCTATAAATTGATGAAACCTTGCCGCTCTTATAAAGATAATATGTTTCCTCCAGACCGGTATCAACATCAAAACAGCAGTATCCACCGCTTATATCCCACGTTACAACCGAACTCTCATCCGTATAAGTACTTCCGCCATACATTGATATCCTGATTCTTCCATCCCTCTCAACGTACACACTAATTTGGCGCTTTGCTCCGAATTCAGAATAAGTATTATCCGTCACTCTTCCTCTGGACGTATCTTCAATGGTATATTTATACAAATACCATTTCCATTTATAATCCTGCGCTTTCTTTGCGGCCCATTTAAGCGTAGAAACATTTTCAAACCAGTCATCCAGACAATTCAGAAGATTCAGTCCGGTGTCTATATCACCCTTAGTAAGGCTATCGATCGCCCTCTCGTAGGTTGCGTAATTATCGGCCTCTTTATATCTCTCTTCAATACCCTCAACCTTACCATCAGCTTTAATATAATATTTTACCGCAGCGCTATAATTTTTATCTTCATAATATTCATCCACGTTATTTTTCGCTTCCTGCTGCTCCTCTTTTTCCTTACGCTCAGCAATCGCTTTATTCAGCTTTATCTCTTTATTGATCTTTTCTTTCAGATCCTCTGCCGCTATGCTGCTACTGCCACTCACATTCTCCAGAGCTTTTACAGCCTCTTCAAGCTTACGTTCTTCATAGAGTTTACGGCCTTCTTCATACCAGAGATTACCTACTCTTCTTTCTATCTCTTTATCATTTTCGGAATGTTTCGGCATCTCTTCTAACATCTCGATGCCTTCCATGTAATTGCCGCTTTCCAGATGATCATCCAGAAGCTGATAAAAACATTCCATATACATCTCTGAGCTGTCCGAATAGTCGCCCAGCTCATCGAAAAGCTCAGCGGCCTCTTTGTATTTATCCTCTTCAAGAAGCTTTGTGGCTTTCTTATATTTATTTTCCTTGATGGCATGAGAAGCAATAGCAAAGCCCAGAAGGATCGCCAATATAATAAAAATAACAATAGCTATTAAAATCTTGCTTTTTTTTATTCATAGAATCCCTCCTTCACTCCGGTATATTAGTTTCCAAAGCCTATCACGGTATCCTCTATTCTCCCGCTGGAATCCTCTCATTCAAACTCTTATTTCGATAATTAAGGTTCGTTCTGAGAGAGTATCCCTGGCTCTCCCAAAAATCATTTGCTGTATCATTATCCTTAAATACCAGGCCAAATATCTTCTGTATCCCCTCAGCCTTCAGTGCCTCTTCAGCCTCAGAAACCAGACGGCCGGCTATTCCCATGCGGCGATAATCAGGATGAACGCACATATGATGAACGATCGCACGACGTCCGTCATGGCCTGTAAGAATAACTCCTATGATCTTGCCATCCATTACCGCTGCAAAGCAGGTATTAGGATTCCTCTTCAAATATCTATCGATCCCTTCACGTGTATCATCAACCGGATTTAATGCACGACGACTTTGCTCGGAAGCATTCCACAGTTCAAAGATAGCATCATAATCATCTATTGTAACTACCCTTATAATATAATTCTCCTTGTTCATCCTTATACGTTTCCTTTCCTTCTATGCTTTTCCGTGCATAAAATATCCTGTTATTCGGACGTCATAGTCCAATAAGTCATCGACGGCGCGTAATAGAGCGTTATCCTCCTCACCGTATTCAGCACTACTATCTTACACTCAAATACAAGGTTCCGATCAGTAACATACACCCCATCAGGCGTCATATATGTTCCCTTGTGGGAAACATCAAGATATTCTTTTATGTTAAATATCTGCCGCTGGCCATCCTCGTCAGTCATTCTGACTCGAAGCGGAATGATAGTGCCATCTACAGAATGTTGACAGATTACATCCACTTTCTGTGGTGCTTTACGCTTCACACTCATATTCATCACCTCTTACGGTGATTATAGAACGTATGTTCGTTTTTGTAAATACAATATTTTAGACTGTTCTGTCGCCAAGCCAGTATCTGTATTATAGCTCCTCTGATTCTATAATAAATGACTGTATTGTCTATAAAAATACCATACATTTTGCGTGGAGCACAGCTAAATATATTTTTTAACGTGGAGTGCAGCGTTATATAAAAGCAAAATAGGAACCGACCGAAGCCGATTCCTACATACTTTCTTCCAAGTATAAAATGTAATATTATTTGCAAGCCATCACAAAACCTTATGGCCGCTCACAGCTTCAAAGTTGTATTTAACTATGCCAAGATCCACCTTGGTATATGGTCCTCTCTTAGCGGTAATAGTTACCTCCTCACCCTCAAGGGTAACATAGAATTTCTGCTGGTTAAGTGCCGTCGGAGCCATCATAGCTGCTATCATGCCGTTCTTAAACCACTTAGGCATATCCTCTTCAGCAACGTTGCAGAGCTTTTCTACCGGCTTTGATTTATGCTTAACTCCCTGAGTCTCGCCATATCCAAATGCGATCACGCATACGATCTTCTCGCCGTCTTCTTTATTTACCTTGCATTTTCCTTTGCTGTATGAGCCGCCTACCCAACAGGTATTAAGACCTATCTCCTGCGCCTTAAGAACCATTTTCTGTCCGAAATATCCGCATCTTTCACCAAGATCATCAATGTCCTCATTACCGACAAGCGCGATATAATTATTTGCATTTCTGAACTTGCCATAATGTGCAAGCAGGGTCTTGAAACACTCCGGATCATCATAGATCACCTGTATATTCAGGCCGCTCTCCGCATTACATTCCTCCGCAAGCTTATCGAGAACCTCTCTCTGCTCGTCATCGATCGGCATATCCTTAAACTGCCTTACACTGTGTCTCTCTTTGATCAAAGTCTTAACATCCATACTCTGTCCTTTCCGGCTCTGGCACTTTCACCGCCCTAATACTTCGCCATTATACTCACTCATTATTGCTCAGCCTTCTCCAGCACCACATCAGTCAGCGCCGCCGAGATTATGCTTTCCGGATCCGCGTCCGGTCTGATCCATTCATCAATATACTCCTCCGGCAGGATGAGCGGCATACGGTCATGTATCTCACTCACTGCCTCTCCCGGTTCACGTGTCAGGATAACAAATACAGGCAGGTCTCCCTCGAATCTGTACAGTCCGCAGAGCCAGGTGATCTCACTTCCCTCGGGCTGGATACAGTATTTATCACCGGTCTTCACCTTTCCCTTTGCATCCTTAAAATGGCTCCACTCCAGATAATACGATGCAGGGATCGCACAGCGATGTGACTTCCAGGCATCCCTGTAAGTATATTTCGAAGAAGCAGTCTCGACCCTTGCATTGATAAGCAGCGACTTCTCCGCAAAGCCCCATTTCATCGGAAATACAGCCCGCTCCCCTCTCCGGTTCGTTGCGATCACCGGAACAATATCCGTCGGACATATTTCCCCCAAGGTCGTGATATCAGCAATTTTCTGCCATACCGCAACCAGCGGCGACCTCATCAGCTCATCAATTATATTTCTGAATCTCTCAGTATCTTCTATTCGATATCTTCCGCACATGCTCCTGTATCAACTCCTGAAATACAACCTTTTGTCATCCGCTCGGAACCTCTGGACCCCGTTTATCCGGCTATCCGCTCGGAACCTCTGATCTCATCGTTCCTTGACACTCTTTTATTATCGCACGCCCGCTTCCTCATGGCAATCCTCATATCAAAATTCAGCGCCTTTATCTCAAAAACGCCGCAATAAATGGTAAAATCATACTATATTTTATGCCTGCTTAGGAGAAAACCATCGTGGATTTATTTAAGGAGATTCAAGTAGCTGAATATGAGAAGTCCCTTCCGGACTATCTTGAGATAGAGCGCATCGTTGCAGAGCTTCTGGAGAAGACTCTGGATAACGGCGGTATCAAGGTCATGCAGATTGCAGCTCTGGTCAAGGAAGTTTTTATATGCAGTCTTCCGAAAAGCGACAGCTATCCTGACAAGCTTACGGAATATACCTTTGAAATACAGTTCAGAACGGTACTCCAGCATGCGTGGGCTGAGATTGAACACGACCTCGGATACAAATCCGAATACAGTATACCTCTCAGCATGCGAAGAGAGTTTTCCAGAGTTGCCGGACTCCTTGAGCTTGCTGATGAAACCTTCGAGAAATTGAAGCATCAGCTTAATGACTATGATGAATACGAACTTTCCGAATTCTTCCGACTCAATCTGAACAGAGAGAATCTGGTAAAACAGCAGGTTGAAAGAATCTTCAAATTACGAAAGCTTTATCTTTAGCAATTTTTCAGCAGTATTTCCTGCATATATTCCTTTTTCCTCTCATCCGGGAGGATAAGGAACTGATAGTAGAACAGCTTCAGCAGTATTTCCTCGGCGGTTTGTTTGCCCAGGTTCCTGATCCTGAGAAGCTGTTTTTTACTTGACTCATTCTCTTTTGTGTGCACTCCGTTGACCAGATGACTTATGGTATTAAAGCCATATCTCCTAAGGCAGTTGTATGCCCGGGGCTTCAGGTCAAGCACCTCTATATCCTGCTTCATCTGCTCTGAATTAAACATCACAGAATAGTGAAACATCTTCTTATTTCTGATAAGTATCTCCTCCATAGTTGTTCCATCAAGATACTTATTCATTTCTTTCATTACGTCTTCGTCCAGTCTTGTCATATTCGACACCTCCATAAAGATCCTTAACTATCTCTTTCACGCCATGACAGGTCATGGTCTCGATCTTATCGGCAAATACTTTATTTACCATTTTCGCAAGATACTTAAGCTCAGATACATCAGGTGCCACAGCTGTTGCATGAATGCGGTTTCCGCCGGTCATAAGGTAGATCTCGGTTACATATCCGGTCCTGTTAAGATACTCCAGAATATCATCATAGTTCTCGTCCACCGTAACGATCTCCATCAGCATCTTAACATTATCTTCCCTGTAAATGACCGCCTTATAGCCACGTATGATCCCAGCTTCTTCAAGCTTCTTCACACGCTTCATGACAGCCACTCTGGATATCCCAAGCTTCTCCCCTATCTCGGTGAAACTCATCCTTCCGTTATCACGTAACAGTCTTAAAATGTCCTTATTTGTATCATCCATAAGTACCCTCCGTATATCAGTGTCGACTCTGATAATACGATTATACAATCTATGTTTTAAAGAATGCAATAGCACGGGTTACGGATGGTAACATGACCGATTTTTCCTCCTCTTAAACCCGTCCCCACCTCTTCACACACGTCCATTCACACTGCCCTGCGCGCAAAAAAACAGCAGCGATCCACCATCGGACCACTGCCGTTTTAATTACTGTTTTATTATCTCAGACTTCAGGTCATGCTTAGTTTACGACCTTGCCGCCCTTGATATTATAGTATCTGCCGTTATAATAAACGCTTCCGTTATAATCAAACTGTACTTTGCCGCCCTTGCAATACCACTGACCGTATTCATTCTTGGCGATTCCTGTAAAGCTGAAATTAACCTTACCACCCTGGATGACCCACCAGCCATTGCTGTTCTTTGCAAGGCCGTTGAAGCTGAAGTTAACCTTTCCGTTCTGGATGACCCACCAGCCGTTGCTGTTCTTCTCAACCGAATTAACGAACTGAACCTTGCCGCCCTTTACGAACCACCAGCCGTTCTGTCCGTTCACGGTGCCCTTCATAACATCATTCTTGCTGAAGTCAACCTTACCGCCTCTGCAGTACCACCAGCCGTACTGATTCTTTGCAAAGCCGTTGTAATTGAAGTTAACCTTACCCTTCCGGATGACCCACCAGCCATTTGAATTCTGCTCAACAGAATCAACAAACTGAACCTTGCCACCGCTTACGAACCACCAGGCGGTCTGTCCGTTGACGGTACCCTTGATGACATCCTTCTTTGAGAAATCAACCTTACCGTTTCTGATGTACCACCAGCCGTTTGAATTCTTAGCAAAACCGGTGTAACCGAAGTTAACCTTACCGTTCTGGATGATCCACCAGCCGTTGTCATTCTTCTCTACAGAATTAACATACTGTACCTGGCCCTTCTTTACATACCACCAGTCGTTGCCAAACTTTGCAACGCCTGTGTATGAAGGATTAAATGCATAGGTTGTTATCTTCTTAGTCTCTGTGCTCTTCTTACCGCCGACATTTACGGATGCGGTAACTGTTGAAGTTCCGGACTTAGTAAGAGTCGGTGCTGTATTTACCTTAGTTGTTACACTTGCAACGATGTAGATCGCATGATTCTTATCACTTGTACTTGTCAGCTTTGCTGTAGCAGTACTATTTCCGTTCCAGCTCCAGGTTGGAGTTGTGTTATAGGTGATCGGAACAGCCTTATTTGATATCGGAATATTTGTCGAGGTTGAAATACCATTCTCGGCAAACAGTCTCTTCATGATAGTGATAAATTCATTACGTGTTACTCTTCCGTAAGGGTCTATCCTCTGCTCAGACTTTGGTGCGCCTGCCTTGCCCTTTCCTTCCATGATATTCCAGGTTGCAGACCAGCAGATTGCTTCCCAATGATCATAATCAATATCATAATAATCGATATATTCATCGCTTCGTCCAAAGTCGATGGATCTCTTGTATTTCTTATACTCTGAATATCTCATGAGCATAAATACAAGATCCTGTCTGGTGATCCACTCGCCTACTCCGAAATTGTCGGAAGAAACGTTTGGATAACCCATACAAATACTGTTTTTCTGACCCCAGAGGAGTGCATTTGTGTACCATGCGCCGGACTTAACATCCTTGAATCTTGATGTCAGGCCGCTGACACTTGGCTTTCCTGCCAGCTCGTACAAAGTCTGTACCACTGTCTCTCTTGTAAGCAGATCCTTCTCTGAAACGCCGTCAGCCAGATCTGAATATTTGATATATCCTGTATTTATGGTTCCGCTTGATTGTGTACTCAGCGTAACGTTGTCGTTTAACCACATATAAAAGGAATTATCTTCACTGGTCGATACGTCGCCGCCATAGTTAATGGTCCATGAACGTCCGTACCACTCCTGTGTGAACTTACCTTCCTTATAGGTCTTAACAAGGAACGGATTGTTGCCTATGTTAAGTGAAGTAAAGCCATTGATCGCCGCCTGCAGATAACGAAGCTGTGGATTCTTTGTAAGATCCAGCGAGCTTATCTGATTATCCTCGCAGTTCAGGATGACAAGCTTCGGATTGTGTGTAACATCCAGCTTCTTGATATCATTGTAGCTGCAGATGAGTTTGTTAAGCTCAGGGTTCTTGCTGACATCTATGCTTGCTGCATCATTATTTGCACAGTTGTAATACTGAAGTCCCGGATTGTGTGTAACATCGATGCTTCCAAGTCCCGGATTGTCCCAGACATCCAGTCTCTTCATCTTCGTGTTTTTAGATACATCAAGTGTCTTGAACTTATTTCTGAATGCGTCCAGATGCTGCAGCTTAGGATTCTTGCTGACATCAAGCTTTGACAGCTCGCAGGAACCGCAGATAAGATGCTCCAGCTCAGGGCATTTTGAAAGATCCAATGTTTTTATCGGATTGTCGCTGCATTCCACATAAGCCATCTTCGGATTGTGGGTAATATCAAGAGCCGACAGATTACAGTCATAGCAGTAAACCCATACCAGCTCCTTATTCTGCGACAGATCAAGCTTTGTCAGTGGATTGTTGGAGCACCACAGACCGCGAAGATCCTTGTTCTTAGTAACATCCAGGCTGGAAATATTATTATCCTTGCACCAGAGACCCTGCAGATCCACAAAATACTCAACGCCCTTCAGCGAGCTGATATTCATTCCCTCGCAGTAAATATTCAGCGTGAGTCCGATCTCTTTTGCATCAAGTGTGCCGTTGCCGTCACGGTCATAATCTCTTCCTGATATTACCGATCTGAAATTAGCATCCGGAAAATTGGTCGAATTGATCTTGACCGGCTGTATCGAAGCGGCCGAAACCTCCTTCGCTTTACCGGGAGACGGCAGGATTCCACTGCCTATAGTCATCATCATTGCGAGGCATCCCGCAACAACTCTGGAAGCTATCCCTTTCTTCTTCATATTTCTTACTTCCCTTCTATTTCTTTTCGCCGCTGTGCGGCCGTTAGATAAGCCACGTCAAACAAATCCCCTCTCAGACCCTTTGAAATATCATACAAAAGGCGCGATCTGTTTATACCGCTACGCATAATATAACAACACTCCGCAAATATTGTCAATAAATCATAGTTCCGACCTAATAATTATTTTATTTATCAAATACAGCCTTAAGTTCTTCAAAACCGTCTCTGTTCTTTTTATTCATATTTTTCACGATCTTCTCAAGCTCGTCTCTCTCTTCAAGAGTTCCGGAAATGCCCTTACTCATCAGTCTCTCGCTGAGCTTTGCCGCGTAATCGTAGTCGCTTGTATATTTGTCTGCCCACGCATCGGTGTCATCCATTGAATCATCGAAAAGCCTGATCTTCTCGCCACCCTTTACAGTGAGCTCAACCTGAACCGCATTGTCATCTTCATACACTCTGAAGCTTTCAACTTCATCCATAGTGTAATCGGTAGACTTTCCGGCCTTCTTAACCGTGAAGCTGTCCTCTCTTATTGTCACACTGTCCTTTGAGGCCGTCATAACAAGCATTACGATACCGCCAATGGCTGCCGCCGCAAAAAATACAGCTATGATATGTCTCTTGAGAGCCGACAGCAGATGATAGCTTCCGTCAAGGATAAGGTAGATAAATACGGCTGAAGCGATCAGCGCCACTGCCATATATGCATCTGTACCGGTACTCACCCTTACCACTTCACCGTTTGATATATCCTTCATGATGATATTTGAAGATACGATCGATATGATGAGTATCACCAGCATGAGTGCCGCTGCAACACCGGCAACAAGCTTGACCAGATTGAAGAAGCCTCTGCTGAGTGCCTTAAGCACTGCAACTGTTCTTTTTGCTTCATGTGAAAGAAGATATTTAAATACGCTTCTTGTAATGAGATTCACTGCCGTTGGTATAAGGAGGATAAGTCCCGAAATGATCAGCGCATCACTTACCCTGTGAATCTTTACAAATATAAATACTAAATTTATACCCATCGATACCAGCTGGAGCGGAAGAAGCCTCTTCATAATACCGTTAAAATATGCATCAGCATCAAAGCTGTGTGCCTTCATGATCCTGACCAGCGAGCCGTCTCCTCTTACAGTCTCTGACATATAAACCTTCAAATCTCCTGCGCCTCTATAGGCAACAAGGTAATTGATCATATAGTCGATTGAGGCAATAAGCAGCAGTCCCGCTCCAAACAAGGTATATCCAACGCCTGCGGAAAGCTTACCCACTCCTTCCTTACATGTGAAGATGAAAAGCCCCAGCAGCCACAGTACTATCCAGCCGATCCTTCTTTTATTCTGTTCTCTGATAAATTTTATAAATCCGTCCATATTTTTCCCCTGTTTATCTATTTAGAAAATAACTCTCTCAGCTCTGTCTTGCCTTCTTTTTCAAGCACCTCGTATCTGTCACCGGCCTTCACTATCTCGCCCCTCTTCATGAGAACGATATAGTCGACCATATCCGTGACCTCGTCCAGCAGATGCGTACTGATGATCAGCGACATATTGTTTTCTGCAACCGCATCCTGAAGTATCTCAAGTATTTCCATCTTAAATACAGGATCCAGGTTGGCCAGCGGCTCATCAAGTATCATGAGCTTAGGTCTCTTTGACAGATTAAAGGCTATCTCTGCCTTAACCTTCTGTCCCTTCGATAGCTTACCGTAGCTCTTATCTAGCTCAGACTTAAGTCCGGCCCTGGCTATCAGCTTGTCAAAATACTCTCTGTCGAACGTCGGATAAAGTGTTGAAAGCATTTTTACATTTTCACCCAGCGGCATATTTAGAGCGCACCACTCTTCACCTGTAAGCGATGCCTCCGCATGGTATTTCACCAGCTCCTTATGCTTTATCCTTCCGCCCGAAAGAATATCATGACCGTTCCAGCTGATACTTCCCGAATCACCTGTCAACATCCCATACATCAGCTTCATAAAGGTTGTCTTGCCGCTGCCGTTCTCCCCAAGAAGGCAGTAAATATACCCCGGCTCGACGGAGAGACTGAGCCTGTCGACCTTGAAATTTCCCCTTTTATACCTAAAACTTACATCTTTAATCTCCAGCATATTTTTAACCTTTCTACTATGTAATTCCATATCTTCGGATACATTCTCTCTGTATCACCCTTCAATCCTTCACTCTGTCCGGACATATTCTCTTTGATTTACCCGGCTCACTAATCCCACAGTATCCTGATCATATCCACTGCTTCGTCCACATTCATTCCGGACGCCTTGGCTTCCTCTATCCATCCGGTCAGCTTCTCCTCAAGTCCGAGTGTCTTCTTCTCCTTCAAATACTGAAGATCCGGATTATCAACATAGAAGCCCTTACCCTGAACCGAGTAGATCATTCCTTCTTTCTCCAGATCCTCATAGGCTCTTTTGATAGTGATAACACTTATCCTAAGGTCTGCCGCGAGCCCTCTTATCGACGGTAGCGGCTCACCCTCTTTAAGCTCACCCCTCACTATCATATCCTTAAAGGCTCTTTCGATCTGTTCATATATAGGTATGCCGCTTTTTGTATTTATACTTATATTCATAGCCGCCTCCTATTCTTCAGCCGGACGATAATCATATGTCCCAAGCTTACTTCTCTCGATCAACACATTAATTACCAGCAGAACTGCCGCTCCCAGCAGTATTGCCGCATGCATCCACTGCGGTCCTTCCTTAAGCAGCCCCTTCGCCTTCTGCGCACTCATCATTATAACGATAGCATATGTAAAGAAGATGATGTGAGGGATGGTCTGAATAAATATCTTATATACAGCCCTCGGTAAAAGAGTCCTGACTCCTCCGTTTTCCCTTGCCTCACTGATCGCGTCCAGCATCAGTTCATAAGCATAAACCATAAGGAAAATAAAGAATGCCGCCTCGATCAGTAGCAGTTTCCTCGAAACATGATCATGGAAGCCGTACCAGCCGTTCTTTCCTGCAAAATAGATATATACTCTTCCGACCATTCCTATAAGCAGATATCTCAGCCAAACATTCCGGATCTTCATCTTCTTTTTACCGATTACTTCCTTCTCCGACAGTGGAAGCATATGCTCTATTTCCGTCGACTGCACAAAGCCTACCGAAAATGCGCTTCCGAAAAGGATTATGAACCACTGCATCCTTCCGGCTACGATCATCAAAAATACAAAAAGCAGTCTCGCCAGCCAGAGTATCGGATTGTATTTAAAACTTATTCTTTCTCTTCTGAAATAATCTTTCATCTTTACAGCCTTTCTATTACTTTGATCCTCCGTGATAGATCATCCGGTTATTTGATCCACACCACTTGATCGATCATCCAATCAATATTCTTCCTCAACCGCCAGCGACTTTTCAACGTAGTACATGATCTCCTGCAGTGTTGCATATCTTGCATTCTGATAATCTGAGAAATTCTTATCCTCTCTATGTATCAGTGCTTCGCTGTGTCCTTCTCTGATGCGTCTGCCCACTGTGTCTTCCTCAGGGATATTTTCTATCTCAGCTTTATCTCCCTCGACTATCCTGTAGGAATCTCTGAAGCTGTCGATATCTCCAAAATACCTCACCGTACTCTCATTTCCGTCCCTGCCGATCCAGAGAAGATCATCAACTATATGTTCAAGTTCTGTTACCAGATGGCTGGAAATAATGACTGAACTCTCTTCCGAAGCAACCATCTCTCTTATACTATCGTAGAAATAATCTCTGAAGTTTACATCCAGATTACCGGCCGGCTCATCCATGATATAAAGCTTTGCCGGGTAGCTTCTTGCAAATGCCAGCTGCATTCTGAGCATCTCTCCGAGAGACAGTTCCGAGATGCGAAGCCTCTCCGGTATTTCATATTCCTCAAGGTAGTTTCTGAAGGTTTCAAGATCAAAGCCCTCGTAGTAATATCCGTAGGTCTCTCCTGCCTCAAGCACCTTCATATTTCTTGAGAAAGGTGTTTCCTGAAGGATAAAGCCAAGTTTCTGTCGGAATTCCTTCTGATCAGCTTTGGAGTCCTTTCCGTCAAGTATTATCCGACCGCTGTCTCTCTCATCTCTGCCAAGCCTGTAGCTTCCAAGTATGGTCCGAAGCAGCGTTGTCTTACCGGCTCCGTTCATTCCGATCAGTCCGACCACTCTTCCCTTCGGGAAGGAAAAGCTTATATCTTTCAGCCTGAACTCTTCTTTATATTTGGTTAATCCTTCACATTTAAAATATTCCATCCTATCATCCCTTCACTAAATACGTCCTATGTTAATTAACACTATCCAAATGATTTACTTCTTTTAAACACATAACATTACTGTGTATCTCTGCTATGTATATGCACAGTATATACAGTTATATACACCTTGTCAATGTATTTTTTTATTAACAATTTATTAATCTGATTTGTTGGTCATGGTGAAGATAAAAAGAAAGAATTTGTCGAGCACGTTATTACAATTGATAAATATGCCAGCGATCATTTAGAGCTCGATTCGCTTTTAGACAGTATGGAAAGTCGTCAGTTTCAAAGAAATCAACACCTCACAAATAAAATTCTTAAGAAAAATTAATATTTTATGGCTTGAACTGCATTTTTTTGTTTCACATTCAAAAAACATGTGATATAATCCTCGATAGTCTTTTGTATTTATATGCATATTATAGTGGAGGAATTATATGGACATTTTTGGTAAATGCTTCGAGCCGTCACAGGCTGATGAGGCTAGAGAACAGGGAATATACCCTTATTTCCATGCTTTGGAGTCTAAGCAGGACACCGAAGTACAGATGGAGGGAAAGAGACGAATAATGCTCGGTTCCAACAATTATCTGGGTCTTACAACCCATCCGGAAGTTATCGAAGCCGGTATACGCGCTATCGAACAGTACGGATCAGGCTGCTCAGGCTCACGTTTTCTGAACGGAACCTTAAAGCTTCATTTACAGCTAGAGGAAGAGCTGGCTGAGTTTTTGGGGAAAGAGGCAGCCCTCTCCTTCTCTACAGGTTTTCAGTCAAACCTCGGTATCATCAGTGCTCTTGTAGGACGTGATGATTACGTAATAATGGATAGAGAGAATCATGCGAGTCTTTATGATGCCTGCCGTCTTTCGTTCGGCAAGATGCTTCGTTTCAAGCACAACGATATGGCTGATCTTGAACAGAAGCTGAAGGCAGTTCCTGAAGACGCAGGATGCCTCATCGTAACCGATGGTGTATTTTCAATGGGCGGTGACATCGCAAATCTCCCTGAGATCTGCCGTCTCGCTAAGCAGTATGGCGCAAGAGTCATGGTTGACGATTCACACGGTCTCGGTGTTATCGGTAAGGGCGGCCGCGGAACAGCAAGCTACTACGGACTTGAGGATCAGGTTGATATCTATATGGGAACATTCTCTAAGTCACTTGCTTCACTTGGCGGTTTCATGGCAACTTCAGCACGTGTTATCGATTACGTTAAGCACTGCTCAAGACCATTTATCTTCTCTGCATCGATAACTCCTGCAAGCTGTGCTTCTGCACTTGCTGCACTCAATATACTTAAGAATCATCCGGAGCTTCCTGAGACACTTCAGTCAAGAGCAATGTTTATGCGTCAGAAGCTTCGTGAGGCAAATATACGTATGCGCGAGTCAAATGGTGAGAGGATTCCGATCATTCCTATCTACACCTACGAGTTATTCCCTACTCTGACTATTGCGAAGGATCTTTACGATCGCGGAGTTTACGTTAATTCTACTCTGCCACCTGCAACTCCTCCAGGAGAATGCCTGCTTCGTACAAGTCTCATGGCTACTCATACCGAGGAGATCATCGAGGAAGCTGTAGGCATCATCGCCGAGGTGCTTCATAAGCATAACATCAATAACTAATAAAAATACAGTCTCCGCTTAACAGCTAAACATCCGGTATTCCGGGTTTATAACTGCTAAGCGGAGACTTTTTTTGTTTACCGCTCATTGCGGCATCTCTATTACAGGCATCTATATATCCATAAATATGGCTGATTTAGATCACTTCATCTTTCTCAATTCGGAGATTGCGAAAGGTATGGTTATGCCAAGAGTCATGACATCGGCCACCATCTGGGTTATCTCAACCCCCCTGAGGCCAAGAAGATAAGGCAGAAGAAGTATCGCAGGAATGAAGAAGATACCGTTTCTTGCCGAAGAGGTTATGGATGCCTTAAAGCCGCGTCCTATGGACTGCAGCATCATATTTGTCATGATACTGAAGGCATTGATCGGAAGCACTGCCGCCTGGAATATAAGGGCTGTCTTACCAACTGCAACAACGTCTGCATCGTTTCTGAAGAGGCTTACCACATCCGGCGCAAATGCTATACACAGTGCACCAAGCATAAAAAGAACGATGGTTCCCCACTTGACGCAGAACCAGAAGCCCTCACGTACTCTCTCCTTCTTCTTTGCACCATAATTAAAGGAGCAGACCGGCTGATAGCCCTGACCAAAGCCGATAAGGGCTGACATCTGCAGCATCATGACCCTGGAAACAATTGACATGCCGGCAATCGCGGCAACTCCGCCGTATTTTCCCGCTGCATGATTAAGAAGGGTTGTGGCAACAGCCGCAAGTCCCTGTCTGAAAAGCGACGGAATACCACCATTTATTATCTGTCCGAAGTAATACTTATTAAGTCTTACATTCTCCAGACTGAGCCTTATATTTTCTCCCTTGTAGCTTCCGATCAGAAGCACGAAGAAGCTGATTATCTGTCCGAAGATAGTCGCATACGCGGCACCCTTAACTCCCAGATCAAAGTAAAGAATAAGGAGCGGATCCAGCCCCATATTTATGATCGCACCGAAGATCAGGCCAACCATCGCATACATGGCACTGCCCTGGAATCTCAGCTGATTGTTGATTACAAACTGGCACATCATGAAAGGCGCACCGATCAGTATTATCCTCGCATAATCAGAGGTCATCCTTATGGTCTCTGCCGTTACATCATCGCCGCTTATAAGAAAATCAGCTATCGGCTCCATGAAGATATTTCCGATGACTGCTATTACGATACCGGCTATAAGTGCCATGATAAAGCCTGAGGAAGCCATCTCTGAAGCCTCCTTCTTCTTACCCGCACCAAGCATTCTTGAAAGGAAGTTTCCGGAACCGTGACCGAACATAAAGCCCAGTGCCTGAATGATTGCCATCAGCGGAAATACAGTTCCTACCGCTGCCGTTGCCTGAGTTGCATTCTCCGGTATCCTGCCGACAAAATAGGTATCTGCCGTATTATATATGCCTGTTACAAGCATACTAATAATAGTCGGCACCGCAAGCTGAAGTATCAGCTTCGGTACCGGCGTCTCTGTCATATATGTATATCTGTCTTTTTTCTTTGCAGCATTCATTTTTATGTCTCTTCTATATCAGCCTTTTCTATATCAGTCTCTTCTGTCTCAGTCTCTTCCGCCAAATCTGTTAAATACATCCACCGGAACCTCGGCTTCGATGTATATTCCGTCCTCTCTGTACTCTTCCTTCTTCACAAGGCCGCTCTTTCTGATCTCAGCGATCGCAGAGGCCTCATTATATCCGAAGAGCTTCTCCAGCTGCTTTCTGTCCTCCTTTATTATATCGGACATTGCAGTAAGAAGGCTGTCCACGCCCAGCCCGGTCTTTGCGGAGATCTTAACCTTTTTATAGGCTCTGGCATCTCTGAGGCCCGCCAGTGCATCCTGATCCAGGTCACTCAGCGCCGCGGCATCTTCACCCGCACCTACAGCATGAACAGAAAACTTATCTATCTTGTTAAATACAGTAAGTATCTTCTTCCCCTCTATACCAAGCATATCAAGAGTTTCATATACGACCTTCATATCCTCCTCATGCTCCGGAGACGAAGCATCCACAACATGTATGATATGGTCGGCGTATTTTGCCTCCTCAAGAGTACTGCGGAAGGCATCCACAAGATTGTGCGGCAGCTTTCTGATGAAACCTACCGTATCCGTAAGCAGTATCTTCTCACCACCCGGCGTCGTAAGGGCCCTTGTGGTCGTATCAAGAGTCGCGAAAAGCTTATTTTCAGCAAGTATATCAGAGCCTGTAAGCCTGTTAATCAGCGTGGACTTGCCCACATTCGTATAACCGACTATCGCAAATACAGGTACCGCATTTGCCTCTCTCTTCTTTCTGGTGATCTCTCTGTGACTCACCACATCACTGAGCTCTCTTCTAAGCTGAGCAACTCTGTTTCTGATAACACGTCTGTCCTGCTCAAGCTTCTTCTCACCCGGTCCTCTTGTACCGATACCACCTCCGAGTCTTGACATCGAAAGTCCCTTACCTGTCAGTCTGGTAAGTCTGTACTGAAGCTGGGCAAGCTCAACCTGAAGCTTACCTTCTGAGGTTATGGCATGCTGAGCAAATATATCCAGTATTACCATGGTTCTGTCCATAACCTTGGTCTTAAGCAGTCTTTCGAGATTTGCCATCTGCGCCGGAGTCAGCTCATCATCACAGATGATACCGGTGGCTTCCGTGGTATCGATCAGTATCGCAAGTTCTTCTATCTTACCGCTTCCAAGGTAGGTTGATGCTACCGGCTTGTCGATATGCTGGACCAGCTTTGCTACAGTTTCGGCTCCCGCCGTCTCTGCCAGCTCTTCTAGTTCATCCAATGCTTCATAAGTATCCGTTCCGACAAGTATAACTTTTTCTATCGGTTCTTCTATAAGTTCCATTATCCGGTAACAACCTCCATCACAGCTCTCTCATGGAGTATTCTGTGTCTTCATCTATCATCTTGAGCATGATCTCAACAAAACGCGGATCAAACTGCGTTCCGCTTCCGTTTGCGATCTCACTCCTTACTTTGTCCTGTGGCATAATGCTTCTGTAGCTTCTCTGGCTTGACATTGCGTCATAAGCATCCGCAACAGCTATTATACGCGCCTCCTCAGGTATTTCCTCTCCTATGAGGCCGTCCGGATAGCCGCCTCCTCCGTATCTTTCATGGTGCCAGCGTGCACCCACCGAAAGCTTCGGCATCTCCTTTATATTATTCAGTATCTGCGATCCGATGACCGGATGACGCTTTATCTGTTCAAACTCTTCATCAGTGAGTCGGCCCGGTTTATTGATCACCGAATCCGGCACACCTATCTTACCAACATCATGAAGCAGTCCCATGATGTATATGTCGCTCTGCTCCTTCGGACTGTAGCCGTATCTTCTTGCTATCTCCCTTGAATACTCGGCAACTCTGCTTGAGTGACCGTTGGTATAGACATCCTTCGCATCGATAGCTCCCGCAAGAGAACTTACGACATTTAAGAACAGCTGCTCATTCTCTTTAGTCTTCTTATCAACCTCATCCGAAAGACGTTTCTGCAGCTTCAGCAGCTCTGCCGTCTGCTTAACTCTGATGGTCAGTATTTCCGGTATGAAAGGCTTTCTGATAAAGTCCAGGGCACCAAGTCCCAGGGCCTTCTTCTCTGTATCCGTATCATCCTCTGAGGTAAGAAATACGACAGGTATTTCCGCAACCTCAGCACTCTGCCGCTGGAGAGCCTTCAAAGTATCAAAACCGTCCATTCCAGGCATGTTAAGGTCCAGAAGTATAAGATCCGGGCGGCTGTATCTTACAAAAGCCATAAGCTCTTCGCCCGAGCTAAAGGTTGTAACATCGATATCGCTGTTATTCAATATCCTCTTGGCAACCTTCAGGTTCATCATATCATCATCCACCAGGGCAACCCACAGCTTGCCGTTGTCGGTATGGTTATCATCAAAGGTCAGATGCTCTTCATAGAGATAGAGCCCCTGCTTACCATTATTTTTCTTATTCTTGAGAGCCTTAGTAGCCTTGCTGAGGGCATTTGCATAATCATTGCTTCCGCCATTCACATATGCCACGCCGATGGATACACCGATCGGAATATCGGTATTTTTGCCTATTATCTCGGCAGCTTCTTTTTTCAGCTCCTCGTTCAGCTTTTCCGAAAAGTCTAAGAGCTCCTTTTCATCCTTTAAAGCCGTCGTAAATACGATAAACTCGTCGCCGCCCATCCTTCCGATAACATCACTTTCGCCAAGAGATCTTTTAAGTATCTCTGCCAGCGAAACAAGTATACTGTCACCGGTCTCAAGTCCGTATATATCATCCAGAAGTTTGAAATAATCCAGGTCTATCATCATGAGATAACCTGTTCTTCTCTGGCACAGCATATGAAGTTTGTTATTTACGGCACTGCTGTTCATGAGTCCCGTCAGACGGTCAGTCATGGTATCTGCATAGAATCTCTGAAGCTTGTCCTTTCTCCTGAGGACATTATCCACCCTCCTGACCAGAACATAAGGATCAAAAGGCTTTCTGATATAGTCTGCGATACCCATCTCAAAACCGCGGGTCTCCGACTCGATATCATCCTCCGAAGTAAGAAATACGACAGGTACCTCCTCTCTGCCGACACTCTTTTCCCACTCTCTCAGCTTTTCAAGAGTCTGAAAACCGTCCAATTCAGGCATCTTGATATCAAGCAGTACCAGCTCCGGAGTACCTATCTTCAGGTATTCCAGAAGCTCCTTTCCGGAGTCAAGCGTAACCACATCTATATTATTCTTCTCCAATATATTTTTTGCCAGCTTCTGAATAAAAGCATCATCGTCAACGAGCACAATACCATTCGCCATATAACGTCCCTTTCCTCATCAAAATGCCCCAAAAAAAGCAATAACTCCCCAACGATATTATAGCATTATACGCATGCCTTGAGAAGTTTTTTTATTTCTTGAAAATAAGTAATTATGCATATATACTTAATCATGGAAAGCTTTGTTTTAAAACGATTCAGGGGAAATTATCAATATGAAACGAAGTATAAAAACACTTATCATAACACTCACATTTACATTCATACTTATGGCGCTGCTGGTCATATTTACTGCCCGTGTCATTTTCAGGACAGCTTTCGATTCCGTAGAGGAGCTTGGCGATGATAAAACCTCTGCCATCACTGCCGATCTTGAAAACTATCTGGAGACTGCGAAAAATGTTCTCTGGGTCACCGCAGATACCGTTGACCACATGGTTTCGAAGGGTGCAGGCACCGATGACATCATCGAATATATCACCCGCGAATCTGCAGGTACCGAGCAGCAGTTTGATGAAAGCTATACAGGCATATACGGCTATATAAACGGCACCTATGTTGACGGCGTCGGCTGGGTTCCGCCTGCAGACTACGATCCTACCAAGCGCGACTGGTACAAGACCACTGTCGGCGGCGCAGGAAACGTTGTCATAGTCTCACCTTACGTTGATGCCCAGACCGGAAACGTCATTATCTCAGTCGGCAAAGCACTTACCGATAACAACAATGCGCTTGCACTTGATCTTACCCTTAGCGGTGTTCAGGAGATCGTCGAAAATATCCAGATAAACGGTTACGGCTATGGTTTCATCCTGAATAAGGACAGCATGATAATCTCTCATCCCGACAAAACACAGAATGGTATCTTCTACAACGAAACTGACGAAGGAAAGAAATTATTCGATAAGATCGTCAGCGTGGGCAAGGGTAATTTCACTGCTAAGATAAACGGTGAGAAATGCACTGTATTTGTTGACAATGTCATGGATCAGTGGCATCTCGTGATCGTCACCAAGAATTCAGAGCTCTACAGAGCCCCAAATACTCTTCTCGTTGTTAGTATACTCATCAATCTGGTCGTATTTATCCTTCTTTCAATCTTCTATATCCTGAGCTACAGGTACGAAGTAAGGTCCAATGAAAGAATCGAGAAGATGAAGGCCAGCGAACAGAGGAAGGACTTTGAGGCCAAGCTTCTTAAGCTTGAGAAATCAGCGGCCGATACTGCAAATAAAGCCAAGTCTGATTTCCTTGCCGATATGAGTCACGAGATAAGGACTCCTATCAATGCTATCCTCGGTATGAACGAGATGATACTCCGTCATTCGAAGGAAGGCGAAACTCTGGAATACGCCTCAAACATACAGTCTGCCGGAAACACTCTCCTCTCCATCATCAACACTATCCTGGACTTCTCCAAGATTGAAGACGGAAGGATGCATCTTGTTCCAGCACCATTTGATACAAGCAGTCTTCTGAACAGTCTCTATCATTCCATTAATGAAAGAGCTGCGACAAAGAATCTTGAGCTTAAATTCGATATCGACGAGACCATACCTGTAAAGCTTCTCGGCGATGATGTAAGGATCAGTCAGGTTATCATGAACCTGCTGACAAATGCTGTTAAATATACTGAAAAAGGAAGCGTAACCTTCAGCATGAAAAACCTCGGCGGCGAAGGTGATAACATAAAGCTTCTCGTATCGGTAAAGGATACCGGAATAGGTATCAAAGAGGAAGATATCAGCAAGCTGTCGATTTCCTTCGAACGTGTTGACGAGAAGAAGAACCGTCATATCGAAGGCACCGGCCTTGGTATCTCGATCGTGACCAAGCTGCTTAAGATGATGGACAGCCAGCTCCAGATAAAGAGTACCTACGGAGAAGGCTCGGACTTCTACTTCGAGCTTCCACTCTCAATAGTTGATGCTGCTCCTATCGGAAAATACTCTCACAGCCTGAAGCCGGAAAAGAGATCTCCTCAGTCAGAGGTTCTTGTACAGTTTTCGAAGGCAAGGATACTTGTTACCGATGATAACGAGATGAACCGCAAGGTTTCAAAGAATCTTCTCAAGCTGTTCGGCATCGTTCCTGAGATATGCTCTTCAGGAAAAGAAACCATCGAGCTTATGAAGAAGGAGCATTTCGATATACTCTTCCTCGATCATATGATGCCTGAAATGGACGGTATAGAGACGCTGAAGAAGCTTCAAGAGGCTTCCCTTATAAATGACACTGTCGTTATAGCTCTTACCGCAAATGCCGTCCTGGGCGCACGTGAGCAGTATCTGAACACAGGCTTTGATAACTATCTGTCAAAGCCTATAAATGTTAACGATCTTGAAGATATCCTGATACGGTATCTTAAGCCTGATCCTGTTACGGATCAGGAGACAGAAAAAGCGCCGGCTCCGGCAAATGATACAGACAAACTCTCTGCTTCATCACCCAGAGTAATAGAGACCGTTAAGGATGAAGAAAACGGAGTATATGCAGAGTTTGTTCCATACAACGGAAAACTGCCAAGTGAGGAGGACACTATGGAGAATAACAGCAATGGCTTTAAAAATAATACAGCTTCAGTAATGGATAAGCTTCAGGAGCTTGGTATTTCCACAAAGGATGCTCTCATGTACTGTGGAGGCGATGAATCCTTCTACATTGAGATACTGGATGATTATTCCAGCGGCGCAGAGGATAAGATCAAAAAGCTTACAGCCTTCCTTGAGGCAAATAACCTGAAGGATTATAAGATACTTGTTCATTCGGTCAAGAGTTCATCAAAGACCATCGGAGCTATGGAGCTTTTCGCAAAGGCAAAGGACCTTGAAGCAGCCGCTGCCGATGAAAATGCTGACTACCTGAAGGAACATCATCAGGCGGTCATGGATGAGCTCCGTGATATGTCCGAGAAGCTTGCCGAGATAATTAAGGCATAAACTTATACAACGATCATAAACATATAAAATCACAAAACAATAAATAAAAATACCGACACCCTGTTCAGATCATCATATATGCTGAATATCGGGTGTCGGTATTTTATTGTTTGAGTTTATTATTCAACTCTATTGTTAGATCTTATCGCTGTTTTGAATGCTGTCTTACTCCTCATCCTCCGGATAGAACTCAAGTATCACCGGTTCATCAGCGGATGTTTCAGCTGTCTCAGTAGTGTCAGCTGTATTTTCACTTAAATGAAGCACCTCTCTGATAGCCTCAACAACCTTCTTATACTCATCAAGTACTGCCGCGTAACCCTCTTCTATAACTGCTGTGTCCTGCTCGATGGCTGCAAGCTCCTGCTTTAGTGCCATATCCGAAAGCGTGTCTGCGCCTATGGTTTTTGAAGAGCTCTTAAGTGCATGTACATAGGTCTTGTAATCCTTCCATTCAGCCTCATCATGAGCCTTTCTGATATCCGGAAGCCTTTCCTCATAAGACTGCGCATAGGTTGTCAGAAGCTCCTTATAGAGCTCTTTATCATCCATGGCATATCCAAGTGCGGCATCAATATTAAAGCCCTTTTCACGAAGCTCTGCTAAAACAGGCTCCTCTTCCTCTTTAAGGTTCCGGCCGTCTGACATATCCCATCTCTCGATACGATCCTCAGGAAGGTATTTTTCCAGCATCTCTTCAAGCTCGGTAGGATTGATAGGCTTTGACAGATAGTCTCTGAAGCCCTCGGAAATATACATCTCTCTGGCCCCCGAGATAGCATTTGCAGTAAGTGCTATAACAACAGTATCATCACCTATAAGAGCGTCATTTCTGATAGCCTTAAGTGTTTCTATACCGTCCATTCCCGGCATCATATGATCCATAAGAATGATATCGTAACGTTTCTTCTTAACCTGTTCCATAGCCTCACGGCCGCTGACGGCAAGATCCGGGACAAGGCCGAACTTCTTCATCAGGCCCTTTGCAACCTTGAGGTTCATGACATTGTCATCGACAACAAGTACGTCAGCCTTGATGATCTTAAGCTCATTCTTATCCTTATCGACAACTTTCTCATCTCTATGTCTCTGGTACTGACCAAGAGTGTCCTTATCAATTATCTTCTGAATTATCCTGAAGGAGAAGCTTGAACCCTGACCGTATTTACTCTCTACCACAAGTGAGCTGCCCATCAGCTTCAGGATACCGTCAACTATTGACATTCCAAGTCCGGTTCCTTCAATGGTCCTGTTTCTTCTCTCCTCAATACGTCGGAAGGATTCGAAGAGCTTCTCCATATCCTCTTCCTTTATTCCTATTCCGGTATCCTTAACCTCTACGAAGAGTGTGCACTCCTCTTCGGTAATATCCTCACCTCTCATGGTAAAGGATACAGAGCCCTGATCTGTGTATTTTACTGCATTTGTCAGGAGGTTTGTGATAACCTGCCTGATCCTCATATCATCGCCGAACAGTGTCTTCGGAAGCTTCTCGTCAATATCAAGATTGAGTGTAAGTCCCTTCTTGTCCGCTCTGTCTGAGATCATATTTACGAGACTGTCGATCATCTCAGCCGTATCGTATTTAACAGGAACTATCTCCATCTTACCGCTTTCGATCTTGGAGAAATCAAGAACACCGTTTATAAGTGTAAGCAATGTCTTACTTGCACTCTTGATGTCCGATGCATATTCCCTTATCGCAGGATCGTCGGTCTCACGAAGTATCATCTCATCCATACCGATGACTGCATTGATAGGAGTCCTTATCTCGTGGCTCATCTGCGCAAGGAAGTCGGTCTTGGCCTTTCCGGCTATCGTAGCCTCCTGAACCGCTTCGGAAAGCTTATTATTCATCAGAGTCTGTGACTTGATAACCTTATTGATCAGCACGATGATGACAATGATCATCACAAGCACAAATACAGCATAGAATGCGGTGTAGATTATCTGGTAGAGGTAAACCTGCTTCCAGTCCCAGACGATAAATATAGAAAAGCCTGTATCGTTATCGACTATATATTTGCAGCAGCGTCTTACACCGTCGTAATCCCTGAAGGTGTACATTTCCGACGTCTTGCCCTTATATGCTTCATAATAAGGAGTATCCTTGATATTTACCTTTATGTCTGAAGACATCTGGTACTCATCATTCGGATGATTGATAATATCTCCGTTCGGATCCACAAGAAATACATATTCATCCTCGGAATAAGTCTCGCCGAAGATATCCACGATCTTGTCCATGTAGAGATCGATACCGAAGATACCGAGGAACTCTCCGTTCTCACCATAAACCATCTTCGATATGGTTATACAGTAATAGCCTGTCTGCTCATCATAATACGGAGCCGATATACTGCGACCCTCCACTGATTTTTCGGTTTCCCTGTACCACTCTCTTTCCTCAACCTTCCAGTCCGCCTCAGGCTGCCAGCCGTTATTCATGATAACGGTATGCTCCTTATACGGATTCGCGATATAACACACCGATATGCTCGAATAATGCTTCGCTATACTGTCCAGCCACTTGACTGCCTTATCATAATCATCAAGTATTTCCGGCTGAGCTGTTATGGCATCGGTGAACATGCTGAGTATGGTCATCTGCTCCTTATCCCACTGCCTCAGCTGATAACCGTAGTAGTTTCTGCCCATGGTCATAAGGTCATCAACCTCTGCATGACTCGAATTGTAGAAAAGATATGAGCTGACTGCCATAAAGATAACAAGCAGTATCACTATGACATTTCTGAATATACGTATGGATTTTGAAAGATTTCTCGAAGATATGCGGCGGCTCTTCTCCTTATATTCCATATCCGTGACCATTGACGAATATGCCTTAAGGTCCTTCATCATTTCGTTCATTCGAAGGCTGCTTGCCTTGATCTCGGCAAAGCTCTCTCTGTCTGAATTGTCATCAAGTCCGCCCTTATTACTGATATTGATGATATTATCAAGAGGCTCTTTCAGATTCTCTATGATCTTATTTACGAAATGCTCTCTGCTTCGAAGCGCCTCCTCAGACCTGATACGGTTTCTGATGCCTATGATATAAAGCACTACGATAATAATAAGCATGAAGATATTTACGACAACGTTAAGGATGACCTGTCTCGTTGTAGACTTGTAAAGTGCACTGTCATTAACACAGAGGATCATATACCAGTTATTCATCGTAGCCGCATGAAATACAGTATTTCTCTTTCCGTCAATGCTTAGCTTAAAGGAATCCTCTGAAGTCCTTTCGAGGACCTCCTGAAGTACTGTCTGATATTCAGGAAGTGCCTTGGAAATATTCTTTCCGACGTAGGTCATGTCGGTATAACCTACGATAAGACCGTCAGCTGTCGTGATCATAGCCTTACTTCCATCACTCAGGCTCATCTTTTCGATGGATTCCTGTATTTCCGAAAGTGTAAAGTCCATTGCGACAACAGTCTCTTTATCGGCAAGCATCAGAGAAAGTGTAAAGCACATCTCCCCGGTCATGCTGTCTATATACGGCTCGGTGATATATATCTCTCCTGCACTTTCTATGGCGCCCACATACCAGTTTCTTTCAGTAGCATGATAATCTGCAGGCGCATCAAAATCAGGAATGATCTCCCATCCCTGACCTGCAATATATACATTGAAATTAACCCCCTTGGATGCATCTATCTGAGCCTTCTTCTGCTCGATGATGTATTCCTCAAGTCCGGTTCTGTCATCATTTGAATCCAGTATCTGCTCTGCACCGCTTGAAACCTTGATGAGCTCATTCTCGGCACCGCCTATATATCCTTCAAAATCCGATCTGATACCACTGATCTCAGTCCGTCCTATCCTCTCGGTCTGCTGTGTCATCGTTCTGAGGATCAGCCTCGCATTTGTTACGATGATCACCGCAAATATCAGGACCATAGCAAGAATAATGATGACGTCCGTCTTCCTGCTTCTCTTATGCATCCTTCTTTTCCTTCATGTTATACTCCTTATCCTCGTCCATCATCTTAAGCATGATGTCCGCGAATCTCGGATCAAACTGTGTTCCACTGCAGCGCTGTATTTCATCTCTGACCTTTTCCTGCGGCATGACATCCCTGTAGCTTCTGTAGCTTGTCATGGCATCATAAGCATCAGCAACTGCTATTATCCTTGCAGCCTCCGGTATATCATCGCCGGCCAGACCATCAGGATAGCCCTTTCCATCATATCTTTCATGATGCCAGCGTGCGCCTGTAGCAAGGCTTGGCATCTCTTTAATATTCTTTAGTATCTGCGAACCTACCACCGGATGTCTCTTGATCAGCTCAAACTCCTCATCCGTAAGCTTCGCCTGTTTATTTATAACCTCATCCGGAACGCCTATCTTACCTACATCATGGAGAAGTCCCATCATGTAAATATCAGACTGTTCCTGGGCATTGTAGCCGAATCTTCTTGCGATTTCCCTTGAATAGCTTGCAACTCTTCCGGAATGGCCGTTGGTATAGGTATCCTTGGCATCGATAGCGTCTGCAAGAGATTGAACGACATGCATGAAGAGTGCCTCATTCTCCTTGGTCTTCTTCTCAACCTCACGGGCAAGATTCTTCTGGAGTCTTACCATTTCGATGACCTGACCTACGCGCATAACAAGTATTTCCGGTACAAAAGGTTTTTTGATGAAATCGATGGCGCCTGCCTCCAGACCCTTTCTCTCCGTCTCCTCATCGTCATTACCGGTAAGGAAAATTACAGGTATCTCCGCAACCTCTTCCTCCTGAGCCTGGAGCTTCTTCATGGTCTCAAAACCATCCATTTCAGGCATATTTACATCCAGCAGGATGAGATTCGGTCTGTTATCCCTGAGGAACTCAAGCAGCGCTTTGCCGGATCTTATGGCTGTCACACGCATATTATTCTTGCTGAGTACACGTCCTGCCTGTTTAAGGTTTGAGATATCATCATCAACTACTACTATCCATGGCTGGCCATCTTCTGCACGTGATATATCATCCGCTTCCATAATATCTGCCTCATAGGTTATGGACAGCTTTTCACCGTGTTCCTGATTCCAGGTACGCATGATATTTCCGATGACCTGTGCAACAGCTTCCTCTTTTATATCTGTAAGGAATACAAATATCTGATTCTTTCTGTACTGCATAACAAGATCACTCTTTCTGAGCAGCCCCTTTACGTAAGTACAGAATTCCTCACAGATTTCCTGATATTCATCCTCTGTAATATCGCTTGTCTTTGAAAGCGTAAGCAGAAGCTTGCATGCACTTCTGTGATATCTCATGATATATCGCATAACGAAACGATAAACATGTATAAATGATTCCTTCTCTAACTGAAGTGCGGAATCCGAAATATTTCTCTCGGCAAGTATCATACTGAGCCCTCTCAGATTCATGAGCTGACTGTCCTCACCCTGATCAAAATCCTCATAGCTGTAGATCGCGAAGCCATGCTTGCCATTCTGCTTCACCTTGTAAAGCGCCTTGTCAGCAGACTTAAATATCTCCTCGAAATCGGTACCCATACCGGATACGTACATGGCACCTATAGATGCTCCGAGAGGTATCTGCATATCTGAACCCATCAGGTCCTTTGCCCTCTCCACAAGCTCTTTATTTATATTTGCAGAAAGTCTGCTTATATCCTTTTCCGAACCAAGCTTCGTCGAGAATGCGATGAACTCATCACCACCGATACGTCCGATGATACTGTCAGCGCTCATATTGCACTGGATGATCTCAGAAAATGCGATCAGCATCCTGTCACCCATATCATGTCCGTAAAGGTCATTTATAAGCTTGAAGCTGTCAAGATCGATCATCAGAAAATAACCCGATGTACTCTTGCAGCGTGCAGCTATCTTCTCTTCTACGGCTCCCTTATTGAGAAGGCCTGTCATTCTGTCTCTTGTAGCCTCCTCCTGAAAATACAGAAGCCTCTCCTGCTTACCGAGGATATTTTCTATTCTTCTTACAAGTACATCCGGATCGAAAGGTTTACGGATATAGTCCGAAACGCCCATCTCGAAACCACGGGTCTCGGTAGTATTTTCCTCATCAGCCGTAACAAATACAACCGGTTTTTCCTCCAGCTGATTCACTCTTTCATATTCACGCAGCCTGAGAAGTGTCTCGAAACCGTCCATTCCCGGCATATTTATATCAAGCAGAATTATATCAGGATTGTGTCCGACCATATAGTCAAGAAGCGCCTGTCCCGAAGAAAGCGCAGTAACTCGCTTATTGTGCTTACTCAGGATGTGTCCCGCTGTTTTAAGTATTGTCAAATCATCATCAACTATAACGATCCAGTCTGCCATTTAAATCTCCTTTTTATACCCTTTATCCAAGCCCTTTGAGAACATGCCTGCTGTATGCTCCCAACTTAAAAATTATACGTGAGATACGCGCTTTTTGCAATACGGTTCTTATTATTCAGACACAAAACTGAGGGCAATGATCCACATGTAAAATACCTTTGGGATCAGTCTGTTTTAGGTGATCATACGGTAATCTCGATCTGGTTTCCTTCTATAGCCACGATGCATGACTCGTAATAACCATCTCCTGTGTTCCTTGGACCACTCACAACCTCATAGCCGTCCTTCTTCAGCTGTTCAGTCAGTTCATCAACCTTTTCCTTGCTTCCCACAGAAAATGCAATATGTGCATAGCCTGTTCTGTTCAGAACCTTGTCATCGTCAACCATCTCGGGCTTATTCATCAGCTCAAGTCTTGCCCCATCCTCAAAAGAAATAAAGAATGATCTGAAGCCGGTATTCACATTGTGATACCCGGAATTGGAAACTCCGCCAAGATACTTGGCGAAGAAATCCCGTGCAGCTTCAAGATCATTCACATACATTGCAATATGTTCTATTAACATCAGTTTTCTCCAATCCGTACAGCCTGCGGACCCGAACTATGACTACAGCGATAATAGCAAGTCCGATACCGGAAGCTGTGATCGTCAGAGATGCTCCTCTTCCGACACCACCACCGGTCGCGGAACCGACTGCATCAGCCGTAATTCCGGAAAGTCCGTAAGCGGTAACATAGCCTAATTGGGAGATAAATCCGATAAAGCCCCATGCTCTTCCCTGAAATTCTTCAGGTATATTTGTCCTTGCAAGGTAATCCAGGCTGTTATTAGCAACCGGAAGTGCAGCAAAGAATATAAACCCGAAGGTGCAAATGATGTAAACATTTTTCGTTATAGCGAAGAATGCCATTCCGATACCCGAGATGAAAAGTCCGATACCCAGCAGCTTAACAAAATTTCTTTTGATACCTCTGATACCCAGGATTATGCTGGTAACAAGCATACCCGAAGCCGCAACCGACTCAACTATGCCAAGGGTCTTGGAATCCGCAAAGGACAGAACGAAAGGCTCGCCCAAAACCTGAAATACTCCCATAAACATTGTAACCGCTGATGTGATAAGTATCAACAAAAAGAGTCCTTTTCTTGCTGCTATAACTTCCCAGCCCTCCTTCATGCTCTGAAGGAACGGTTTTCTCTCTGCAGCCTGTTTTGTGGCTATATTTTTTCTTACGACCGCTGCCGAGATGATCGTCAGAAAGAAGGTACAGATATCAATGGTAAGGATTACCTTTATATCGGTAAAGGTAAGTAAAAAGCCCGCCAGCATCGGCGAAAAAAGATACCTTGAGCTTCCTGCCATGGATACGAGTCCATTCGCTTTCGAATACTGCTCCTTGGTGAGAATATCCGTTATCGTTGCTGTAAAGGCCGGCTCAAGCAGTGCAGAAAATACAGAACTTATGATGACTCCGATATATATCTGCCAGAGCTCGGCTCCGCCATTCATCATACAGAGCAGTATATAAAGTACTCCGAGACCTGAACAGCCGTCGCCTATCATCATAAGCAGCCTTCTGTCATATCTGTCCGCAAGTACTCCTGCCGGAACCCTCAGCAAAAGTCCCGGAAGGAATGCAAGCAGCGTCATAAGCGCCATACCTGACGCATTTCCTGTTTTCTGAAATATATATATGCCCAGACCAAAGCTTGTCAGACCGCCTCCTATCGAGGATACAAGCTCTCCCGCCCAGAGAAGCATAAATTTTCTATAATTATTCATGGCATATTTCTCCTTATTAATCTTATTACTGCCATTATAATTACAGAATATTAAAAAATACTTAAATCACCTCAGCGAGTCATACAGAAAAACAGATCAGTTTTTAACAGTACAGATATACCGGCTTAGTTTTTCTTCTGCAACAGGGCCAGCGCTCCGTAATGCAGAACCTCAAATTCCTCCGGTGCGATGTCATCCAGAAGCTTTCTGTGCTCTGCCTCCCAGTTTGCCAGCTCTTCTCCGGATAATGATGCTCCGACACCGCGGCAGGCCTTCATCCTTCCGTGCCAGGTATCCTTCGTGAAAGGAACCTTAAGCTCGTATTCATCGTGCTCCACCATCTCGAAATCATTATAAGCCACATCCGGTATCCAGATAGGATGCTTTGTCTCACGTGCACCCGACCAGTTTGGACTGTATTTTAAAACAAGCTCCTCGCTTGCTCCTGCGATCTTATCTTCAAATGGAAGCCAGGCCATATGAGTATCAGAAGCTTTCCCTCCGGTTTAAGGAGCTCTGCAAGCTTTGCCTGCTCGATCTGCTCCGGAGAAATATCCGTACCGACCCACTCAGCACCGTATTTATACATATTTCTTGGAAGGACGCCTGTACCTGTTCCGAGATCAAGAACCTTCTGTCCCTTCACACAAAGTCCTCTGTCCACTATCTTCTTATAAAACTCTTCCGGATAAATATCTCTGTATTTTGCATATTCCTTCGAGGTCCTTCCCCAGTCGAAGGCCTTGCCGGCATCTATTCTTTCATCGATTATATCCATATTTATCCCTCCTAAAATCTATAAATCCTTTAAACCTGCAGTTTTTTGAATGCTAAAAAGTGACAGCAGAGTATTTCTCCACTGTCACTTTTAATAAGCAATTTATTGATCAAATATTATTGATCGGCAATTAGCAAACGCCCTGAGCGATCATTGCATCAACAACCTTCTTGAAGCCGGCAATGTTAGCACCTGCAACATAGTTGCCTTCCATACCGTACTCTTTAGCAGCGTCATCGATGTTGTGGTAGATACCAACCATGATGCTCTTAAGCTTAGCATCAACCTCTTCGAAGCTCCATGAAAGTCTCTCTGAGTTCTGGCTCATCTCAAGTGCTGATGTAGCAACACCACCAGCATTAGCAGCCTTACCGCCAACAAATGGTACGTTGTTTGCCTGGAAATACTCTGTTGCCTCGATGGTTGTAGGCATGTTAGCACCCTCTGCTACGTACTGAACGCCGTTAGCAACAAGCATCTTAGCATCTTCAATATCAAGTTCGTTCTGTGTAGCACATGGAAGAGCGATGTCTACCTTGTACTGCCATACACCATGCTCACCATTCTTCTTCTCGAAGTACTGAGCTGATGGCTTAGCTGCTGCATACTCTGTAAGACGTGCTCTCTTAACTTCCTTAACTTCCTTAAGAAGTGCAACGTCGATACCGTTCTCATCATAGATCCAACCTGTTGAATCAGAACATGTAACAACCTTAGCACCAAGCTGCTGAGCCTTCTGGATAGCGTAGATAGCAACGTTTCCTGAACCAGAAACTGCTACTGTCTTACCTTCCATCTTATCGCCATGGCACTTAACCATTTCCTCTGTGAGGTAAAGAAGACCATAACCTGTAGCCTCTGTACGAGCAAGTGATCCACCGTATGTAAGACCCTTACCTGTAAGAACTCCTTCATAAAGTCCCTTGATTCTCTTGTACTGACCAAACATGAAACCGATCTCACGAGCACCTGTTCCGATATCACCTGCAGGAACGTCCTCGTCAGCTCCGATATATTTTGAAAGCTCTGTCATAAAGCTCTGGCAGAATTTCATGATCTCGTTGTCTGACTTACCCTTTGGATCAAAGTCAGAACCACCCTTACCACCACCGATCGGAAGTGTTGTAAGGCTGTTCTTGAAGATCTGCTCAAAACCAAGGAACTTGATGATACCAAGGTTTACTGATGGATGAAGTCTGAGACCTCCCTTGTAAGGTCCGATAGCGTTATTGAACTGTACACGGAAACCTCTGTTAACCTGAACGTTACCGTTATCATCTACCCAAGGAACTCTGAACATGATCTGACGATCTGGCTCTGTGATTCTCTCAAGGATAGCGAGCTTTCTATACTTCTCCTCATCCTGATCGATAACTGGTCTGAGTGAGTTAAGAACCTCTGTTACTGCCTGGATAAACTCAGGCTGACTTGCATCTCTCTTCTGGACAAGCTCCAGAACTTCATCAACGTATGACATTGCTTTTTCTCCTTTAAAAATACTTATTTGTTTACAAAGGTCTTCGCCTTTTTTTAACATCTGAAACGGATTATATAACATGAAAACGAACTTGTAAATAATTTTTTTAAGTTTTTAATGATTTTTTTTGATTTTATTTTGTCAATGCATGTTTTTGATATATTTTTTTTGGTATATCAAGCCAAAAAGGCGGTTTTTGCCCTGTTTTCCCTAATTTTCTTATCTAAAAACTGTCCATCAAAACCGCACGGCATGGCGCTCCGTCGCTATTTGACAGATTCAGCGGCGCACAGTTAAGAAAATAAACCCCATCCTTAACGGCTGCCAGTCTGATGCCTTCAAGCAGCACAACCTCTGCTCCGAGGAGCACCAGATGAACCTCTCTCGGTGAGAAAAACGGACCTACTGTCTGGGATTCATTTCCTATAAGATCAACTCCCGCAGCAGCAAATACCTTCGCTGCCTCAAGTGTTACCGTTGCGTCTCCCTTTATAAGTATCTTCTTTTTAGCCTCAGGATCCAGCTCCCCGGCATGGCGGAGCATATTTTCGGCATCCTCGGCAGTCACATCCCCTTCGTGGCCTTCAACATAGGCCTTACCGATAAACTTCTCCAGCTTTATCTTATCTATACCCTTTCCGTCCATATAAAAATGATAGGGCGAATCAACATGGGTTCCATTGTGCGCGCACATATAGAAGCCTGTCAGATTACAGTCTCCGCCGGTATCTATCGTCTGGATTATCCTTCTCTCCGGCTGATTATCCCCCGGATAAACCTCGCATTCAAAAAGCGGCTGTGTAATATCATAGATCATATTTTGTACCTCCCATATTTCCCCGGTCTGCTGTTTACATTACGCTTCATCTATATCGGACATAGGCAGCCATAAGTACCTGCCCGCCCTTTCTATATTATAATCGAAAGCAGATTTCAGGTCAAAATCCTTCTGTATTTATTTTAGCTTTTATGTTAGAATGTCCTTGTTTATTTTTGAAAAGCGAGGAAAAGTTTTGGAAAATACATATTCAGGCTTTGCGGCAGTTTATGATCAGCTCATGGATAATACTCCCTATGACGAGTGGACCTCTTACCTTGCCGGAGTTTTAAAAAAATATAATATTCCCGACGGGCTTGTGGCCGAGCTTGGCTGCGGCACCGGAAATATCACCGAGAGGCTTGCCGCCCTTGGCTATGATATGATCGGTATAGACAATTCCCCGGAAATGCTTGATATCGCTCAGGAGAAGAAGGCTGAAAATAACAGCTCTTCTCTCTATCTCTGTCAGGACATGAGAGAATTTGAGCTTTACGGAACTGTCCGTGCGGTCGTGAGTCTATGCGACTCGGTTAATTACATAACCGATGAGGAGGACCTCCTTACTGTATTTAAGTTTGCAAATAATTATCTCGATCCTGAGGGACTGTTCATCTTCGACTTCAATACCCTTCATTATTACAGGGATACCGTCGGCGAGTCGACGATAGCCGAAGCCAGGGATGATATAAGCTTTATCTGGGATAATTATTTTGACGAAGAGACCGAACTTAACGAGCTTTCACTCTCACTCTTTTTGAAAGAGGAAGCCTCGGAGCTTTACCGCCGTCGCGACGAGCTGCATATCCAGAGAGCCTATACCCTCGAGAAGATTAAGGAGCTTATCGAGAAAGCCGGGCTGGTATTTGTCGATAGTTTCAGTGCTTATACCGATGATAAGCCGGATGATGATACCGACCGAGTGCTTGTTATCGCCAAGGAGCACGGAAAGACTTTATAATTTATTAAAACGGAGAAAAAATATGTCAGATTATATAATCAAAGGAAGAACAGCAAATAACGAGGTGCGCTTCTTCGCAGCAAATACAAGAGAGCTTGTTGAAAAGGCGAGAACCATTCATAATACAAGCCCTATCTGTACCGCTGCTCTCGGAAGACTGCTTACAGCAGGCGCCATGATGGGTACTATGGCAAAGAATGAGTCGGATATACTTACACTCAGAATAGAGGGAACCGGTCCTGCCAAGAGCCTTACAGTCACTGCGGACAGCAAGGCAAATGTCAAGGGCATCATCAGCAATCCACTTGTGGATCTCCCTCCAAACCTTGAGGGACACCTGAATGTCGGTGATGCGATTGGTGATGGTTTCCTTCGCGTCATAAGAGATGCAGGCTTAAAGGAACCTTACGTTGGCCAGACTTCACTTGTAACCGGTGAGATTGCCGAAGACCTTACATATTATTTTGCAACAAGTGAGCAGATTCCAACCTCAGTTGGACTTGGTGTCCTCATGAATGCCGATAATACAGTTGCCGAAGCCGGTGGTTTCATCATCCAGCTTATGCCATTTGCTTCTGATGAAACTATTTCTAAAATAGAAAAAGGCCTTGCAGCCTTCTCTTCTGTTACTGATTACCTTAGCGGAGCAGACAGTTCAGCTTCAGAGACTCACGGAGCATCCGGTAACATCAGATTCCTGAACCAGGTTTATGGCGAAGCATCGCCTGCTGAACCAACCGTAACAGATAACAGTACGGATGATAAGCTTGCAGCCATGGTCAGATCCATAGTCGGCGATGACGTTATCGTAGACGAGGTCATCCCTGCAGCCTACAAATGCAACTGCAGTCGCGAACGTGTCACCAAAGCTCTTATCAGTGTCGGCAAGGCAGAGCTTCAGTCAATGATTGACGACGGCAAGCCTGTCACACTCCACTGCGAGTTCTGCAACACTGACTACACCTTCGAGCTTGACGAGCTGCGAACATTTGTGTAATACCAGATAAAACTTATAATTGACAGTTCTTCATAAAAAAACGCGTAACGGTCCAAACCATTACGCGTTTTTTATTTGAGCCCTTCTATCACAGCTTCTTCATATTTTCTATTATGATCCTCGGCCAGACTATTATCATTCTGACCGCCGCTCCCGCCAGTATCACGCTGAGTACGATGTAGAATATCGTTGCTGGAAGCTTCAGCAGCTCATAAATAAAGAGTCCTAAAAGTATTACTGCAACCGAAAGCATCATCATGACAGCCATATTGAAAAATACATTCAGATTGCCTCGGAGAGCACTGTATTCATCATCCCACTCAATATATGGTGACGAGCTGTCCATCGTCATTCCGACGATTATGGATATTATATGTGCAAGCAGCATCAAAACTGCAAAGAGCACCGCTGTACCAAATGGTACGTGAACATAGATGCAGATGATGATATTTGTTGCAAGCAGCGCCGGATAGGTAAAGATAAAGCTGACAGCCGCTTTTGCAAGAAGCTGGGTTCTGTACGGCACCGGTATAAACTTGATCAGACTGATATGCTGCCCCTCTCTCGTGAAGGAGGTCGATGCCACCGAATTAAGGGCAGTCGCGATAAATGCTATCGAAACGATCACCATGAGCAGTATCATATCCGCTCTGTCCTTGCCCATATCATACATTCTGATAAATGCTTTAAGAGCACCCTTATCCTTTGTAAAATGAAACAACATGAATGCTCCCACCGGCCAGATAAGATTGATAAAAGCTGTATTTGCCGAAAAGGCCTTCGTTCTGAGTATCACTCTCAGTTCCTTCTGCAGGCTCGCCTTAAAATGCGAAGCCATGACCACATCCTTCTCTCTCACTCTCTGCTTCTTGGATGTTCCGAGAGATGCTGCGGTATAAAGTCCTTTCTGATAAAAGGCTTTGCCTAGGAAAAACAGTATCGCAAGCAGCGCTGCATTTCCTGCAAGGAATAGAAGGAAATACAATATATTTCCCTGACATACCGCATTTGAAAGCCATGGCACGGTAAAGAATATTATATTCAGAGTCTCCAGAAACAGATTGTCGCCGCTTCCCAGAGAGTCAACATAGTTTTCCATATTTATCTCGCCCATACCACGGAGCGAAAAGATGAAAAGTGCCGCAAAGATCAGCAAAAACAAAGTTGAAGTTCTGTAGAAGACCTTTACGCTCTTAACCTTTGAAAGTGCAGCCATCAGGAGCACGCTGAAGATCGCACAGTATATCATCGGAACCAGCGGTATAAGTATGATGCCTGACAGTGATGAAATAAGAGTCACCGGATGAAAAGCCTTAGCCAGGCTGAGATTCTTCGCAACCGCTGCTATATATCCAATAAATACAGCGATCAGGATCAGAAACTCCATGATACTTTCAGCGATAAAAGCATAGATGAATTTACCGAACATCAGATGATGGCTCGGTATAGGCAGAGTCACAAAATGTTCCCTGTCTGATGAGAAAAAAAGAACACTGAAGATCACCAGGATACCGAAGATCATTGAAAATGCAGAAAGTATCTGCATCTCAAAAAGCATTCCGCCTCCCGGATTATCAGCTTCTATCAAAGCTTCCGTCATGACATAGCTTATATAGCCCACCACAAGTGCGCAGGGTATCATGATAAGTGATACTGCGATGGCGGCAAGCACTCTGTAGCCTGTCTTCTTCGGAAGCTGCATTTCCGAATTCTTACTGAGGATCCTGACTATAGATCCGACACCGATTTCCTTCATGATCAGCCCTCCGATGTCATTTCAATAAATATTTCCTCAAGGTCTTTGTCAGGATGTGAATCTCTGAGTCCCTCAACGGTACCCTGATAGAGATTCTTTCCATGATTGATTATCATAATACGGTCACAGAGCTTCTCCGCAACCTCAAGCACATGAGTAGAAAAAAGGACCGCATTTCCTCTGGCAGCATGTTCCTTCATCATCTTCTTAAGCTCATAAGCCGCTGTCGGATCCAGTCCGGTCATAGGCTCGTCAAGTATCCATGCAGGAGGCTCATGAATAAGGGCAGCAATGACCATGGTCTTCTGCCTCATACCATGGGAATACTCCTTCATAGGGAGCCCGAGAGAATCTGTCATACCAAAGCGTTCCGCCAGCTCGTTTATACGCTTCTTCCTGTTCTCCAGCGGAACTCTGTACAGATTCGCTATGTAATTAATATATTCAACGCCTGAAAGCTGGAGCAATATGTCCGGATTATCCGCAACATATGCAAAGCTCTCCTTCGCCTTGATGGGCTCCTTCACTATATCGAAGCCGTTGATCAAAGCCTTTCCCTCCGCAGGCTTAAGTATGCCTGTAAGCATCTTTATAACAGTGGTTTTGCCGGCTCCATTAGGGCCGGCAAATCCAACTATTTCGCCCGGCTTTATTTCAAAGGAAAGGTTATCGACCGCCTTAAAATCTTTTCCGTATATCATTGAAAGATTCTCAGCCTTTATCATATGGTACTCCTTTCTTCCTATCAATCCGATCTGATAGATAAACGCCGGAAACTATGTATTTTTCCTATTCCTCTGACGATTTATCAGATCCTTCCTCTGATCCGCCGCCATCATTTGTATTTTCTCCGTTCTCATCAGCCATCGGAGCAAGCTTATTTGCCGCCTCCGTAAGTGCCTTTCCAAAGCGGGCCGCAATATCGCTCTCAGCCCAGTTAGCACGGATAGACTCATTTATCAAAGTCTTATCTTTAAGACCTATACTGCTTCCATCTTCTCTGGTGTAGATCCAGAACATGTCCTCAAATTTCACATAAACAATTATAATTCCGTCATTATTTCCAAATATATCATTGCTCAGATCTTCAAGGAATGCATCAATATTCTCACTTGGAAGTACCTCCATAACATAAAGGTATGGACGAGCCCCTGTTTTACCCTCAAAATACTTGAATCCATCAATAAGTACAGTTTCATTTTTGCTTGTTATGATATTATTGTCTGCACTTTTATCAGCGTAGTACTCAACCTTACCTGCGTATTTAGGATCATCCTTACTATTTACGACCTTTCCACCCTGTATCTCATATATCTTTTTTCCAAATTCTATCTCACCATTAAATTCAAAGTCAACTTTTCCACCCTTACAGTACCAGCTTCCGGTGTCATTTGTACCAATAGCGTCTTTAAACTCAACCTTACCCTTAACAATATTCCACCAGCCACTTTCATTCTGTGCAACAGTATCGATAAATGAAACCTTACCATCTTTTACATACCACCATGCTTCTTCTCCATAAACCGTACCCTTTACAACACTTTCAAGCTTTTCATCTAATTGACCATTTTTAATATAAAACCAATCATTATCTTCCTTTACAAACTCACTGAATCCTTTGTCACATACACCTTCCTTGACATAGTAAAACTTACCATCACCATCATATTTTACCAGTCCCTCAGTATTCTTATCGAAAACATAAGTAAAAACCGAATCAACCGCTATTTCATTTCTGCCCTTCTTATCGGAGTAGTACTTATCCTTAGCAACATCATACCAGCATTCTATATTTCCGGAATCAAATACAGTAGCTGCTTTCTCTTCAAGGTGAGTCATGGTATTACTTTTCTCTTTACTCTTCAGAACAAATATCATCGCAACAATAATCGCAATAATTGCAATTACGCACGAAACAATCTCGATAATAAGTTTATTTGAGTTTTTTTCTCCCTTTTCAACCTTTTCTTTGACTTCTTCCCTGCTCATCATATACTCCTTATCAGTTTTATTCAGGTTTCTTTTCTCCTGAAGCTTCTTTCGCTGCTGCGGCTTCTTCAGCGGTCAGCTCTTTCTCGATCTTTCCGCCCTTAACCTGATAGAACTTGCCTTCAAACTCAACTACAGCATTGAGATCAAAATTAACCTTACCGCCAGGGCAGTACCACTTACCCTGCTCGTTCTCGCCTATTCCATCCTTGAAATCAACCTTGCCTTGCTTGATATTCCACCAGCCGCTGCTGTTCTTTGCAACGATATCGGTAATAGTAACCTTACCGTCCTTTACATACCACCAGGCCTCTTCATTATTTACGATACCCTTGATAACATCAACAACTGTCTTATCGACCTTGCCATTTGTTACGTAGTACCACTCATTTTCAGAATCTGCAAAGCCGGTAAATGTATTATCACTCTTACCATCCTTGATGTAGATCAGCTCCTCGCCGTCCTTCGAAAGTCCTGTGAATGAAGCATCCTGAACACCATTCTTGAAATAATACATCTCATCATTGTATTTCTCAAAGCCCGAAAAACTTGAATCACATACACCGTTCTTAACCATGTAAAGCTTTCCGTCGCTGTATTCCGTAATACCACTCAGATTCTTATCAAATACATAAGTTACAAGAGTTGTTGTATCAACCTCATTCTCTCCTGCAGCATCAGAGAAATCCTTTCCGCAGAAGTCACAGTGCCAATACTCCTCCTGACCTGCAGCATTCACTGTCGGAATAACCGCATCGACATGTTTAAGAATATGCTTCTCTCTGAAGCCCTCACCCCAGGCCGCAGCATTTTCAGCCACCTTTTTATTCTTTGACGCACCATCATTTTTTATTGCGGCTGAAACACCGATTGCCGTAACAAGCGCAAGTACTGCAAGTGCTCCGGATATGATCCAAGGCTTCTTGCTTCCCGAATCCTTCTTTGCTGCAAAGTAATCGCGTGCGCTTCCATCCGGATTCATACCCGAACCGGCTGTATTCTGATTCTGTGCACCCGTGCCAAAATAACCGGAAGCACCCTGAGCCTGCGAACCTGCCTGTGCTGCAGCTCCCTGAGCCTGCGACACTCCCTGTGAAATATTACTCTGTGCCGCATTCTGAGCCTGCTGTGCAGCCGGCTTAGTGTTTCCCGGCAGAGCACCTGTACTTTCGGAATCATCGTCCATAGGCATATCCTGCATAGCGCTTTCCCCCGGCACTGCACGTCTTACTGCCTCAGGAGCATCCTCCGCTCTGATAACAGAGGTCACATCCAGATCTTCCGGTTCAGGCTTATTGGCCTTCACCTCATTCTTCAGCTCTATAGTCTCGCCCATACGGTCATCGAACATATCAACTCCGAAACCGCTCATGTCAGGCACATCCCCGTATTTTCTTATATATTCATTCCTGTCGAACTTCTCATCGACGCTTTTAAAACTCTCCTGCGCCCTTCCCTGCTGAGGCACTGCATTGCCGCATTTTGGGCAGACAACCATTCCTCCTGTAAGTCTGTAACCGCATTTAGTACAAAACATATCTTTACTCCTCCTTATACCTGCAAAATATCATTTTGCATTCTGATTATACAACAGAGTGGGCCTTCTTATCAACAAAAAAGCTGACATATATTCTATCCGATACATGTCAGCCAAACTCCTTCGATATCTCTGTAGAATCCTTATTTTCTTTTTCTTTAAGCTTTCTCTCCCTCTCCTGCTTAGAGAAAATACATCCGCAGTAATCCTGGCGGTAGAGGCAGTATTCCTTCGAAAGTTCTATTGAATGCTTATAGCCGTTTTCTTTCTTGAAATCGCTGAACAAAAAAGCCGGCGCACCTTCAACTCCTTCCATCGCCTTCGCAAGCTCAACCCCCAGCTCATTTATCCAGTCGGAGCGCTTATAAGGGCTTATCGAAAGTGTCGTAGAGAAATAATCAAAGCCATGATCCTTTGCATATCCGGCTGTCTTCTCAAGTCTCAGCTTATAACAGTCGTAGCATCTTTCACCGCCCTCAGGAAGATCTCCCCTTCCCTGAGCCATCCTGAAAAACTCCTCCGGTCCGTAGCCGCCGTCAACCACCCTGGTTCCCGCAGCAAACCCGGCTTCAGCCACGAAACGTTCAAGCTCCGCCAGTCTTTTATCATACTCCTCTTTATCATCAATATTCGGATTATAGAAAAATACAGTAACATCAAAATACTCCGCTACCACTGACAGAACATGTGAGCTGCAGGGAGCACAGCAGGCATGCAGAAGCAGACTCGGCTTCTTTCCTTCCTTTACAGCCGCGTCAACCTGCTCTTTAAATCTCTGATAATAATTCCTGCTTTTTCTCTGTTCCATATCTCATTCCTTATCATTTGCCACACAGACCACAAAATTCTCTGTTTTTTTATGAAATACCCAAAAAATTTGGCTATACCTTATAAATTAGATGCCGTTTACCCTAAAGATTTGACATTTTGCACAACACCCCATCGGGGCTATAAGCCCTGCTAATATTAAAATTGTATATTATTAACAGTTGACTTTGTTTATATTTTACAATATACTTAATTTAAGTGAAGCGAAAGCGTATAGCTTTAAGAGGGAGGTTTTGAAGATGACGGTTGAACAGGCAATCAAAAAATATAAAATGGAACCGCTGAACGTATATACCGCTAAGGTCAAAGCCAAGGAGCTTAACGTTGAGGAAGTTTTATATGCAAACGTACAGAAGAATAAGTATGCTTACATCGTAAGAGACGGCGCTCGCGGTACTTTCCTTTACAAGGATGAGAAGAGTATCTACACCAAGCTCTTCAAGGGGCTTCAGATGATTCCACTTGATAATTAATAAAGATATTTTAAAACCGGACAATGATTGTCCGGTTTTTTTTGTTTACCTACCGCAGCATTCTGCGTCCATCAGGCCTCTTCTTCCTTCTTTTCTTCTTTCTTCACATATGTAGCATTGTACTTTGACTTCATATACAGCTTCAGATGCTCAAGGCAGTTCTCGTCAAGATCAAGGATTATGATACGGTCATTCTTTGTTGTCTTCACATAGAGTGCGTAATACTCCTCTGTCTTAACCTGCTCAGTAAAATCGAAAATTTCAAAGTTTGCAGTTCTTGTAAGATCGTTCATAACCTTTCCGCTGCTCTTATTTTCAAGACTCTTCATATCAGAAAGGTTGATAGTCATAACCTCTTTTCTCTTCTTGGCTGCCGCTATCTTAGCGATCTGAATATCACCGTTTGTAAGAGTATATTCATACTCCAGATTCATCCAGTCAAGGGTCCTAAAAAGCAGGTATATAGACAACACCACTATGAACAGGAAAAGTGATGAAACAGTAAGCATCAGGAAAAACGAGCTGAGCATCAGAAATGACACTAAAAACAGCCTTATATATGTCTTTCCCTCCGGTTTTCCGTAAACAAGTCTTTCGTTATATCTATCCATTTTTAACCTCCGATTTACACGTTCTATCTTGCTTTGATCCTCTCCGGATCTGTATTTCTTATCTAATTCCGATCCTCTCCGGACCAGTTGTTATGCCTTATTCTTCACAGGACATGATGCACAGCCACAGCCAAAACCTGCACTGCTGCCCTCAGCACCCTCAGCAGCCATATCCCTGTAAATATAATTATCCACCGTTTCAAGAAGGCATATTGCCTGGCAGGATATGCCAAGTCCTTCTCCGGTAAAGCCAAGTCCCTCTTCGGTAGTAGCTTTAATATTTACTCTGTCCTCATCAAGCACAAGAGCCTCAGCTATCCTCTTCTTCATCTCCGGAATATGAGGAGCCATCTTAGGCTTCTGTGCGATGATCGTTGCATCAATATTTCCGATTATGTAATTATCCTCATCCAGAAGCTTTTTGACCTCCTTCAGAAGCTCTATGCTGTCCGCGCCTTTATATTTCTCATCGGTATCCGGAAAATGCTTTCCGATATCACCCTTTGCTGCCGCGCCAAGCAATGCATCCATAATGGCATGTGTGAGACAGTCCGCATCCGAGTGTCCAAGAAGTCCTTTTTCGTAAGGGATCTCCACGCCGCCCAGTATAAGAGCTCTGCCCTCTACAAGCTTATGAACATCATAGCCCATTCCTACTCTCATCTATATAAATATCCTTTCTGTCAACAAATACATTACGCCGATACGCGCCACATATGATTATATAATTAAATCCCGAATCCTGCAAACTAAACCTTACAATTTTTTCAAAAAAGCGCACTATATTTTCTTTACTATTTATGATTTTCATTGTAATATTAACAAGGATATGAAATTATTCCATTGTAAATTAGGGATTACAATAAAGGAGGTTAAAAGATATGGCACGTTCAGCAGGTGGCGGTGGAGGCAGCCATTCATCAGGCGGCGGACGCTCAATGGGTGGTGGAATGCGTTCATCAAGCCGTTCTATGGGAAGCAGCGGTCGTTCACATTCAAGCAGTTTCGGTTCATCAGGCAGCTATCGTCGTGCAGGAAGCGGCTACAGCAGCAGCGGAAGCTATCATAACAGACCAAATACAGGCTACAGAAGAGGCGGTTCTTACGGACCGGGCTATGGCGGCTATGGATATGGTTACAACAGCGGCGGCTATTACAGAGGCGGCGGCGCTCCGATAAGAAGTGGAAGCGGCGGATGCGGATGTTTCTCAATCATCGTTATACTGATCCTCTTCATGATCGTATCTTCTTTCATGAAGAATAACAACAGTACATCAAGCAGCAGCTCAAGCAACACCAAGGTAACAGCATCAACATATCTTAATCATAAAAAATATACAGGATCGGTTGATGACAGTCACGGCTTCTATACTGATATGAGTGAAGGCTCTGAGAAGTTTATTGATAAAAGCAATCAGAATGATCTGAATGACGGTTTCAGAAAATTCTACAAGAAGACAGGTGTTTTCCCTCATCTTTACATTATAGAAACTGTACCGGGATACGACGGTAACAACAGTGACAGGATTAACGAAGCTATGCAGGGCTACACCGACGAACTTTATGAAAGCTATTTCAATGCTGAAGGTAATCTCCTCCTCGTCTATGTGGCATCAGTTGATGACTACTGGGCAGCAGGCGGTTACAATATCGGCGATACCATTGACGAACAGGCTATGGATATTGTATATAACAAGATCAACGCAAGATGGGATGACGGAAACCTTGCAAGCCGATTCGGTGATGCGCTTGAAGAAGCAGCTAAAAACATCATGGGCAAGAGTCCATGGTTCACAGTAATGATCGTACTCATCATCGCACTTGCAGTAGTAATAATCCTCTACATTGTATTCAGATGGTGGCAGAAGAAGAAACAGGCAGAGAAGGAAGAAGCTGAACATCTTGAGCAGATCCTTTCACAGCCGCTTGAGACCTTCGGAAGCGCCGGAATGGACGATCTTAAGGGTAAATACGACGGCACAAATAACGGAGGCAATACAAACGGACAGTATCCGCCAACTCCTCCGGCAGGCCAGTAATTAAATAAACACACAAATGAATCGGGTAGCTTTTAAAGCTACCCGATTCAGACTGTAGACAAAAAAAACCGCATAAGCGGTTTTTTTGTATTTTTTATTTATTTCTTCATCACGATATCATTTCCATAAACAACATATCCATTGCTGAAAACAAGGAAAGCATTTATTACATTTACAACTCCGATGATAACAAGGAATATTCCAATAAGTCTTGCTATTCCCATAGGATTGAAGAGAAGCACGATACCGAAAAGCGCTGTCACACCATCGATACACATAAATACCTTCCATCCGTCGCCACCGGTCTTCTTCTGAAGCTTGGCAGCCTCCCAGAGCTTGATTCCTGAGTTGATAAGAATGATAAGCCCGAAGAGTCTGATAAATATACTCATTATCGATCCTGCAAATACAAGGAATACGATTCCGAGTATTGCAAACAATGCTGCTACAACTACAACGTTCGGAGTTATCTTATCATATTTTGAAATGATCGTTATAATACCGCCGATTATAAGCACAACTCCAACAATCTTTACAACAGTTGAAAGTATCGCTCCCGGATTGATAATAAATACTATTCCAAGTATTATCATAAGAATAGGTACCACAAGACTCTTTGAATCCTCTGTGATGAACCTGACGAAATTCTTCATACTTTTTAACCTCCAAGTATTACATCTGACTGTTAATATCAGACCACTTAAAAACACATGGTCATCCACTGAATATAATATAACTAACCACTTATATTTTACAAGTAGTTTTTTTGCTTTATTATCTCAAATATCTCGTTTGCAACGCTGTCCTTTGTATTTGGTCCGATTACTATATCCGCTGCCTCTATACAGCTCTCGGATGCATTTGCAACCGCATAACCGGTTCCGGCAAGTTTAAGCATTCCGATATCATTGTCGGCATTTCCGAAGGCAGCCATCTGTTCCGGAGCTATCCCAAGCTTTTCGCCGATCACTTCCATCCCTCTCTCCTTACCGCAGTCTCTGAAGGATATCTCGATAAGATAATCAACGGAAGAGGTGACGTAAATATCATCAACGCTTTTCAGTTCCTCTAATACAGCCTCCTTAAGTCCCTGATCATGGACCATGAAATCCACACAATCCAGATGACTTATATTTTCATTAATATAGGCCTTTATATCTTCCTCCCGGATCCTTGTATTTCGGAGGTATTCCTTACGATGAGCCGAAAGCTTATCATTACCATCCAGTGAATCAAGGTATATCTTAGAGGAATGCGGAACACCGTCCACAAAGGTTTCCACGAACATATCATATTTATCGGCAAGCTTTAGCACATCCCTGACTGATCCCTCAGTCATAAAATATGAATGTATTCTTTCTCCGGTACGGTTATCCACAACATTCGCACCGTTGCTGCATATCGCATATCTTATACAAGGGAGCTTCACCAGCTCTTTCGGAAGTGACGAATAGGATCTTCCGCTTGCAACGACTACCTCAATACCGGCTTTATCTGCCGCCATAAGTGCTTCCTTCGCATACTCAGTCATATTTCCGCCGCTGCCAAGGAAGGTATCGTCAAGATCGATCGCTGCGAGCTTTATATCCGGTTTTATACCTGCCGCTGTAAGTATCCTCTCAACTGAGTGACCGTCACACTTATTCATATATTTATGAACATTCTCACGGATCCTGTCTTCCGGTATAGTCCTGAATTCCTTCAGGATAGTATAAAGCTCCTTCAGGCTCTTGGTAACCGGAGCTCCAAGCTCAGCCGGCTCTATACAGAGCCCTCTTCTCTTTTTATAATGCTCCATATCCGGTACAAAAAAGATAAACGGCTTTTCGTAAAGCATCATGTCATAAACCACCGACGAATAATCCGTTATCATTATATCCGCCACAGGAAGCAGCTCCTCGGTTATAAGTGGGCAGTCGTATTCCGGGTATTTTTTATGAAGGCAGGGATGCAGGCTTGTAACGAAAAAGTATCTGTCCTTCAGCCTGTCAAATACCTTCGTAACTCCGGACTCTATTCCCTTGCAGACTGGGTCTGAAGCATTCCCCGAAAAGCTCGGTGCATATACGCAGACCAGCTTTCCCTCAGCCTCCGGATACAGCTCATAAAAACGCTCCTTCAGCTTTTTATTATAATCCTCGTCATAATATTTATCGGTCCTCGCCATACCGAGAGGCCTTACTACCCCCTTATTCAGTCTGAGGGCATGTTCAAAATACGGCGCCACCTTTTCGGCACTGACACAGAGAATATCCACATTTGCCATTGGATTCCCTTTATAATAAGGTGAAATATCATCCGGCGAATCATAGCCCATCTTTTTAAGCAGGCCGCCTGAATGCCAGAGCTGTATCACCTTGGTCTCCTTCCTCTTCCTGCAGGAAGCTGCCGGAAGGAAGTAATTAGACAAAAATACATATTCCGCCGTCGCATATTCCTTCATGAAATCAGCGATATATTTCTTTTTCTCAGAAGCCTTCATCTTCTCGAAGGACACGCACATATCGACTATATTATAGCCATATCTTTCAAGCTTTTCAGCCACCGGAAGCATATTTATATCCATTCCCTCAGAATGGCTGCACGCAAATATAACCTTCCCTTTTTCCACAGGAAGCTTTTCATATTTCCTGTAAATTCCGGGAAGGTATATTCTCTGCACTGCCATCTTGGCATATTGTTTTGCAACGTGTCTGGCCGTCATCTTATTTCCGTCTTCTCTTTAACTGTTTGATCAGTCTCGTATCGAGTCTATTACTCGTTATCTATCATCTGGTCGACATCGGTATCGGAAATACCATCAACATCGTATTTCTCATTCTGAGCTTCCTCAGTATTTTCCGTGTCGCCTTCCTCAGTGCTTTCACCCTCTTCGGTGGTCGTCTCCTCCGTGTTCTCCTCAGGAAGCTTCTCCTTATATTCTGCGATAAGCTGCTGAAGATCATTTATCTTCTTCTCAAGGCCGGCTTTATCTTCATTAAGCTTTGCCTCGCTGTTCTTATATCCGTCGATCTCAGCCTGCAGGGCATCCAGCTCCCTGTTCAGGTTATCGGTCTCAGCATTCTTCGATGCAAGCTTCTCACTGTAAGAGGATTCGATCTTCGATATATCTCTCTTCCTGTTCTTATCCTTGACCGGAACTATCAGCAGATAAAATACAGCTATACCGATAATAACGCCTACCAGCACATAGATATTTGACATCTTTGCACGGTTCAGCCTCTTATATCTTCTGTTCAGCAGGCTTTCCCCTGACTTAGGTCTTTCAGGCGGTTCTATCTTTTTTGCCGGACGCTTTCCGTCTTCAGTGGCCGCTGAAACTCCATAGTAATCCTCATCAAAAAGATCATCTTCGTCAGCCTCATCCTTATTTCTAACGATGTCACCTTCAGACTCGCCCATCTCTCTAAGGTAACGGATCGCAGTCGGGTTGTATCTGTCGATGGTAAGCACTCTCGAGATAGTCTTCTTCGCCTTGCCGACTCTGCCCTGCTCATATTCAATAAGTCCGAGCAGAAGGTAAGCCTTCACAAAATGCTTATTTACCGATACACATCTTCTCAGCTGTATTACCGCAAGGTCAAAGGAATGACTCTCGGCATAATCCAGGGCTGTATTGAACATCTTTGCGATATTATCAGCTTCTCCAAGCTGCTTATTATCGTCGCGGACGTTCTTCAGGAATTTAACCGCAACATTATCCCTGGCCTGATAATTAATACTCATGACCCACTGGTTCAGGGCATCAACCATCTCCCCGATCTCATAATACATGAGACCGAGCAGGTTCCTTGCTTCTATATTTTTCTTATCGTATCTAAGCGATGTCCTGAGTGAATCTATGGCGCCGGAAATATCCCTGATCTTCGCCTTATCGAGAGCGATATTGTAGTGATAAACCGACGTATTCTGAGCCTTCCTGAGGAAGGAATCCGGCAGACGGCACTCAGTGCAGTAGCCGTTCGTACTGACAGGCGCACCGCAGTTGATACATCTCTTTCTAATTGCCATTTACTTCTTTCCTCTCAGATCCTCAGTCATCTGCATAACGATATCTGTTATATCCTTAAGGTCGTTGCTGTATATAGCCTCTTCGGTCTGATCAACCTCAAGATTCTTACTGAAATTCTTTATTTCTTCATCAAAATCGAGCATATTTCTTACTCCTCAAAACCAAGTATCTCTTCTATCTCACCCGCAAGATAAAGCGATCCCGCGGTAAAAAGCAGTTCCCTGTCTCCAAGCTTCGAAAGCACCTTGGCAAGACATTTTTTAACTTCAGGTATAGTTCTCACAACCGGTCTAAACTCCCCTGCTGTGTCGTCAGCTTTCTTCGTCCCTGCTTTTCCACTATATTCATCAAATAAATTCTTAATGATATTCACGTCCGTCTTTCTGTAGGAATTGAAGGTCGTGATAAATATCTCATCAAAAAGTGCCGCATCATTTATCATCCTTACCATTCCGCGGTAGTCCTTATCATTTGAAACCGCAAAGATAAAATACACCCTTTCAGGCTTCTCTCTCTTTATCATCTCTGCAGCCGCATCAAGAAACTGCGGCATGGCATCGGTATTATGCGCACCATCTATTATAACATTTTTTCTAAGCTTTTCCATACGTGCAGGCATTATGAATTTATTAAGAGCACGCAGGATCACTTTATTTATATCTTCAGATACACTGTCAGCGATATGTTCTCTTATTATCTCAAAGGCTCTTATGGCAGTGCTTGCATTATCCCTCTGATATCCTGTAAGGAATGCAGTATTTTCAAGTTCCGAAAGGTCTATCCACCTGATCAGTCTTTCATCGATACTGTCAACGACAGTCAGCTCCGCCTCCAGCTCTGCAGCTCTGTTCTTTATAACCTCAGCCGCTCTTTCCTTCAGATCTCTATCGCTGTTATTTATTGCATTATGCACCACCGGTACTCCAGGCTTGATGATACCTGCCTTCTCATATGCGATCTTCTCGACAGTGTCTCCCAGATACTGCATATGATCCATTCCGATGGAGGTTATCACCGAAACAACAGGCGTAATGATATTTGTAGCATCAAGTCTTCCGCCCATTCCGGTCTCGTAGGCTACAAAATCCACATCCTGTTCCGCATAATAAACAGCAGCCATGGCAAATATGAATTCAAAAAATGACGGATGCCTCAGTGAATAAGCATCTACAGCCTTCATAACCTTACGGAAGCACGAAACAAAATCCTCATCGGATATCATGACACCATCAACAGCTATCCTTTCATTCATCCTAACAAGATGAGGTGAGGTAAAGGAGCCTGTCTTAAAGCCCGACTCTGTAAGCATGAGCCTCAGCATTTCTGTGGTCGAGCCCTTGCCGTTGGTACCGGCTACATGCACCGATCTCACCTTGTCCTGGGGATCACCCAGCTTATTCATCAGAGCCCTCAGGTCCTCTGTACCGATCTTATCTGCAAACTTCGGAATTGCAAGTATGTATTCCGAAACCTCTCCAATATTCAGTTCACGGCTATCATCTGTTATCTCTTCTATCGAAAGCATCTTGTCATCTCTTGTCTCGTCTTATAGTATACCTTAGTCTATCTATTATCGATCTTCTCCGGATACATATCATGATTGACCAGTCTGTCCCAGGCAACCTGCTCCCACTTTGTTCCAGGTCTGCCGTAGTTGGCATATGGATCGATGGAAATACCACCTCTCGGAGTGAACTTTCCCCAAACCTCTATATACTTAGGATCCATCAGCTTTATAAGATCCTTCATGATCGTATTTACGCAGTCCTCATGGAAATCTCCATGATTCCTGAAGCTGAAGAGGTAAAGCTTAAGGGACTTACTCTCAACCATCTTCACATCCGGCACATAGGAAATATAAATAGTCGCAAAGTCAGGCTGTCCTGTGATCGGACAGAGGCTTGTGAACTCCGGACAATTGAACTTTACAAAATAGTCATTTCCCTGATGCTTATTTTCAAAGACCTCAAGAAGCTTAGGATCATAGTTCATCGGATAAACCACACCCTGATTCCCGAGCAGGGAAAGTCCTTCTGTTTCTTTATCATTTCTAGGCATATCTGTCATTCCTCCAGACTATTAATTACTATCATCAAAGGCTTGACTATACGGCATTTCTACCCACAGTCAGGCGTATCAAAAAAACAACATTTTTCGCTTGTCAATTTATCAGTATAACACAATTTTACTTCTTGTCATATAATAAAAATAAAGTTATACTTATATTGTACGGAGTTGTTCCGAAGGGGTATTTTATCATGCGATATCCGGCCGGACAACCTGTCAGAAGGCTAAAAAAGTTATTTATTGGGAGGTAGTGTAAAATGCAGACATACAAGATCAGATCACAGTACAACAATCTCATCAATCTCAAGGTGACACCGGGTCACTTTGCAACCTCATCATCGCATATCAATTATTTTATAGATCTTACCACACTTAAGGCCAGAACAAGTGAAGCCAAGGCTGTGGCAAAATCAATGAGTACAGATTATATTGCAAGTACCATAGTTGATACCATCATCTGTATGGACGGAACCGATGTTATCGGCGCTTATCTTGCTGATGAGCTTACCAATTCCGGTATCATGTCAATGAATGCTCACGGCAGTATTTATGTTATCGAGCCAGATCAGAATTCCATGGGTCAGCTCACTTTCAAGGATAACGTTATCCCTATGGTACACAAGAAGCACATACTTCTTCTCCTTGCGACCGCAACAACAGGTCACACCATCGAGAAGGCCCTTGAGTGTATAGAATATTACGGCGGTATGATCGAAGGCATATCAGCTATATTCACAGCTACCGACGAGGTTGACGGACATACTGTCAACGGCATCTTCCATGCAAAGGATATCGAGAATTATAAGTCATATCCTTCACATGACTGCCCACTATGCAACGGAAATATCCGTCTGAACGGTATCGTTTCATCTACCGGCTTTACAGTGATCTAAATAATATAGTTTTGCCAATAAACTATTAACGAAAAATAAGGAGTGAACCTCTTTAGGAGGCTCACTCCTTTACATTTTATCAGTCTGTTTCAAATTCAGCTCCGGACTCATCTCCGACACCGTATTTCAGTGATACTACGCTAACCGAATGTGAAGTTGTACTGAGTCGGAAGGTCTTGGATACATTTCCAGCCTTTACGACCACAATGAACGGCGTATCGCTTCCCTCCGTTCTGTCCTTATAATTAACAACCGATATCTTGTAGACACCCTTATCAGGATTCTTGAATACCACATGCTCCGCAGGATTTGCCACAAGGTGGTCATCTTCCACCTGCATATCTACATCAAGCTCACCACCGCCGGCTATCTTGTTCATATAATATATCTCGCTTCCGTCAGGTGTTACAACATGGAGGTCAAGATCATCATCCGACTGCCATCCAAGAGAAATTGTGATGACACCATCTTCTGCTCCCATTTGAGCAAGTGTCTCATTCATGGCAGCTTCCATACTGCTCTTTCTCGATTCAGATTCAGGTCCGAAAAGCTTCTGGCTCGGACCATTTCTTATGAATTCACATACCGTCAGTTCAAAGGATGCTTCCTCAGGTTTTGTCTTCTCGTTGATGAGCTTTGAAACCCTGATGCCTATCTCTTTCTCAGAGCCCTCGATCTTATAATATTTAACCGTCCTGGTTCCGTCAGAAGCCGTTATCGTAACCCTGTAGCCATCAATATATCCTGCCTTGGCAGTATCTGATTTCTTAGGAAGTATGAACTGAAGTATTCCGTCATCAACCTGACTGTCCATCTCCTCCGGCGCTTCCATAGACCATACCGTATAGCCCGACTTTCCCTTCTTATCCGAAGTTCCACCGTCTACCTCAAGCAGGTAGAAATCATTCTGATGCAGCGTATCGCGCGGATGGAAAAAGATACCGTATTTGCAATTAGTTGTCTTCGCATCACCCACAGGGTAAACCTTGGTATCCGGAAGACTCTCCTTGAAATCCTTATCAAATACAATCAGCATCGAGACATCGCCGAAATAATCATCTGCAACGGTACCATAGAGATTCCTTACTCTGGTGGTGTAGTCATGATCATTCATCTCAACCTTGTAACCATTCTGCTGTGAAATACCATTATACGGATAAGCCCAGACATTTGATGTGGTGTAGGTCTCGTTCATCTGTCTCGAGGTCTCATACCATTTTGCCTGGTTCTTTCTCGCAAACAGAACGTACTGCGTATCCATCGCTTCATCGGTAAGATTGAAGGCTGTCTTCATGATCTCGCTGAATTCAGGCTTAAGGTAGAAGGATCCATAAGCCTCGAGAACATCCGAATAACTCTTGTTATATCTTGTCATGAGATATCTCACAAAATGGCACAGTGGATAGCCTGTATCCGACCAGTCTGATTTCCTGAAGCTCTTTGAGTGATCCGGATATGTTACTGAATAGCTGTCGAGAGGAAGCGCGTACATCTCCCAATGATTTCCATTCTCGATACCCGGCCTGTGACTTAAGTATCCCTTGCTGTCATAGTATTCCCTGCAGTCCTCTTCGACCATATTTGCAGTTGCCTCATCAAACTTCAGATTGCTGAGACGTGAGCACTTATATCTCCTCTGACACGCATGGAAATACTCATGAGTTATAGTCAGGAGCAGGTCATCATAGGCGCCTGTCGGATTGGAAGCAAGATAGCTTGTATTTACATACATATATGCCTGTTTAAGGATACCTGCAACCGTAACACCCTTTGCATCCTCTGCCACGTAGGCAGAAAGCTTTACATCCATAACATACTTAGGAAGCTTTACCTTGACCTCATCCTTCACATAATCATGTGCGATAAGGAGAAGGCTCGCTATCTTCTTGACCATCTCGACTGTTGCATTCGGATTGTCATTCGCCTGCTTGATCTGCTCGCAAAGCTTTACATAGTCTTCATTTGCTTCCAGTTTCTTATTGATCAGGTATTCTCTCTTAGCCGCAACCTTGGCTCCATCAAGATTCTCCATATCCTTCGGATCTGTTATGCCCTCATCGGCCGCCACCGCCTCACGCGCCTGCTTAGCCTTCACGCTGTTTCGTGTGTCAGTCTCAATGATCTTCTTTCTTTCAAGCATCTCGCCTACAGTTGCCGAATATGTATATTTGATACGGAAAAGCTTCTTCGTGTAACGCTTTCCGCCTTCACAGACGTAGATGTAATCCTCTATGCCGAAGAATCTCTTCCAGCCTGCAGATGCGATCGCCGGAACGATCTCATCAACTATAACATAACCCACATAAGCTGAAACCACATAGAAAAGCACCGAGTTCTGACTGCTCTCCAGGCACAGGTTCGAACCGTCGAGCCAAGTTACATATTCCTGCCAGTAACCGTCAACATCAAGTCTGAAAGCCGTAACAGCTTCCCACATATCCTCAGGTATACCTGCTGCCGCAAGGTCGTATTTGACGGTATATTCGCCCGGCATATTTTCATCGGCGCCCATACCCGCGTTAATATCAAATGCATCAAGGATGGTACCGCTGAAGTCGATCTCCTCAAACATCCTCTGCTCATATTGAGGAAGATCGTCAAACGGAAGCTGGCTTACCGTGACTTCCCTGTCACCGTAAAATGCATTTTCAGGAATATCGATATTCATATACTCAGTCGGCTGAAGATGCTGCTCCTTGCTGTTTCCGATAAGAGTATTAAATATATTTCCGTTCTCGTCCCTGTTATAAGCGTCCTCAACCGACTCTGTCTCATCGTCATCCGTCGGCTCATAATCAGATTCATAGTCACTCATGAATATCCACTGCGGAGCCTCGGTCAGCTCTTCCGCTGCCTCATCTGTCACCTCACCCTCTTCGGTGGTCTCAAGAAGAGTTCCTCCCTCCCGAAGCAGTTCATACTCTGACTCAACCTCGTCATTATATGCATCATATTCCTTGTCCAGCTCCTGGTCTTCCTTGGTAAAACCGAAAGCCACAAGATCCTTTCCATCAACATTACCTGACTTCTTATCACCCTTCTTCGATGCAAGCGCAAATATGATTATCACTGCCGAAATAAGCAGCACAGACCCCAGCGTCAGCCCCACAGCTAGACCGGTCTTGCTGTTTGATTTCTTACCGCAGGATGGGCAGAACTTAGAATTTGGATTCAACTGCCGCCCGCAGTATTTACAAAACATTGGACCATTTTTCATACTCTGTACCTCCCGACATTAATAGGTAGTGTCAAGTTGACACCCCGTTTTTAGTACTAAATCCTTTATTTTTCGGGAGGTTTAAATAAAAAGAGCATTTACCTCCCTTTTTCGGTATAATGTCATTGGCTAAAATCACATCCCGAAAGGAGTTAAATGCTCA
>JAFRNE010000020.1 GCA_017430325.1 Eubacterium sp.
CTTAAGTCTCATGTTTTCGTGTCTGCATCAGCGACAGCTTTTATAGATTATCACCGGATCCTATATTTGTCAACACTTTTTTTGAAATTTTTTTCGAGAATTTTTTTGAGCCGGAAAAACCCGCGATTTCCCTTGATTTTATGTGATTTTTCCGGTTCAACATTTTTTCGTATTTTGATAAAAATCTTCCGATCTTCAAAGATATTTTTTAAAAAATTTTTTAAAATTATTTTATTCTCTTTGCCAAAATATTTGTGGTGTCGAGAAGCTGAAGGATAGGATTTGCATTTACCATATCATTATAGCTTCCGCTCATAACTATAGATGCCACGATCAGGATGAGCCATGCTGCCGCAACACCCATGACGAGACCTGCTGCGCCTCCACCGATCTTGTCGGCCATATTTATTATTGTGATACTTCTGATAGCTGCAGTCGCAAACCAGATGATAACAAAGAGAAGTATCCTGCACAAAATATAAAGAGCTATGATAACAATGACCTTAACAGCCGTTCTGGACAGATATCTTGCTATATACTGGAAGAAATTGTCCGCACCAACTTCACTGTAGGTTTCTTTATTATTATTTGCAACTATAGCCTTATTTATGAATTCAGGAAGGTCGATCTTGTCCAGAATATCCAGCTGGCTTGCCTTATTATAGGTTTCGCTCATGATATACTCTGCAATAAGTTTGCTTCTCTGAACCGTTGTTTCTGCCGAATCAAGATAAGGAACGTGCGAAAGATCGATTCCCAGCGAATCAACGAGTTTATCCGCGTTCTCCTCGATCCTGGTCTGGATGACACCATACATCTTATCATAGAGCTTATCATCCATATTTGTGTGCTCGATAACATAATCACTGATCACAGGTGCCAGAATATAAACGAGCAGAATTGATATGATTATAGAAACAAGGCTGAGCGCAGTACGAATAAGTCCTCTGTACGCTCCCAGGAATCCAAATAACAGGATTACAAATATTACAATTATAGTCAGTATATTCATAAAATACCTCCTCTACTACTTATCATCCTTCACCGTAAGCTTGATGGTGTCGGTATGATCCTCAAAGGTTACAATATACTGGCGGGTTCCCGATGTCGCGATCATATTTTTTATCGGCTGATCAAAAACATAATGGAATCTGATCCTTCCGCTCTTGGTCAATATGAGACACTCCTGGCCTCCTGTAACGATGATCTCGTCATCGGAAGCATTGATATTTTCGTATTCAAAGCCAATATCGTGGGTAAACTCCAGGTCACCGCTAAGGTCATACACCTTCATCTGGTAGCCCTCGCCACTTTCGGCCTTCTGAACAGTTCCAATGAAATTACTGCTATAGAAAATACTCTTGATCTCGCCGTCAAGATTCACCATAGCCTTAAGAGAAGGTTTCTCCTTCATCTTATATATGTAGATGTGCATGTCGGAAAATGCGGCAATGGTATTATTTGTCACAAATTCAACCTTCGGGATCAGTTCATCCTTAAATCTGAAGCCGCCCACCATACGGTCTGCGTTCAGGTTCTGTCCTACCTCGCCGAAGTTATAGGCAGTCAGACTGATATTTGTAGTAAGCCCGTCAACAAGGAAATAGCTTGTAAAAAGCTTCTCGCCGTTGTCCGAAACGGTAATATCAACCGGATAGCCGCTCTTATCAAGAGAGGTCTGGATCTCGTAGATGATAGCGCCATTGTTGCTGTACATATTTATATAGTTGGTCTTGTCGCTTTCAAGAACTACAACATAAGCCCCGTGCTCGGAAATATCGATATCACAGATCGCATAAGGCATGGTATTCTCGCTGACCTGGCCATCCGTATTAAATACAGCCACCTTGCTTCCGCCCTTATCCGCTACAACAGCGTAATTGCCGTTTGATGCTGCAATAGGAGCCTTGATGTCGGTACCTGCCGTCCATACAATATCTCCATTGGAGTTAATATAAGAAACGCCTTCAGGAGTATATTTAAGGAGATTAGTTCCAAACTTTATATAAGAGGCATTCGTTTCGTAAGAGGTCTCAGAGCTCTTAACAACGGTATAACCGTAATACTGACGGATACTGTTATAATACGTGATCCATGCAGCCACTGCGACAGCGATAACTATAACAGAAGCAATAACGATCTTCTTGATGAGGCTTCTTCTGCGTCTTGCAAGATTTGCCCTGCCGGCCTCTTCACTGCCCTTTACATGGATGATCTTGCCCCTGTCGTTGTCCTTCTTTCTGCCCTTACGCTTCTCACGCACATTGATCTCACGTGGTTCACGAGCCTTTTCTTCGCCTCTGCCCCTGAGATTCTCTGTACCACGACTGGTCTCCATTCCATAGCTGTCGACGCTTCTCAGATTCTCAGTACCCCTGAGATTCTCCGTCTCAGGTCTTCTATTTTTCTGGCTTACTTTTTTCTTTCTGCCATTTTTCTTCATCTTCGCACCTTCTTATTTATCTTCTTTAGACTTACTTCCGGTGTTTTTTCTGATCTGGTCACGGTATTTTCTGCCCTCCCGGATAACCTCGAGATGCTTAACCTTCGTATTTACATATATTAAAAAGTAAATAACGATGAACAGAACTATCCATACCGCACCCAATATGATAGAGTAGAGGACCTTCCTGTCGTATTTGAAACTCATAAATATGGTATTCCAGAGCAGGATGATCAGAACCGCAGGAACAGCCAGCGCCATGATCAGCTGAAGAAATGTTCTCTTCAGCTTCTCGCCCACGCCCTTAGGCATAAACATAGTGTAATAAAACTCACTTGCACAGCAGTTGGGCACACCGTTTTCCTTAAAATACCTCTTAAGTTCCTTCTCTATCTTTTTATTTTCCATTATTTTATAGCCTTATTTACAGCGCTTATAAGTGCATAAACCGATGCATCTATTATATCATCTTTTATGCCTGCACCCCAAATTATTTTTTCTACGCCCTCAACCTTGATTCCGACGTATGCACAGGCCTTACTGTTAGAACCAACAGAGAGAGCATGCTCCTCGTAATCTGCTATATCAAATGCAACATCGAAGTGCTTCATGATAGCATTTCTTACTGCATCAAGTCTTCCGTTGCCCTGACCATGGTAAACCTTGGTAGCGCCCTTATTTGCAGCGTAAATGGTAAGCTCGCATCTGATACCGTCAACCTGCTGGAAGTGGCACTCGATGAATCTTATAGGCTCCTCGATATTTACGTACTGAGACATAAATACATCATAAACCTCTTCCGGCTTAAGCTCCTTGTGTGATCTGTCAGATACACCCTTAACAGCGTAACCAACATCCTCCTTCATCTTCTTAGGGATGTCATAGCCGTATTTTGTCTCAAGGATGAAGCCGATACCACCCTTACCTGACTGGCTGTTGATACGGATAACGTCGCCGTCGTAGGTTCTTCCGATATCTTCCGGATTAAGTGGAAGGTAAGGAACTGTCCACATCTGATCAGGATCGTTCTCTCTGAACTTCATACCCTTAGCGATAGCATCCTGGTGCGAACCAGAAAATGCAGCAAATACAAGCTTGCCACAGTATGGCTCTCTCGGATAGATCTCCATACCTGTAAGTCTCTCGTAAACCTCCTGGATACGAGGCATGTCTGTGAAGTCAAGGCATGGATCAACACCATGTGTAAACATATTCATTGCAAGAGTGATAACGTCAACATTTCCTGTTCTCTCACCGTTTCCGAAGAGAGTACCCTCGATACGGTCTGCACCTGCAAGAAGTCCGAGCTCGGCATCTGCAACTCCGCATCCTCTGTCATTGTGAGGGTGAAGTGAAAGTATAACGTTCTCTCTGTTAACCATATTTGTGCTCATGTATTCGATCTGGCTCGCATATACATGAGGAAGTGACATCTCAACTGTTGCAGGAAGGTTGATGATGACCTTTCTGTCAGGAGTAGGCTGCCATACATTGATAACTGCATTGCAGACCTCAAGAGCATATTCAGGCTCTGTTCCTGTAAAGCTTTCCGGAGAATACTCAAATCTGTATGGAGCGCCGTCCTCATCGGCAAGCTTCTTAAGAAGCTCTGCGCCATCGATAGCGATCTGAAGGATCTCTTCCTTGCTCATCTTAAATACCTGTGTACGCTGTGCATAAGAGGTAGAGTTGTAGAGATGAACGATAACATTCTTCGGATTTGCGCCTCTAACAGCATCAAAGGTCTTCTTTATAATATGTTCTCTTGCCTGAGTAAGTACCTGGATAGTAACGTCATCAGGAATAAGATTGTCTTCGATAAGTCTTCTGCAGAACTCATACTCTGTGTCGCTGGCTGCAGGGAAACCGATCTCAATCTCCTTAAAACCAACTCTTATGAGCTCCTTGTAGAACTCAAGCTTCTCTTCAAGATTCATTGGTGTGACAAGCGCCTGATTTCCATCACGGAGATCAACGCTGCACCAGATAGGTGCCTTGTCGATATATTCCTTATTAACCCAGTTTGTTGACTGTACCGGCGGCATGTAATAGCCTCTTCTGTAGTGATTGTAATTCTTCATCTCTTTTTCCTCCTATAATTTGCTATATAAACTGCTTTGATTTCCCATCCATGTGGCGGTATTAACATAGAAAAAGCGCCCCTAGATATTCTAGAGACGCTGTTAAACGCGGTACCACTCTAATTCGTATAAGTCTGAGACTATCGCCTCTTGATCATACGCACTCAATACGGATACGGATGTAAATCTTATATCCTCCTTCTTTAACGGTAAGGCTCCGTCCTGGACTACCTGCATCACTGCCCTTCATCCGGCTGCTCCAAGGCGAGTTCAGAATCCCTTGTCCACTGCCTCGCACCAACCGGCAGCTCTCTGAAGAACCTCATGATCCTTACTATTCCTCTTCATAGCATTTAACTATATGAAGTAAATCTATCACAAGTAATTAAATCTGTCAACCTATTTGTTCTCGGCCTATTAATTCTCAACCTTTCCGTTCACAACGTTCCACAAGCGAGTTTCTCCGTCGATTGTGCCTTTAATTGATGATTTCATCTTAAAATCAACCTGTCCATTACGGCAATACCACCAGCCATTGTTGTTTTTCACAAATCCTGTGTAACTAAAATCAATTTTGCCATTCTTGCAATACCACCAGCCATTTTCATTCTTTGCCAGTCCTGTATATCCAAAGTCTATCTTACCGCCCTTAAATTTCCACCAGCCGTACTCATTTCGGGCAATTCCATCGAAGTTAAAATCAACCTTACCGCCCTTGCATTTCCACCAGCCATTTTCATTTCGGGCAATACCATTAAAGCTAAAATCAACCTTACCGTCCTTGCATTTCCACCAACCGTTTTCATTTCGGGCTATTCCGTTAAAATTAAAATCGATTTTACCACCTTTTAATTTCCACCAGCCGTACTCGTTTTTCTCGATAGAATTGCAGTTAAAGTCAACCTTACCATTAACTATCCTCCACCAGCCGCTTTCATTTTTTGTTATACCGGTAAAGTTGAAATCGACCTTTCCATTGGTGATTTTCCACCAGCCACTTTTATTCTTCGCTATTGTATTTATGAATTCTACCTTGCCGCCTTTGACACACCACCAGGCTGTTTCTCCCTTGACTGTTCCTTTTATAACATCATTCTTTGAAAAGGAAACCTTACCTTTTTCGATATACCACCAGCCATTTTCATTTTCTGCAAAACCAGTGTAACCAAAATCAACCTTGCTGCCCTTCACGCGCCACCAGCCAGTCTCATTATTGACCGTCCCTTTGATCACGCCCTCGGTTTCAAAGTCTACTTTACCATTTTTACAATACCACCAGCCGTTTTCATTTTTTTCAAAGCCGATATATTTAGGATCAACCTTGCCATTCTTTACATACCACCAGGCTGTTTCTCCATATGCCCTACCGTGAACAACACTTGTAAATGACTCATCTACTCTGCCGTCTTTCACATACCAATAAACGCCTTCCCTTTCGACAAGGCCATTATAGTTCTCATCAACCACACCGTAATTAACATACCACAAAGCTGATTCGCCATTTATAGTGCCTTTCACAAGCCCCCTGTATGCTTTCATGAATAATCCAGCCTCATAATAGCACCAATTTTTATCATTATAGTAATCCAGCTCATAAAGGCCTGTAATATTTGTATCTATCTCAGCATCATACTCCTCATACTCAGCGAAGATGGAAATATCTTCTTCTGGCAAAGTAATAAAGGCCACTTCACTTTCAGCCATCGTACCGGATACAAAGCCCACAGTATTATAGCTTTCATTGACTTTTCCGTACGCCAGAAGGTTTTCGATCTGATAACTAAGTGCAACCTGACCATCTCCAGAAGGATGTACCGTATCAACGCATATAAGATCATCATTCATCACTACATGCCAAAGTTCATGGTCGGTCAGTGCCCCATATTTTTCAGCCGATGCTGCATACTGCTCACATGCTTTTAATGTATTTATTCTATATCCCTCATTCGTTGTCCCGTCAGCCGGGAGTATCCATATCCTCGCATTTGGATATGTTGCACGAACATAGGAAATATATTCTTCTATACGACCATCTATATCGCTTACATAATTTCTATCGTTAAAGCTTCCGACTGTAACAACATCCGTAACATTCATTTTGTTACCAACACTTTCTTCAATTTCCTGAAGAAGTGTTATAAAATACATATCAGGCTTTGCAAAGCCATATCCACCGACATCATTTCTGTAATACATATCCATGTCCGAAGAATGTCGGAGAAGAAGATAATCCAGCCATGAAAAAATACGCTTATCCTCCATAGTCCCATACTGATAGCTATCTCCGATGAAGACAAAGGTTCTTCCATAAAACTTCTCTGACGTGTCTACAGCATCACTATAGATAACATCGGTATATTCAGTCTCATCGCTTGCAGATATATGCCAGCACTTAAATCTCATTCCCTCCGGTGCCGGATCAGCAGTAATTCTTATAATATTACCTGTTTTGAAACTTTCCTCGCTCTTGCTTCCATCTATCTTACCGCCCTTTATCTTGACCGTACATTTACCATCTTCGTCTTCACCATCACCTTCACCATCTCCGTCATCGGAAATCTCAGTGGCCGATACAGCTTTATTATAAACAGTTGTAAAAATACACGTGAAAAAAGCCCCGATTACGATCAACATCACAACCGACACCTTTCTCAAAAAATTAAGTCCTTTTAACTTGCTACTCATCATTCGCTCCTCCCCGGACAGAGCAGCCATCATCAACACCAAATACCCCTTCCATGAAGACTGTCCGGAACCGGTAAATAATTTCTTTACATACCCTAATAAAATAGTATAACATATTCATGTAAATTATACTATTTTTTGTTAGCATTTCGAAATACACATGCGTAAAGGGAGGAGCCCCATGCCACCTATCACAAATGACTGGTCAGACAAACTTAAGGACGAATATAAGAAAGATTATTACAGGAAGCTTTTTGAATTTGTTGGTGCTGAATACAGCACTCATACTATCTATCCGCCGGGGGACGATATCTTCAACGCCTTCCATCTCACTCCTCTTTCAAAGGTCAAGGTTGTGATCATAGGTCAGGATCCTTATCACGAGGAAGGCCAGGCTCACGGTCTCTCCTTCTCGGTAAAACCCGGCGTTGATATCCCTCCTTCACTGGTAAATATCTATAAAGAATTAAATACCGATCTCGGCTGTTATATACCTAACAACGGCTATCTCGTTAAATGGGCAGAGCAGGGAGTCCTTCTCCTCAACGCTGTCCTTACGGTTCGCGCTCACCAGGCAGCCTCACATCAGAATAAAGGCTGGGAGAATTTCACCGATGCCGTTATCAGGATCGTAAATGAAGTTGACCGTCCGATCGTATTTCTTCTCTGGGGCGGCTTTGCGCGTGGCAAAAAAGCCATGTTAAATAACCCGAATCATCTAGTGCTGGAAGCACCGCATCCAAGTCCACTCTCCAGCTACAGAGGTTTCTTCGGATGCAAGCACTTCAGCAAAGCAAATGATTTTCTTATATCACATGGCGTAGAACCTATTGATTGGCAGATAGAAAATATCTAAATCCACAACGGCGTCATTTTCGGCGCCGTTTTTTATTTCTGTTTCCTATCGCCCTTTACGTTTCTTTAATATAATGACTCCCGCTGCCGAAACCACCATCATCAAAAGCGAAAGGCCTATCATAGAATCGTCACCTGTCTTCGGCTGCATATCATAATTGACCGGCTTCTCTTCGACCACTTTTTCAAGCTTTTCCTCTACCGTCTCGGCATATACAGGAAAGTCCTCTCTTGTATCTCCATCTGTAAGGATCTTGATATTTACTAATCCCATAAGTTCAAGATAATAGAGATAAATATTATAATCATCTCCTTCCCTAAGTCTTTCGATGATCTTCTCTTTTTCGGTAAGCTTCTCTATTATCTTCTCGGTATTATTCTCTACTATCTTTTCATAGTGCTCTTCCGTTTTTTCGATCACAGTCTCTTTTCGACATCTCGGATAATAAACTGTCTGTCCCTCATCATCTATATCCGCATGTTTCGCAACAATACCTCTTTCTTCTCCGTTGCATATAAGAAGCTCCTCAAACACAACCAGTGCTACACCTTTCTGACTCTCCTCATCATTCACAGCTACATCATTCTGATCACTATCTTCATCCTGTGATGCATAACCCTCAATCACATCGTTTCCCGTCATATCCGCCTCAAATGATATTTTTACCGCAATGCTTCCACTGCTCTTTTCCGGCGTGAAGACTTCTGAATAAGCAATAACCTCTTCTCCATTTTTATCTTTGTAAGGTTCACCGGTAAGACGGTCCATAAGCCTGGCTCTTATCACATAATCATAGCCCACCGGGATATTTTCGTAAGATACCACATCAGTTATCTCGATAGTCTCACGCCATTCACCGGTTTTGATGCCGCTGTAATCATCCCTCGCATGCGTAGATATCTTCGGAAAACAAACGATCTGCTGAGAATCACTGCTGTCATCATGCCTTCCGACCAATACTCCCTCCGCAAAGAGTTCCTCTGAGATATAAACCGTTTCTCCAGCAAGAAAGCTGCTGTCAAAGGAAAATACTACCACTGCCTCTCCGTCCTTTTCCTCCGGAGTAAACTCAGTTTCTGCAGTAACCGCTTCACCGGCATCATCCAGCACCGGACTGCCATCCGGATATCTTATACATCCCTTGATCAGATAGCTGTTACCCGGGGTCAGATTTTCAAAAAGAACATAGTCTGCTATCCGGCATTCCTCACCGGCAAAAACAGCATTCGTCCTGCTGCCGCTTTCCTCTCCGTATCCCGCGAGCTGTCCGGAAGCAAGCGTTCTCACCTTTGGAAAACTTATCGTCTGCTCCTTATCCGAAACATTCTCATGAATAACGATAAGGTGACCGGCCTCATCATAAAGTCTCTCAAATACAACCACCGACTTCCCTTCAAGGCTTTTTGCATCAAGTTCAAACGAGAGAACCACACTGCCATTAAGCCCTGTATTTACAAGCTTTTTCTCGCAGGTCACTTCATGACCGTTATCATCAAGCACACTCGTTCCATCCGTAAATACAAGTCTGCCCTGAACCTTGTATTTTCCGGCAGGCAGATTTTTGTATTTAAACTCATCAATTATTACCGTTCCGTCCTCAGCAAATGCCTCCTGCAGACCCTGCTCAGTCCTTGCACTTGTCGACGCATCCGGAATATGCACAGTCTGCCCCTCATCATTTATATTTTCATGACTGCCAATACTCGTTCCGGTCATCGTCGAAAGATTTCCTTTATATAAATATTCAAAAAATACAACATCCTTCCCGACAAGCCGTGAAAGATCACAGTCAACCGCCACCTCGACACTTCCGCTGCTTCCCCCGGCGGTAAAGACCTTCCTGCCTTCAGCAATAACCTTTCCGCCCTCCTTAGAAACCAGCTTCGTAAACAATGTATAGCTCTGTCCCTTTACCGCATCACTGTACTCAACTACATCTATCAGCCTTGCATTTTCAGCAGCCCGAGCCACCTGTGTCAGGGTAACCGAATCATTCGCACGTGTTGAAAGCTTAACAAACCTGTCATTCGTAAAAGTTCTGCTTATGACCTTTCCTTCATCGCCGGCCCTAACCTCAACCGTTATCGGTTCGACATCCTCGGCATAGTAACCCTCCGGAACTATTTCTCTGATCTCATAGAGTCCCGTCGGAAAAGCCCCCGCATCATTATTTATCTCCGATGCCAATCTGCTTTCTGTACCGAATATCCAGGTTCCGACTTTAGCCTTCACGGTATTTGTCTCCTTAGTATGAGGTGCATAGGAAGAAGCACTGCTCCAATATCCGTTTTCATCAGTCACAACCTCAATACTCTCACCGCTTGTCAGATTTTTGATCACAAAGTGTACGCCCTGCATTCCCCTGCCGGTCACCCGGTCATTCTTCTGCAGCGAGAGGTCCCCTCTTAGCACAAGATTCTTCACAGTTATTTCAGTGCCCGTCGCTATCTCCTTATCACCCACAAATACACCATCCGCCGTATATCTGACGATCATCCTTCTGCCGGAAATACTCACCGCAGCCCCGTTCCTGCTCGTTAAATTATAGCTTCCGCCATTCTCGGAATAATCCTTCGGTGCCTTTGTCTCTTCTATAACTATCGTTCCTAAAGGCAGCACTCTCCTGCCGTTTTTATCAAGATAAAAATCATCCGAACCTCCTCCGGCAGCCACCGCACTCGCGGCAAAGCTTATCCTTCCGCTGCTGTCTGCCCTGAACCTCCAGGTTCTGTCAGGATTCACTCCCTGAAGCTGGTCAATACTCTCATAATAAGGCTGCGCTGCAGTTCCCTTATAATATTTCACAGTAAATTCAGCCCCCGAAATATCGGCGCCATCCACTCGCAAACCTTCGTTGTCCGTCTTCCGAATCGACAAATCAAATAAAATATCATCCGGCTTTTTGACCATCTCATAAGATATATAGCTCTGAACCATCTCTGCAGAACCGTTATAAATATATCTGTAAACATGAAAATCATAATCCTCACAGGCAGAGATATTTTCCTCACCAAGAGCCGCCGTTATCCATCCCCTGATCATATCCTCGTCATATTCGAAGCTGTACGGAAGCGTTGAATTAGAATCCGCCGCACCATTATATTTCCAGTTCCAGTAGCACATGGCCAGATGTCCGTGGTGTGAGGAAAATATAGTATAGTCCTCATCCCCCAGCCTGATCTTATGTGTCAGCAGATAAAATGCCAGATAATATCCAGTTTTCTCAGCATCACTGCCCTGCTTATCCTCATATATCTCACTCTTCGTCATCGGAATATAACAATATAGTTCATCTTCATTATCCAGAGTTTCATCATCAAATCCATTATGATCATTATCGACGCAGAGCGCCTCGTTTCCATTATCCGCTGTATATCTATAAAAATGATAATAAGGCGGATCATACGAATCTCCCGCGCCCTCATTTACAATATATGAGCCCTCCGTAGGTCTCTCCGTCAGGGCGACTCTGAACCATGGATCCTGCTCGTTATCATCGCCGTAATCATGCTCATCAGCCACCTCGGTCTCCTCAGGAACATAGTCAGCCGGAAATACTCTGCCCGATTTCAAAATACCGTCGTAGCCCATACTCATGCACTGCGCAAGTATTCCCGAGAGTCTTGCGGCCGCCTCTGAGGTGGAATCGGAAACAACATTATAATCGACCGTTGCCCCGTAATTTGAAGTGCTTAACCTTGCGCCCCTGCTGTCACAGGCGCCGGCAACCACAGCACTGTCGATATTTCCCGGAATATAGTATTTTACATCCCTGCCGAAATTACCGGCAGCGCCGATGACGATTATCCCTTCAGCAAAGGCCATATCGATTGCATCCCTTATCAACTCATTTTCGGGAGCAGCAAATGCGGAAACAGACAGATTTATGATGTCTACTCCGCACTCCACCGCATAACAGATCGCCGCGTAAATATCAGCCGCACTGCCCTTTCCATCACTACCGAGTGCCTTTATGGAAAGCACATTCGCCTCCGGATATTCTTCCTTTATGAAACCGTAAACTCTGTTTCCATGGCCGTTGTCATCCATACCATTGCCGTCATCGATAATACTTACTCTGCCAACCAGCTCCGATGAATCTATACCGGTATCGATAACCGCTATCGTTCCGGACGGAACCACCGGCGCCTCATCTACCAGCTGTTCCAGTCTGCCCAGACCTCCTTCGCCACTGTCACAGATACCGAAGCTCTCATCATCGCCCTTGGAAGCCTCATCATCGCTCTCGGAAGTCTCATCATCCGAAACCGTAAACTCCACATTTATATCAACAAAATCAGCACACTCTCTGAAATAACAGTAAGCTGCCACTGTCTCTTCGACCGTCTCAAAGCGTACAAGATAAACCTCGTTGTAGCTTGAAACAACATTCATTCCATCAAAAATAGCCGGGTTGCTGCTTCCAACAAGAAGCTCCCTCCCGGAAAAATCAAGACCGCCCCCCGCAGGATCAATGTTAATATCATCTATATTTAAAACACCCCCGGTCTTAGACGGTACGTTATATTCACTTGTCTCATTTGCGTATGCTATCGGAATAGATACATGCGAACCAATCATTGCCCCCGTCAAAATAAGCGCAATGATCCTCTTAAAATTAAACATATCGAATCTCCTTCCATCTCTTACGATCCGGAAAGAAATCATCAGAACAACCGCAGCTATGCACTGCGCTGCGTGTGAATTAAGTATAAATGGCTTCCACTAAAATATCAAGTGTAATTTATGAAATATCTCCAAGCAGCTTTTTCAGCTCCTTGATCTCATCTCTAGAATCCGTACCGATCTCTGTTGTGATAAGATCTCGCACAGCCTTCCTTATCCGCATCAAGTATTGCAACCAGTGTGATCTCCGGAATATCAAGTCCTTCACGAAGAAGATTGATTCCAACAAGCACGTCAAATACACCCATTCTGAGATCACGGACTATCTCCATTCTCTCCATGGTATCTATATCCGAATGCAGGTATTTAACCCTTACATCCAGTTCCTTAAGGTAAGCTGTCAGCTCCTCCATTCATACTGTTCATATGCCAGTACTGACAATCTCTGCCCCACCGGCACTTCCTGCTGTAATTCTTCATAAGACTGCTTCAGCAGCAGACTGCTCTGCTGCCGATCATCATGTATTATTCTACTCTGATTTCTTGTAAATATATATCGCCGCAGACATCCTCGGAATGATAACCGTAAGAGTATTGTTCTGCACCATATATTTATTATCCTCAAGATCATAGCCGCCTTCGTGTGTCAGCAGCACTCTGGTCATGACTCTGTTATTCGGGACACCCAGCTGCCTTACATGCAGGTTGAGTCTCTTGTCCTCGTAGTCACAGTTGAGTATCGTAACTGCCGCTTCATTGTCGGTAAATCTACCGAAGGCGATACATTTATTGCTGCCATGCAGCTTGATAAGCGAGCCCCTCATCAGAGCCTCACTCTCCTTGTGTATCCTGATCACATCCTTGTGAAAAGCAATGAGTGACTTGTCCTCATGTCCCCAAGGATAGGTTCTTCTCGAGTCCGGATCGGTCCAGCCGCAGACACCTGCTTCATCACCGTAATAGATGGTCGGCGCGCCCGGCCAGGTCATCTGAAATACGACCGCCTCTCGGAAGATATCCTTATTTACATTTTCATTTGCGGCCTCAGCGCCGAGAGTATGCGTTCTTCCTACACGCCTGTTGGTCCTGGTAAGGAACCTTGAGTGGTCGTGATTCGACAGCTCATTCATGGCAACCTCAAGAGAATTCTGATTGAAGAAGGCCATGTAATATCTCATGCTCTGCCAGAAGAAATCCGGATTGCCCAGGAAGTCTCCTCTGAACTCGTCACTGTGCTTCTCAACGCCTGTAAGGAACCAGGTGATAGGCTCCATAAAGGCTCCGTAATTCATTATCGTATCCCACTGGTCTCCCTCGAGCCATGGCTTCGGATTACCGTAGTGCTCCGCAAGGATGATGGCGTTCGGATTTGCGCTTCTTACCGCATTTCTGAAATCACGCCAGAACCTGTGGTTGTATTCCTCGGACGAACCGAGATCAGCGGCAACGTCAAGCCTCCAGCCGTCACAGTTATATGGCGGTGAAACCCACTTTTTGCCAATCTCCATTATATAATCATGGAGCTTTTCAGACTCCTCATAATTAAGTTTAGGGAGGGTATCATGTCCCCACCAACCGTCGTAGCTGCCGTTATAAGGCCATGCATTATGATCACGGAACTTGAAGAAGCTGCTGTACGGGCTGTCCTTTGATACATAGGCACCCTTTTCGTAGCCCTCGCGGTTTTCATATATCCTCTCGCGGTCGATCCACTTATTAAAAGAACCGCAGTGGTTAAATACGCCATCGAGTATTACCTTGATGCCTCTCTTATGAGCCTCCTCCACCAGCTTGATAAAGAAACGGTTTGAAGCTCTGAGATTTTCTTTATTTGTTACTCTGTCGATATATCTTCCCGCCTGAGCATTCGATTCGGCATTGTCCTCTCCGATCAGATTGCCCTCATCGGAAACAATCTTTCCGAAATGCGGATCGATATAGTCATAGTCCTGAATATCGTATTTATGATTTGAAGGCGAAACAAAAAGCGGATTGAAATATATGGCATCGATGCCCAGATCCTGCAGATAATCAAGCTTATCCATAACGCCCTGAAGATCACCGCCGTAGAAGTTGCCCACGTCCATCGCATCAGGTATCTTGTTCCAGTCATCAACATGTTTTACCGGTCCGTTGATGTATCTGTACTCATTTGTAAGCACATCGTTTGATTTATCACCGTTGCAGAAACGATCAACATAGATCTGGTAAAATACAGCACCCTTCGCCCACTCAGGCACATAAAAATCAGGGATCAGCGTGAAGCTGTACTGCTCCTCCGGCTCCTTAACAACACCCAGCTTATTGTAGTAGATGGTTATATTTCCGGAACCGATCTCATAGTAATAGTAGCCCTTCTCGAAAAGAGGAGGAAGAGTTACCTCATAGTGATCAAAGAGCTTGTCATGGCTTGTCTTCTCGAGCTGCAGTCTCTGTCCGTTATAGATAACGTAAACATAATCCACATTATCCCTGGCAGTCCTGAACCTGAGAGTTACAGCATCTCCGGTCTTCGGCTCAGCCGGACTCCTGAAGCGCTCTGTACCGTCACTGAAAAGAGCCCCGTAATTAATTATAGGCTTGTAATTATAGATGTAATTGATAACACTCTGTGAACTACTGTACATGTCCCAAATATCTCCTGTTTAACCTTAGCCTATTATCCTTCAAATCACCGCCATTTTCAAGGATTATTCACACCTCGTAGTCCATGCAGACTCTGAGCTTTGCGTTAGGTCTGACTTTGCCGTCAGCAACCGCAACGTGTGCAGGATGAACAGCATAACCCTTAAGAGACGCCTCATCCTCAAAGCTTGAATCAAGCATAAGATCTGCATTTGATGATTCAAGTCCTTCTGTTATTACCTTTATATCAATAAGTCCCGGAATCTGACCTGCAAGTCCTTCGAGACCTTCTTTAATATCCTTCTTAACTGCCGATCTTCCGCCCTCTGTAAGCTCATCCTTCAGCTGCCATAAAATAATATGCTTAACCATCCTGTCCTCCTTGTTCCGCACGAATACCGGTTCATGCATCTTCTTAATCAAAAGGCTATATCGCTTAAAATACAGCCTATATCGTCCTTGGTTACAACATATACACTATACCAAAAATCCGGTCAAAATAACAGAGATTAATGTCTTTTTCTCTTTTTTCGTATTTGGGGTGCCATGTGTTCTTGATGTGCATGCTGGGATGTGAGTGCATGGCTTGTTACTTTGCTTTGTTGCGGATTCATAAATGGGAATACTTAGATCTGAAAAGCACAAAGGAGTCTATATAGTTTTACTATTTTTTAGACATTCTGCCTTTTTTCTTTTTCTCCTCTTCTTTTTTACGTTTCTTCTCGTCTACTTTCTTTTTCTTACTGTTTTCTTTTTCATCTTCCTTCTTATCTTCTTTCTTATTAGAGGATTTATCAGCTTTTTCTTTAGATTTATCTATATTCTTATCATTTTCTTTATCTAACTCTTTTTCATCAAGGTCTATTCCTTTTGTATATTTAGTTCCAAGACGTTTGAAAGCATTACCCTTATTATCCCATATTACTTCATAGATAACATCTACATAGTCAGAAAGAAGCGCACTATCTTCTATATCCTTCATCTGAAGCGTATCGGCAGTATTTTCTTTCATTTTCTTGAAAGTACTGGCACATATATCAGTGTATTCTTTTACAAGCTTATTTTCGAGAATATTCATCTGCATTCTCGATTTTACAAACTCATCACTACTATTTTCCAATGTAAGATTATCATATGTAGTCTTAGCAGTCTTATAATTCTGATAATATTCTTTGAATTTAGGATTCTTCTCAAATACTCTGGCCATTTCTTTTTCAAATACATCTGCTTTGGATGTATCTCTTAATCTTTCAACAAAATCCATAACGTATTTGCTGGTTTTATATTTAGATGCCATTATAGTATCAAGAGGGTCTCCACCGGCTTTTTCAAATTCCTTTACCAGTTTATCTTCAGCAGTTGAAGGATACATTAAGTTATCAAGAGATTTTATATTTGTAGATATCGAACCTATATCTACGGTAAATACCGTCATGAGCTTCTCAAAAGCGAGATCATCAAATGGAGGTGTAAGTGCCTTTTTATTCATCTCCTCGATTCTTTCTTTTGTTTCATATTCTGTAAAAAGACCATTTGTAAATGCTGATGAAGTAATGAAACCGGATATATAAGACAGCTGTCTTTTTGATTCAATTGAAAGATCACCACTCTCTTTATATTCTTCCTTAAGCTTTTTATATAGTTTTCTCCACTCATCAACCTTTTTAGGAAATGTATCGAGAGTTATTTGCTCAGAACCAATATTTGAATCCAAAAGCTCATTATATCTGTCATAATACTTTTTCTTATATTTTTCTACATCATCTTTAACATCTATTCCTTCTGCAATTTTCTGCATCAATGGCGATATTTCTTCTACAAAATTCAATGCCTCTTTATTACTAAATTTTTCCAAAAGCATAGACGACAGCGTATAAGAGCTGTCATACTTATAGTTGCCTTTTTCATCCTTTTCAAGCATCATTCTCTGGAAGACAACTCTTGGATCCATAGAGTTTTTGATGCTTTCATCAAGAGGCATCCTCTCTATTCTATCAAGGCTTCTTCTGACGTCGACAGTTGCCTGTTTAATCTCGCTCATACTATTTTCCAGACGCTGCTGACACTGCGAGAAATTCTGAAGTTCCGCAGGGAGCTTAATGCCCAGACTTTGAGCTTTAGTCAGCGAAAGAAGAATCTTTATACCTGCATCTTCAGGAGAACCTGTATTAAATATTTTATCCAGTTCTTTGATATATCGCTGTTTAACTTCAGGACTAATCTCTTCATAGCCTATAGGATTTTTAGACTTCTTATCTTCTTTTATAGACATATTGATAAGCTCTGACATAGCTTCAACGAAATATTCAGGCTTCTTGCTTACAACCGACATCATCATCTTCATTATCTCAGTAACCTTTTCATGATGTAACTTAGAAGCATTACCATAGTCTAATATAGTAGCACCATCATCACTTACCATGATATTACCGGAATGAAGATCTCCGTGTCTGAAATTATAATTATTAAGCGGATTCCATGCGGAACCAAAAAGCGCTTCTCCTGTCCACAGCTTTGCAACCTTGCCTACATATTCTCCGTATTGAAGAGATTTGTACATATTATTCTTGAGATTATCAAATGATTCATCAACCTCAGTTATATTATCCAATGTTAATTTATAGGTCTTTTGTTCCTTACTCGACTTACTCTGGAATGGTTTAAGAGAATTAACAGCAAGCTCTCTGGATTCTTTAATATGTCGGTCAAGTGTTATTCCTTCAGCCTTATTCATAATGAGATAATTCTCGGCCATAGGAACATCTATCAGGTCAACTGATTTAACTTTTTCATCTTTATTTCCATATTTAGACTTGCCTGTCTTACAGTTCTTTGCCTCATTCTTAAGGTCAAATTCTTTTTCAATCTCTGAAAGCTGTGCAAGGAATCCTGCTTCTGTAGTTCTTGGTTTATGAGGCGGAACATTATTAATATTCTTAATATTTTGTTTATACTTAGCCACTTCACTGTCGGGCATATCAGCAAAAACAGCAGACCTCTTTATAAGAGGAAGTTCTCTTTTCATTCTCTCCTTGGCATCAGGTCTGAGAATTTTAATTACAGCCTCTTTTTCATCATTCTTAGGTCCTTTTATAGTACATAAAAATGTCTCTGCTACAGACGCTGCACCAAGTCTTTTCTCTATTTTTATATCCTTTATCTGTTTCTTACATTTGTCTTTAATCTCCGAAATCGTCTGATTTACATATCTGGTATCTATCGGACGAAGATCTGATTTAACTACATTTATAGCATTTCTGAGTTCCGGAACAACTATGTATTCAGGAACACCCTGCATCATTTTCTGCATCACAGGACCGGCGCCCTTCAGTGATGATGCAAAATACTCTCCTCCCTTTTCTTTCTCAGTACTTTCCTTATCATTTTTCTTGAAGTCTTTAATAATATACGAAAGCATCTGACGTTTATCTTCAGGATTTGAATCTCTGAAATAATCATTCATCAAGGTCTGAAGGAATTTACCCTGACCTGCTTCTTTGTTATATCTCAGATTATTCTGTGCATATTCCAGATATTCTTTATCCGCGTTCTTATCACCTTCCAGATTGAATATATTTGGAATACCCATACCACCTATCTGGTCGAAGCAGTCGTCTGTTGCTGTATGCATAAGTTTAACTATAGCGTCTTCACCTTTTAGCGCAGCATTATTCAGCATGTCTGAAGCCTTACTGAGGTCTATATCTATTATATTATTCTTAAATACCTCGCTTACATTCTTCCATCTAAGCATCGAATTAGACTTATTATTCAATTTGCCAAGACAGAAGTTAGCCAGTTCATCCAGCATTGGCTTTGCACCTTCTATAAAGATGCGCTCATTTTCTGAAAGACCGCTTAAAAGTTCACCAAACGGGTCTTCCTTACCTATGTTACGACTGTGATTTATATAATCACTAAATGCACTCGCATTATTTATGATTGATTGAGATATAATACTTACATCAATAGGATTCTGGGACGATGCAAGATACAAATCCCCTATAATATTAAGCAGTTTTGTACCGGATTCCTCCCACTTTTCCTCTGCACGCATTTCTTTTATTTTGTTTTCTACTTCTTCTTTCTTATGCTGATTCTTATTAGCTTCATTTTCTTCATAAGTCATACTGTTATTAGTTTCAAATGATTCAGCCATTGAAGTAGCATAATTTATATCTACATCATTATCAGTTATTTCATTTCCTTCAATATCAGATATATTCTGAGCAGGAGCATCTGATTTGATTATCTTATTAACGCCTTCATTTAGTTCTGCGCTAAGATTCATTGACTGCAAATCATTAACAGCTCTATCATAATCTTTAGCAGTTAATCCTACAGATTCCAGATCTTCATCTGACAATTTTATTATTCCTATATTTGATACAAGCTTATATAATGCATCATCATCAAGTGTACTTAGCGACTCTTCTGGTATATCCTCAGCATTAAGTGCTTTCCTTATATAAGAATATCCATTTTCTCTTCTTGTCAGAAGTTCACCCTTGTCAAGTCCTTCAGTTCTTTTAACTAAGTCAAAATCAAGAAATACTTCTCTATAATAGTCTTCATTTCTATCTGCAAGAACCTTTTTAAACTCATTGCACGACTTAATCATTTCGTCGTAATGCATGGACTTATCATACATACGTCTGGCAAGATCTATTATGTCAGCTGTCGGCATATTCTTCAGATCGTCCTGATTACTGCCGGTAATTGTTGTAATAGCCTCTATAAGCTTATCCTTATTTGCCAGGTCAATCGCCTCATCCAGAAGCTCCTGATTTTTCTTTATAGAAGATGCTTTTTCCAGCGCCTCATCAAGAGTTTTCTTCTGCTCATCCGGCTCGTTCATCTTCATCACAACATCTTCTGCATAGTTACTTATCTCTTCAATCGGAAGATATTTGTAAGTATCCGCATCCTTACCTGAGAAAAATGAAAGTAGTTCTGCCGATTCATTTATATGCTTTTTCTGTTGAACATATGACAATTCTTCATATTTTTCATTTTTTTCCATATCCGGTGCTGCTTCATCATAGTTAATATAATGTAAACCAAGAGAAATAATATCAGATAAATCCATATTACGTAATGAATCAAATGTAACCTCTGCACCTGCACCATAATTAAGTACATGTACCGAATATTCATAAGCATTAAGTCTGTCAAGCTCAGTTATCTCTCCAGGCTTCTTATTCATAATATCTGTGACAGGCTTTCTAAACTCCTCGTGAGTAGGCGCATTATCCCATATTTTCTTACTGATACCAGATTTAATCAGCTGAGCATAGTTATCGCTGTCTATATCATTCTTATGCTCTTTAATAGTTTCTATGAGCATAACTGTAGGGACAGTATCTATTGCGTCTCTATCATAGTCAGCATCGAGGCTCTTATCTTTATCAAAGACATATTTATCCAGATAATCTAAAACTGCCTTTCTTGCATTATCTGAATCTACGTATGACTTCCCAATAGTTCCAAGGCTTTCATACTTCTCTATAGCCTGTTCCATGGTTTCTCTTTTAATTCTTCTTTCACGATGAGCCTCTTCAGCAATTCTGATTCTTTCATTTTCTTCAGCTTCAAGCCTTGCTCTTTCCTCTTCACTTAGTCTTTCTCTCTCTAAACGTGCTTCTTCTTCAAGTCTGGCTCTTTCTCTTGCTTCAGCTTCCTGGCGCAATAAATCTTTGACAGCTTCTTCATGCTGTGCTTCCCTGGCTCTATAATCGTCCAATCTGTCTTCCATTTTAGAATGCATTTCTGCAGCCTTATTCTTTAGCTCATTCTCCCTATCTATACTTGCCTGCTCTGCATCAATTATAGCCTGTTGTTCAGCAGCTAATTCGTTATTATATTTGTTATGTAGCTCGATAAGAGCTTCGCATCTTTCCTTACGAAATTGATACGAAGAGTTACTTCTTTCATTCAGATAAGTATTTGATGCTGTGATTACTTCATTTAAAAGATTAGCCTTCTCTTCAGCATTCTGAGTTTCCAGATATCTACGTATAGTCCTTTTAACTTTTTTATAATTAGATGCACGCATACTATCTGCATACATAGTCTGAATAAGCCTGTCCATCTGCTCCATTGTTTTATCTGACTCAAGTTTTACTTCCGGTGCAGGTACAGGTTTTATATTTGTTATATGAGTGGTAAGTCTTTCTGTGATATTAGCGCCCTTAAATGAGGCGCTCTTACCTCTTTTAAACTCGATAACATCATTAAAATATGCCTTCATAGCAGGATTTTTTGTTCGATTTCTAAGGCTTATCAGCTTTTTTTCTGATGTTTTTTCAAAGTCTTTTCCAGCAAAAACAGAGTAGAAAGGTGATGTGATGATACGCATTCTTGTTTCATAATCCTTAAGGATTTCCTGAGCAAGCTTGCACTTAGCCTCTGTCACCTTACTACTATCTTCATTTCCTTCTGTTACATCTCTTCTTGATCTGAAGACATTATTATTTTGTGATTTTATATGTTCTATAATTGCAGCACCATCAGCCAGTGCTTTTAATTTCTCATATTTCTTCGCAAAATCAGCTGCAAAAGTCGCATTATCAGTATATGCAAATTCCTCCATATCAGTATCTTCAATGATTTCAAGCATATCTAATGCGCACATATCCGCAGATATTTGATCCTGAGCCATATTCTTAACAAATCTGGAAGGTTCAAGTCTGCCTTTATACTGATCATACAGAGGACTATTATCTTTTTTTAACCTGGTAAGATAAGGAATCCAATTAATTACAGCATTTTTATATGCAATCTTGTTATCATCTACAGCTTTATTATCGATTGCAGCAGCACCTATAAATGCATCCACAACCGCGTCAGTTCTTGCTTCATTCATGTCTTTTAATGCATTTGACATATTTTCCTGAAGAACAAATCGACTTCTGAAATTTCTTACTCTATCTGAAGCTTCAAATCTTCCTACACTTCCAAGACCGGTATTTTTTCTGCACTTACGTATCATTGTAAGAATCTCATTAGAGGTCCAGCTCTCAAAAGGCTTATTATTATTGCTAAGATTTGCTGCTTTATAATTATTATTTAGAAGCAGATACTGGTCGATGCTCTTTTTGCTTTCATCTTCTGCTTCTACACTGTCTAAAATATTACTTGTGAGATTATAGGCGGCCTCTTTTTCCTGTTCTGTAAGTTCTTTACCTGTTACGTCGAATATTGGTCTGTTTTTGTAGTTTTCTCTTGGCATATAACTATTCTTACCTCCATGATTTTAAAAGATAATGTATAAGATTCCTCGACTTCGCTCGGAATGATATGTGAGAAGTATATATTTCACATAGCACATACTGTTATTTTATCAGTTTAATCGCAACAAAAGGGCAACACTTATTTGTATGATTATAAATTAATTCTCGGTCCCTGAATATCATTAATTGGTTTCATTTTCTTGGATTCCGGAAGTCTATCGGAAGCATTTTTATTTGTCTGCTTGATAACATTTTCAGTAACCATTTTCCTTAAATCTCCATTATTTAATTTTTCCCTAAATTCGGCAACACTAAAATTCTTACCATCAAGAACTTTATTTCTAACCAGACAGTCGGTAACCGTCTTAACAACCTCATTATATTTCATTCTTTCAGACTCAATTGCCTGTACGATCACTTGATTAGCCGGATCAACCAGTATCTGCTTTGTGATAAAATCACCCAGTCTGCCATATCTCTGACGAAGCGCCTCTTTACCATTCTGAGTAGCGGCGCCACCCATCATAATATACTTTGATACATCAATCAGGTTTCCTTCTTTATCCTTCGTAATTTCATCAAGCGCACTTTTTATCTGATTTATTGAACTGCTGGTTCTCTTTTCAATATCTCGCCATTCTTTATGGAATCCCTTTTTATTCTGTTTTATAGTTGCAAGGAATACAGGATTCTTTGCCAGCCTTTCAGCTTCTTTCTTAAAAGATCCATCAGCAAGTCTACTCTTTATATCATTTTTTATTCCGGTAAGCCTGAGAACTGAGGTACCACTTTCTTCTACATTATCGACTACATTTTTAATCAGATGAGCAATTGCCATATCATATGGATCAGTCTTTGAGGACTTTTCTATATCCATAAGCTTATTATAGTCCTTGCCAAGATCTTTCATACCCTTTCGGATTATTGTATCAATCTGCACTTTCTGCTGCGCATTTTCATTAGCACGATCAATAAAGTAATCCAGCTGATCTCCTAAATCACCTTGCTCAATTTTATAGTTATCCTTTCTTTTAGGGTCAAGATATTTTTGACTAAATGCATGATTATACTGGAATATCTTCAGTTCATTAAATACACTTGAATCTGAGAATACAAGATCATTCTTTAAGCTCTTTGAAATCTCTCTATATGTTTCTATCATAACAGGCATCTCATCCGTCGCCTTCTTTGACATATCAAGCCTGATCTGTCCCTCTTCATGCCTTTTATCAAAAATGCTTTTACGATTTTTGTAATATTCAGAAGATGCTTTATAATAATCCTTAAGCTTCTCCTCTCTTTCATTTATAGTCAGATGTTCATTTTCAAGAGCCTTAATGGCATTATCAAGGGTTCTTTCCATATTCTGAAACAGGTCAGATCCTACTACACCTATCTCATTTCTTACTGTTTGAGGATTTTTATTTTCATGAGCAGTTAAGAGCCTATCCTGAATACCCTTAAGATAATCTTTAATCTTTAGAACCCCTCCTGTATATATCTTGTAATCCACATTTAGTTCCTGCATCTCTGCAACCGGTTTAAAGACTGTATAAGTTCCATCTGCTTCAAGTTTTCCATTAGAATTAAATGCTACTTTAGTAAGCTTTATGTCAGCATTTCCCACAGCTATTCTCTTGAGTATCTCCAGCTCATAACACTTTTGTCTTTCATTTTCCGGAAGATGTGCATACTTACCCTTCCAGAGCTGATCTGGACTCTTACCATTTATTTTTATTGCATCCTCTCTTTTTATACCTGCCTCTTTAATTAATTCACTATAATTCTCAATAAAAAGATTATTAAGCATGTGACTTACCCAGGACTTTCGATATATACCATCTGCAAAGCCGGGTATTCCGGTTATTCCATTTATCTTTTCATTTGAATCAAGGAATGCCTTCATACTTTCAGCATCGTCCGGAAGTTCTATAAGTTTTTGTCTTACATCACCAAAATCAAGTCGATCTATAAAGTGATTAGCCGCATCTTTATTTACATTTAAACTCCAGTTTTTCTTATATTCTGACTCAAGTTTATTAGCTATCTTTTCTACATTCTTTTCAAATTTCTTGGTATTAATACCACTTAAATAATCTAAAACATCCTTTCGAGTGATTTTAGCAATAGATGAGTATTTAGCTGCCAGTTCGGCGCGTTCATCATCAAAAATATCCTTAAATTCGTCACCCATAAAACTACCGTAATAATTTCTGGTAGCCTCGGACATTCGGATAAAATTCTCAAGACTTCTTCCCGAAGCCTCTTTCATCGCATTTTTCATCAAAGCTCTGGAAAAAGCGACATTATACATTTTACCTAAAAGACTATCGGTTTTAGTACAAGCATTCAGATTTAAAATCTGACCATAACCGCTATTAAACGGAGCAAATTGACTTTGAATATTGCTCCAGAAACTACACATATCATAATACTTATCATTTCCCAGATGATCTATTGCAATTTGTTTACCTGATAATCCTTTTCCATCAGCAAAAATATGATCCTTTTCCTGCGAAAAATCTATATAAAGACCTCTCAATTTCTTTAGGAAAAACATATTCTCTTTAACCTGTTTAGGATCACTATAGTCTATACTAGGCATCTTAAGATCTTTAAATCTATCAGTAGCTTTAAAAAGTATATCAGCCCATTTTTCTACTGTATCTTTATGCTGCTTCTCATTTTTTGAAGGAGAAAGCGGATTCTTACGGCAGAAATCAATAAATTCATCTACTAATTTTGCATTCTCTTCCAGTCTGGTAAATTCATTTACGCTAATTTCAGGATGAGTTCCTATTACCCACAAAGTATATATATTATTCAAAGTCGGCGTTCTGGTTGAACCCCATGCATTATGATATATATCTCTATTCTCATCCAGCTTCATGAGCCTAGTCTGCCCAAGTTCCTTTTTATCAGCATCTGCCTTCGCATTAATATCCAAATCTCTTATGATTTCGTCTCTTCTTTGCGGTGAGAGCCTATTATCTACATATTCTCCTTCTGCCTCATCCCACTCAAGCATATCAGCAAAGTTTCTCTTTACAGGAAGATTCTTTCTCTGCTCCGACTCCGCAGCAAGCTGTTTTTCTTTCTCATAATTACTTAGATGTTTTTTATAAAAACCACTTTTATTTAATGCATTATTTCTTTTTCTCTGCTCATTCGTGAGCCCGGGAAATTCCGTATTAATCCAGTCTTTTATACCGTCTCTAGAGAGCTCATTACTGTTCAACTCACCAACTGCTATAATATCAGCTTTTACTTCATCAGATAGATTCTGACTGTTAAGATACTTCATTCCTCCTTCATAACGCCATTTTTTTAATATATCCCTTAATGCATTATCTTTAATATTACTAATAGCAAGTGCAGCGCTTTCAGGAGCTCTGCCTCGTGCCACGCGTTCTTCATTATATCGTTCAACTAATTTTTTTCCTCTTGCAGGATGATCCGGTAAAGAATTAAGATATGTATCAATATCTTCATCTTTACTATATCCGATCATTCTTGCATAATCTTCCATTGTTGTATTTGCTGTAATTGTTGAAACTTTTTTAGCTAATGCATTATAAGCAGCGCCCACTGTAAGAGATGCATTTATAGATGAAGTAAGATTAGCAATTCCACTAAGCCTTGTTCCCTCTGCATATGCCATTCTGGCCATATAATATGCCTTCTTTTGCCCAATCTCGCCTTCATTTTTTAATTCCGGATGCTCCTTTAATATCTCATCCCTTCTCAGCTTTACCTTTTCATGATTTTCATAAGTAACTGTTCCCAGAGTTCTATATACATTCTCTATATCATTAATAGTACCATTCGTAATATATGTATTTATAAAATCATTCTTGATATCTTCATAAGCCTGTTTTTCTTCGTTAGTTAATTTATTTTCTTCTTCAAGGGCTCCCAAATACCCAAAATTTTCGATAAGATAATTCATCTTATCTACCATAGTTGTAGCATTTGAATAACCAATCTTAATTCGTTCTACTTTCTCATCTGTAGTTAAATTTCCGAATATCTGTTCATCTCTTGCAACATAATTATTAACATCTGCCTGAGATACATTACGCGCTTTGGCTACATCCAAAAGATTCTTAACCGGATGAACATTCTTTATACGGTTTGCGGCATTAACAAATGTTATGGAATCATGAAAATCCACAAATTGATCAACAAATGCTGTAATTCCCTGAAGAAGTTCCGCTCTTTTCTCCGGGTTTATAATAGTAGTTTCCTGAATCTTTTTAAATGGCTGTTCCATAGCAGCAAGCAGCTGACGTGCTTCTTCAGTTTTATCAGCCGAATATACAACTCCTGTATCATTAGGATTTACCGCTCTGCTAAGCTGTTTGTGTATGATATCAAGCTGCCTTAATAAAGTAATATCCTCTTCAGTCCATCCTTTTTCAAGATATTTATATGAATCATCAATTTCTGAATTAACCAAATCACCGAATCTTTGATCGGCCCAGTTAGTTTTAAGAAATGTTGTTACTCCATTTTCCAAAGCTGTTCTGTTTTCAGATATATCCTTATCTTCTACTGTTAAACTTTTTATCTTTGCAAAGTATGCCTTCTGTTCATCGTTAAATATTCTGTAAGCAGCTTTAAAGTTTGTGATTTCTTCCGGCGTAATATTTCCCGCTTCCTTCTTCTTAATATACGGAAGATATGTATTTATCATAAAATTCTGTCTATGCCTTAACTGATCTATAAATGGAATCCTTTCCATCATAGAATTAAATCTCTCATCGTCTTTAGAGTAAACTCTATTTCCCTTGTCATCTTCAAATCCCGTATCAAATAAATTGGATGGAAATGTAAGAAATGTAGCTGAATAAGCCGTTTTAAACATAGGATCCATATTCTGAATCCTTGTATAATCATTGCTCATTACAAGATCAATATTTGCAGAAAACGCATCAAGAACCTTTCTATACGGAGATTTAGCATCCGGATAACTCTCCTTTATTTCATTGATTTTATTTCTCGCCTTAATAAGAATATCAATTAACTTCTTTTTATCTTCAGGATGTGAAATATAAGTCCCCATTTCAGTACTTGCAGGAATCTTCCCAACTCTATAAGGATTATTTGACATCTGTATGTTTCCAAACAGTTCTGCTGCTTCATTAGAAATATTTTGTAAATCTTTTTCATGTTCCGGGAATAATTCTAATATCCCACTCATATTAACAGCTTCATATACAGTGTTAAGCTCAAAGGGTTCAGTATGCATATTAAGAACTCTGTCAGCTTCATTTTCAGGCTGACCAGCATTCTGAACATTCTGCGCATCTACAACTGGCTGATTCTCTACTACTTCATTTTCTACTTCTTTCATCTTGCTGTTCTCCTTTTATTAAAATTCTTTATAGTCACAAATACATAGGATTGCTTAAATTACTTGTGTCATAAATAACTCTCTTGATTAATGATTGTAACAAAAAATCAGCAACAAAAGCGCAACATCAGGAAAACTGTTTTTAAATGATCTGATTCAGGTTGTCTTCGTTATATTCTATCTGTTCGGACCATCTTCTTACTGCTTCCTTATCATCATGAAAATAGGTACTAAGTTGAATAACGGCTGAATAGGGAACCTCTCTGCCGAATAGTTTAACAGATATGCAAAAAACCTCCTCAGAGCATCACACTCTTCGGAGGTTTATGTATCACATTTATATTCTGACTGTTCCCTTCTGCCGTCACGAAATATCTTCCAGAAGTAGTTTCAGTTCCTTTATCTGATCACGGAGCTCAGCCGCTCTCTCAAATTCAAGCTCGACGGCAGCCTTATTCATCTTCTTGGTAAGTTTCTCAATCTCACGGCGGAGATCCTTTCTGCTCATCTTATCAACAGACGACTTCTCAGCCTTCCTGCCTGATGACCTATCGCCATCATCAAGCTCCGTTGAAATGAGATCTCTGACAGCCTTCCTGATGGTTTCAGGAGTAATGCCGTTCTCTTCATTGTATTTCTGCTGGATGGCACGTCTTCTGTCAGTCTCATCGATAGCATGCTTCATCGAATCAGTCATCATATCAGCATACATTATGACATGGCCATCGACATTTCTCGCAGCACGTCCGATAGTCTGGATGAGCGAAGTCTCCGAACGCAGGAAGCCTTCCTTATCCGCATCAAGTATCGCAACAAGGGTGATCTCCGGAATATCAAGACCTTCACGGAGAAGATTGATGCCGACAAGCACGTCAAATACACCCATTCTGAGGTCTCTCACTATCTCCATACGCTCCATCGTATCAATATCCGAATGCAGGTATTTCACCTTAATGTCCAGCTCTCTGAGATAGTTGGTCAGCTCTTCTGCCATCCTCTTCGTGAGAGTCGTCACAAGTACTTTATTTCCCTTGCCTGTTTCAATCTTTATCTCATTATATAGGTCGTCTATCTGCCCTTCCACAGGTCGTACCGAAATCTCCGGATCCAGAAGTCCTGTAGGTCTGATGACCTGCTCGGCTCTGCCATCCTCGTGAAGCGCTTCGTATTCTCCCGGCGTTGCCGAAACGAAGAGCGCCTTATCTATCCTCTCTTCAAACTCCTCGAAATTAAGCGGTCTGTTGTCCATAGCCGAAGGCAGTCTGAAGCCGAAATCGATCAGCACCTGCTTGCGCGACTTATTTCCGCCGAACATACCTCTGACCTGAGGCAGTGAAATATGCGACTCGTCGACTATCAGAAGATAATCGTCGCCGAAGAAATCCATAAGTGTACTAGGTGCCTCGCCCTCCTTACCGCCGGCAAGTATTCTCGTATAATTCTCGATACCCGAACAGAAGCCCGTCTCGCGGAGCATCTCTATGTCGAACTCGGTCCTCTCCCTGATCCTCTGCGCCTCAAGCAACTTATCATTTGCCTTAAAATATTTCACTCTCTCTTCGAGTTCTTCTTCTATTTCCTCAAGTGCAGCTTCCATCTTGCCCGGTTCAATAACATAATGCGAAGCCGGGAAGATACAGGAGAAACTCACACTTCTTTTCACTTCTCCGGTAAGTGGATCGAACTCCGATAGTCTGTCGATCTCATCTCCGAAAAACTCTACACGGATGGCCGCTTCGTTCGTATTTGATGGTATTATATCAACCACATCACCCTTAACTCTGAAGGTACTTCTCTTGAAATCCATATCATTTCTGGAGTACTGCATATCCACCAGACGGCCGATCAGCTCATCTCTGTCAAGCGTCATCCCCGGTCTGAGAGAAAGCATCATGGACTTATAGTCTTCCGGATTACCGATACCGTAGATGCACGAAACAGAGGCGACGACAATAACATCTTCTCTCTCGATAAGAGCAGCCGTGGCGCTGTGTCTCAGTTTATCTATTTCATCATTTATCGAAGAATCCTTGGCAATATATGTATCTGTCGAAGGAACATAAGCCTCCGGCTGGTAATAATCATAATATGATACAAAATACTCCACTGCGTTCTCCGGGAAGAAACTCTTCATCTCACCGTAGAGCTGCGCCGCAAGTGTCTTGTTATGTGAAAGTATCAGAGTTTTCTTGCCGAGAGCCTTTATTACATTTGCCATGGTGAAGGTCTTTCCGGAACCGGTAACACCCATCAGTGTCTGCTCCTTCTTTCCTTCCCTGAAGCCCTCTACAAGCGTTTCGATTGCCTCCGGCTGATCGCCGGTCGGCTGAAACTCGGATACCAGTTTGAATTCTGCCATTTATTTCTCCATTCTGCCGTCCTATGACCACAACATATAGAATCCACCTCACCTATTATCTAACAAAATACGGGGATTTTCAAGCAATTTAAACGTTTATTGTCTTTTTTTGTTTTGTTGCGGATTTGTTATGCTTTAGGTGTTAAACTCAGCCTATGAGTTAAAAAACAGGGGCGTTTATACGCTTTTTGACTGTATTTTCAATAAATCAGAACGAAAAAAAGATATAGATAGAAATATCAGGGAGGAAATATTATGCCAAGAATCAAGAAAAACAAATGGGAATACTTAAATCTGAAGACCACAAATATTCCGGAGAATGTACGTAACAGCGCTGACCCTAAGGTAATAGAGAATTATCTCCAGACAAACGGTAACACACTCTCTCCTAATGAGCGTGAGTACCTGAATCACCATCTTTCAAGTCTGAACAAGATAAACGAAACTATACAGGACGTGAAAGAAAGAGTCGAACAGGATAGTTACAAGCCATTAAAACCTGACGCAGTAGTTCTTGAGGATCTTCAAATGTATTCTCTTTCCACTTATATGCTTGATCCTAAGCATCAGACAGGTGATTTTGGCTGCTGGTCATGCTTCTATAACATCCTCCTTAACTCCAGAGGTATCACAAATCTTACCCAGGAGGATATCCGTGCCTTCAGACCTAAAAAAGCCGGCAATGATGCATACAATCTTGATTCTGATGTAGAGTTCAACACCGATATTCCTGTTAACGCCATCGACATGGGCGACCTCGCTATAAATCTCCTTCCTGATACCATGCTCAAAAGTACTGAGATATGGTCCTACAACAAGTTCAAGGAAGGTGCCGCTCACAACCCTATGGAGAAGTTTGCATATTCGGCAGCTGCTGTTAAGGGTATCAAGGAGCAGATAATCACCTGTATAAAGGAGCATCACTCTCCTATCGGTCTTATGATGGATGGACATTATATTACCATCACAGGTATCGAGGGTGATACAGTAACTTATTATAATTCTATGCCAAGTGATGTTCCCGGCAGAGACGCAAAATACGATTACCAGCAGGATCTCGGCGCTCTTCTTGACAGCGCTCTGAACGGCGAAAATGCCAGCTTCCTCACCCTTACCTGGCTTGAAGATATCAAGCTTTCCAAGGATGGAAAAACTCTTTATGGCACTTCTCTTCCAAACCTGAGTGTTGATGATAAAGGTAACGTTCAGGTTAATGCCAAGGAATCTCAGGCTATGTTCTTAGATGACCGTCACCAGAATGGTATGGTTATCGGAACAACCGGCGGTATAGATATAGCCGACGCAGATTCACAATATCGTAAGCATATAACCGATGGCTTCTTCAAGGTTGATAAGGCATATCTACCAAAGCAGGTCAATATGAAATCCCTTAAACAGGCAGCCACCGAAAGAACAGATGAAGAGGAAAACTCACTTGAAACAGATCGTCAGATAAAGCTGAACGACCAGAAATCCCTCGAGAACAAGATTGCCATTCAGAAGGGCAATGTTATAAATATCATTCATGAGCAGCAGGCTCCTCAGGAACCACAGATTGAACGTTATAAGATCAATGTTGTCTACAACCGTAAGCCTCAATTCGGCGGTGGTAACTTCGTTGATTTTAAGAATACTTTCAGCGGATGCGGCTGGGATAGAGATAGATTTGAAACGCTTTTCAAAGCATTTTCAAATCTCTATGATGCTATTCCTTTAACAGAGAACTCACCTCGAAAGAGAGCCATGGATTCTTTCTATACAAACCATTTCTTTATTGGTGAAGGACAGCCTGGAACCGTCAGTGAGCTTAAAAATTCTCTCACTGAGTATTTAAATACCATCCAGAACGGCAACACCTTCTATGATGACTACTATAATCCTGTCATGCTTGAGGGTATCAAGGGTAAGCGTAATCTGAAACCAGAAGCAGATATTTCGGTAAAATACATCAAGAGCTTTATCAAGGCTCTCGGTGAAATAGCAAAATATAACCCTAACCTTATGGCAAACGATATCGATATCGACCGTTTTATCGCTCCGGACGGCAAGGTCCGCACTCAGGATATTAAAAACGATCCTACTATCAATATTCGTTCTGCCAAGAAGAAAAAGGATACCAAGAAGAACCAGGATACCAAGAAGAACCAGATCAATATTCTGAGTGAGAGCAAAAATAATATCAATATAATTGAGAATAAGCCAAACCTTAAGCCTATTATTGAAGAGGATAAAAAACAGCCTGAGACCAATAATGCGGTTCCTCCTAAGCAGCCTGAAAACAAGAACGCTGTACCTCCGAAAAAGCCGGAGGAAAGTAATCCTATCAAGGAAGATAAAGATAATGTATTTGTCTGGGAGGATGAAAGCTTTGTAGAACCTACCAGTACGATTCGCTATGAAAATGACGGCAGCATTATCTTATCACCAAAATGCAAGTACAAATTCTACAATAATGGCGAGACCCTGAAGACCGCTTATAATAAGCTTGTAAAGATGGATAAGGTCCCTAGCGAGGAGAAGGATAAGAATCTGATCTTTTCTCTTATCCTTGTCGATGCATACTGGAAGATTCAGCAGGATTATGACGCTATATATCTTACAGAGGAAGATCTTTTATATCTTTCAAACAGATACGAGACCGATCCTAAATTTGCAAAAACTATCGAAGACATGGTTGAATATGGTTTCGGCGAAAAATTCTGGGGCGACCAGATACTACTGACCGGGTACATATATCATAAGCAATCCTATGATGTACATGATAGGTCATCGTTTGAAGATGAGCTTCCGGCTGCAGAAAACGAAGATCAGGTAGTCGAATTCTCCAGAAAGAAAATAAAACAAGCCGATAATCAAATGGCTACTACAATCCGAAATATAAAAATAGGCCGACAGAAAATGATCACTGCCGAGAGAGAAGAGCTCGCAAAAGACAAGGAAAAAATCGCAACCGAGTTTTCTCTTCTACAGGAAGATCTTAAAAATGGAAAGCACCATTATGAGGATAGTGCTTTCCACAAAAATCCAACAATTGATTACCGTAAAGCTGCCGATGTTATAGTAAGATCCCAGGCCAAAAAACCTATACTCGCAGATGATGTTCATCCTAGCTGGCAGTTTGATGAAAGAAATGCTGATTTATGGGCCGAAACAAATAAGCTCGCCAGAAGTCTGAATTTCTATATGTATATTCAGGAGAACAAAGAGCTCATCCCTGCAATGTCAGCCGAGGAATTTACAAAGGGCTATAAAACATTCGAAAAAGCTGCTATCGAAGCCGATGCTAAGACTACAGTTGCCGATACAACCTTCAAGATGAACGAGTACGAAGTATTTGATCAGCAGAACATCCAGAAGGGATGTAAGGATTACATCCAGAGCTTTGCCAGGAAAAAGGAGCCATTCTCCAGAGTCAACGCTATGGATGCAGTTGATCTTATCATTGCCAAGACACTTACTGCCAAGGCTGCAAATGCAGCTGTATTTGACAAGATCAAGCTCGAGGATGGTAATAATACCACTATTGATCAGGAAGAGTTCAAGAATACAGTAGCTAAGATGAGAACCGAGATCATCTCGAATCCACTCTTCCACACTTCTCTTGCAAAACGCGTTGCAGCAAGCGACTTTTATGAGGAATACAGAAAGGTCGTTAATGCCGACGTAAATAAGAAGAGATCTGATGATCTTGCAAGAAGAAAGGCTATCGATAAGCATCGCGCAATCAAGACACGTATAAATCGATACATGAAAGAAAATACTTATAAGATCACCAAAGAACAGGCTAATGAGATCAAAACCGCTTATGCAAATCTTCTCGAATATAATAAAGGCAAGAAACCTAGTGATCTGATGAAGAAGTTCATGGATTCTCTTAAGGATGTGGTTGATGAGCTTAATACTCCGAACAACAAGAGAGAGGTTCATTTGGACAAGCTCAGCAGCCTGAACAGATACACACTTAAGTATTATGACAAGCGTCAGGGCACCCTTCACAATCCATATACCGATGATGGAAAATCACGTCTTGCAGCAGCCGAGAGGCTTGCAAATACAACCGATACCATCATTAAGGATATGACTAAGAAGCACCCTGAAATCGATCCGGACTACAGACCAGCCGCAAATGACGGCATGCAGCGCCTCTATCAATTTGCCAGGGCAGTCAATGCCGGCCGTAATCCATTGCCTGATCTGTCTGCAGATAACGACCGCGAATCTACCGCATCAATTGTCGACCAGAACGGCAACAAGAACTACGAACTTCCTATGAAGAAAAAGTAGTTCATGCATATAAAAGAGGGGAAATGAGACGAGGGCAGTCCCGCACAATACTGTGCAGGTTGCCCTCGTTGAATTATTGTCGTTATTACATTTAGTCGACAGATCAATTTATGCCGGCAGTGCTATTGATATTAGTTGATCCCACCAGCCTTGTAGTTATAAACCGGCTTAACTATCTTATCAATACTTACCGTCTCTCCTATCACTTCAGCGATCTCATCCACTCCTCTATAGGCGAACGGACTCTCATCAAGTGTATCCTTGTTGATGCAGATGGAATAGATTCCATCCATCGCCTTCTTGAAGTCTGAAACTGTATGATGTTCGGCAACCTCAGAGCGCTTATAAATTCTTCCTGCTCCGTGAGGCGCTGAATAGTTCCATTCAGGATTACCCAGTCCGGTTCCGAGTATTATTCCGTCTCGCATATTTATCGGAATGATAACCTTCTCTCCTTCCTTAGCACTTATCGCGCCCTTTCGAAGGACAGGCTTTTCACCGCTGAAATCCACATAGTTGTGAATACAGGTGAAAGAATCCTCTATCTTCCACTTCATCCCTTTAACGATACTTTCAATGATCGCCTCTCTGTTGAGACGCGCAAACTCCTGCATGATCTCAAGGTCATGGAGATAGTCCTCCATCAGTTTGCCCGAAAGGCAGGTCATCTCATAAGAAGCAAAGCCCTGCTTCTTCATCTGCATTTCCTTCTGGCCGGTTCTCAGATAATAGTCCGCAACCTCCATACCAAGATGTCTGCTGCCGGAATGAACCACCAGATAAATACTGCCTTCCTCATCCTTATCCACCTCAATAAAGTGGTTTCCTCCACCAAGAGTTCCGATGCTGAGCTCTGCCTTCCTGGCATTGATATTTTTCGCACATCTAAGCTCCGAGAGATCTATCTTCTCGGTGTATTTATGCTCTTTGTCACGGATCCTCGGACCAACCGGAACATTGTCACGTATCACGCTGTCAAGCTGTTGGAACTGCAGCCCTCTGGTCTTCACCCTTGCCATAGTCATACCACAGCCGATATCAACGCCCACAAGACTCGGAAGTATCGAATCCTCCACAGTCATAGTAAGCCCTATCGTTCCGACCTTTCCCGGATGCACATCCGGCATGACCCGGATCACACTTCCTTCAGCGCTCGGATGATTACATATCATCTGCAGCTGCTTCCTGGCATATTCATCCAGAGCGAACTGCTCATTCTCTACCGTATAGACGATAGCATCTGTGTATTTTCCATATATTGTTGTAACCATATAGCATTCCTCATTTCTAATTCCATTTGTCATGCCTGTCCTTATCCTTCTGCCTTTTCGCCTTCACCGACTCAGGCTTCTTCGTTACCTTACGAGGCTGGTATTTCGGACAGTTCTTGCACTTCTTCAGATCTACTTTTACAAATCCCTTCCTGCAGTCTGCACCCTTGCAGACATAATATATACAGGGTTCTGTTCTGTCTCTCATGTATTTCTCCTTATCTTTAAAAAAACACAAAGAAACACCTCTGTTGCCACAATTGTTGCAGCAAAAGAGGTGTCTGTCATACTAAAAATCATGAAACAAATATAGTTCTATTTATTCATCAGCGCAATCATCTTCTCAAGATCGTATTCACGGATCACATCTGCACCCTCAGGTACAAGTGAAGCGTCAATAGTCTTGTCTGTGACGATCACATCTGCTTCGGACATATCGCTGACCACTTCCGCTGCCATCATCTCGAAGAAAGAAGCAACGTTGATGATATCTGTCACGTGGAAATAATCCGTAAGGAAATCCATGCTTGTAGTGCCGGCAACGGCAGCATTACTTTCCCTGGCCATATTCAGCCAGATAAAATCATTGGTCTTCAGATCAACTCCGAAGAGGTATGCAAAGGTGCTGTCGCAGTCGATCATAAATGATGACTTAACTGTCTTAGGCTCATAAACCTGACCGGAATCCTCCAGGTCACGGAGCATATAACCTGCTCTGCAGTAGCATTCTCCAAAGGTAAGTCCTGAGTAAACATTATCGCAGAAGATAAGATATCTCATAGCAGGATATTTTTCTCTGAACTTATCCATATCGATGTCAAAATACTCAGATCCGCCGTTATAGCCACTGGTCTCATCACCGGAATAAGTGATAGCCTCAGACTGGCTGCCCGCCATAGTTCTCCATGAGAACTCAGTACGTCTGCCGTTTTCCTCAATTCCAAATACAGAAAGGTCAATATCATTAACCTTCTCCCAATAGGTGAAGGCACGAAGCTTCTTTGTTTCGCCGATATTGATCTTAGAGCCTCTTGTGAGGACTCCTAAACCTCCCTGGGATGTATTTTCCTGAATCGGAAGGGCATAGTTCTTCATATTTTCATCGATATAAACCTTGCCAAGTCTGCCTTTAAGAACAGTCTGAAGATTCTCTTTCATTCTGGCTGCAAGCATATTTGCCTGACCTTCGGTGATGTATGATCTTCTCTTCTTCTGCTCTTCTGCTGTCTCGTTATGAACCCTCAGCTGGTTATACTTAGTAAACTTGAAGGTACGGCTCGCCCGGTTCTTAGAGTAATCAGAATACTGGATGAGCAGCTGGATAAGAACGATAACATTCTTTGTATCCATGGATTCAAGTATATAGTTCATGTCCTCTACAGACTCGCATCTGCTGAGGATGTAATTCTGATTTCTGAGCACGGCTGCAGAACCCTTTCCGGTCTTCAGAGCATCAACAGCCGCCTTGATATTCTTTGCAGCCATAGCTCTTTCAAACTCAGAAAATACAGATTCGTTTCTATCACCTCTCATGGCATCAACAAAGCTCTGGCTTTCCGGAGTCTTTGCCTGATAATGAAGGTGATGGAGCAGACCGTTCCAGACCTTCTTCTTCTCGAAGCAGTTTCTGATATCGCATCTGCCTGACTCGAAGAATGAACCGATCAGAGCAGTAATGAACTTTCTGTCCTGATTCTTCAGATTAAGCTTGTAAATATTTTTGTTATTATATTTTGCATAATTCAGTTCATCCACAAATCTGATAACATCAGAAAGCGACAGATACTGAGCAAGTCTCACGTCGCGGATATCCATCAGGAGCTTTACAGCTGTATTTTTAGACGCAATATCACTTACAGTGTAGTTATATTCAGTAATAAATGCCTTCACAAGCTCGTACTGCTCGTCGCTGAGTGGTCTTGTGCCTGTCAATAAATTATCGACCATCTCAGAGAGCTTACTAACTGCTTCGTCCTCTGTAACTACGCTGAAATCCTTGATCTCTGCCCCTTCCTTAAACGCAAGTCTCTCAAAATTCTTCTCGAAGAGAGAATGACCTGCTTCGGAAAAATCGCCAAAGCCGTATGTAATTGTGTAATGAACCATCTGATCAAAAAAGAGCTGATCAGGCGACAGTTCTCTGACACTTGCAGGGAAGCCTCTGTAGAATGGTTCAGGAACATTTTCGCCGAGACGCTCTGAAGCGTATTCGATCATATCTTCACGAACAAGCTTTTCGCCGCTGACGATCCTGATATTAAAGAGATTCGCCAGGGCAAAGAGTGTTTCAAATTGATTTTCAGTTTTTCCGGCATCTCCTTCACTTACAAGGATATGCTTTTCAAATAAATAATTCTTGTAAATATTTTTCATAATTTTTACCACCTTTCAAACTGATATTGCCGGATTAAACATATATCGCCTGGGCAAAATTGCCCGCTGCAATATCGAAAAGAAGTAAGTCCGACTAGCTGTTTTTTCATGTGATCATGCCGCTGTTTCCGGATTCGAACCGGGTCAACCAATTAGAAGTAAGCGACATTAGCTATGGAAAGGTATCGCTCCAAAGGAGCTGATATATAAATCCAACGATATTGATATGTTGATTTTCGGCGCTCTACCAGCTGAGCTACAGCCCCGAAATGGAGCTGGCGGGATTCGAACCCGCGACATCCGCCTGGAATGGGAGAAGTAAACATATCTAGCTGTCAGATCATTAACTATTTATGTGCCACAATTATGCTTCGCATAATCGTGCATGAGCTTCGCTCATGACGCGCTTCGCGTCGTGCATCCTGTGCTTCGCACAGGATCATGTTCTGCTTCGCAAATCACGACTTTATTATACCATATTTTACTGCTCTGTACGAGCTTAAATAGGAGTATTAAGCCGCTCCGTGAGCGACTGAGTCATTCTGAAACTTCAGAATATCCTCAATAGATACTCCAAATACTGCCGAAAGAACCACCAGGTTGTCGATGGTCGGCATAGCTGCACCCTGCTGCCACTTGTAAATGGCCTGAGGTGTGCCAAAACCAAAGATCATCTGCAGATCTTTTACTGTAAGGCCTGCGTTTCTACGCAGTACGGCTATATTTCTGCCGGTTCCTGCCATGTCAATTACCGGTATCATATTCATTCTGTCCTCCTGTTCTACCTCTGAGGAGGACAGAAGTCCTACTCAGAAGCTTTAAAGTTGTAAATTGGTTTAAGTACCTCTATAACATCAACTGACTCTCTGATAACATCTATGATGTCTGCAAGAGACTTGTATGCCATAGGTGCCTCATCCAACGTATTTTCATTAATGGAAGTTGTATAAACTCCCTTCATCATTTCCTTATACTCGTCCATAGAAAGAGTATTTTTCGCCACTGTACGCGACATGAGTCTTCCGGCTCCGTGGGGCGCCGAGAAGTTCCACTCGGGGTTGCCTTTTCCAACCGCCAGAACGCTTCCGTCGCGCATGTTGATAGGGATGAGAACCTTCTCGCCCTTGTGGGCTGCGATGGATCCTTTACGCAGGATCATCTCATCAGTATCAATATAGTTATGTATTGTGTGGAAGGCCTCGCCCGCTGTGATGCCGGTCATCTCGAGGATGAGCTCAGCCATCTTCTCTCTGTTTCTTCTTGCGAAGCTCTGGCATATCTCCACATCATGAAGATAATCTTCAAAATACGTTCCATAGAGATAGCAGAGGTCGTCAGGTATCAGACACTCTCTCTTCTCCCATTTAAGTTCCTTAAGAGCATCCTGTATTTCCGCTCTGCGGCCTGCTGCCTTGTACTCTGCGATAAGGGCATCCCTTGCTGCGTAGTACTCATCCTTACCGCTATGGATCTCGACTGCAAGCTTCTGATAATACTCAGCCACCTGCTTACCGAGGCTTCTGCTTCCGGAATGGATCACAAGGTATTTTGTTCCATCAGCAGCCTCATCGATCTCGATGAAGTGGTTTCCGCCGCCAAGCGTACCAAGACTTCTCTCGATATATCTTGTATCCACCAATGCTCTGTAGCATTTTAGTTCTGTAAGATTGAAACGCTCTCTGCGCCCCTCCCATACATGCATTCCCGAAGGGATGCTGTGGCAGGCGTTATCAAACTTCTCAAGGTCAATATCCGCCTTACCAATATTTACTGTGTACATTCCACAGCCGATATCTACTCCGACTATATTTGGAACAGCTCTGCCCTCGACCGTCATAGTTGTTCCGATAGTGCAGCCCTTTCCGGCATGAACATCGGGCATGATCCTGATCCTGCTGCCCTCAGTAAGATCGTAATCACACATACGGCGGATCTGTTCGATAGCTGCATCCTCTACAACAGTCGCGTAGCATATAGCTGTATTTACTTTTCCTTTGATCTCGAACATATCGCACCTCTCTTTCGTGAATTCTTACACTACGTGTAGACCACAGCTGCGCCGTGCCATCTATCGTATTGCAACTGAAAAAGCCGCTCATCCTTTGCCCAGGATAAGCGGCTGTAAATGATATCTTTATTTCTCGGAAAGTCAGCTAATGCTGGCATTATGAGACCGACATCTACTTATCCTATTCGGACATATGAAATCAAAACACTTACCTTCATATTCAGGAAGCGCTATGTTCAGCGAGATACTATTAAGTTTGTTATTTACTGTTGATCTCATAATTCTTTCCTTTCCCGGGACAAACCCGTATTTTTCTTAATTCCACTGGCTATAATAACACATCAGTTTAGATTTGTCATTATACCGGTAGTATAATTTTTTAAATTATTTATTAACATCAGATTTTCCTGATCAATGATCCGATCAGTCTTCATATTTATACTGCTTCAGCTTTCTTCCGAAAACAAGGCACATTATAACGCCCGCAGCACCAAGTATAAACATCATAAGTGCTGCGCCTGAGCCCTTTCCGCTGCCGAAAAGCGTTGTCCATACTCCGCTTCTGTTTTTCATGAAAGGCCCGCACACATTGTCCACCATGAAGCCGCCAAATAAGAGTCCGAGCGGTATCGTGAAGAACTGGAATGTATTTCTGCAGGCGTAAACCCTTCCCTGAAGCTTAGCAGGAATTGTATTTCTCATTATTACATTCTGGTTTGTACTCATGACCGGAACAAGCATCCAGCCGATGATCTGACCTAAGCACCAGAGTATCGGGCTTCTTGAAAAAGCCAGCAGGAAGTTTTCGCTTCCCAGCGAAAAGAACATGGTCAGGTATATGACCCTGACTCTGTCCTTCGGCTTCGGCATAACCGTCGCTATCACACTTCCGATCACCATAGCCACACCCGAACATGAGGAAACCAGTCCCAAAACACTGTTTCCGCCTTTCGGACTCGGAATGATAAGTGCAGGAAGCACCGCATCAAATGCAGAAGCGACAAAATTCACTCCCGACATAAAAAGCATAACGTAAAATATCAGCGGATTCTGTTTCAGATATGCAAGACCTTCCTTCGCAAGCTGAAATACGCCCGCCTCTTCCTCAGCATCCTTCTCGACCTTCGGTATCCTGATGAAGCCCGCAAGTGCAACGAAAGCTATCGCAAAGCTTATAAGATCCACCATTATAGCCGCATCAAGCCCGGCAATCCCGTAAAGCGCTGCCGCTATGATAGGATTACCTATCGAAACAAGGGATCTTGAAAGTGACTGGAGTCCGCCGGTCTTCTGATAGTATTCTTTCGGAATGACCATCGTGTAGGCAACCTCCGATGCCGGCTGCTGAACCGTATTCATCAGACCTGAGATAACATTTATCAGGTATAGATGCCATACCGCAAGGGTGTCCGTCTTGTACAGTGCAAATACCACCACCGTACTGAGAGCCGCAAGGGTATCGCAGACAAGCATGGTCTTCTTCTTATCAAACTTATCCGATAGCGCCCCCGCAAATATACTCATCACAACATAAGGCGCATACGTGCATATCGTAAGTCCCGCCGTACTAAGGGCCGATCCGGTCTTCTCATAAAGCCAGAGTGTCAGCGCAAAGCTTGTTATCGCACTGCCGAGCTGTGACAAGCTCTGGGTGCTCCATAATATATAAAATAATCTTAAACTATTCTTTTTCTCTTTCATTTCTTTGCTCCTTAATCTTTTTTTGTCAAAAAGAGCAAAGCTTGAGGATATCATTTATCCTCCATACAGTCTCCTCAAGCTCTGCATGGAGCCTTTGCAATGGTAAGTCTCATATGATAATTCCTCCCATCAAGTATTCTTTTATTACACAATAAGACTATCTGATTATAACATTAAATAGTCCTATTGTCAGCCTTAGCCTCAGCCTTCTTATTCTTCTCAGCCTCAGCTTTAGCCACATGCTCTACTACCTTATAAGGATTGAAGGCCTCCTTAACCTGGTCAAAGGTACCGAGGCGCTTTGCTTCCGCAACAAACTTTTCTCCAATATCCTGATAGGTCGCGGATTCATGTATGTTCAGAAATGCCCTGTTTTCTCTAAGGACCTGACCGGCCAATACCTCTAACAGATGATCATACACCCTTTCACCTTTATCGATCTGACCGATCTCTGACCACAGATCTTCTTTGTCAGCCATCATGCAGAAGACGTGTGTCGCTACAGCCCTCATCATTCCGACCTTACGTTCCTCACGTTTTTCCGGAAGCAGATCCGGTCCTGCAGGATGGATATAGAGATTATCTCCCGCATATTTAAAATAAGTCAATAATAAACCGTCTCTTACAGTCCATTTTTTAGCAAGGCTCTTCTGTAAAAGCTTCTCATGACTTAGCGCTTCCTTTGATTCCACCCATGAATTACGAGCCTGGAGACTCAGCTTCTGGGTATTAAACTTAGGGGTCATCATATCGCCTTCGCTTCCTATCAGAAGGAGCTGGTCGTATGGTTTTCCCATAGTTTTCGTCACATCATAAATATTTTTACTTCCTATTCTGCCCTCTACCGTTTCCATATCCATATATGGCTGCAGCTTTTCAATATTATCAAGCATATCATGCCATACATCCATCAATCCTTTAAGGCATACATTCAAAGCATTATTTTCAGACTTACCCTTTATAGAAGCCCTGTAGATCATACCCAGTTTGTAAATATTTTCCACCTTTTCCTTTATGATATCAAAGCTGACCTTTGGAACATTATCATCGGTGTCCGTCATGAAGGTTTTTTTGAAATCCTTCATCGCTGTAAAAAGCGCCGCCAGCTTAGGATCCGGTTCAGGTGGAACATCATTTCCTGTCGGATATACTATCCTATAGCTTTCCGGATCAAATGCAGTAAGTACGGATTTTCCTTCCTGACTTTTTCCTGCCATATCAAATGTGAATAAAAGCAGTTCCTTCTTCAGATCAGCATAAGGAATACTCTCTCCCTTCCTCTCAAGTCCGATCTTCGGCTTATGTATATATCCGGCTTTTCCGGACTCTATATCCTTAAATTCTCTCTTATAGATTGCCAGTTTATGCCTCAGTCTGTTAAGATGCATCTGCCTTTCGATCCTGTCACCCTTGGCCGGGAACGGTCTTTTATCCAGATAAGTATCTATATAGTTTTCCAGCTGTGTGATCCTGGTTTTGAAATCTTCAGGACTGAGCTTCGCCATGTCCTTCCTTCTTCCTTCAGGCGTATCGGCTGTCTTGCCATTTACTGCCGAAAGTTTGCGCATGGCCTTAAGTACATTCATCATCACCTTAGATGGTGAAGAATCACTTTTACCCTTGCCATAGGTGCCGGAAATATCAAGCATCAGCTTTTCCAAATCATCTGCCAGACTATGCAGCATGACAGTTTTTGCCTCAGCATTCTTAGGCAGCGCATCCTCAGGACGTTTCTTTCCCTTATCAGGACTCATGCTGGCCTTAACTACATCCTGCAAAAATCTAGGCATTACGCAGGCATTATAGATCTGCCTCGGCATATAATAATCATTGGTTTTCTTATTTTTAAGTACAGTTACGATATTATCCTTGATGCACCTGTTCTTGAAAGTCGCATAACTGATCTTCTTTCCTGTATTTCTGTCGATAAGAACAGCTCCTCCGGAATGACGCACCATCTGGGCCACAAGTGCAGCAGACGCATCGGCAAGCAGCTTCTTTTTGTCAGGATCGTTCTCGTATTTTCCTTCCTTCAGGCGCGCAAGAGCCTCATCAGCCTTACGAAGCTCTTCCCTGATCTTCTGCTCCTCCGTCTTGGCCGGCACAGGGACCTTGAAGTAAGGATATGTATTATTCATAACAGCACGAACTATACTGAGCTTCTCCTTGTCATTGCTGTTAACCTTCTTCCTTCCCGGCTCACCCTTAGGATTCTCGGTCTTGGCACTCAGCTTATAGGTCTCGTAGGCCTTCGCATCCTTCTTCAGCTGATTTACAGTCTTAACATAACGCTTGTAAGCAGCTTCCTCATCAAATATTTTCTTGGCCTTGCGGTTATTAACGATATTATCCGTTATTTCCAGCAGCATGCCAAGGGTATGATAAAAATGCACATACTCCGGAGAGTCCGTTGCTCCTCTTGCAGCACCTGCACGCCTATAGAAATGATCCATAAACAGCGCAGTATCTCCGTTTATAGGAACCTTTTTGCTTCTGCCGGTCGGCGCCTTTTTATCATTTATCTCATTTATTTCATCTTTCTCTTTCATGTCTACCTCTTTCTACAAACGAAACAAAACTACTTTCCCTTTACAGGATTCTTCTTTTCCTGCTTCTTTTCCTGTTCCATCTCCTGCTTTATCTCTTCAAACTGATTGCGCAGAAGCTCGTGATCTACACTGTGAAGGCTTCCTAATTCATCGAAAAGTTCCTGTTTATTTACAACAACCCTATAGGCACCGGTCTCGCCTGTGGTCCTGTAATAATACGTATTGGTATCTGCAGTTCCAAGTACAAAGGAAATATATCTTATCATCATATTAGTCGTCACTTCTTTAGACGTTAACATCGGTTCAAATTTTATCAATGCAGAATTAATTATGAGATAGTCTTATCCGCTGCCGGTTGCTTTCCTGATCATTGCTGCGGATACTCTTCTTACCCTTCATGTAATCGCAGGTTAAGTTATATATTTCCTTAAGCTTTCGCACAGCCTGTCAGGCGACTTATCACGCGCTATCGCCGCATTCATAAGCGCCCTGAGATATGCTGCCACCTCCGGCATTTCCGAACGATAGGTCTTATCCTTCTTTATTATTTTATCGTAAAATGTATTTGAATTTCTCGGCATAACTTTATTCTCCGCAACCCTCACGCCACACGGCTTCTATGCTATCATGTTCATCTTTTCTAAATATAGCTCAATATAGGCAACAAAAGCGCAACAAATAGGCCACGGGATTGCATCTGCGAAGCAAGAAAAAAGCAGGTGGCGTTTAGCCACCTGCGGTAGGGGAAGGGATATATTTACAAAATTAAGCTATTTTCTTTTCCACTTCATCTTCTGTCTCTTCCAGATCGAGCTTCCAGATGTCCTTGTTGTACTGGTCGATTGTTCTGTCTGATGAGAAGAATCCTGCCTTAGCGATATTTACAAGCATCTTCTTAGCCCATGCTGCACGATCTTCATAGTCGCTGTATGCCTTTTCTCTTGCAGTCTTGTAAGCCTCAAAGTCAGGGAAAGTCATGAACCAGTCCTTGTTGATAAGCTCGCCGTAAAGTCTTCTGAGGTTCTCCTCACAGCCAACTGCAAGCATTGTGTCGCTTACGATGAAATCAATCGCACGCTTGATTGATGCATTTCCTTCATAATATGATCTTGCAGAGTAATCACCTCTTGCGTAACGTGCGATTACATCATCTGAAGACTCACCGAAGGTGTAGATGTTATCTTCGCCAACAAGCTCACAGATCTCAACATTTGCGCCATCCATTGTACCAAGAGTAACAGCACCGTTAAGCATGAACTTCATATTTCCGGTTCCGGAAGCTTCCTTAGAAGCAAGCGAAATCTGCTCCGAAATGTCGCAGGAAGGGATGAGTTTCTCAGCAAGTGTAACGTTATAGTTCTCAACCATAACTACGCTGAGGTACGGAGAAACTTCCGGATCAGCTGCGATGATCTGCTGCATACAGAGGATCAGATGAATGATATCTTTGGCGATAGTATATGCAGGCGCAGCCTTCGCACCGAAAAATACAGTTATAGGCATAGACGGTTTTAATCCCGCCTTTATTTCAAAATATTTGTCAATTACATAGAGCATATTGAGCTGCTGACGCTTGTACTCATGAAGTCTCTTAACCTGGATGTCGAAGATAGATGCAGGATTTACAACAAGTCCCTGTGTCTCCTTAAGGTACTGAGCAAGCATAGCCTTCTTCTCGTCCTTAACTGTGAGGATCTTTCCAAGAACAAGCTCATCATCCTTATATGCAAGAAGCTTCTCAAGCTCTGAAGCATCCTTCTTCCAGCCTTCACCGATCAGCTCTGTGATCAGCTCTGAAAGCTCAGGATTGCATGACATGAGCCAGCGACGGAAGGTGATACCGTTTGTCTTATTGTTGAATTTCTCAGGATAAAGCTTGTAGAAGTTGTTCAGCTCTTCGTTCTTCAGTATTTCTGTATGAAGGTAAGCAACACCGTTTACGCTGTAGCCGTAGTGGATGTCCATATGAGCCATATGTACAAGACCGTCCTTGATGATGTATGTGCTCTCATCCTCAACAGTCTTCTTTATGCGGTTGTCAAGCTCGCGGATGATAGGCATAAGCTGTGGAACAGCCTTCTCAAGGAAATGGATAGGCCACTTCTCAAGAGCCTCAGCGAGGATCGTGTGATTTGTGTATGCGCAAACCTTAGAAACGATGTCGATCGCCTCGTCAATAAGGATGCCTCTCTCCTGAAGCTGACGGATGAGCTCAGGAATAACCATTGAAGGATGTGTATCATTGATCTGAACTGCTACGTAATCAGCAAGGTCATGAAGGTTGCTTCCGCGCATAACAGCCTCATCAAGGATAAGATAAGCTGCATTTGCTACCATGAAATACTGCTGATATACACGAAGAATCCTACCCTTGTCATCAGAATCATCAGGATAAAGGAACAGTGTAAGGTTCTTTCTGATGTCGTCCTTATCGAAATCAATTGTCTCACCAACGATGCTCTCATCTACGCTTTCGATGTCGAACAGGTGAAGCTTTGTTGTACGGTTCTCATAACCAAGAACGTCGATGTCATAGAGACGTGACTGAACGTCAAAGCCGCCGAAATGTATTGTATAAGAAGTCTCTGTTCTGTTAAGCCAACTGTTCTCTGTGATCCATGGGTTTGGAGTCTCTCTCTGAAGATTGTTGTCAAATACCTGCTTAAACAGACCGTAGTGATAATTAAGTCCAACTCCGTCGCCGTTAAGGCCGAGTGTTGCGATCGAATCAAGGAAGCATGCTGCAAGTCTTCCGAGACCACCGTTACCGAGTGATGGCTCAAGCTCAAGCTCTTCGAGCTCTGCAAGTGACTTACCTTCCTTTTCAAGAAGTTCCTTTACTTCATCATATATCTTAAGGTTGATAAGGTTGTTTGAGAGAAGCTTACCGATCAGGAACTCTGCTGAGATATAGTAGAGCTTCTTCTTTCCCTCATTTGATTCCTTAGCCTTTGCCTGATCCTTTACGAGATTGAGGAGCGCGATGTAAAGTTCCTCATTTGTACTATCCTTGATAGTGTTCTGAAGTTTTGCTTCAAGTGTTTCCTTAAGTGACATTTTTGTTTCCTCCCGATTTCTCTCTTTTGAATTACTATAATGTTTTATGTTTTTCGCGAGCGCTTCAGCGCCTCATTAGTTTCGTTTTTCATCAGTCGGCACCTGCGCACCACCTTAGTTTTGTTTCGGTCGATGCCGAAGCACCGCCTTACATGCATAATATAACGCAGGGCACAAATTAAGTCTTGTTTTATCAAACCATTTTTTAACACAATCCTATCCTTTTTTTACGAAACTTTTGGATTTTCCTTTGAAATATGCGATATCGAATGATATAATCCTCTTGTGTAGCCATGGGATTGCGCGAGCACAGCGAGTGAGGGCCCCGTGGTCCGAACGCAGTGAGGATACGGCGTGTGTAACACGCCCACGGATGTGAAACATCCGTGCAGGATTATGCTATGCATAATCCTGGTACACATGGATAAGATAGTTACATTTGTTTCACTATATTTTCAGGGAGAAACCGCATGAATATAACACAATACGAGAATTATCAGGAGAAAAAGACTCACGGTGAGATCAACTTTCCGTTTGTTACATATATTTGTACAATACCGCTCGATTTCAAGACCGTGCCTCTGCACTGGCACGAGGAGATGGAGATCATTTATATAAAGAAGGGCACCGGCTGCATCTCGGTGAATCTGAACGAGTTCAGCGTGGCGGAGGGTTCTGTCATCATCGTTCTGCCGGGCCAGCTGCATTCGATCTACACCTCCGACGACACCGAGCGTATGGAATACGAAAATATCATATTTAACCCCGGCATCCTTCTGTCCAAGCAGGCCGACACCTGCTCCAAGGACTATCTATTGCCGCTCTTCTCGGGGGACATCTCTGTTCCGGTGCATTTTCACTCAGGCGTCCCACATTATAAGGAGATTGCGGAAATACTGGACAACTGCGACCGTGCCGGCGAACAGAAGCCTTACGGTGAAGCCCTGTATCTGAAGGCCCAGCTCTTCATGTTGCTCTTCGTCTTAGAAAACAAATGCCAGCTCAGCGAGCCGGCAATCAAAAGTATGAAGTCTCTGGAGTCCATGAAGAACGTCATCAAATACGTCGAGCTCCACTACGCAGAGCATATAACAATAGAGGACGCAGCAGAGATAGCTTCCTGCTCACCTTCTTATTTTATGAAGTGCTTCAAGAAGACCTTCCACTCGTCCTTCATCGATTATCTAAAAAATTACCGCCTGACCATCGCAGCAAGAATGCTGACCCAGTCAGACGGAAGTGTTCTTGAGATATGTGAAAATGTAGGTTTCGACAACCTGTCTTACTTCATCCGAAGCTTCAAGGCAAAGTACGGCGTAACTCCGGGGAAATACAGCAGCGTACCAGACTTTGCGGAGTGATCCCAGCTGCCATTTGTTAATTAAAACTCTCTGCTCATAATTATCCTGTCCTCTATACCGTCTCCAGACACATAATAAATGTATTAATTCCTATACGTTTATCGGCCGCCTCTGACCTTTCTGACATTACGGTTCATCATATGTCTGCCATAAAACCTGAAGGCCAGCTTCCTGATCAGCCCGATTTCCTGTCCATGCTCCTTCAGCAGCTCATCCGGGCTGTCATATACTCCGAAATCCTGATTGATCCCCTCGCTCTGGATGAAAGTATCATTTCGTTCAAAATCAATTACCGGATGCTTAAAATCCTTCACCGCTACGCCGTAGCCGCAAAATTCACCTGTACAGTTCCTGTTCGCCGCCTGCAGCCCGCGGAGATATTCCTTATCGATTATTATTCCCTCAAGATTATACCACTTATTTTCAAGGAGGACTTCAACCCAGCTGTGAAATACGTTCTGCGGCGCCTTACGATACACAAATCCTGTCATAGCGCCCTTCTGAAGCTTCTTATCGATGGTAAAGCCGTGTACCCTGCATGGAACACCGCACGCCCTGAGAATTGCCATAAAGAGCGTTCCCTTAGTGTTACACTGACCGTATCCATCCTTCAGAACCTTCGATGCAGGGATATTATCATCTGTATTATATCCAAATCTGATCTCGTCTCTGACATAATTATATATAGACCTAACCCTCTCGTACTCCGGCATATCCTTCCAGCCTCTTACACGTATCAAACTCCGGATTGAAGAGTTTGTATAATCAAGCATGTATGTTTCTTTTAAATACTTTTTTGATGAATTTGCAATCGCCATATGCACTCCTATTCCAAAACTATATATGTTTATCTGTTCATGTGTGCATATTAACTCATGTATAAAATTTTGTCAATACGATTATTCTACAAATCATCCGCAGAGCATACAAGCATTCTCTTTTTGAATAAGATCACCTTCAGCTTACGATCTTCTCCACCTGCTCGCGCTTTTCGAACAGGACGCATCCCCCTGCATGGTCCTCGAGCAGATATCCGCCGTCTCTCAGTTCTCTGAACAGAGGAGAGTTGACCGCCTCTCTAAGTGACGTATCTTTAACGTTGATATCAGAATATGGCGAAAAAGGACAAGGCTCCGCTCCGCCGTGTGAATTGATGTGGAAGAAGCCACGGCCTGCCGCTATGCAGCCGCCCGAGCTTTTTTCATCACCCGGGAATGATACGAAGACGATCTCCTCCCTTTCACACCTGAGCCGTTCAATCCCGCTGTGAAGGTATTCCCTCTCCTTATCTCCCGGCGCAAGGTTGGCCGTTTCCTCGGTCACCGGTACATATTCCACATAAATCACGAGCTTGCAGCCACGGTCCGCAAGCGAAGCAACAAACTCATCCGATGTCACTTCCTTTATATTCTCGGTTGTTACCGTAACCGACGCACCAAATATCAGTCCGCGCGACCTGCACGCATCCATATTTGCGATCAGCTTATCATAAACTCCCTCGCCTCGGCGGGAATCAGTCGTATCCTTACCGCCTTCGATGCTCATTACCGGAATCAGATTGCGGCACCTGTCAAAAAGGTCGAAATACCGCTGATCCATATATGTTCCGTTTGTAAATATCGGAAATACAATATTTGTCATACGACCGGCAGCTTCTATCACACCTCTTCGGAGCATCGGCTCACCACCTGCCAGAAGGATGAAGCTCACGCCCAATTCATCAGCTTCTCTAAAGAGCCCGAGCCACTCCTCGTCACCAAGCTGCTCTTTCGGACTTCCGTCCGTCGTAGCATGACTGTTTCTTGAATAACAGCCGGCGCAGTGAAGGTTGCAGCTGCTGGTTATGCTGGCGATAAGAAATGGAGGAATATGCTCTCCGGCCTTCTCCATTGCCGCTCTCTTTCTTGATGCCTTCTTACTCGCCTTGGCAAACCTCATCATGAAAGCACTCTCTTTAGGATTCCTGAACGTGGCCTTCAGAGCATCTGCGACGATCCTCTCCACGCCATTTGTCATATATGTCTGAATGTCAAATTGTTCCTTCATTCCGTGTCTCCTATCTCCAAGGTCGTCCCTTCTCCAGCCAGCCGTTCTTCTCCCAATAAGCTTTTTCAGCTTCACCCGAGCCAAGATTAGCCTTCTGGAGCATCCTCATCAACCCAAACATCGCTTTAGTTTTGAAGCCCGGCTTCACTCGCTTTTTCCTCAATACTTTATTTGCAAGTCTTGTGGTTGCCTTCTCGATCTTTGCTTTTTTCTTCTCCCTGACGCCATCCCAGTTCTTAGCCTGGACGTTCACGCCATAGGTCAGAGTGTACGGGACACCCCAGTAAAACATGGCAGTCTTTACGTCCTTAACCGCCTTCTTTGCACCGCTTCCCGCAGCAGTCGATACAACTACAGCCTTTTTACTAAACATGCATTTTCTCGGCTTGTGCGACATCCAATAATTAAAGGTCAGATCGATAAAGCTCTTCATAGGCGCAGACGCCCTCATACAGTAGGTCGGCGTCGTAAATACAAGTACATCTGCCGCCTCAACCGCTGTCATTATCCTGCTCTTCTCCTCAAAATACGGGCATTTTGTATCATCCTCTACACATGTAAAACATCCTGCGCAAAAATGATTCAGGTCCCTCGGCAGGAAGAATTCTACTATATCCTCCGGCCTGCCGATCTTTTCTGCCAGCATCTTTCCAACGTTATAGGTACTGCCCTTATGATTCTGTCCATTTATCACAACTATCTTCATACGTTTACTCCTTTGCATAATCCGGCGAACCGGTGAATGTGTTTTCTCCCTTATACAATCTGCAGAACTGGCGGATATGCTTATCTAGCATCTGCAGCGCCTCTGCCTCTCTCTCCGGCTCCCTGTCGCACACCGTCATCAGCAGATATATCGGCGAAAAGAACTGCAACGCCATAGTATCCGCATCCTCACTTTTCATACATCCCTGCATGATGAGAAGGCTGAGTAGTCCGCTCTGGTATTTCAAAGGCTCGTTAAAATACTGATCTGAAAGCATCTTCGCAAGCTCCTTGTCAGAAAACTGCTCCAAAGTGAGCATCTTCCTGAATTTACATTCATATTCGTCATGAATAAAGAAGGAAAATAGCCCTATACCGATCTTAACAAGCTCATCATCAGAAATATTCTTGTAAACTTCAGAATCAATCTGAAAATCAGCGCCGTTAACATTCAGGTTGGCAGCTTCTTTATCATATCTATTTCGCATCTCCTGCAGAATAGCATCAAATATATCCTGTTTACTTTTGTAATGCTTATAAAGAGACGGCGCCTTGATCCCAACGCCCTCTGCGATCTGTCCAACAAATACATTTCCATATCCTTTTTCTGAAAACAGCGTTAACGCCACATCAAGTATTTTTTTCTTAGTATCCATACCCGCCTCCTATGGCTTATTCTTATAAGTTGTCGTCTGGCTAATTTGAATTAGCTTTATTATAGGCTAATTTGAATTAGCCGTCAAGTAGGAATTTAAAAGGACCCGTAATGTGAATTTTTAACTTCTACCAATTTAAAAGAGCCCGCTGCCTTCCGGCAACAGGCCCTAACCACTTACTATATTTATGCAGCATTCTTTACAGTATTAACACAACATTCTTCACCATATTGGCACGGCACATTTTACTTTACTAGCACAGCGCAGGCATAAACTTCGCGAATAAAAACAGTCCTTCCTCGCCCGCATGAACTTCGTGATGAACCTTAGTCGGCATAACCGAAATTACACCCGGCACATACTCTATCTTCTGTCCGTCATTTATGCATATTCCCTTGCCGGCGATAACCTCGTGCGTTTCCAGCTGCGGATCGTGGATATGATCAAGGATGCTCTTACCCGGTGCGATCCTTACCAGATGATAACTATATGCACCGCCTGTCTGCTTGGATGTAACTATGTGCTTTAACTCTACGCCCTCAAAGGTTGGGTGCTTAGACCACGGAACATCCTTAAACTGTACATTTCCTCCCGGCGCCTCAAATCTTCCTTCATTGAATGCTTCAAATACTTTGTTTTCCATAACGATCATCCTTTCTTTTATTTGATAGGACGATCATATCAGAGTATCAGTCTCCGGCATTGGATAAAATTGCGGAGTTGATGAATTCTTCCGGAGTTATTCCAACCTGCTTTTTAAATACCCTGTCCAGGTGGCTTTGATCGCAGAAGCCAACCATATGGGCAACATCCACTACTTTATATCCCTGCCGCAGGAGCTGCTGCGCCTTCCTTACCCTGCACTGCATCTGGAACTTGTGAGGCGTCAGGCTGCACAGAAAAGTATTCGCCCTCCGAACATTCATATTCCGTATCAGCTATGTGAATCTGTATTTTACCTTCCATGACAATCCCAAACACATAGTGCCCGGCATGCGTATGCGGCGGATACGCGATACTCACATGCTCCATACTCACCACTTCTATACCCGTCGATCTATCTTCTATAAACTGCAGTTTATCCATCTAAAACTCTCCTCGTTACCTACTACAAGCTCTGTATAATCGGTTCCAGCGTTCTAATCTGTCAATCAATTATTATGGGTAATTTACGGATTTGATTTACGGATCTCTAGTCACAAATATAGAATTCAAGAATGACGAATTCATTTCCCTTTTGTAATAAGCGGCAGGTACTCCACAGATAACCATACGCAGCGTAAGAGCCGTCCGCCCACACATTATAGTATCCATCCGCGCTCTGCGCGATATTAACAAGTTTTGAGGTAATCTCATCCTCAAAATACCACTCCCGGCAAATTGCTTCCATATCTGCAGCCAACTCATCCACCTTTGTCAGCGTAATATTATCCTCCGCCCCTATAACCTTATTCTTAACAAGAATCTCTTTCAACGGCTTCTGATCTGACATATTCATCGGAACAGATTCACACCAAAGACTGAAAGTGATCTGACTTTCCGCGTACCCTGCTCTATTTGTTTCCTCTTCAATCGCCTTAAGCTCCGTAAACATCGACATTTCCTTTTACCTCTAAAACGTACAAACGGTCCCCTAAACGGTAAAAGAGCCTGCCGTTCTTGCGGCAAGCTCTTTTGGAGAAGGTATTTTGTTACTTATGGGGTGTAGCAAAAAACTATATAATGTATTGGGGGGTTACAAGTGTTATTATATTCAAAACGTTACAAAAGTGTTCACAAAAAACCGTTTTTTTTAACCTTGTTTTTGTGCACTTTGCCGAATAGGGTATGTTATGTAAATAAAAAAGCCCTTTTTATTGTGCACATTGCGCATGCAAACGTCTCAGATTGGAAGATATGCACAAAAACACCTTAAAAAAACTTTTGATTTTCGAGGCGTTTTGTGCAGTCTTCATAATTCCTTAATAATTTAAGTTCATGCCAAAATGAAATATCCGGTCCATCATGAAAGCTTTTTTCAATGATGAACCGGATATATACCATTATTCTTCCGCAAACAGTGCTTCAAACTCACTGCCTGTGATCTTTTCCTTCTCAAGAAGAAGTGCTGAACACTTATGAAGCACATCCATATTTTTCACTATAATGGCCTTAGCAGCCTTATAGCACTCATCTATGATCCTCTTTACCTCAGCATCGATATCAGCCGCAACAGCCTCACCGTAGCTTCTGGCGTGTCCGAGGTCTCTTCCAAGGAATACCTCGTCATCTTCATTTGTTTCATAATTGATAGGTCCGACCTTCTCAGAGAAACCGTATTTGATGACCATCTCCCTGGCTGTCTGGGAAGCCTGCTTGATATCCTGCGACGCGCCGGTGGTAATATCATCAAATATCAGCTCCTCGGCTATTCTGCCGCCGAAATCAACCATGATAGTCTGAAGCATCTTCTTTCTTGTATTAAATACGTTATCATTTTCCGGAAGCGGCATGGTGTAGCCCGCTGCTCCGACACCGGTTGGGATGATAGAAACCGTATGCACCGGTCCAACCTCTGAAAGCTCATGGAAAAGTATCGCATGGCCGGTCTCATGATAAGCCGTGATCTTTCTTTCCTTCTCAGGAACAAGCCTTGAACGCTTCTCTGTACCGATTCCAACCTTGATAAATGATTTATCCACATCACTCTTCGTGATAAATGATCTGTTATCCTTAGCCGCTGCGATCGCAGACTCGTTCATAAGGTTCTCCAGATCCGCTCCAGCGAAGCCTGAGGTTGTTCTTGCGATCTCATGAAGATCCACGTCATCGCCAAGTCTCTTATTTCTTGTATGAACCTTGAGGATCTCCTCACGGCCCTTAACGTCAGGTCTGTGAACAGTAACCTTACGGTCGAAACGTCCCGGACGAAGGATCGCAGGGTCAAGTATATCAACTCGGTTTGTTGCTGCAAGCACGATGATGCCCTGGTTCACGCCGAAACCATCCATCTCAACGAGGAGCTGGTTGAGAGTCTGCTCTCTCTCGTCATGGCCGCCGCCGAGGCCTGTACCTCTTCTTCTGGCAACCGCATCGATCTCATCTATAAATACCATACAAGGTGCATTCTTCTTAGCCTCGTTGAAGAGGTCTCTTACTCGGCTCGCACCGACGCCGACAAACATTTCCACGAAGTCCGAACCGGAAATAGAGAAGAACGGAACGTCCGCCTCGCCCGAAACTGCCTTCGCGAGAAGTGTCTTACCTGTTCCCGGAGGGCCTACGAGAAGTATACCCTTAGGGATGCGCGCGCCCATATCGTTGTATTTTGCAGGATGCTTCAGGAAATCAACGACCTCCGCAAGATCCTCCTTCTCCTCCACAAGTCCCGCAACGTCCTTAAACTTGATACCGGTATGCACATCCTTCTTGGCACGGCTGTTGCCGAAGTTCATCAGCTTCTGGTTGCCACCGCCGGAAACGCTCTGCCCCATGATCACCATCAGGATGATCAGCGCCAGTATTACTGCAAATATATAAGGCGCCAGCCTCTGGAAGAGAGTCGGTCTCTTAACGTCATCCAGTCTTACAGTGACCGAATCTTCGAAGTCCTCACATATTTTCTGGGTATCCTTAACATCTGAAGTGTAAAATACTATCTGTGAACCGTCATTGTAGGTTACATAGACAGTACCGGTCGGTATCTCGCTGTTCTGAGCTATCTCGACCTCGTCGATCATACCCTTCTTCAGCTCCGCCTTCAGATTCTCATTGCTATAGGCCGTATAAATATCTGCACCGCTGTTGGAAATAACGTAGTAAAGCACGATTCCTATCAGCAGCAGGAAGAAATATATCCCCAGCCCCCTGTATGCACCTTTCTTCATTAATTAATGTACTCCTTTTCTGATATTACTGGATCTCAGCGATATATGGCAGATTGCGGTATTTCTGAGCATAATCAAGCCCGAAACCTACAATATATTTGTCAGGGATAACGAATCCGGACATCTCAACCTTGCAGTCAACCACTCTTCTGTCCGGCTTGTCGAGCAGAGTGATGATCTTAAGGCTCTTAGGCTTTCTGTCCTCAAACAGTCTTCTTACATAAGAAAGTGTTCTTCCCGAATCAACTATATCCTCAACTATAACAACATCTTTTCCCTCGATCGTCTCATCAAGGTCCTTATTGAGACGCACAATTCCCGAAGAGCTTGTTCCGTCTCCGTAGCTTGAAACTGAAATAAAGTCCATTGTCATCTCAGACTTCATGTTTTTGGCAAGCTCACTCATAAACATAACGCTTCCCTTAAGTATTCCTATAAGATGTACTACTCTTCCTTCGTATTCCTTGTCAAGCTCGGCAGCCATCTCCTTGATACGCTTCTCAAGCTCTTCCTGACTGATCATTACTTCGAATTTCTCATTCATCTTCATCCCTCCGGCAGCTTTTATATTCTACGATCATAACTTTTTTTGTGGAGTCCTTCACCTTGAAGTCCTCGCTTATCCTGCTGCCCACAGCCCAGATAATATCATTGCCCATAGCCAGGACTGTAACACTCTTTCTCTTCTCACGGTCCAGCTTCATATCGGTAAACAGCCGTGAAAGCTTCTTGCTTCCCTCCTCAGTCACCTTAATATGGTCCTCCTGCGCAGGATATCTGAAACAAAGCTTACCACAAATCCTGTCATAATCAAACATTTTTGTGAAATCCCCTCGCGGAATCACTGTATTTTCGGTGTATTCGCTTACCTTTATGGAAAATACGCCTCCGCAGAAGCTATACTCGCCCTCACCGTCTATAAATACAACATCACTGTTTTCACCGTCCAAATCACCCTCGGCGCTCTTCTTTCCCGATACCGTTCCGTCAGCCGCTTCACCGGCCTTCTTCTCAAATACCAGCTCGCCGTAGCTTCTTCTCACCCGGATATCGTAAGGCATATCCAGCTGCTTTCCGCTTTCAAGCCCTCTCAGTCCGTCTATCAGACCGAGATGCTGCCTTGTGATGTCCTTCCTGCGCCCTGAGAGCCTCTCTAAGGCCCGCAGATATATTTCATAGCGTACAAGACGCAGCTTGCCCTCCAGGTCGTCTATATTGATGCTCAATCTACTACAGATCCCTCCGGTCATCCACTGACCATCACTGTCACCGGTTTCACTCACCGGTTGATCATTGCCATACTCATCATCAACAACACTCGCCGGTCGATAATTACCGGTTTCATATATTAACTGTACCTTCCCTGCCTCTTCAGCAATAAAGTCATACAGCTCGTTTACGTCCTCAGCCACTTCTATTATATGCTCCTTCGCACCGGCATTCAGCTCCGCCAGCCTCGGAAGCACCTCATGTCTTATAAGATTTCTCGAATACTCTGTCTCATTATTTGTGGAGTCCGTCACATAATCCTGCCCGATACTGCTTAGATATTCTTCAATCTCACGCCTGCTCATTACCAGAATCGGTCTTACGATAAAGCCCCTTCTCGCCTGAATGCCTGCAAGTCCTCTGATGCTGCTGCCTCTTGCCATATTAAATATGACCGTCTCCGCCAGATCATCACTGTTATGAGCCACTGCAACCCTCGTGAAGCCTTCTTCGCGCATGACCTTCTCAAACAGTTCATAACGCTTCAGTCTTCCGGCCTCCTCCTCGGTAAGTCCCTTCTCACTTGCCAGCTTCGGGATATCCTCCTTAAATACAACCAGCTTAACACCCAGCCTGCCACAAAGCTCTCTTACAAAGCTTTCGTCTCTGTCAGCCTCAGCGCCTCTTATCATATGATTAAGATGCACTGCCGCCAGGCTAAGGCCCATCTCTTCCTTAAGACTGTTCAGCGCCAGCAGGAGGCTTACTGAATCCGCCCCACCGGAAAGCCCGATCACGATGCCATCACCCTGTACGAACAGCTGATTATCTGATATGTATTTTTTAACTTTCTCAACAAATCTCATTTGACCCATACTGTCCATCCATCAAAGAAACCGGCGTTCTCGCCAGCCGCGCCTTCTATCTATCATATCATTCTGCAACTTCTGATTATCTATGCAAAAAGAGCAGTTAACCCAAGTTTGTTAACCGCTCTTAATCCTCTCGTGGTTTTATCACAATTTCGTCCGGATAAACAAGTCCAAGCTTATCTTTAGCTTCATCCTCAATATATTTCCTGGTCTTCATATATTTCTGCTGCTGCTCAAGATCTGCCTTCTTCTGTTTAACGCTTGTCAGTTCAGTCTCAAGCTGCTTCTCTGTTATAGTCAGCTCCTGTGACTTAACATGAAGATCATAAGCTCTGATAGTTGTAACCGCTGTGACAACAAAAAGCGCCGCGATAATAAGGAGGATACCAAGCTTTGACTGCTTCTTACCCCTTCTCATATTGCGGTATTCCCTATGCTTCTCCTGAATACTCCGGGTCTGCTGTTTATGCCGTATTCTATCTCGTTTTGCCTGTGAAATAACTCTCTGTCTGCTCATACAACCCCACAACCATACTTTTATTTTGGAAATGAACACAAACCCATAATACCAACTTTACATAATATTTTCAATACCAAATTGTAAGTTTTAGCCCTGTTTTTACGATTTTTTTCTTATTTTACGTGATTTTCCGGGCCTTCCGGCGAAAATACAGATCATTTCCGCCTGATCCTACAGATATTTGAACATTTCGGCAGCATTTTCCTTCTTGGTCGTGTCCATGATCGCAGTCACTTCAGCCTTTACAGACTTGTCTCCGAAGGAGATCTCGATCACATCACCGACCTTAACGTCGTAGGAAGCTCTTGCAGGCTTGCCGTTAACGCTGACTCTTCCGGCATCGCAGGCTTCGTTTGCGATGGTTCTTCTCTTTATAAGGCGCGATACCTTTAAATACTTATCAAGTCTCATTTTGTTTCCTTTCTATCTAATAAAAGTGATTAAAAGCAAAGAATGCAGCACCGAAAGTGCTGCATCCTTAGTAAGCGTGTTATCTATGATTAGTTGATAGCATCCTTTAATGCCTTACCAGCCTTGAACTTAGGAGCCTTAGAAGCCTTGATCTTCATAGACTTACCTGTTCTTGGGTTACGTCCCTGTCTAGCAGGTCTCTCGAGTACATCAAATGTACCAAAACCAACTAACTGAACCTTCTCACCCTTCTTAAGCTCAGCAGCTACTACTTCTGTGAAAGCCTTAAGAGCCTTCTCTGCATCTACTTTCTTGATTTCAGCCTTTTCAGATATTGCTGCAACTAATTCTGTCTTGTTCATTTAAATATCCTCCTCAATATAAAATACTTGGAACCCCAAGTTGATAAATGAACCAACGTCCATATACATTTATAATGAAAAACCGTCATTTTGTCAAGTAAAACTTTGATTTTTCGGCTAATTTACGTGATTTTTACGGTATTTTCATGCCCTGATTTTATGAACAAAGGTCACTATCACGAATCCGGTCACAAAACCGGCTGTATCGAGCCATACATCCTGTAACATACCTGCCCTTCCGGCCACAAAAAGCTGGATTGTTTCATCTATCATAGCCGCAAGTATTCCCATCAGCAGTACACCGTGATTATCAAGCTTTCTGCTGTGGTATTTCAGGCTCGTCATTTCGAGACCGAGGATCATATATTCCGTGAAATGCATGCATTTTCTAAGAATATGTCCACCTGATGCTTCCTTCTCTCCCTTAAATATAGGAAGGATCTTCGAAAGCAGACCCTTAAGCCAGTCTGTCATATCCGATGACAGATCACCCGGTATCATACTGTTACCCCAGATAAACGTAAGCGTAATGATGATCAGTATTATTATTAACCTTTTACGATTTTTCCTTTTAGCGGCCATCACGCTCACCTCTGTCATTCATCAACAGCCCGTTTCGGCTGTTCCTACCATTAAAGAAGCTTTTATTAGTCAAGCTTCATATCGCCATCCTTAACCCATCCGAGCTTCTTAACGCCTAAGTGGATAAGAAGTGAAAGGATTGCAGGAAGAACGAATGAAATAAGTATAAGTCCTGTCCAGTCAAAGGCTGTTATGGAATCCTTAACGCCGTTTGAAACATCATTTGACCATCCTGTGTAAACACCGATCTGTCCAACAAGTCCGCATGTACCCATTCCTGAAGAAATAGCAGCACCGTTCATCTTAAGATGGAAGAGACATGTTGCGATAGGTCCTGTGATCGCTGAAGCAAGTGTAGGAGCGATCCAGATACGTGGATTCTTTACAATATTTGGCATCTGGAGCATTGATGTTCCGATACCCTGTGAAACAAGTCCGCCCCACTTATTTTCCTTGAAGGAAATAACAGCGAAACCGATCATCTGTGCTGAGCAGCCTGCAACTGCTGCACCACCTGCAAGTCCTGTAAGTCCAAGAGCCGCACAGATAGCTGCTGAAGAAATAGGAAGTGTAAGAGCCATACCAACGATAACTGATACACAGATACCCATAAGAAGTGGCTGAAGGTCAGTAGCCCACATGATAAGGTCGCCGACAGCATTTGCACCCTTACCGATAGGAGGAGCGATAAGCCATGAAAGAAATACGCCTACGCCTATGGTAACGAGTGGAGTAACAAGGATATCGATCTTTGTCTCCTTTGAAACCGCCTTACCGATCTCAGCTGAGATTATAGCTATAAAAAGCACTGCTAAAGGTCCGCCGGCTCCACCCAGCGCATTTGCTGCAAAACCTACTGTGATCATCGAGAAAAGTACAAGTGGCGGGCATTTAAGCGCATTTGCTATTGCAAGTGCCATTGCAGCACCACTCATTGCTACAGCAAGTCCACCGACTGTGTAGTCAACACCTGCGATTGTCGCAACAGGCTTAGTCAGAAAACCAATTTCAAACTGGGTTCCGATGGTATTGATGATAGTACCGATAAGGAGCGAGCAGAAAAGTCCCTGCGCCATAGCTCCGAGAGCGTCAATACCGTACCTCTTGAGGGAGAATTCAATATCCTTCCTCTTTAGAAATGCTTTGATCTTTTCCATTTTTACATCTTACCTCTTTCTGTGATGTCCTGCAGTCCGTAAGCGGAACTGCATATTATTAAGTAATAAACATTCGGTAGTATATTGCATTTTCCCCTTACATGCAAGAGTTTCTTCATGTATACAATATATTTCCGCATAAAAATACCGTCGGTGACATGCCTGGCATTTGCATGAACCGACAGTATTTTTTATCTTTTTGCCGAACTATTACGGCATAATATCTAACTATGAAAATATGCTATTACTCTGTGAAAAGTGCTGTTGAATAGTATCTGTCGCCGCTGTCAGGAAGCAGTGCAACGATAACCTTGCCCTTGTTCTCAGGTCTCTTAGCGAGCTCGATAGCGCCATAGAGAGATGCTCCTGAAGAGATACCAACTGAGATACCCTCCTTCTTGGCAAGAAGCTTGGCTGTCTCAAATGCAGCCTGGTTAGGTGCCTTAAATACCTCATCAAATACCTTTGTATTGAGTACGTCAGGAACGAAGCCTGCGCCAATACCCTGGATCTTGTGAGCACCGGCTCTGCCCTCTGAAAGAACAGGTGAATCTTCAGGCTCAAGAGCAACCACCTTGATATTTGGATTCTGCTCCTTAAGATACTCGCCTGTACCTGTTACAGTACCGCCTGTACCAACACCTGCGATGAAGATATCAACATTACCGTCTGTATCCTTCCAGATCTCAGGACCTGTTGTAGCCTTGTGAACTGCAGGGTTTGCAGGGTTAACGAACTGTCCAGGGATGAAGCTGTTAGGAATCTCCTTTGAAAGCTCTTCAGCCTTGGCGATAGCGCCCTTCATACCCTTTGCACCCTCTGTAAGGACAAGCTCTGCACCGTACGCCTTGAGGATATTTCTTCTCTCAACGCTCATGGTCTCAGGCATCGTAAGGATTATACGGTAGCCCTTTGCTGCAGCGATAGCTGCAAGACCGATACCTGTATTTCCTGATGTAGGCTCGATGATAACTGAACCTTCTTTAAGGAGTCCCTTAGCCTCAGCATCCTCGATCATAGCCTTAGCGATACGATCCTTAACGCTTCCTGCCGGGTTAAAATACTCAAGCTTAACAAGTATTGTTGCTTCGAGTCCAAGCTCCTTCTCGATATTTACAACCTCAACGAGAGGTGTATTTCCTATAAGTCCAAGTGTTCCTTTATAAATATTTGACATAATAATTACCTTCTTTCGATATTTTTTCTTCTAAATATGATTTTATAATATAAATATTGATTCTGCCCGTTTCAGCTAAATGTCTGCTGCTTATGTCATTATCAATCAGATAGCTGCGAAGCCTGCTTCAAGGTCAGCGATGATGTCGTCAATATGCTCTGTTCCGATTGAAAGACGGATAGTATTCTGATGGATACCCTGGTCAGCAAGTTCAGCGTCTGAAAGCTGTGAATGAGTTGTTGATGCCGGATGGATAACAAGACTCTTAACATCGGCAACATTTGCAAGGAGGGAGAAGATCTTCAGGCCATCAATGAATTTCCATGCTTCTTCCCTGCCGCCCTTTACGTCAAAGGTGAAGATTGAAGCTCCGCCGTTAGGGAAATACTTCTGATAAAGTGCATGATCCGGATGATCAGGAAGTGAAGGATGGTTAACCTTCTCTACCTGTGGATGGCTGCTGAGGAATTCAACTACCTTCTTTGTATTCTCTGCATGTCTCTCAAGTCTGAGTGAAAGTGTCTCAACGCCCTGGAGAAGGAGGAATGCATTGAATGGTGAAATAGTAGCTCCTGTATCACGAAGAAGTATTGCACGGATGTATGTGACAAATGCTGCAGGACCAACTACATCATAGAATGAAACGCCGTGGTAGCTTGGGTTTGGAGCTGCAATATTAGGATATTTGCCGCTTGCGCTCCAGTCGAACTTGCCTGACTCAACGATGATACCACCGAGTGTTGTGCCGTGACCGCCGATGAACTTTGTTGCTGAATGAACTACGATGTCTGCGCCGTGCTCGATCGGTCTTATGAGATACGGTGTACCAAATGTATTGTCGATAACAAGTGGAAGTCCGTGCTTGTGAGCTATTTCTGCGATAGCGTCGATGTCTGGAATATCACTGTTTGGATTGCCAAGAGTCTCAAGATAGATGGCTCTTGTATTTTCCTTGATGGCTCCTTCTACCTCTGCGAGGTTGTGAGCATCAACAAAGCTTGTCTCAATGCCGTACTGTGGAAGTGTGTGTGCAAGAAGATTGTAGCTTCCGCCGTAGATAGTCTTCTGCGCAACGATGTGTCCGCCGTTTGCTGCAAGTGCTTCTATAGTATATGTGATAGCTGCTGCTCCGGATGCAAGTGCAAGTGCTGCGCTTCCGCCTTCAAGAGCTGCTATTCTCTTCTCGAGAACGTCCTGTGTTGAATTTGTAAGTCTTCCGTAGATGTTTCCTGCATCAGCCAGTCCAAAACGATCTGCTGCATGCTTGCTGTTATGGAAAACGTAAGAAGTTGTCTGGTAAATTGGAACTGCGCGGCTGTCTGTTGCCGGGTCTGCCTGTTCCTGTCCAACGTGTAACTGTAATGTTTCAAATCTTAAATCGCTCATATTTTTCACCTATTTTATCCCATGTGGGGCTTAACCTTTCTTTTGATCAATTTTTATCAATTCTCTTTATATTATTTTTGTCCGGCGTTCTTTTTTCATCTCCCGGACAAATGGATCTACGCCTCTGCCATTTTTGATGTCCGGGAGTTACACATTCGGCAACAGCCCCAACACGATTCAATTTTCATGTATTTGTCCTCCCTTTCGTTTATCATGGTGCCATGATAACACCATCTACCTACCGCGTCAATAGGTATTAGCTATAACTGTTATAGTTGTTATCAATAACCAGTTATAACCACCCTTATTTCAATAGTTTATCGGACTTTTTCAGGCTAATTCTTAATATAATCTTTGGATTTACGTCTATATATTGATAAACTTTTCGGCCTCAAGTATAATAATCACGTATTTTTTAAAAGTCAGGCAATATGCTTCACATCCTGCTTTGAATTTACATACTATATTAGTGAGGTAAACTTGCATTATGTCATTATTCAAAAAGGCGAAGACAACAGATGAAACGACAAATACAGCGGAAACTGTTGAAACAGCGGTAACCACGACAGAAAAAACACGTACAAAAAAGGGAAAACGTAAGAAGTCGCAGGTCATTCCAATATGGAAGATATCACTGCTCCTGTTTTTCCTTATCTTATCGACCATAATAACAGCATTGGTTTTCTGGGCACTCTCAAGCTTTAAGAGGGTCTTCATGGATGAAATACTCTGGCACCTGAAAACCTCCTTAAAGGGAACAAATGCAGATGTAATCCGCAGTGCCACCCTGGTAGGAGCAGGCTGTGCACTGCTGATACTTATTCCATCCCTTATCCTGCTGCTTAAGACAAGAAAGAAGCCAAGGACCGGCAAGATAGTATATCGTACATACCAGGTTGTTACATCAGTCATCCTCGTTACAGGACTTGTAGCCGCATATTTCGGCTTCCATGTAAAGGAAATGATCCGCAGCCACTTTATGTACTCTTCCTTTATCGAAGATGAGTATGTCGATCCGGCCACAGTTAACATAACATTTCCAGAGAAGAAACGTAATCTTATCTTTATATATGTAGAGTCAATGGAAATGACCTTCATGGACCGCGAAAATGGTGGAGCCTTTAAGGAAAATATAATCCCTGAGCTGACTGCACTTTCCAAGGAAAATGAAGACTTTTCCGGAGAAAGCGACATCGTGAACGGCGGTATTTCTCTTCCATTTACAGAATGGACCATGGGCGCTGTTTTCGGAACCACCAGCGGCCTGCCTCTTAAGACTCCACTTGGTCATAACGGTATGATCGCTAAGAACAAATTCTTCCCGGGAGTTACAACTCTTGGTGATATACTTGAAGCTGAAGGCTATAAAAACGTACTCATGATGGGTTCGGATTCAGAATTCGGCGGCTGCTCTCTCTACTATGAGCAGCATGGTAATTTTGAGATTCTCGATTATCCATATGCAAAGAAAGCCGGACTGATCCCGGACGATTACCACGAATGGTGGGGCTACGAAGATGAAAAGCTCTTCGAGTTCGCGAAGGATGAGCTTTTAACACTTTCGGCATGCGATCAGCCATTCCAGCTGGTCATCCAGACTATGGATACCCATTCAGAGGATGGTTATAAGTGCCATTTATGTGATGATAAGTTCGGCAAGAACAAATATGCAAACGTTATAAACTGTTCCTCAAGGCAGATTGACAGCTTTGTAAAATGGATCCAGGAACAGTCATTTTATGAAAATACAACCATTATCATAACCGGTGACCACCCTACAATGGACACAGACTTCTGTGATGATGTTCCAAAGGGCTACAAACATAAGGTATTTACCTGTATTATCAATCCGGCAGCTGAGCCTGAGGACAAGAACAGTTTCAGAGTCTACTCAACCATCGATCTGTTCCCGACAACCATCGCCGCAATCGGTGGTTCCATCGAAGGAGAGCGCCTCGGTCTCGGTACAAATCTTTTCTCAAGCAGAGAAACACTTCTTGAACAGTACGGACATAAAAAGCTTAAGAATAAGATCAACCTTGGTTCAAAGCTGATGGACAGAATGTTTGACGGCAAATACCACACCAAAGAAAAGAAAAGCAAACCGTGATGTTATAGGAGAATTATTATGATATCAACAAGAGGAAGATATGCTATAAGAGTTATGATAGATCTTGCAGAGAATGAAACAGGCAGTTACATCCCTTTAAAGGATATAGCTGCCAGGCAGGACATCTCCAAGAAATATCTCGAGATAATCATGAAGGATATGGTTGCTGCGGGCCTCGTTACCGGTGCCAGCGGCAAGGGCGGCGGCTATAAGCTCACCCGCTCCGTTTACGACTACACTGTCGGTGAAATAATAGAAGACATGGAAGGTTCCATGTCTCCTGTTGCGTGTCTTTCCAATAAAAATTATGTATGTGACAGGAAGGAATACTGTAAGACCCTTCCTATGTGGGTTGAATACGACCAGATGATACATGACTTCTTCTATTCAAAGAAGCTTGCAGACCTTGTAAATCAGGAGCAGGGATCGGATCACTCTCTCATATGAACCTCAACGCCCTGCGCCTGCTTTGCCTTTTTAATAGCGATCTTATCTTCGAACATTCTCTTATCAGCTACAACAAGAGCTTCTTCAACCGAATCGATCAGTTTCTTTTCAGCATAGCCAAAGGCTACAGTATACGGCGTCTCTGCCAGCTTCTGACGTATCATACTGATACGCTTCATAGCCTCATCATTATCAGAATCAAAGAACAGTATGACGAACTCATCTCCGCCAACCCTGTAAACAACTCCCTTTTTACCGCAGTTTGATGCAATGATATCGGAAATGAGTTTAAGCGCCTTATCTCCGACCTCGTGTCCCTGATGATCATTTATATATTTCAATTCATTCATATCAGCTGATACCACACCGGTTATCACTGATTTTTTTAATCTTATATCCCTATAATAGCTCTGTCTGTTAAGAAGCGAGGTCAGCGGATCTATTCTGGCCATATTGATGTATTTGTAGATGAAGAACAAAAGTATGGCTGTCGCAAACAGCTCACTGTAATCTCTCTCATATTCAAAATGAATATAATAAACAACACCCATAACCGACCCAATGGTCAGGAACAGTACTATGAACTTATTCGTTTTTGAGTAATCCTTGGCCAGCACAAGGGTATTTACAACAAATACAGCAAGGTAGAACGTAAATACGATATACGGCCAATCCGGCAGGAATCCGCCCTGATAATGATTGTCCTTGGAGTACCAGCATACCGTATGTGTCCAGTGTGATGAAAAATATATCGGAACACTGAAGATCTCAGGCAGCAGGATCAAAGCAAGCTTGCTTCCGGAAATCTTTCTCGGGCTGAATATCATCATCTCGATGATCAATATGATCGGATATATCGTATATAAGCTTGCCGTCAGCATCGGCCTGGCTATGCTCAGTCTTGTAAAGGTCTGGGTGTACTTTTCAATATAAAAAATGCCTGATTCGAGAGTCAGCAGGAGAATGATAAGAAGAGACAGTCTCCTGTCTCTGTCGGAAATATGCACACTAATCTCGAGCATGATGAGAAGTCCCAGCAGCTCGTAGATCATCACATAATTATTCAAGAAATAATCGGCAATCCCCATACTTTTTACCCTCAAAATCAGTCAGCATATACATTAAATATTCTACCATTTTTTCAGGTTTTTATCAATCTTTATATCAGGTATGGAAATAACTTAGCGTGACATCAATACCACAGTCTCGACGTACGTTTCGTTGAGCAACACCTTACCACCAGCTTCAGCGTCATAATCTACGCGGAATTTAAATCGAATTCACTGCGAGTTAGATTAACCAATCGTACACAACTTGCCACGAAGGACATAGCCTATCTTCTCATAACAGGCATTTGAAGCCGTATAATCAGCATCGGTATAAAGCATCGGTACATATCCTGCTTCCTTCACTTTCATCGTAACCTGATAAACAAGGTTTTCCGCATAATGCTTTCTGCGATACTCGGGGCGTGTGAACACAAAGTTTATCGATGCCATATCTCCGGCTGGCGCATACTTACAGCTTGCTACGCTCCGCCCCTTTTCATCCTTCCAAAGATACATATTCCCTGTATTGATAAAAGATTCTGCATCTTTCCTGTAACCATTATTATCCTTTTGATCAATGCCAATTTCATCGTGGAACACCGTCAGGAACTCAACTACCTCTTCTAAGTCCTTCCTCTCACAACGGTAGATCTCTCCATCTGTTTCTGTTTCAGGTCTGACCGGATCAAGACAGTCATAAGCATACATATTTGTAGTGATTTTCAGTTCCGAACCCTCTTCCGCTGCACGTCTTATGAAATACTCTGCAAGAGAATACTTAATGTTAAAATGATACTCTCCGGTGAGTAACTTTTTTTCTTTGGCCAGCTGATATGCCTTTTCCATTTCCTCTTCCGGTGCATCATCTGCTGTCCATATCCAGACCGGGAACGGATGTCCCGTAAAGCAAAGGATCAGTCTCTCGTGGTCAGTCAGAAGAAGTTCACATTTTTCGCCCATGATACGCTTAAGAACAAAGAAAGTATATTTATCAGTTTCTAAAAGGGTGTAGTCTCTTTCATCAACATAAGTATCCATCATAGTTTTACCAGCACCTCCCATCTGCCGTTACGCTTACCGTTTTCTCTGCGAATCAGTCCCTTGTCCTGCATTTCAACTGTTCTTCTTTTGATTGTCCTCTCAGATTTTCCCGTAAGCTCCGCAATTCTCTTTTGAGTTGCTGAAGGCTCTTTCTGTAGTACTTTTATTATTGCCATTTCCTCAAGCGTCATCTTCATAGTGCCATTATGGCACTTTGTGTTTGGCACTTTGGCACTTTGAATTGCACTTTGTTCCTTGTAATCCACATGGATAAATCTATTCTTTAATTCATTCTGATACCCCATCAGAAGATTTTCAAAAAACTGCTCTAAATATATTGTAGTAGCGCTGATTCCCTTGCCCAGATCATTATAATTGGCTCTTGCAAGTGAGTTTCTGAAATACCATGAGTTCTCGGCAAATATCTCATTATTAACCGAAAAGCCGAATGTCTTCAGATACTTAATGATGAACACCGCAGTAGATCTTGTATTGCCTTCGCAAAACGGATGAATCTGCCATATACCGGAGGTAAACTTCGCTATATGCTTCACCGCATCACCGGCTGATAGACCTTCATAAGAAAATTGCTTTTCCTGACCAAAATCATAATCCAGGGTATCCCTTATACTGTCAGCCGAAGCATACAGAACGGTCTCCCCGTTAAGAACCCATTCACTTTTCGTAATGTTATAAGTTCTGTATTCTCCAGCATGGGGAAAGATATCTTTGAAAAGCCTTTTGTGAATAGTCTTCCACTCTGCCGGTGAAAACTGAAAGGTTCTTTCTCCCAGCAATTCAGCGATTCTGGCAGAAACAATGTCAGCTTCTTTTGTCCCATCTTCGATTTCGGTTCGGCTCTGCCTTTGTTCATAGTATGACTGAATACGTTTCTGCGCTGTCTTTATATCTATCCGGCCTTCAATATGCTCTTTGGCCGTTTC
>JAFRNE010000021.1 GCA_017430325.1 Eubacterium sp.
ATCTGGCCCAATAAATACTCTGTTGCACCACGAATGATTTCAGCTCTAATATCGTCGTTAAACTCTTCGTGGCAAGAATCAGCTTCATTTTCATCATATTCGTCAGCAGCATGAACATCAAAAATATGACCCATTAAAAAGAAGCCGCCCAAAACGATCCAGAATAATGAAATCGGTATTGAAATCTTATGTCTTATTATTCTCATGTTAAACTCCGTATACCTAATATTTACTTTTATTATTTCCCACCCATATAATATGCAAAACTTTACTTATCATCTTTGCTATCCCTGTTATGATCATATACTGCATAAATCGTAACAACTACTTCACAAATTAAAGATATGATGCTCTTCCAATCCAATTTGCATACGCCCCTTTCGAAAGAGAATACTCCTTAGAATCGGTCCGACCCGCATCATTCCTAAGTCAAAGCTTTATGTTTTACATATCCCACCCATGATAGACTACAATTATTACATCATCTCTTTCACAAGATGATCACTCCATATAATTGCATGTATGCTCTACTGTATTATCTATCTGATCAACCATTAATCAACTATCTTGGCATTATTGGTCAATTTTCTCGCAAAATCGGTCACGTATTATCACCGGTACTTGCAAAGATGCCGACATAATGATTCCCATCCCCCAAAATCCAGAAATCCGCGGGATTCCTACTGCAATCATTGTAATGAATATAGTTTCACAAAAAGCGGAAATACGTATAGCTTTTTTATGACAATACTCCTTTTCTTCTGTTGTCAGCCTACGATTATCAGAATCTATTGGACTATTTATCATCAGACTGATAACTCCAAAAGATACTAACATCACAAACAGAAATCCAACTTGCAAATGCCTTGCCATAATAATACACAAAAAGAGCATTATGGATGTTCCTATTAGGCATCTTCTAGCCGTTTTCATATGATATCCTCCGCTATACTTACGTATTAATAAAAATGGCAAAAAAAGAAGCAGAGACTCCAAGAATATATTCATAGCAATACCCATACATATAACAATGCATATTGGCACAATAATATGAAGAATATTGAAAATTGCATACTCGTATGCATCTTGAAGTTCTGCTTCTATAGCATCGTGTTTCTTTAGCCAAAGAGTTAATGATCTGGCAATTTTAGCGAACATCTTTCTTTCCGCTCTTCAGCAAAGCCATACTCTTTGGATATGCAGGCTGATACATACCAACACTGGATGCAGCATTAGCGTTTAATTTTGCATCTGTAATTACTACACGTGCAATCATCTTAGCAACATTGTTTACTACATTTTTACCCATAGCTTTTCTCCTCCTTATAGTATTTTTTAAAGCTGACACTTTCATTATATATAGGGATTTCGCTCAAATAAATAGGTCCGACCGTTTTAGTCCATATCTTGCACTTTTCTGTATTTTTACACTTGATTCGCCTCATTTTTCTAACTATTGCGGAAATCTATGATATTTTTCCATGTAATACCATGATTTTTATTAGTAAAATCAAGTGTTTTTCCAACCATCACAGAATTCTTTCTGTGTTAGTTTGTTTACAGTTGTAGATAAACAAGCTACTCTTCACCTAAGAGGTGATTTACTTATGTCAGATAAAGAATTATGGATCAATATTGGAAAAACCGTATCGCACTATAGAAAATCAAAAAAGCTTACTCAAATTAAACTTGCTGAACTAGCACACTGTTCCAACAATCATATATCGGCACTTGAAAACGGCGATTCACGTGTGAGTCTAAAACTGCTTTGTTCAATATGCCATGCTCTTGACCTCACTCTTGACAGAGTCATAAGTCAATCCACCTCATCAAATCGTATTCCTAGTGATATTATTGAGGATCTTAATACATTTACAGATATTCAATTTGAATGCTTACGGAGATTCATTCCTGTAATTCAGAAATTACCTCTTGGAATCAAAGAGTCTGATGATTAATACCAAATGTTAATCATCAGACTCTTTTTGAATACTCATAACTGAATTATTATCTTTTACCATCTTATTCACTTCAATTTGCTTTTATCATAACAAACTGGTCTCCACCAACATTTCTCAATTATCTGAAAAAACTATCAAGAGCACTATAGGCCTTTTACTATAATCCTGGCAATATTGGTTGTTTTTCGCGCAAAATCGGTCTATTTACCCTATTTTTCCGTATTAACAACCTCTTTAAAAAGGTTTATTATAGCATTGACGGCAACAATTTAAGAGGAAAAAATAATGTTAATTTTGATGTATATTATCAATCACATAATAGAGGGAAGCACACTATATTATTATACAACAAAGTTATATGGTCATGCTCGTACCCCTATCAAAGAACTACTCGGGACAGTTTTATGCTATACCATCATGTTTGTAATCTTTCTGAGGCATTTTGTATGGATTAATGTACTGTCAAACCTTCTCTTTCCAGCAATACTAATCTTTTATCTAACCAAATGCCGCATATGGAATGCATGTTTTAATTCTGTCCTATTTTTAAATACACTTCTAGTTTCTGAGCAAATATTTATGCTTCTCACAAATACAATTCTTTGGGGTTATGGCCTAATAGCAACTGAGAATCTAAAAACAATGTTCTTAGCTACCTGGATTGAGAAGATCTTTTTTATTCTCCTTATACTATTCATCGTCAGAATAAGAAGAAACCGCTTAAGAACTGAATACTATCCTATGAAAATGAATATTTCCATTCTCGCCATTGTGCTTCTGTGTCTCTTTACTTTATTTACTTTGCAGGAAATAGAAACATATATCAAGCTCTCTCATTTACAGTCTGCCCTAGTTATCTTATGTGGAATAATTGTATTCGCAATCACTATAATAACCGTATGGATTTTCGATGAATCTCAAAGAAGGCACAAACGTCTCATGGAGCTTCAGTTACAAGACCAACTTTACGCTGATGCTATTAATTTCAATAAAGCTATACTGGAACACGATAAAGAACAAAGTGTTATGATTCATGATATCAAAAACCATCTTTCTGCCTTGGAAATGATAAACCATGATCCTTATAACGAGAGAATAAATAGTTATATATCTAATCTTCTTGATTCACCAGCGTTGAGCCATAAAACCGTGTATACACGTAATACAATTTTAAACATTCTTATCAACCGATATAAACAAAGATGCTCTGATCGCAGAATCCCCTTCTTTGTAGATGTAGTGAATGCCTCCCTCGATTTTATGACCCCGGCAGATATTACATCACTCTTCTGTAATATTATGGATAATGCATTAGAAGCAGAGTTACTATTTAAAACCAATCAAACAGGTATAAGTGTTCTTATAAAAAACTCCGAAGTCTCAGGAATCACTATTCTTACAGTTGAGAATGATTGCCATAGAGAGCCACATTATTCACCTGACGGAGTTCCTGTGAGTTTAAAAAAAGAATCCGGAAAACATGGGTGGGGAATGAAAAGCATTCAAGCTATAACAACAAAATACGGTGGCGACTTTATAACATCATTCAATTCAACGAAGGCTAGATTTAGTATTACTGTTTTGCTTGGTTCAAGCATTCCAGAGAACAATATAACTGAAAGGATTTAAAATGAATTATATTATATGTGATGATGACCCCAATATGCGTCATCAGATTGAAAAACTAATACTATCCTATTATTCCATTAAAGGATATTCACACCCTGAAATAACTCTCTTTGAATCAGGTGATGATCTTATCAAATACAAAGGTCCTGTTGATATAGCATATATTGATGTAGAAATGAAGGGAATTAGCGGTCTTAATGCTGCAAAAAAACTCAAGGAAACAAATCCTAACATGCTCATTTTAGTTGTAACCTCATATAACGAATACCTTGATGAGGCCTTTGAATATAAAGCATATCGTTTTATTCAAAAACCGATCAATAAAGAATATTTCTTTAAAAACCTCAAAAGCGCAATTAAAAATCACGAAACACGCACCGCTCAGATTGCGCTCCAAACACGTGATGAAACTTCAGTTATATATATGGCCGACATTATTTTTGTCGAAAAAGTCTCAAGAAAAGTTATTATTCACACGATTAATGGTAATATATATCCCACTTATTCTATAAATGAACTTGAAAAGCTTCTTGTTCCGGGATTTTATCGAATCCATAAAACGTGTATAGTAAATTTCAGATATATTTCGAAATTTGATCACTATACCATCAGTTTTGCCAATAGCGAGTATAAAGCATATATTCCTAGGAGAGTGTATTCAGACTTCAAGAAGAGTTTTTTAACATATATGGAAAGCACAGGCCAATGCTAAATGAATATGAAATCCATTATAGAAACAGCCCCCTGTAAAAACAGCCCCGGAATAATTCCGGGGCTGTTTACAGCTTAATAACCAAAAGTCGAGGCTATCTCAATATCTGAAACATCGTTAACATTGATAATAGCGGTAAATACAAAGATACTCAGTTCATCACCCCATTTTCCATCTACAGCACCTTCTATATCAAACTTATAACATAAGCATTCTTTATGAGGATAATAAAAGACTGTAAATAGATTCTCATTATATTCTTCTTTTATTTCGACATTTTTATCTGCATATTTTTTTTGTATTTCAGAGATTGCAGCCTTATAAGCCTCCTTCTTGTCAATAAACTCGGAAGCGTTGTTTGTACCTATTATCTTACCATTCCGGAGTACAATATACTTAATATACCCAGAATCGTATGTGACACTCACCGCTTTGCCCGTCTGAAAACCATTTTCATATTCATCATAATTGGATATAGATTCATTAACTATATTTTCGCGGATTTCCCCAGAAGCTCCAAGCATTTCCTGCATAATTCTGACAATATCGTTCTCTCCGTATAACTGTTCCTTGGGAATATCGCTTATTTCAGCTGTTCTTTCTATACTGATAACATTTTTATTATCATCATTAACGCTGATCCTGTAATAATCCTCCGAAAACAAATCTCCTTCAAAGTTTGTCTCTTTCTTATCAGTTTTTTTACATAAATCTCTTTCATCCATAGATGCTGAGGATGGCAAAAATATCCTCATTCCAAAAAATCCTATCAAAAATAATGCGAAACAAAATAATGTAATTGTTAACGTTTTATTTTCTTCATTTTTAATCCTCCTCGCATCAGAACGAAATATAACTATTACCAAAAATTACATAACTATTTGCCCCCAGTCCGTTCCATCTTCAGCATATACCTCGTTTAATGCTGCGGATATTGAGTATGACAATGTATTATGGTAATATGCCAATTTCGTTGCAACTTTAGAATTAAACTTGTGAATCCCATCGTAATTTGTTGTTGCAGAAATTGTTGTAGTAAATGCAACAACGGCATCGGCACCTTTATTAACGAGTGATTGTCCAACATTTCCATATGTTGTGCTAGAATTGCCCGTATAACATGCCGAAATATAGATAAGTCTCGGCATATCAGAAAATGACATTGACAAAATCATGTTACCTGTAACATTAGTACTACTTGTTAATGTAAAGAGACCATTAGCCCCATGTGTATGAATAAACTCTACTTTGCTGTTTTCTGTAACACTCTTCCAATTTCCGGATGTCGAATTGCTGTACGTGTTGGTAGAATAGCCTTGATACGTTGTGAATTTTGCTGGTCCGGAAGCAGCAATTCCTTGTACAAAATCTGATCTATAAAACCCTGTTGCAAGATTAGATGATGCATATGACGAATCACCTCCTAATAACAGCCCCAAACTCAAGCTAGCCAACCCCATAAATATAACACACACTATCTTAATCATGTTTTTGAAATATTTCATCATAATAACAAGCTCACCTCCATTAATCATTTGAAACATCCGTATTAATCCATTCACCCCACACTTTAGGTGTATGAATTATTGTCTCATATAATGCAACCTATTAAATCTCATATCTGCATTTCCATTTTCATCCACGGACGTGTCTGCAGAAATAACAAATAAATAACCATTCTCAAATTCAACATTAAAAAACATTGTTGATTCTAATGAGTCTTCGGAACCATTCGAGTTATCTGTCACCCGTTGTACATCATAATTATAAATATCAATTGCATAAATATTGTCATATAAATCATTATCTGATGTGAAAGATTTAATATCACGATATGTCAGGAAGAATACATAGTTTCCTGCAAGAATAGGTCTTATCACATCCCCATATTCGTTTTCTGATATTCTAACAATTTCCTTTGTTTCATAGTTATAAAATACGATGTATCTCCCTCTTGTCGAATCATTCGCATATTCAAACTGATCCCAGATTACGATGCCATCCTTTTCTCCAATATAAAAAGCCTGTTCTTTAACATACTCCTCTGGCACGAAATTCTTCCATGATTCATCTATCCGAGTTTTTTTTCTGCTTCCGTCAAATTCTATTTCACCGTCAACCCATCTATCAACATAGTAGATTTCACTCATATCATCTGATACAGGTTCCTGCGTATCCCTATAATATGACCAATATAATGATGTATCATCAAAATTAAGATCTATTATAGCTATTCCTGTATCATAGTCGACCTTAAATAACTGCTCAAGATTACCGGAGTCCAGATTTTGACGAAAAATAGCCACCTCTTTACAGAATAATCTTAATACATGATCATATGTCACAATATAATATGCATAATCATCCTTAATCATGATATCTTCCACATATCCTTCTGTTTCTTTTAATTTTAAGTCCTCTGGAAGACCTTCTATTTCATTCGTGTAATGTGGCTCTTCCATAGGAAACTCAACCGGCAATTCTGTAAAAATCAAAGTATTATCTTCAATCTTATTGTTATCTAAATCGGTATCATTTTCATTCTTTTCTTTTCCACATCCAGACAATCCCAATAAAATTAATAGCATCATGCATAATTTCTTCATAGAATACCCCTTAATAATAACGCTAATATGATATTAGATATCGCCCTTGTCTATGTATAGTTCCGTATGCTTGATATGTTGTAACGATATGGCTACCTCCATATGTTGAATCATAATGACAATCCTTTATACGCATTGTATCTGCAGATTTATCATAATAATCAACTGATAAATAATGATAATATGTATTTCCATTATAATATGGTAAAGTATCCGTTACGGCATGCAGGAGAACCGGTCTATTATATACCAAGCTATCCCATACTTTATTCTTGAATGTACTATAAAGCATATTTGCACCCTGATAATATGAATAAAGTCTTATTGTAATCTGATTATCGAGGTAGTCGGCTATCTCATATGCCAAAAGTGAATCGTTTAAACCTCCTTGTTGCCTTGCCCCTGGCGCCGTAGGATCATTGTAATAATTATAGAGCGTAGACATTTTGGCAGCATCAATTGTTCCATAAATGTTCCCCTGTTTTCCAAGTCCATACATCGTCTGTAATAGTGTTGCAGCAGAACAATTTGAATTTGTACTCTGAGTTTTAACGGGCACTGTACAATAAGCAACTGTTCCATATGAATTAGTGTACCTGAGTGAATTTGCGTTATCATTTTGAAGTTTATCATATACCAATTTCCAAATATACTCATATGCTCTATCTGGATTGTTCTCATACATCTTTTCAAACTCAGGATCGCTCTCGTAGTAATCCAAAATCTTTTGGAACATATCTAATTCTTCTTCTGTTGGTTCACTCTCATCAGCAAAAACCACTGCTTTTTCTGACATTACGATTAATAACATCGCTATTATTGCTCCACATAATTTAACATTCTTAATAATTCTTCTCATTTTCATGACTCTCCTTTCTTTTATTTGTACATTTGTGTTCGCACTACCCATGAAGTCCAATTCGGACCTCAATCTGACCTTATATAATAAATAGATATAAATCAACACTACACGCATTATCGGTTGTTTTTGTGCAAAATCTGTAGTGATTGCATATTATAATGCATCAACATATGCAAAGTATTAGAGTTTTTTCATAAGCTAAATTCATCCCCTATCTTCCATAAAACAAAAAGACCAGATTCACATCCGGTCTTTTTGTTTTATACCATTATCTAATTTTTACTTGTTATTATCTCTTTCCATCTTTTCTCTGATAGCACGGCGAATAAACTCAGTCAGCGACTCCCCCCCTTTTGCCTTTGCTTGTTCATAGATTCCTTTGCGTTCAACCCGTTCAACCTTTAGGATTTAGGATACGGACTGTGATTCTATCGTGATCTATTTTTGAAATCTACTCGTATTTTAATTATTATCATATTCCATATATTTCAAATTATAATAGTCGTTTTATATTTGTTGTAAATATTGACATTTACACCACGTATCTATGTTTTTAATTCAGCTGAAGATATGCTAAAAGAACGTCGTTATTATGATTTTGCTTTTTTGGATGTCGAAATGCCTGGTTTATCTGGAATTGCAGCCTCTGGTAAGCTTAAAGAATGGAACAAAAATATCTTAATCTTTATTATAACAAGCCATAATACTTCTTATCTAGACGATGCCCTTGAAGAGGGCGTATATCGTTATATGATGAAGCCTCTAAACTCTGTTCAATTTCAAGTTAATATGAACGCTGCTATGCACCGCAGATGTTCATTAAACAAAATCCTGACCGTTGAAACAGATAAGGACACAATATCAATAAATACCGACGATATTATCATGGTATATACAGAAAGGCGAAAAGTATTCATTAAAACCATCAATGGTATTTATAAAACCACGCATATCTTTCAATACTGGATTGATACACTTCCCGAGCAAGCCTTTGCCCTGTCATTTAAGGGCATTCTAGTTCACTTAAAGTATGTCCGCCGTGTAGGTGAAGATACTATTGAAATGACCATTCCAAATGAAACAGCGTATTTATCAAATAGAAACAGAGCATCTTTCAAGAAAAAATTCATGCAATATGTTAGTACACAAAACTGAACCGTAACAGTATTCAACACATAATTCCGCTTGCATCATATATTATTATCAACACCAATAATCCGAAAAAAAGGCCAGATTACATATTCTATTTCTCGTTTTGAGACTTTTTGCAAGTGCAATATGCTCTATAACGCAAGAGAGCCGGATCACTCCGACTCTCTCAAGTATACATCCTAGATTCCAAATCGGGATGTATAACCATCACCGCAACAGTTGGACCAACAACTTGTCTATAATTATCCGTAATCTTTTCAAAGTCACGAATGAATACCGGAATATAACCGCTAATCAGATGCTGTGAACACAATTCCCAATCCATTTACAAGCATATCCTTTCTTCTATATCGTTATTTTCCAACTACCAGTTTTATTTGATCCTTCCCTTTCAATTACCTGTTTTTTCATAAGAGATGAGATTATCCTCTGGACGGTCTTTTCGGATTTTCCAATCCTTATAGCCATTTCAGCTTTTGAAATCCCCTCATTATTCTGAATTAAATTGAAAATGACCTGCTCCGCCTCTGTAAGCTCCGCATTTATCTGGACATTTATCTGGACATTTGTCCTGATAAATTCGAAGAAGAATCCATATGCCTCTTTTCTATAATTCCACGTTACATTTTGCTGTTTGCAAAAATCATTTACACGTTGGAATCCGGTTCCTGATTTTTCAACATCTTTACTTCTGAACAAGATATCCAAAATAAGCCTATTTCTTTTATATGACGGGAGATTCCGTGATATAAAATCCAATGGCGTCAGATCGTCCGGAAATGACCCAGGATTATATATCTCCAATTTGCCTGGATGAATGCCAATTTCAATTTCAGGCACCGTTTCATAGTCTGCATGAGCAAAAGCATTTACTATGATTTCTCGTATTGCTTCTTCCGGTATCTCAGGTATTTCTTTTCGTTTTCTTGTCCCTATTTCTCCTCTCCAATTGATACGATTCAGGATATAATCCAAAGCACTATTAACAAGATTATATATATTTCCCTCCAACAGTTTTAGATCTGTGAAAGTCACCTTATTATCCGTAGCGTATGAAGCTAACTTCAGTCCTATTTTTGCATTTTTGCCAAAAAGGGCATATCCGCCATTGTTTATATATCCATCATGAATTACATCAATAGTCGAAAGAATCTTATCTTTATCATATTCCTTCATGGACAGGCGCCCACAATTTTTTGCTGACTCATAAAAATCTCGGAGCGCCTCATCATCTAGATCATTAGCCGTATAATCTGTCATTTCCTCTTCCCACTTAGAAGAGTAATCATCATTTTTAATGAGACGCTTCAGCTCATCCGGAGACATTCTTCGGTTTTCCGTTCCGGTACGAATAAGATACTTGCCATTAACCGCATAAGGCCTGTTATGACCGGAAAACGATACTTTTATAATGGTGCGTTGCTCTATAGTCAACACTTCTATTGTCGGTGCAATTCTTGGCTCTATAGAATCACTGATTATTCTTGAAATGTCTTTTTTAGTGGAATCGCTGATCTGCTGCCCTCTAACAAATCCTGAATCATCAACACCAAAATACACAGTGCCACGGCAGTGTTTATTTAATATGGCAGCAATAGCTTCCATAGCTTCATTCTTTTCTCCGGTTGTAAGCTTAAACTCAACAGTTTCACTCTCTGAACCTATAACCATCCTAGTCCTCCTCTCAAACTATTTCTGATTATATCATGGGCAGTAGTAAATGTCCATATATTTGTCCATCATTTTGTCCATATAATTCAGCAGATTTCTTCCTTATCCGATATAATAACGGGAGCGTGCCACGCCCCCGTTACTGTAATTTATGGAAATGGTTATTCCAGTTCCGGTCCTCTGTTCTTTCTCGGTATAATCGATTTCCTTGTATTCATTAGCTTAACAAGACCTTTTTTAATCTTTGCTGAAACTCCATCTGCTAACCTTTTGCATTACTCATGAATAATGCTCATTTATCAAGTGTTATCATTTTGTTATCAAATCGTATTTTTTAAGTCTTGAAAGCCGCATAAATACGGCATTTGGGGAACTTTGTTAATTATTCATATTCCACAGTAGCCGGTGGCTTTGGTGTATAGTCAAACAGTACTCTGTTGATTCCCGGAACTTCGGTGATGATCCTCTGTACGAGGTGGTCGATGAGCTCATCTGAGAGGTGCTCAACGGTAACCTCCATAACATCTGTGGTGTTGATCGCACGGATGATGCACGGCCAGTCGAAGGTACGCTTGCCGTCCTTAACACCGGTTGATTTGAAGTCAGGAACGACTGTAAAATACTGCCATACCTTACCCTCAAGACCATTCTTTGCGAACTCCTCACGGAGGATAGCGTCTGATTCACGTACCGCCTCAAGACGATCGCGAGTGATCGCGCCCGGACACCTTACACCAAGTCCCGGACCAGGGAATGGCTGACGATAAACCATATTGTCAGGAAGGCCCAACGCCTTACCTACTACACGAACCTCATCCTTGAAGAGGGTACGTACCGGCTCAACAAGCTCAAAGTTCATATCATCCGGAAGACCACCAGCATTATGATGAGCCTTGATGCCTGCCTCACTCTCGAGGATGTCAGGCCAGATGGTTCCCTGTGCGAGGAACTCGATTCCGTCGAGCTTACGTGCTTCCTCAGCAAATACCTCTATGAACTCTCCACCGATTATCTTTCTCTTCTGCTCAGGATCAGTAACTCCTGCAAGCTTGTCGAGGAAGCGGTCGGTTGCGTCAACATAGACAAGATTTGCGTCCATCTCATCTCTAAAAACCTTTATAACCTGCTCAGGTTCTCCCTTTCTGAGGAGACCGTGATTTACGTGTACACATACGAGCTGCTTTCCGACAGCCTTGATAAGAAGCGCTGCAACAACCGATGAGTCTACTCCACCGGAAAGTGCAAGGAGCACTTTCTTGTCACCGATCTGTGCCTTCATAAGTTCAACCTGTTCATCGATGAACTTCTTTGCGAGTTCCGGAGTCGTGATTCTTTCCATATCATCCGGACGTCTTGTTAATTCTGCCATTTTTCATCCTCCCATATATTTAAAATATTAGTACTACCAATCTCCGACGGCTCAGCCGTCCGCGGTGATCATCTACCCTAGAAATTCCTTCCGTTCCAGCCCCAATCACCGGTTCCACGGTATTCTACATAGATATTATTTCCCGGAATTCCGAGTTCTTCTTCATATATTTCACAGATCCTTGCGGTCATCTTGTCCGCTGCCGAGCTGCTTACAGAGCCAAATACGTCAACCGAAACATATGCGCCCTTCTCAAGCTTATTTCCTGCAAAATACAGGCTGTATTCATCCTCAAAACCAACCATCAGAAAGCTCTCCGGCTTGCCGATGATAGCTGCTGCTTTACCAAGCTCAGCCTTGATCTTCTCACGCTTTTCCTCACTAACCTTAACTGTGATCTTTGAATCGATAAATGGCATAATGCACCTCCCAAAATAATGATAAATACATGATAACACTTATAGCTCTTTTTGTCATGGATAATACATAAATAGAATCGGGAAGATTTTGGGGACAAACAAAAGAGCCGCCTCACGGCGGCTCTAAAGGTATGAAAAAATGTGGGGGGGAAGGTATAGAATCCTTCATTTGGATTATCTACAGTATATCTGTAAATTATGTTCAACCTGAGTTTAATCTGTGAACAAATGGTGAAATCTAAATTAGTTTCCGACGACCTATTTCGATTATTTTCTCTGATAATCTCTGATTACTTCCAGTGTAGGAAGCGCATTTCCGTCATAATCGAAGAGTGCCTGATTGGCCCATTCATTTCCACAAGGTCCCTTGTCATGGATGTATTCGAGGGAAACCGGTGTTGCCCAGCCGCTGCCCGGAACAGGTATCCATGCAGGCTCCCACCAGAAGAAGCCCTTTCCAAGACCGTTTGGAATAGCCTCGATCCTGCGAAGAAGGTCTGCCATAAAGTCTTTCTGACCTTCCACCGTCATAGGATAATCGATCTTCTCAACCAGCTCAGGCTTTGTAGCGTAGCCCTTACGCTCTTTATCAGAAAGTTTCTCGTATTCTTTGTAGTCCTCCATGGTATAGCCCATAGAAACCTCTGCGATGATTATCTCCTTGCCGTATCTTTCTGCAACATCCTTCATGTTATAGGAAAGCTGCTCAAGTGTGCCATGCCAGAACGGATAGTAGGACATACCTATGATGTCGAAATCCTCTCCGCCCTGCTCGATATAGTTATCGAACCATCTTCTGTAAAGCTCATTATTTCCGCCGTTGTCAAGGTGGATCATGAGCGGAATACTCTTGTCTGCCGCCTTGGCTGCGCGAAGTCCGCTGCTGACAAATCGTGCAACGTTTTCATAATTCGGAAGCTGTCCCTCCGGCCAGAGAAGACCGTTTGTGATCTCATTTCCGATCTGTACCATCGATATCTTTACGCCGTTATCCTGAAGGTATTTAATAGTTGTGAAGGTATAATCGTAAACTGCTTCCTCAAGCTCCTGAACTGTGTAATTCTCCCAAGCCTTCGGCTTATACTGCTTGCCCGGATCAACCCAGAAATCGCTGTAGTGGAAGTTGAGGAGGATGCCCATTCCGGCCTCTGTGATCTTCTTACCCATTCTGAGAGTCGTCTCAAGATCATTTGTTCCTGCACCGTAAGGCTCGCCCTTAAGTGAATAAGGATCGTTCCAGATACGCAGTCTGATCATATCAATATCATAGCTTTTCATTATCTCGAGGAGGTCCTTCTCCTCGCCGTGATCGTAGTATTTTGCTCCGAGCTTCTCAAGCTCTTCCATAGTAGAAAGGTCCATGCCCTTTACGTATTTGATCATAGTATTGTCCTCCTTATAGGGATACAGCCGGACATACTGCCTAGCAGTCATCCGGCTGTGTTAAGGGAATAAAGGTATATTATAAATTAGTCGAAATCGAATTTGGTGAAGCGCTTGTGCATAGCCTTGTAACGGAATCTGACCATTTCGTTTACGCGGAGTACGTCTTCTTCGGTTCCTGTGAACTGGCAGCGCATACAATAGAATTCATTCTTGTCCTTGTCATAAAACATATCAATATCAAGATCCCTCATGAAGCATGAAGGGCATCTGTAATTTAATCTGCCTTTTCCAGATTGAGCCATGTCGCAAATACCTCCTTATCAGATATCTTCTTCCTGAAGCCAAGCGTAAACATTGGTGAGAATGCGTAACCCTCTCTGATGTATCCTTCTACCTCAGGATTCTCAGCTGTAAGGGAAACTCTTGTCTCGATTGCCGGAATAACTGCTGATGCTTCCTTAGCGCCGGCAAGAGCCTCCTCTCTGCACTTATATTCGTAGTTGATAGTCTTCTCTTCACTGCCGCTTACCTTAAGAGTAATGCAGCTCATATCCTCAGGATATTCAGTTGTTCCGTAGCAGGCTACCATGTATTCGTTGAGCATGACTTCTGCTGTCGGATCGCTCATCTCGAGTATATTTCTTTCAATCTTTATGCTTGAAGAACCTTCTTCAAAATACTCCTTGGTCTGGAGCTTTATCGTAAGGTCTCTGAACTGTATTTCTACAGGATCAAGTGTAAGGATCCTTGTGTTTCCTTCCTGTGAGAAATGAGCCTTTGTACGGCAGAGACAGAGGTCAACCTCCTCGCCCTTGTATGAAAGCTTAGCGGAACGAACTGTTCCCTCACCTGCATAGTGGGTGAAATATCCTGCGCGGTATTTCTCCTGGATAAGGAATGGATATGAAGCATCCTGTACATGCTTTGTTCCGATACCAACCGGCCACTCAAGCTTGGCTGCATATGGACGAAGATCGACGATAGCACCGCCCTGATCCATATTTACGCAGGCTCTCATGTAAGGATCGCAGTACCAGAAGAGCTGCTTGTCAGAACCGTAGAGTATGTCTCTCCAAAGTGCGCATTCAGGCTCTGTATAGGTCTTCTTCTGACGATAGTAATCAGCGAACTCGCTCATTGTCATATCAACCAGCTGGCCTTCCTTCTTAAGCTTGCCGTAGTAAGCACAGCCATCGCTGTAAGACTTAAGGAGAAGCTCATAAGGTGCCTCCCAGCGGCCCATCTTATTCATCCAGCCAGGTCCTACGAACATCATGTTGTAAGCGTAGCCGTTGTTGTATTTCTCAAGTGAACGGTACTGATCGATGAGGTTGTAGAGATATGGATACTCCCAGGTCTCTGTATCATAGATCATTCCGCGGAGTACGTTCTGCGGATGAGTACCGAAGTTTGAACCATTTCCGTCGTAGCATGCGATGAGGTCACGTGAAAGGTGAGGGATAGCAACGATACCGCTGTCCTCTGCCTCATTTGCTGCAGGCGCGTGGGTATTCTGCTTTGAAGGGATCCATGGAGCCCATGGGCCGCCGTCAAAAAGTGTATACCATGAATTGTTGCAGGTGTGGTAAGCCTTAGGGCCTTCCTCCCAGCAGGTAGCAACCGCACATTTCACCATAGGGTATTTCTCCTTGATGAAGTTGATGAGGTCTGCATCCATGTAGTATGAACCTGTTGATTCAGGATAAAAACCGAAACGATCATGAAACTTCTCAAATACATCTGTTACGATGGCTTTCTTGTCCTCCATGGAGAACATCCAGATGCAGAAGTCCTTGGTCTTATATTTCTCTCTGAACTCCTCACAAGGAAGTCCGAGAAGCGAAAGAGCGATCTCGTCGCCGTAAACCTCGTGATCATGCTTTGCAAGTTCAACAGCCTCATCATTGAAGAGTGCTGCGTAGGTCATCTGTATAGTACACTTAAGTCCGTTCTCATGTGCAAGTCTCTGCTGAGTCTTGAAAATATCAAGTGACTCGGTAAGAAGCTTCTTATCTCCGATGTCTTCTTCCTTGCCTTGTCCGGTGACAGTCGCAGAGTATTCCGGAACCATTTCCGGACGATGAATGATATTTACGACAAACTTATCCATCCCTTCGATTCTCCTTCTAAATTCTGATTTTATAGTCTAACGCGCAGCATTTTAAGCAAAAAACATAGAAAATATCAGTTGCGCAATCGGTTGTTCATATTTGCAGTATATACCCCTTTTCCGAAAAAAGAAATACATTTTTTCGTCAATTATTCAGCCGTGTTTTTGTGCATTATGTACAAATTATCTATTTTGTTACCCCCTTTACTCGAATTTTGTTTCCTTTTTGACGAAACATGATATACTGATTTTGAGCAACCGATTGCTCATCTTGCATTTATTTGAAAATAACCTTACAATACACATATGAGTTTTTTTTAAAAGTATTTAGGAAGGGAGAGATATATGAAAGTAGACAGACTGCTGTTCGGAGCCGCATATTACGATGAATATATGCCTTACGACCGTATAGAAACAGACATGGAAATGATGAAGAAGGCCGGCATAAATACTATACGTATCGCCGAATCAACCTGGAGCACCTGGGAGCCTGAGGAAGGACGTTTTGACTTCACGCACCTTGACAGGATGCTCAGCGCTGCAGCAGAGCACGGCATCTCCGTCATCGTCGGTACTCCGACCTATGCTATCCCTTCATGGCTCGCGAAGAAATCAGATGATATTCTCGCCCTTACACATGGCGGGCAGAATACCTATGGTCCTCGCCAGAATATGGATCTTACCTCTCCTATTTACAGAGAATACGCCGAACGTATGATACGTAAGCTGATGGAAAGAGTTGCTGATCACCCTTCTGTCATCGGCTATCAGATAGATAATGAAACTCATCCGTACGACACCTGTGGTCCTCGCGCTCAGGCTATGTTTGTTGAGTATCTGAAGGAAAAGTTCACCGACATCGAGGCCTTCAACCATGAATTCGGTCTTGATTACTGGTCAAACCGCGTTGATAACTGGGACAACTTCCCTGACATCCGCCAGACCATCAATGCCAGCCTCGGTGCAGAATACTGTGCCTTCCAGAGAAAGATCGTTACCGACTTCTTCAACTGGCAGATTGGAATCGTTTCGGAATACAAACGTCCGGAGCAGTTCATCACACACAACTTTGACTTTGACTGGCACACCTATTCCTACGGAATGCATCCGGAGGTAGATCAGCGTGACGCCGCTAAAAACATGACTGTTGCAGGCTGTGACATATACCACCCTTCTCAGGACGGTCTTACCGGTTATGAGGTTACAGCCTGTGGAAATATCATCCGTTCCCTCAAGGACGACAACTACCTTATCCTTGAGACTGAGGCACAGGGAAATATCGAATGGCTTCCTTATCCGGGGCAGCTCCGCCTGAATGCCTACAGCCATATCGGAAACGGCGCCAACTCAGTAATGTACTGGCATTGGCACAGCATCCACAATGCTATCGAAAGTTATTGGAAGGGCATACTCTCCCACGACTTTTCTGAGAATGCGTCTTACAATGAGATCAGCCGTATCGGAAATGAATTTGCGACCATCGGCGGTCACTTAAAGAATCTGAAGAAGATAAATAAGATCGCTATAGTGCTGGACAATCGTTCTCTCACGGGACTTAACTATTTCCCTACAGGAACTAACGGAAAGGCAAGCTACAATGCTGTATTTCGTGCATTTTCAGACGCACTCAGCGATATGAATATCGAATATGATGTTATTCCGGCTGACAGAAAACGCCTGAACAACTATGACATAGTGATCATCCCTGCACTCTACAGTGCCAAGGAAGCCTTCCTCCTCAGCGTAAACAAATACGTTCAGGACGGCGGCAACGTTATCGTAACCTTTAAGAGCGGCTTCGCAGATGAATATCTGAAGATCCACAATGATGTCCAGCCTCATATCATCAGAGAGTGTCTCGGCATCCACTACGATCAGTTCACCTATCCGAAGAACGTTCCCGGTTGCAGCGAATGGATGGAGCTTGTAACCTGCGATACCGCAGAGGAGATCCTCCACTACGACCATAAGCACTGGGGCAAATACAGTGCCGCAACCATTAACACTTACGGAAACGGCAATGCAATGTATATCGCAACCCTTCCGGACAAGCCTATCATCAAAGAGCTTATACGTCTCATGATCGACCAGACCTCTTTCTATGAGCCGGACAAGCTTCCTTTCGAGAGGCATAAGAATGTAACAGTAAAGCAGGGCGTCAACGAAGCTGACAATCACGTACTTTTCTTCCTGAATTACAGTGATGAAGAGGTGGTTATAAATAATATCGGCGGGGAAGCCGTTATCCTCACAGGTGAGGCTTACGGAACCGATTCAAAACAGATCATCAATCAGGGCGATGCCTTCCGTCTCCTTCCTTGGGACGTTGTAGTGCTCGAGTATTTTGACGATCAGACCTTATACGATGAGATAACCCCTGAGTTCTAGTTTTACCTGTAGATGTATCTGTTTTAAAATAATATATTTTTTTCCATAAAACGGGCCAGCCCCATCGTATATATATCAAAGGCGCTGATAAAAATCAGCTGACGGGGAGGAAAAATATATGACACAGATGAATCCGGAGAACAATTACTATAACTACAATCCGCAGAATTATATACCTCAAGGCAGTTACAACCCGCTGGACAGCTACAACGAGCAGACTGCATGCATGCCTCATGCGAGTGTGAATGCTGCTCAGGCAGCCGCTCCAAAGAAGAAGGTTTCAAGAAAGATATTTATCGCAGCCATGGCTGTATCAATAACAGCATTCTTAACTGTTATGACGATATTTGCTATCAAGTTTGTAAATAAGAATGTGAAGAAAGGCGACAAGAAAGAACGCGCCTACACCATAGAAGATATAAAGGAAATGTACGGTTATACCGATATGTATGAAAGGGAATATGAGCACTACGGTATCACATATATCATGTGCTATCCTGAATCAGACGGAAGCAGCCGTATTAGCTACGAAGAATATCACCTTATATACTTATTTGATTCCGCAAAGGACGCAAGAACATATTTTGATAATATGAAGATTGATTACTTCTGTAACATCACCAGCGAAAGCGAAGATGTTGTAGAAGGATGGATCTCAGGAATCTGCGATGCGGATGAGAAGGATCGATGCGAGTTAAAAAATAATATGATAGTGATCGATACGATAGAATTCGTAGGATACGATTTTTAAATAATAGATCACTTCCCCCGCGTGATCTAAAACATACTATAGCCAACGAACACAGCCGGCAGGTTTACCTGCCGGCTGAACTCTTTTTATGTATTGAATTTATTTCTCTTCTTCGTTCTTCTCGATCGCAGGCATAAGTCCCGGGATATTTTTGTATCTTACGATCTTCATGCTTGCATTCTTGATGAACTCCTCGTTACGGAGCTTAACTCTGGTGATCTGCTTATAGATAGGCCTGCCCTTATTAACCTTGCTCTTAAGCTTCTCGAAATAATCCTTGTCATCGCGGTGATCCTCGTCAGGATAAATCTCGGCAACGATCTTACCGTTCTCATCGTAAACGAGAACCTCTTCTACTGCGGAGTCGCGGGCAAGATCCTGCTCGAGCTCCTCAGGTGATATATTTTCGCCGTTGCTAAGGATGATAAGGTTCTTCTTTCTGCCTGTAAGGAATATGAAATTGTCATCGTCAACATATCCAAGGTCACCTGTATGGTACCAGCCATCGATCAGCGCATCATCAGTTGCTGAAGGGTTCTTATAATAACCCTTCATAACAAGGTCACCCTTAAATGCAACTTCGCCTTCTTCCGTGATCTTAACCTCGATACCCGGAACAAGATGTCCAACGCTGCCATCCTTATGATGATAAAGTCTGTTAACAGAGGTACACGGTGAACACTCGGTTGCACCGTAACCGTTCAGTATCTCGATACCCCAGGTACGGAATTCTCTTACGTACATCGGATCAAGTGCAGCACCGCCGCAGATGATAGTCTCGAGATTTCCACCGAATACCTTCTTGATAGGTCCGTAAATCTTGCTTCTCAGGTCGAGCTTAGCTTTTCTCAGGATATCTGTAGACTTCATGAGTCTCTTAAATACCTTGGTCTTGCCCTTCTTCTCAATCTCAAGCCAGATCTGCTTATGGAAATATTCAACGAACATCGGAACAAGGAACATAGTCTGTGGTCCGAACTCTTCCATATTTTTCTTCACATGCTTCAGGCTCTTGTTGATAAATATAGGTCTGCCATAGTTCAGCACCATGAGGATTCCAACTACAAGTCCGAATGCGTGATGAAAAGGAAGTACTGCCAGAGTACCACCCTGAGGTGCGAAAAGCATACTTGTATGAACGATCTCGAAAGCAATATTTTTATTTGTCAGCTCAACGCCCTTGCTCATACCGGAAGTACCTGATGTGAAAAGGATGGTAGCTGTCTTCTCAGGATCGATCTCGTATTTTGCGAACTCACCCTTGCCGTCCTTCAGAAGCTTACGGCCTTCCTTAAGGATTTCATCAAACTCCTTCAGGTTATAAACCTTTCTGGTCGCCTTCTTCTTAACCTTCTCATAGTAAGTATCGGAAACAAATACAACATCGGTATCAGCCATCTTCGCAAGAGCAACTATCTCTTCGTCAGGAAGGCTCTTATCGATGGCAACAGCTGTATTCCCGCCATTGATAACTGCAAAATAAACGATCAGCCACTCATAAGAATTCTCTCCGATGATGGCAACGTGCTTATCTTTGATCTTCTTGTGGTACATCCACTCGCCGAATGCATTTACGTCGTCCTGAAGATCTGCGTAGGTCTTACGCATCTCGCCCGACTCACAAGGATAGATAAATGCCGTGGAATCCGGCATGAGCATAGCCTTCTGCTGAAGCATATCCTTGAGGTCACTTATATGAGGGACGTCCTCGTAAGGGTATTCCTTGTTTCTCATTCCCAATCTCCTTTAACAATACTTTTATTTATTTTCATCTTATCACAGTCTCATTCTATTGCAAACAATTAATTCTGCTCGGCTTTCTTCTTTCTGCGTCCAAACTTTCTCTTAACCATATCAAGGACCATCTTAAGTTCCTGCATCTTAAGGAAATATGCCGCAACAAAATACGATACCACACCGATCACAAAGAGAACTCCCAGCTGAATGATATGATAGATCTTTCCATCGGTCTGCATGAAGCTTTCCATACCATATCTGAGCGGAACTATTACCGCGCACATGATTCCCGCTGCAATAACACTCTTTATCGCCGAGATGATCATCTCTTTTCCTCTGATAGTACCCATCTTCCTTCTGAGGAAGGTGAACAGAAGTCCCATACTGAAGAAGCCCGCTGTTGAGTATGCAAGTGCAAGTCCTTTCGCACCCCAGAAATTAACAAATATCATACTGAGAACGATATTCAGAGTAAGTATCGTTATATTTATACGGACAGGAGTTTTTGTATCCTCAGTCGAATAGAAGCCTCTTGAAAGTATAAGTCTGCAGCAGTAACCAAGTATTCCCAGTGAATAGAACATAAGAAGTGATGAAACCAGCTCAAGGTTTTCGTCGGTAAAGTTACCCTGATAGTACATCGCTCTGACGAGAGGTACTCTGAGTGCGATAAGTCCTGCGCTTATCGGTATCGCAAGGAAGAAGGTCGCCCTCATACTGACTGACAGATCCTTTTTATAATCATCTATCTGACCCTTGGCAAAATGTTCTGCCATGGTCGGGAAAATAGCAACAGCTATCGAACCTCCGAAGAGATTTATCGGAAGCTCCATGATGGTCTGTGCATTTGACATAGCTGCGATAGTACTGTCCTCAAGACCTGATGCAAAATACTGGTTTACAAGCAGGTTCAGCTGTGTAACCGAAATACCCAGCAGCATCGGCCAGAACAGTTTGAAGAATTTATGGACGCCGTCGTGCTTCATATCGATGATCGGATAGTATTTGAAGCCCTCACGCCTAATAGGTCTCACATGCGCAAGCAGGTTGAACACGGCACCACATACAACGCTTATTGAGAAGCCTGCGATACCAAGATCGAAAACCTGCGAAAACAGGAGACCGAAAACAATTATTGAAAGATTGTAAAGAACTCCTCCGACTGATGACGGAACGAAATTCTTATAGGACATACAGATGCCCATGGCAACACCTGTCAGACACATGAAAAAGCACTGGCAGAACATGATCCTGGTAAGCCTGACTGTCAGATCAAACTTCTCTCCGGCGAATCTTGTGGTCAGCTCTATAAGCTGCGGAGTAAATATCTCACCTATAAGGCAAAAAACTGTTGCGAAAACAAGCACGAGATTAAGCACCGTACTGGCCATCTTATAACCTTTTTCTTCCTCTCCTGTTGTGATATATACACCAAATACAGGTATAAATGCTGAACTGAGAGCACCTCCAACCAGTATCATATAGAGAAAATCCGGTATACGGAAAGCTGCATAATAGCTATCCAGCTCAACGCCCATTCCGAATATCGTCGTCATTATGATGTTTCTTACGAATCCCAGGAGGCTCGCCACCAGGCTGAGCGCTGCCATTATGGATGTCGCAGCAAACAAACTCTGACCATGTTTTTTCTTAGCTTCTGACATTGTTGTTAACCTTCTTTACAGTATACGGGTATTTTCGGCTGCTATATCGTCTGCCGGATCGACCAACAGACATAACAACCAACAGTTATAGTTTATACTACATAACACTTGTCATCGCAAGCCCGTATATATTTTCGTCCGTAATTCCTTCATCGGAACGGAGCAGTGCGGCAGACTTGATCCTAATGGTCACGTCCTTATCTGCCACATTAGTTATGCTATTAAGTCTGTTCTTCAGTCTGTCTGCAAGAGCATTCAGGCTTTCCTTATCCTCAACATAAGTGAGGAGTGAAAATACTGCATCCCTCGTTCTTGCAACTACGCAGGACTGACCGACCTCTGCAGCAATTTCTTCACCAAGTCTCTTCAGAACCTTATCGCCAAAGGATGCGCCATAGCTTTCTACGATCCTTGAATGCCTGCTGCTGTTTAAGAGTATCATTCCGTAATTCCTGCCCTTTTCATTGTACTCCAGGGCATAATCCATCATGAACTCCGTAAATGCATGGGCATTCATGAGACCTGTAACGTTATCTATCTTTGCAAACCCGGTCGCACCGCCGACACGAGCCAGTTCCTCATCACTGTCTATAAAATATCCGAACAGTCCAACTATCTCACCATTATCATAGATAGGCATCTTATTGGTGATTATATTATGCATCACGCCCTTAACGATGCACTGTCCTCTGGCATCCTTAACCCTGACACCCTTATATATAACCTCTTCCTCGTGACTCTTGAATCGGTCATCTTCTATATGCCAGCGCATATCCTCATCAGTCTTGTCGATGATATCCTCCACAGACCTGAGACCGAAGAAATCAATAAAAGACTGGCTTGCGCCCTTGAAGCGTCTGTTCTTATCCTTCCAGAACATCTTGATACTGGTATTCCAGACAAGATTGTTCCAAAGCTTGGCATATTCTGTCTCTTTCAGATCCATGTCCGGATCAGCGCCGTCTCTGCGGATATTATCAAGCGGTATATTGCATGCATCCGATACGAAAGGCTTAACGCAGAACAGGAATTCCTTGCCTTCCGTTCCGGCAACCTCGAGTATCAGTATCTCCTTCCATGCATAGCTACCATCAGCCTGCAGTATCCTGAAGGACTGTGCAATATAACCTTTTTCACTTTTTCTGACTCTGTCTGAAAGGGTATCAAGTTTAACAAAGTCCCTGTTTCTTGTCTTTTCAGACGGAAATACGTATTTCTCTATAAATCTATCTATGCTTTCGCTCAACGTCTGATTTTGTGTTTCCTTAACACCGGCATAATGAACACCACCGATAAGCGGAAATACATCATTTTTTTCAAGATCCAGAACAAGTACATTCTCGAAAAGAGTATTCAGTTCTCTTATCCTCTTATCAAGCCTGTCGGACTCAACAATCTTTATGTCCTTGGACAGATTGATAAGCGAGCATTTTAATATATAGCGCCCGTCGAATTCTGCAAGCAGCTCCGCATTAAGGCTCAGATAATTGCCGTTACCTGTATAGAAAAAGCTCTGAGGTTTACCCGATGACTCTACGAGATTAGCGAACTCACGATATTTTGCCCCAAGCGGCGATCCCGAATGATACAGTCTTTTGTCGATTTCCTGAAGATCCAGCTCCTCATCAAATATCTGCTCTCTGTATTTTTTATTCATGAAAAGGGTTCTGAAGTTCTTGCCATCATCCTCGATTATCTCCAGCGGATTGTCCGTACTTCTGACATTTTTGCTGGCAGCCTCATAGAAGCTTCTCCATTTTCTCTTTTCTATCTCAACACCATTCTCAAGAAGATGTCCAAACATAACATCTATCTCTTCCGGCCTTCCGTAATAATAGCCCTGCAGCTTACCGCAGCCTATCTCACGGAGGAACTCGATCTGCTCCTTGGTCTCAACACCCTCGGCAAGAGTCGCTATACCTATGTCCTTCGCCATAGATACGGTCGAACGCATGATATCCTTAGCCTTCTCGGTAAAAGGAGTGAGGAAACGCATATCAAACTTAAGCATATCAAACTGATAATCCTTAAGCAGTGTAAGCGATGAATAACCGCTTCCGAAATCATCCATCCATATTTCATAACCGGCATTTCGAAAGTCCTCGATCACTCTTCTCATGAGTTCCTCATCAGAAGCGATCATACTTTCTGTTATCTCGATATGTATATAATCACGCGGGATATCATTCCTCTCAACGGCATCCTCAACGACCTCCAGCATGTTGCACATGACGAAGTCTATCCTTGAGAAGTTGATGGAAACCGGCACTACCGGCTTACCCGCCTGAATCCTTTCATGTATGGTCTTGCAGACCTTTTCAACCACATAGCAGTCGATCTTCTGTATCTGTCTGTCCTTCTCAAGCACGCCCACGAAACGGTCAGGAAGAAGGAAACCAAGCTCAGGATCATCCCATCTTACAAGAGATTCCATACCGCAGAGCTCGCCCGTAAGCGTTCTCACAACCGGCTGGAAATAAACCTTGATCCATTCATTTTCTATCGCGTCATCTACCATCTTGATAACATGATCAGATGTATTTACGCGTTCTGCTATGCTTTCGGAATATTCGATGATATCAAGCTTGTTATCATGCTTGATGTAATCACAGGCAAATTTAGATAGCGAAAGAGCTGATTCCACATCGAAATATCTGTTCGGGATAAATCTGTATATACCGAACTTTCCGATAATATTGCTCTTGCCGCCGTAGGTGTCCTTAATAGCCCTTGATGCAGCCTCCACGGCTTCAATAACTCCCTGATATTTGGTAAATATAGCAAAGTGGTCGTCGGAAAGTCTTGAAAGGATTGCATCAGGAAAACACTTTCTCAGTATATCAGAAACTGTCTTCAGACAGCCGTCGCCTGCAGCTATACCCTTATTGATATTCAGGAACTTGAAATTCACAAGGTTCAGATAGACGATCACATATTCGCTCGAATCTATATCGCAGAGCTGCCTGTTCAGCCCCGCAACCTTCTTCTGGAACTTTGGCTTTCTGTAGAGTCCGGTGATGATATCATAATCCGAGCCCATATTATCAAGCCTGTGAATAAATACATATGCATAGTAAATATCGCCCAGCTTCTCATCATGAACAAGCGTCATATGATTTACTATACGGCGTATATTTCCCTTTTTTGTCCTTATATTATAAAATACGTAACCTGATGAACTCTCCGGATCCTTCACCTGATTGCCTATCTCATTTAAGACAGCCGTAAGCTCGGTATCATTTACCATACCGTCAAAGCTTCCTCCGGTAAAAGCCAGAAAATCATCATAATCATCGCATTCAAAAAGCTTTATTAAATAGTCATTTGCATAATAAAACTTATGTCCGGCATCAGCAGAATATATCATTGCCCCACCTGACATTTTGTCCGTAAATGCCCCAAACGGATTCATATCATCTCGTACATCGGCCATAAGTAACACCCCCGATTCAGATCACAATTAAACCACTCTCCCAGCCCCTTTTAACCACCCTGAGGCAGTTCCCTCAAACTGTCTCCGACCGCACCCCATCGCGGCTTAAAATGGTTATAGATAGGCTATATTATTATAACATAAAATAACAGGCATAATCAACACGAAACCCTTTAAGATTCACACTTTGACCATGCCTGTCATTACTTTTTCCGGGGATGCTTTTATCATCCTCTTTTTATTCGATTGTCCGGAGCCTTTTTACTCCTTATCAAGTATTTCCTTAAACTCCTGAAGCTTAGCCTTGGCCTTCTTGCTGACCTTGCGAGGAACCTCTATCTCGATCGTAACATACTGATCACCGTAGATATTTCTGCCCATTACCGGCATACCCTTGCCCTTAAGCCTCATCTGTGTGCCCGCCTGTGTGCATTCCTTGATATTTGTCTCAACATCACCGTAAAGTGTATGCATGATGACCTTGCCGCCAAATACAGCCGTTGTGAAAGGAATACGTGCGGTTGTATAAACATCTATACCATCGCGTCTGAATCTGCCATCCTCTATGACATCAACCTCAAGAAGGATATCTCCCGGTTCGCCACCGTTAGGACTTGGCTCACCCTTACCTCTGAGTCTGATCCTTCTGCCGCTTTCCATACCTGCAGGAATGGTAACACTGAGGCTTTCTTTGTTTCCGGCATTTCTGATATTGAGCACCTTCTCGCAGCCCTTTGCAGCCTCCTCAAGAGTGATGGTTACGGATGCAACAACATCACGTCCGCGCATAGGACCTCTTCTGCCACCGAAACCGCCGCCGAAGAAGCTTCCAAAACCGCCGCCGAAGCCGCCGCCGAAAAGTCCCTCTAATATGTCATTCAGATCGCCGCTGAAGCCGTATGAAGAATAACCGCCTGCACCGCCGCCGAAGCCGCCGTCACCGCCATTTTCAAATGCGGCCATACCGAACTGATCATATACGCTTCTCTTCTTAGGATCGCTGAGAACCTCGTAAGCCTCTGAGGCTTCCTTGAATTTCTCCTCAGCATCCTTATCCCCCGGATTTGCATCCGGATGATATTTCTTCGCAAGTATACGATAAGCCTTCTTGATGGCTTCCTCATCTGCTGATTTATCTATTCCCAGAACTTCGTAAAAATCTCTTTTCTGGCTCATTTATAAGTCACCTTCTTCTAAATCTCTGCATCTTATATCTGTCGGTAATCAATAAATAAGTGATCAAAGATGCAGTATTTCCTATCTTTTTCTATAAACATAGTGATTATAGCATTAAAATTAGCACTCGTCAATAACGAGTGCTAATACAATGTAAAAAAATACTGATTATTTTTCATAAACATGGCACTGTATGAGTTTACTCATGCACAGTACTGTGTTTATGAAATAACTGCGAAGCAGTATCCCCACATAGTCCATAATCACGAGCGGTTTACCGCGAATTATTTATGAAATAAATAATGATTATGGACTATGTGGGGATAAATAATTATTCCTACTCCAGACTCTTGATAAGCTCCTGAACCTTTTCCTCGAAATCCTTAGACTTCTTCTGGCCGTCCTCAAGGGATGTTCCCTTAACTCCGTAGTAGAACTTGATCTTTGGCTCAGTTCCTGATGGACGTGCACAGAGCCATGCATCATCTGAAAGCTCGTAGTAAACTACATTTGACTTTGGAAGTCCTGTAGGCTTTACAGCACCTGTTGCAAGGTCTGTAATTGTATCCTTCTGATAATCTCTGACTGCAAGTACCTTGTAGCCTGCGATCTCTGAAGGTGTATTTGCACGGAGTGCTTCCATGATGGCACCGATCTTAGCGATACCCTCGATACCCTTCATTGTGATGGTTGTGATTGCATCGATATGGTAGCCGTATTTCTCATACATATCTATCATTGCATCCCAGAGAGTCTTACCCTGTGACTTGTAATAAGCCGCTGCTTCGCAGAGAGCCATTGTAGCAACGATAGCATCCTTATCTCTTGCATGTGTTCCGATAAGGCAGCCGTAGCTTTCCTCAAAACCGAAGAGATATGTTCCGCGGCCTTCGTTTTCGTAAGCAAGGATCCTTCTTCCGATCCACTTGAAGCCTGTCAGGCACTCCTCTTCCTCAACGCCGTAAGCCTTTGCAACCTGATCAACAAGGTTTGTTGTAACGATAGTCTTAACAAGCTTTGCATCCTCAGGGATTCCTCTTGTAGCAGCAACCTGTGAAAGCTCATACTCTGCAAGAAGGCTTCCTGACATATTTCCTGTAAGGCAGATATATTCGCCGCTCTTTGCATCCTTAACGTAAACGCCAAGCCTGTCTGCATCAGGGTCAGTTGCAAGAACAAGGTCTGCATCAACCTCCTTGGCAAGCTTAAGCGCAAGCTCGAAAGCTTCCTTAGCTTCAGGATTCGGATAATCAACTGTTGGGAAGTTTCCGTCAGGAAGTTCCTGCTCAGGAACTACGTAAACATTCGGGAAACCGATCTCTGCGAGTATACGTCTTGCAGGGATATTTCCTGTTCCGTGAAGTGGTGAATAAACAACCTTGATGTCCTTACCGAACTTATCGATTGCATCCTGGTGGATGATAACCTTCTTAAGCTCAGCGATGTAAGCGTCATCAACCTCTTTACCGATAGTAATGTAAAGGCCTGCAGCTATTGCAGCGTCCTTATCCATAGTCTTGGCATCCTCGATTCTGATAGCCTTAACGCAGTCCATGATTCCTGTATCGTTTGGAGGAGTGATCTGTGCGCCGTCCTCCCAGTAAACCTTGTAGCCGTTGTATTCAGGCGGATTGTGGCTTGCTGTGATATTTATACCTGCTGTACATCCGAGGAATCTTACAGCAAAGGAAAGCTCAGGTGTTGGTCTGAGTGACTCGAAACGATAAGCCTTGATGCCGTTTGCAGCAAGTGTAAGTGCAGCAACGTCAGCAAACTCAGGTGAGAAGTTTCTGCAGTCGTATGCGATAGCAACACCTTTATCCTGTGCGCCCTTGGAAATAATATAATCAGCAAGACCCTGTGTAGCTCTTGCAACAACGTATTTGTTCATACGGTTTATACCGGCACCGATTATGCCTCTGAGACCTGCCGTACCGAATTCGAGCTCTGCGTAAAATCTTTCCTTGATCTCTTTCTCATCACCGCTTATAGCTTTAAGCTCTGCTTTGGTCTCCTCATCGAAGAACGGATTCTCGAGCCATTCCTCGTAAACCTTCATGTAGTCCATTGTGTATCCTCCTATCGTATCTATATAACTTTTGCAGTTCCCGGTATGACCGTTCCTGAATAACCGGGCCGCGTTCCGTTACGCGCCGATCATACTTATGATATAGTGTGTGTCCCCGCTTTGGGAAAATGAATTTAGGGAACTGCATACTTATCCACAGTTCCCTAAAATTATACTCTAATTATCACGATTTGTGAAGAAAATTATATAGATTTTCTTGCACCTTTTACAGGCACTTCCTTAGACTTGCCGGCATTCAGCGCGGTATTCTTGTCTTTAGCCATATTCTTCTGAGTATCTTCTATTGTCTGACGTACGTCCTTCGCATATTCCTTCGCAAGTTCCGGATCAAGCTGTCTCCTGTACTGTCCGTTCTGTTTTTTTCTGACCAGTTTCCGGATACTGTTCGTCGTATATTTCTCAATCTCAATACACTTTGGATTGGTAATATCGAAGTTTCCCTTCGTGACCTCCTTGACACCCCTTCTCCTGTTAACGGTATTTCTTGCTTCTGTCAGAAAACCACTCGTTTCGGTACATTCTTCACTTACAACATTCATCGCCGCAAATATGTATGAATCCCGAGGAACCATTTTTTTTCCGACTCCGGAGGCTTTAAAATACTTATATCCTCCGACCATAATGTCGTGGTTGGCATTGGCGATAACGGTATTCACCTTATCAAAATTAACACCCTCAAGACTCTCCGGAAGATGAGCTATCTTTTTAACACTTTCATATACCTTCTTATATGCGGCATTTCCTTCCTCAGGTTCAATCATATTTTTATAGACTGTCTGCATCTCGCTTATATACTGGCTGTATGAAGCGTCATTGAGCGTTCCGTTTATCAGCTTAGGTTCTGTCAGTCCATAGGTCATCTTATTCTGATGATTGATCACCTTTCCGATGCTGTCCGGTGTGACAACCGCTCTTCTGAGATCATTATCGCTCATAGTATCGAGTCCAAGTTCCTTTCGCGCCTGCTTTGCGAAGGCCTCAACCTTCTTCTCGTCAAATGGAACCGCAGGTCTGTGCTTCTTCCAGATATGCGCACCCATTACCTTCGAGAGGTTATCCACAAGCTGCTCCTTGGTTCCGTTAAGAACGCCAACACCTGTATGGGCCTGCATGTATTTATCATATTCATTTTTAGGTGCTGTCTTCGTATATTCGCCAAGCAGTCTCTTGCCCGGATCAACGCGGAGCACGCCGTACTCCGGATCATTATAATCTATGATATGCTCATTCTCGGTACCCGGTACAAGAAAAGTCTTCAGGCTATTCAAAATATTATCAACAGTCGCAACTCTCTGCTTCTCTGTATCTGAACGTGAATGCTTGGCGCCCTCCGGACCCTCAGCCTGGTATTTCTTATATCTGAGATACTCCGTTGCAAGTCTTGCAGTTTCCTTAACCTGGTCGGTATAATCCTCGATACTTTCCTGGTCATTCATATCGATCTTCATCTCGGACAGTGTCTTCAGAGCCTTCTTCAGGTTGCTGAACTGCTTTGAAGATGACATCAAGGCCGGATCCACATCGCAGAGAGCCTTATAAAGGCCCTTGTTATCACTTGTCAGAGTTGCTTTTTCAGCAGGCGTCAGTTTTACCTGTACCCTGTCCTGAAGCCTCTTTGCATAGTAAGAAGCCGAGCTGATTCCCTTCAGTTCCTTAGCTGCCGCACCTACGAAGGCGGACATATAACCTAAACAGGTGCTTCTCTCCGTCTCATCGATAGGACCGGCTATGGATCTTGTCCACTGCTCATTTATGATATCGTAATGTGTTTTATATTTCTTTATCTCTTCTTCGCTTTTCTTAAGATTATCTGCCCATTTGTTAAGCTCGCCGAGCCTTGTTTCCTTAGCCTTCTTCTGCTCGTCAGTATCGGCAGGCATGGCATTATATGCCTCCCACGCCTCATCGTACTGCTTCTTTTCCTTAAGGTATGGTTTATTGCGTAGATCATGTTGTTTCTTTATATTGTCCAGAGTTACTTTTCCGGAAGCCATCACTTCAATATCCGCTACAGGCCATCCTGCCTTCAGGAGATCTATCTTTGCCGAAAGGTTGCTGAGGTTAGTTCCAAACGCTCTCGGTCCTGTTGTAAACTCGGTATAATCATTCTGAGTCACGTCGGCAAACTCCAGCTTCCTGAAGTCATCTTTAGATATGCTCTGTGCCTTTTCCATCCTCTCCTTCTGCATGATCATCTCATCCAGAAGCTCATCTCTGGTAACACTTCTATCCTTCAGGCAAGCTTCCATCTTTCTGCTGACTCTCATGGCCCCGGCTATGGAATCAAGTATTCCACTCTCTGTAAACTTGGCAAGATTACCAAGGTCATCAGCCTGCACCACTTTTACGCCTACACCGTTCTCCCTAACATCAATAGCAGCTGCTGTCAGATTCATCTTTACCATCAGATTAAAGGCATATTCATACATAGGATCATTCTGAGCCCTCTGAAGCCAGCCATCACCTGCCATATCCTCCGCCATCTGCTGTACGGTATCATAGTAGCCCCTTACAGCCTCGTTCGGGAACTTGATCTTATCAGCCTTTTCCTTCATGATGTCCGCTATCTCGCGGTAAGCATTCTTGAACCTCTTTACAGTGTTATCCCATACAGACGAATAATATTTCGGCGGCGTTTCAGATACTCTGCTATTATATATCTCATCAGAAGTGATATCATGATCATCTCCATCCATACTATCCTTAGCCAGCTGGTCGTATTCTTTTCCGAATTCCTTCGCAACAACTTCAGGGAAGCCCTGTCCGACAGCATCAAAGATGCCGGTTTCCTTATAAAGCCTCTCACTTTCCTCCTTTGATATCTGCCCCTTAAGGAGACCAAAAAGAATTATGGCCGCGTATGCATGGCCTTTATCCATATCAAAACAACTATTCTGCTTTTTGTATCTTGGCATAGCTTTTCCCTCCGATTTTTATGATGTATTTACAGGCAGTCTGCTGCCTTTCTTTTGCTCTAACGGCATCATATCACCCTTCGCGCAACAAAAGCGCAACATCGTATTTTATATTTCATTTGAAAATATGTTTTATGATTACGATCTGTAAATTATATTACAGTGCTGCTTAACCTATAGAATGTCTTCTTGTTCTTACTTCTTCTTTCTCCGATTCCTTTACAGGAGTCTCCTTGGACTTTTTCTTTTCTTCCTGAGCCGCCGCGTCCTTCACTCCCTTAAGGTCTTCCCTTATCTTGTTCTGATCAAAAGGCTTTACTGCATCAAACATATCTCTCTCGATATCCTCACTGAGATCTCTTTTATCCTCCATCGTACCTGTTATCTTATCAAATCTCTCTCTGTCATAATGATCAAAATCAAAATAATCCTTGCTTTCCAGATAAAAATTGCCCGATTTTGATTTTTTTACTCCCCTTGCTGTATTAAGTTCATTAATAAGAATCTTATTCAAACTTTCCACGCCCGGACAATTATCGCCAATCGCATGAAGGATGAGGAAACAGAATCTGGCATTCTGATCAACCGACTTCGGGTATTTAAGTATCCTTTCCCTGGCATTTGTGAAAAGCTCCTGATTAGTCTTCTCTACAAGCTTAAATACCTTGTCTCTATCAACCTCATCAAGTTCCTCCGGAAGGTGAGCGAGTTTTTCAACGCAGTCAAACACCTTGTTGTAGTAAGTATTTCTTTTGTCCCTGCCATTCATTATCGTGTAAACGGCCTTCATATCCTTTATAAGCTCTGAATATGACGCATCGCTGGAAGGAGCATATACTTTGCTGCGCTGCTTATTTAATCCCTCCTGAAGAGTATGCGGACCTTGGAGAGCTTCTCTAAGCTCTTTCTCGGTCATATTATCTATATTTAGTTCCATGTTGATCTTATCAAACAGTTTATTTGCCTTTTCCTTATCAAGCGGAGCATCAGGGTTATTCTTCTTCAAAACATAGCCTGTCAACGCTCTTGCAAATGCCTCCTTCATCTTCTTAAGCGAACCGTTAACGACACCCCGTCCGGTATAACGGTACATAATTCTGTCGTAAGGATTCTTCTTTGAAGCATCAGCATATTCACCGATAAGCCCTCTCTCTTCCTTCACCTCGTAGATGTGATAATCATTCTTGGAAGGAATGATCTTTTCGTCAGTACCCGGAACCGTAAGAGCCTTAAGCCCGTTAAGAATTGCATCAACTGTGCTCACTCTCTTCGCCTCGAGCTCGGAACGCTTATGGGTGTGTTTCCACTGTCCCTTGTACTGGTTCGTCTTATATCTCAGGTAAACGGTTGCCTTCTCAGCAGCTTCCTTAACCTTATCCTTATATTCCTCAACCTTCTCCGGATCATTGGTGTCAAGAGTCTTCTTCAGTCTGTCGAGCTCCTTCAACGCTGTCTTAAAATCGCCGAACTGCTTTGACGAGCTGACAAGCTTCGGATCGACCGCCTCAAGACTCTCAACAAAGCCTGAAATGTTTTCAGAAAGAAGGGCCTTATCCGCAGGAGAAAGCTCCTTATTCATTTTTCCGGCTATCCTTCCGTGAAGATTCTTCGCTCCGATAAAAAGCCTGTTATCCTTAACCTTATCAAGAAAAAGGCTGATATTTGTAAGCCTGTTATTTCTCTCAGTTACCGATAAGCCCTCTCCGGCCTTCATGGCATCCCAGAGAGCACTAAGTTCTTCGTTAAGTGCCTTCGCAGCATCAATCTGCTGCTGCTCGACCTCAAGCTCAGCTTCCTTCTCCTTACGGGCAGCCTCACGCTTCTCCTTTTTGGCTGTCCATGCCTCGCTCACATCCTTCTTTTGGTCATCCTGGGCTCTTTCCTTGGCAATATTATCCTTCCGCGCTTCGATCGCGCCCTGTCCTCCTCTGATCACACCGGCCGTCACACTGATAAGTCGTCTCAGCATGACGATATCATCCAGATCCGTAGCCGGCCATCCCGCCTTCAGAAGTTCCTTTCTTGCCGTCACATCCTGAAGTACGTAAGCATAACCTCTCGGTCCGTTAGTAAATTCATCATAAGCATTTTGGACAGCATTTGCTTTCCTAAGCTTCTCGAATTCCTCCTTGCTCATACTGAGAGTCTTTTCGAGCCTTTTTTCCTGTTCCTCGTATTCACGGATCAATTCATCACGTGTAACATCACCCTTGGTAATGTGGTCCTCAAGCTTTCTCATTGCTCTGATGCCACCTGACACCGCATCGAGCATCCCTGTTTCTCCGACCGCCTGAAGAACCTTTCCGTCCTCACCCTGAATTATAAGTGGAGTAAAATGAATATTATCAGGATCATTATCATCGATAGACGGCCTCGCAGCGGTAAGATTAATCTTTATCTCAGTATTCCACGCATATTCGAAGGCTATATCCGATTCCAAACGGTTTCTCCAGCTTCTTTCATTTGCCGCATCCTCTATCATAAGCTGCATTGTATCATAATAATTCTTCTCACTTTCGCTACGGAACTGAATTCTTGCGCCTTTCTTCTTCATGATCTCGGCAAGCTCGGTAAGTCCCTCCTTGAACATCTTCAATGCAGGATCCCACCTGTCGGTAAACACTCTGTTATAGGCCGGACCCTTATCATTTGAAAAGCCCGGCTCTGTAACATCCATTATTTCATCGTTTTCTCCTAAACGCCTTGCCAGTCCACCTATTTCCTCTCCATAGACTGCAGTAATATTTTTCGCATTCATCGTTCTCACGCAGTCACACACCGTGATCTTCTTGTAAATATCAATCTTCTCCTTCTCGCTGAGCTGATCCTTAAGAAGTCCGAATATAACGAATGAAGACATCTCCGACATCTTATTTGCATCAAAGTCATAATAATTGTATTTTGTTCTGTTTGGCATTGTTTTTTTCTCCCATTTTTTCTCCTAATACAACTTATCATAACACCCAATCCGCAACAAATGCGCAACGCGGATCTTGCTCTTTGAAAAAGTAAATATTTGTTGCGGTTTTGTTATTTTTCATATGGTAGACTTAATACTGATCTTAAATAAACCGGTGAGATAGAATAAAACTAATCGAATACTCAAAATAAACCAGCCGGAAAGTTGATGTAATCAATCAGTAACAACAGAGAATAATATAAGGAGAACAGACATGAAAGAAGCCGAAGAAAGAGACGAAAGCTTCCTTAGTGAAGACGAAATAAACACAAATACCAATCAGAAGAAAAATGAAAATATCATTCTTGATGATTCCAGGCTCCGAAGAAACAGTTCCGCTATTTCCGGCGATAATAACAGTTTCGATAGCAGCCACAGTAATGACGACAGTATTTCTCATGATGATCATCCGATCGATCCAGACGGAGACATCATTCCGGAGGATGATCCGAATATTGTTCAGGACCGTGGTTTTATCAATGTAACAAGCCATAAGGTAGTCCCTGCCAGCTATCACGAGTCCGTTACGCTTTATGAACAGAATATGATCAAAACGCTCGGCAGCATCATAGTCGGCAATTTTCTGGCGGATAAACTGAGTGATGAAGAGAAAAAGAATTTCCTTATACGCCTTAATGGAATCGATGTCGTTACCGATAACCCCGCGTATGGAAAATATTATATCAGAAACAGCTACCCTGAGCTTTTCAACCTTCTGAATGCACACAATGATTATGCCCTGCGCATGAATAACGACTGGCTCAAATCGGACGATCCTGCCGGCTATTACGAGACTTTTTATAAGTCTATGAAGCAGACCTACAATATCCCTCAGGCTGATGCAATAATTAAGGATTCGGTTGATGCGCTTCAGGAACTTTCAGATATGCTCGGAAAGTATATTAAGGAAGAAAAGCTGACCGAAGAGGAACGTAAATTCGCGAGCTTCTATAAGAAGATGGCAGATGATCTGGGGCATAACAGATCCTTTACTAAGAATATGACCTCCAACCCGGCGTATTTACACGCTCATATTTTCGGGCTGAACAGTCAGAACCTTCAAACCGTACATCTTACCACAGATATTCAGCAGGTGGACGGAAATACTGAGCTTGATTACAATATAATACCGTTGGAGGGAGCTAATTGGAAAACCATCGTGTCACGTTCCAAAGGAACTCCTGTGCTCGATCTGCTCACCAAAACCTACGAGCTCCAGACAGCCATAGAGGATTATGACACCTCCGGCGATATTAACAGAGAGGAACTCCTGAGAGCTTACGAATCCTACAGCAGAACCGCCGATCAGTGGTGGGGACTTTCCGAGCAGGAGTTTAATGCCATCAAGGAGAAGGCTCCTTTCCAGGATGATTACGATGATCATATCACCGGAAGCAGAGCCGCAAGATATACCAAATACGACATGGAAGCCCGGGTGCAGCTTCTTAAGGCAGGTTTCCCTGTATCTGACATAAATACTGTATCTGTTTTTTATGTCATGATGAAGGAGTGCGAATATGAGGTGATAAATAACAGCAACAACGCCGAAATATCGCGGGAAATATATGAAAGTTTATCAGCTACCTGGAAGGAGGTTATGGACAGCACTCCTGTGACCGCCAAAAACAGAGTACAGCTTATGAACAAGCTTGTTGCAGGTCTCATTCCTTTCACCCTGCCTGACAAGGCTGATGAGCTTAGTACCGATGCATACGGAACAACACTTGTCGAAAACATCAAGAGAACAGCGAAGGGACTGAGAGTATGCCGTGACACACTGCTTTCTCTCAGGGAGCAGACCGAGCTTTCAGGGACTGCCGCCGACCTTTACAACCTTCTTAACAACAGCAATATCGATCCAAAGCTTGTCAGCTCATCAGATCAGTTTAAGAAGATGAAGGAAGCCGTAAAGAAGCTGAGCGAGGTTAACCGAAAGGCCGACCCTATGAAATATGAGGTTCTTCGCGACGAGGCTTACAGATATACCAGAGAATACGTTGATCATAAAAGAGAAGAAAATATGTCCGCCGGCCACAAGCGCTCCTCACTCGAGGCAAGGCGCGTACTTACCGCAAATACAGTTCTCGAAACCCTGGAACGTATGAAAAGAGATGACAAGATTGCAGAAAATAAGCGCGACAAAAGGACAGTTGTGGATACTGACATGTCGGCTGATGACGCCGAGGATTTCATCAAAGGCTACAAGCTACTCGACCAGAGCAGAGAGAATATGCTCAGCACCTTCAAGGCTTTCAAGGCAACTCTTCAAAACACCCAGGGAGAAGACGGTAAAGATAAGAACTTTGAAAATGTAAATGATATGACTGGCTCAGATCTTTACAGAAATATGACTCAGTCTCTCCAGAAATGCATCGATATTCTGAGCGTTGACTCATCATCCTTCAGAGATATGCAGCGTGCGCTTACCAAGTTCAGAGTTGCTGCCAGAACATATTATAACGAAAGAAAAGGTACCTTCTCCGGACCACGTTCACCTGAGGGTCAGGCCAGACTTGTTATCGCCGAGCGGGCGTATGAAAAGACAGCTGTATTTATCCCTATGATCGATAACCTCAGAATGGGACTTGATAACTTCAAGACCAATTCCAACCTTCTTTACAGGGATATGCCTCTCTCTGATATCGGTAAGAAGTCGAGAGAGCTTGAAAAAGCCTTTGAAAATGATATTTTCCCTGTACAGGTTGATAACGATGCCTTTACCGAGAGCTTCGATCTTACCGCCAAGCAGAGATCAGTGAGAAATCTCGTCACAGCAAAGAATGAAACCTTCACAAAAAATGTATATTATATAGATTATAAGGCTGATTACTATTCAGCCCTGAGAAAGGGCGCTCCGGTCAGTGAACTTGCGAAGGACATAGTCGCTAAAAAATACCTCGACAGTATCTACAAGAAAGGGCTTGAGTCTGACGAGCTTGACGAGCTTGCCGCGAAGATAACAGACGGCAGCTACGACAAGGAAGTTAAGGCACTTTCGACCGATCCGATATTTAAGTCTATCGCAACAAAATATCCTGATAAGCTTTTCAGTAAATGGGAGAAGATCGAGAAACGCACCGAAAAGATCATGGAGAAAAGCCGTAACAATCTGGATAAATACGCTTTAGGTTCAGAAATCGGCGGAGGTCCTTACGAGTATATCGACGATTATATCAACGCTGCAGTCAGTGCAGAATTTGAAAAGCAGAAAACAAAGAATCGTTCGTCAGAGCATACCATTGTTGATGTCGATGAGATGAACGATGAAATCCTGAATCTCAAGTTCGACGATCTTTTCCCTGAGATGAAGGAAAAGAAGGATGAACTCGTAAGAGAATTCCAGGAAAAGAACGGACGACTTCCTTCGGAAGAAGAAATCTTTGATAAAATAGTCGATGCAGCTCCTTTTAAAAAGCATAAGAAGGTCAAAAAGGTTGAAGTAAAACCGGTCGAAGATAATACTCCTTCACCGCTTATGATAGTATGCTCGGATGTCATGACAAACTATCTTATTGCAGACGAGAAATACGGTAAGATAATTTCCGAAGCTATCGCTGCCGACCCGAATACCAAGTCTTCACAGGCTGTGAATTCTATCAAACAGGATGTTCTGAACTTCATGACTCAGGAGGTGAGAAAGACCAAGCTCAATCCGAAGGATATGATCGGCGATCCTAAGAAGATGGAGAAGGCGTACAAACATGTTCTTGAAGCACAGAAAAATAAGGTTGCAGGTCCTGAAAAGGATGCGCCAAAGAAGGCCGTGAAAAAGCAGGCTGCGAAGAATATCAAAAACAACGACACAAGCCGCAGATCAAGCGACAGCTTTATACTCTGATTGCGAGACTAACTTTAGTGTTTGTCGTAATATAAATATTTCCGGGCCAGTGCAAGAAGCTGCTCGTGAGTGTTGAGAGACGGCTCGTCCATGACACGCTCGAGAAGGTATGTGAGTATCTCACCGATCTTCGGACCGGCAGGGATGCCAAGCTTCATGATATCGCCGCCGTTTATGGCAAGATCCTTAACACTGAGGCAGTCGCCCTCAGCAATTATCTCGTTGTAGAGCGCCTCGATATTTCTGTAAATCTCATCCTTTTCTTCCTTACGGAAGTCGCTCTGACCGGCCATATCAGCTCTTCTTATGGCAAGATAGTCCGGAAAGTTTTCCGCACCGAGTTTTGACATCATTCGCCTAAGCGAACGTTTAGTCACATCACCCTTGATGCCGTAGTCATGCCAGTAGATGAGGCGGGAAACAGCATGGATGGAATCATTGTCCATCTTCAGCCTTCTCATGATCTCTCTGGCCTTGTCTGCTCCAAGAACAGCATGCATCTTAAAGTGGTCGATGCCTCTTTCATCTGTAGTCCTGCACTCAGGCTTACAGATATCGTGGAAGAGGGCCGTATATCTCATTATCTTTGTCGGTGGAACATTCTGCGTTACTGCAATGATGTGGTGGCCAACGTCGTATTTATGATAAGGATTGTTCTGAGGAACGCCCATGGTATTATCAAATTCAGGAAGGATAACCGCAGTTATGCCAAGCTCATAAGCGTCGATCAGCTTCTCCGGATGTGTGGAGGTTATAAGCTTCGTGAGCTCAGTCTCTATCCTCTCGGCACTGACTTCCTTCAGAAACTCAGTATGACGACCGATTGCCTCCTTCGTCTTCTCCTCTATCGTAAAGTCAAGCTGCGCGGCAAAACGTACCGCACGCATGATCCTGAGAGCATCCTCATCGAATCTTGCGTCCGGATCACCGACAGCTTTGATAACCTTATTTTCGATATCCTGAAGGCCGCCGTAGAGATCGACTATACCGGTCTTATCACTGTAGGCCATGGCATTTATCGTGAAATCGCGGCGAAGCAGGTCCTCTTCAAGATTCCTGGTGAACGAAACCTCCTCCGGATGTCTGTGATCGGTGTATTCGCCATCCACACGGAAGGTTGTTACCTCAAAGCTGTCGTCGCCGAGAAGCACCGTGACCGTACCGTGCTTGATTCCGGTATCCACCGTGCGTCTGAAGATAGCCTTAACCTCCTCCGGCATGGCCGAGGTCGTTATATCCCAGTCATTCGGCTCACGTCCAAGTATCGAATCCCTGACGCAGCCGCCGACGGCATACGCCTCGTAGCCTGCACTATTTAATTCATTAATTATATCTGCCACCTTCTGCGGCATTACGATCCTGATCTTGTCCATTATCTTCCCGTTTCAATTAGCAATTAATATCTCAATTATATAGCACAACATATATTATACAACTATATTTGTTGTATAGATAGATAACCCGCAGCAACGGTTCACGAAGCTGCGGATCATTGTTAAATATACTCGATTGTCGTGTATTTTCCGGTACCGCAGTACTGTCAAATACATATTACAAATTAGTAAGCTCTTCCGAAATAAACGAGTCTTTTAGCAGGCTTGCCGCAGTGAACACATACGTCTGAGAAGCACTCCTGCTCGAATGGCATACACCTTGTTGATGCGCCTGTCTCAGCCTTGATAGCCTCTTCACACTCAGTCTCGCCGCACCACATAGCCTTGATGAAGCCCTGGCGGTTCTCGATGATATCCTTGAACTCGTCCCAGTTCTTTGCGGTATGTGTATTTGCATCTCTGTGAGCTCTTGCTCTCTCAAGCATATCCTTCTGGATAGTCTCAAGAAGCTCAGGAATCCTTGTCTCAAGGTCCTCAAACTTAACAGTTTCCTTCTCACCGTTATCTCTTCTTACAAGTATTGCCTGACCTGCCTCAATATCTCTTGGACCAACCTCAAGACGAAGAGGAATACCTCTCATCTCCTGCTCAGCAAACTTGAAGCCAGGTGACTTATCAGAAGCATCAACCTTAACTCTTGCATATGAACTGATCATGCTTCGAAGCTCTTCAGCCTTCTCAAGCACTCCTGCCTTCTTCTGCATGATAGGAACTATCATAACCTGTGTAGGAGCAACCATTGGAGGAAGAACAAGTCCGTTGTCATCACCGTGAACCATGATGATGGCACCGATAAGTCTTGTTGTTACGCCCCATGAAGTCTGGTGAACATACTGCAGTTTATTTTCCTTATCTGTATACTGAACCTCAAATGCTCTTGCAAAGCCGTCACCGAAGTTGTGGCTTGTACCTGACTGGAGAGCCTTGCCATCATGCATGAGAGCCTCGATGGTGTAGGTTGCAACAGCACCTGCGAACTTCTCCTTCTCAGTCTTCTGACCCTTGATAACAGGCATAGCAAGCACATTCTCGCAGAAGTCAGCATATACATTTAACATCTGGATAGTCCTCTCCTCAGCTTCCTCAGCGGTAGCATGAGCAGTATGGCCTTCCTGCCACAGGAACTCTCTTGAACGAAGGAAAGGTCTTGTCTCCTTCTCCCATCTAACAACTGAGCACCACTGATTATAAACCTTTGGAAGGTCTCTGTAGGACTCTATATCTTTAGCATAAAAATCGCAGAAAAGTGTCTCTGAAGTAGGTCTTACGCAAAGTCTCTCCTGAAGCGGTGAAAGCCCTCCGTGAGTTACCCATGCAACTTCAGGAGCAAAGCCTTCAACGTGATCCTTCTCCTTCTCGAGGAGGCTTTCAGGAATGAACATTGGCATATATACATTTTCTACGCCTGTTTCCTTGAACTTTGCATCAAGCTGCTTCTGGATAAGCTCCCAGATAGCATAACCTGCAGGCTTGATAGCCATACAACCCTTTACACTTGTATATCCAATGAGTTCGGATTTGATAACTACGTCAGTATACCACTGCGCAAAATCCTCCTCCATGGATGTTATCGCTTCAACTTTTTTCTTATCGTCTGCCATTTCTTTATCCTCTTTCGTTTAATATTATGATAATTATAAAATATGGAGTTACGCCGCTTTAAGAATTGGGCTGTACTTATGATCACTCCTCATCCAGCTCGATCGCTTCAAAGGCGATCCCCTCAGGTTCTGCCTTCAGAATAACGCGTTCACCGGTTACGGGATGATCAAACTCCATTCTTGAGAAATAAAGTCCTATCTCGTGAAGCCCCTTCATCGGCTTCTTTTTAAATACAGGATTGTATCTCATATCTCCCCAGACTGCCGCCTTATGAGCAGCCATCTGGCATCTTATCTGATGATGTCTTCCGGTATAAAGCCCGATCAAAACATAGGTAAGCGGACCGTCATCCGTATCGAACTCATCCAGCACCTCATAAGAAAGTCTGGCTTCCTTCGCACCCTTGGTTCCCTTCGGAACTACCTTAGAGGTTCCGGTCTTATTATCCGTCAGAATGTAGTCGTTAAATTCACCCACCCCATCGGGAAGTTCTCCCGTGAGGACGGCCTGATAGTATTTCTCGATCTTGCCATCCTGCAGCATGTCGGAAAGCTTCGCAGCAGTTTCACGCTCCTTTGCAAAAAGCATGATACCGCCAACCGGCTTGTCCAGTCTGTGGATAACCGCAACGTAAGGCTCCTCGTCCGAATCAGAATTATCGAAGAGATAATTCTGAACCAGGCTTACCATGTCCATATCGTTCGACTTATCTCCCTGCGCCGGTACGCCGCTTGGCTTAACGCAGGCAATTATGTATTTGTCTTCGTAAATAACATCTAACTTCATATCTATCTCTTTTCACATCATCACGATGCATAATACTATTTAACGATATCCGGTGTCAAGAAACTGCACCTACGACATAATAACAGTTATTTGTTCTCCTGTATATACTTATCTACCTGTCTTTCAAGAATATCATACTGAACAGGGCCTGTCTCAAGGATAACACGGTGATACTCAACCGGATCAAACTTAGCACCAAGCTCCTTCTCTGCCTTATCGCGGAGAGCCTTCATCTCATAATATCCGAGAACGTAGCTCTGGTAAAGTCCCGGATCACCTGTAACAACATCAAATATTGTCTGTGCCGCATCAGCAGAATAACCCTGCTCTGAGAACCAGTTCTGTGTATCCTCAAGTGTCCAGCCGTTGTAATTAACCTCGATATCAATGATACCGATAACAAGCATATTTATTTCTGAGTTAAGGGCAACAAGCTTTCCTACATTTGCATCACTCTCTGTATCAGGATAATCGATAACCTCATACGAATGATACTCAATGTATTTTGCCCAGCCTTCCATATAACCTAAGAAGGTCTCTACCATTCTGAGGTTGCTTGGATTTGTTGTCTTGAAATAATTTTCCTGATACATATGTCCAGGGAAGCCCTCGTGTGCAAGAGTTGCCCAGAGATCTTCAGGATGTCCGCCGTTTACTCTGATGATATTTACATTAGGATCATCAACGAACGGTGTCTTGTAGTAAGCAAGAGTATTATCCATGATGGTCTCAAGCGGCTTCTCAAAATAGCTTACTGTATATGGGATCTTGTTGATCACAGGATACTCAGACGCATCCACGATCATAAGCTTATCTATTATCTCTTCCGGTGTCATGGTTGTATCTATTTCAGTCATGAGACTGTTATAGTTGTTTGTGAAATACATATATGCATCCGGATCATTCTGGTATATTCCAACCATATCATTGTAGAAGGAATTCAGACGTCCATAAAGAACATCAAGTGCCTCCTCAGGAGTCTTGCTGGAACCGGTTTTTGACTTCATTACTGTTGCATAGTAAGCAGCACCGTCGTCATAACCTGCAAGTCCGCCCTGGTTTGTTCCCTTGCCCTTAAGCGCACCAACTTCTGTTCCGATCTTCTCGAAGGTAGGAATGATCTTGTTTAAGATGATGTCCTTATTCTTCTCCTTGTAAGCAGTCTTCTCCTCATCTGTAAGGAAATCTGCCTTATCAATGTTCATATCAAAAAGCTCGATAAGGAAATGCTTATCGCCATCCTTAACAAAGGTTTCGCACTGCTCAACAACCTTATCGATATTGTTGTCGCTCATAACGTAGCCAAGTGTTGCTCTGTAGTTTTCATACTCGATGAGTTTGTCAACATATTCAGGTGTTGAATCAAGTAATGAGATGTAATCATCTACATCCTCTTTCTTCTCAAGAGCGAAATCTGTGAAATAGTTCGCAAATCTCTCCTGGAAGCCGCCGTTAGGCGAAAATACGCCACTGATGTGGATATATTTGTAAGACTCCAGGCTGTCCTCAAAGTCCTCCATATAAAGGTCATAAGATATGCGGTCAGTCTCGCTAAGACCATCTCTGTCGATAGCCTTAAGCTTGTTCATCCAGTCTTCTTCTTCCTTACGATCCTTCTCTACCGCTTCATCAGACCATTCTACCTCACCCCATACAGGATCCGGCTTCTCGATATCAAACTTTGTACCGTCCTTGATGGTATAGTGATACTGAATGTAGCTTGACTCCATAACATATTTGAAGAAATCATCCTCAAACTGCTTGAAAGCCTTCTCAGTATCCGGATCAACATTTATCGGCTGCTCTGTGGTCGCAACTGTCGCAGTTGTATCCGTGCTTGTAACGTCTGTAGTTTCTGTTTCTGTAGGCTCAGTTGTAAAATCAGTGCCTGTTGTTCTGTCTACTGTCGAAATAATCGAATCTCTTGTACTTCTCTCCCCCGGATGGTTCTTAACCTCTTCCTTACCGCAGGCTGCCATTGAAAGCATCATCACTGCCGAAATTATGAGAGCTACTCCCTTTTTAAATCTCTTCATTCACATTTCCTCCTGATCAGTAACAAAATTTATATGCTGTAAGTCCTGTTACCACCTAATCAATATAGCACATTCAGGCGGTAAATCAAAACTTTTTCATCGAAAATACACCTTTTTAATGGAGTATTCATTATATATACGTTGTTCAGGGCGTATTTTATTGTCTGCTTTTAACCTCATACTTCTGCGCAAGGTGCGGAGTTTCGTCCACGTGTATGTAAACACATGAGAGGATTATGGCTGCGAACCATGCAATATCCATCCAGATATTGTCCATCGGCAGCGAATCCGCAAGTGTGAGACTTGCCCCGTAGGCATTGTTGTAATCGCTTGCTGCCATGCCGGCAAGTATAAATACCATAACCCACGACAGTGAGAAATATATGATAGGCCTGTACCACTTCGTACCAACCTTTTCCATATCCGCACTCATCTTGAAGAGTCCAGTAAGACTGATAAGTGCCGCAAGGTTAAAGCCGATGACCAGAATCGTCATGAGGAAATACGTACTTCCGAAGAGTTCCCAGAACAGTGAACCCAGCCCGATCATAAGGATGAGCATATATGCGATGATGGTTCCCGTATAGCCGGCCGCGATCATTTCCATACCCAGGAAGGTATTTCTCTTTCTGTAAGAGAAAAGAGAGATTGGAAACAGCACCATACCTCCCGCGGTAACGAGATACATTATAAATAAAGCCACTATAGTTATTCCTGCACTAAAGTTGCAGAAGATATTCACGCCGTCCAGCGCCGATATAGTTCTGAAGAAGTTGATCAAAAATACAACCGCGATTATCGACCATACGAAGGCTGCACCAAGTCCGAAGGCATTGAGTCCCGTGAAGCTGGTATCTCTGCGGCCTGCCGAGCCGGAACCGCTGTAGCCCATTCCTGCCCCCTGAGGCTGTCTGTCATTAAACACATCAACCTTCGGCTGCCCCGGAACAACCGGCATACCGTCAACCTTCATGGAGATGTCTATATACAGGGTATCCGGGTTCGGAAAAGCATTCAGCGCTATGGTCGAACCGTCAAATACCTTGACCCATTTGATCTTCTGGCCGTTCATGGAGCTTCCTGCCGCACTGCCGAAATCCCTGTAAACCCAGCCTTCCTTTTCAAGGCAGAAAGCCGCATGCTTTTCTGCAACGCCCGCATTTCGGATCATGATATCACAATCCATGCTGCGTCCGATCGTTACTACCTTCTTCTCCTCAGATATGTATTCCTCCAGCGTATATGAATACGTCTGCATACCATATCTGATATTCAGTATCGTTTCACGTTTCATAAATCCCTCCGATATCCTTCCTTCACTGTTTTCCGGTATTTTTCGCACCCCGGAACAAACAAAAACACATATCATAATTGTACTGTATCACTGCTCCTTTTACAAGGTTACGAAGCTTGCGTATTCTGCTATTTTTTGTTGCTTTTCCGCAGGTTTCCGCCACCACTTAAGTTTTCTGCCTTTTCAGCTTTATGATTTATGATATTTTTTCATAATCATTTCAATCCTCCGTATATTTGTTGCGGTTTTGTTATGTTTTATACAGTAGAATCAGTTTATACGATGTAAAATAACGCAAAACTATAGATATTATTCTGGAGGTTACATATGAAAGAAGTTAATGAAGAAGATGTTGTATTAGAAAATATTGAAGAACCAAAATACGATCTGATCAATCCGGGAACACCTGATGATTCTATATTTGAAAGCCTTATGAAAGAATATAATAAAGCTGTCACCCTCGCGGATAAATATGCATGCTTTCTCCAGCTGAGACAGCATATTGACGCAAGAGATATGGCCGACCAGACTATCCCGGACAATATGTATAATAGTTTTGATGATATAGAGGATGACTTTAAGAACTCTCTTAAGGAAGCAGATATAAAAGAAATTGCCACGATGGTTCAGAAGTTTAACTCTCATATTTTAAATCTGGGTGCAAAATATGAGGAAGAAAAAAAATGGGTAAAGGAACTCCTTCCTAAGGATGATCCTAAGCTTGACGCAAAAACCTCCTTCCTCACCTCACTTGGAACTCGCGGTACTATGAATATCAAGGGCAATTCCACAGATATCAACACCTTTATGAACGGGCTGCGCGGGAATCAAGGTTTTATTATGAAGATTTACAAAGAAAATAAACTCTACCATAACATGACATGTAAACAATTTGCAGAAGCCTGTGGATTTAAGGGCCAGCGAGTTGATCTATACCTGAAAAATCGATTAAATGCTGACCCTGATGAGACTATGAAAACTGCATCGATACGGCGTATAAAGCTCAACAAATATCGAATGGACGTCGATCAGAAAAAGATAAAGATTCCTCCAGAGGATAGGGATAAAGTTAAAGCAGATCCATACAGCTATGCAAAAGATACCATTGATGCATATGAGGTAACCGATAAGGATATAAATGGATTTATGGTTACCGAGCTGGCTGATCAGTGGCTGGATAACCATGTTGAGCTGGGCCGCGATAGCTATATTAAGAAAAATAAGCTTACTGCAAATGCTGTTAAAAAGTTAGATGCCAATATTGCAGAGTCAAGAAGCGAGGCAAGCACCTCCGGTATCAAAGACTGGGCAGCCAAAGATATTGGTCCGGGATATAAGAAGCTTATGGATCTTAGAAAAGTCTCTGCCCGCGGCATCATAAATGATCAGAAGAAAAAGCTCTCCAAGGAAAAGGGGTTCGATCAGTATATCAGACTTCATTCAGGCTACGAGGCTACACACCAGAAGAAGTCAGTGGCGGTTGATAATCTTGCCAAGAGTATCGCTGCAAACCTTATAAAGAAGAACCCTGATAACAAATTCGACGTTAAGGTTATCCGTCAGGTTGCAAAGGATGTTAAGAGACTTCCTGAATTCCAGGCTATCACAAAGGATCCTATGCGTCTTATGGCAAGCATGATGGATGAACAGGCTGTCAAGGCCACTCAGTCTAAGATCATCGAGAGGACCTTTGGTGTTTCCAAGGAAAATATCGAGACTTATGTAAGAAAGATGCAGACTCTTTATACCAACATGATATCAAAAGGAAGCCAGAGCACAGAATACAGAGCCTTCCGTAATGCTGTCAAGGCGATCAACGATCTTGGTCAGAACATGAAGCTTAATACCCAGCAGGGAAGAGACGATGCAGCTGAACAGCTTATTTACCTCAATGCAAGACTTCTCTCTGCTTCCGACAAATACATGAAGGGCAAGATGACTGTAAGAAAGAGTCCCGAGGGTGAATTCCGTTTCAACAATACTCTTGATGCTATCGCCATCATGTCCAGATATGCACCTGGTACCAAGAATCAGGTAGATATGGCCGTTGATCAGATCAATAAGGCCAGAAAAGTTAAGGAGGGCAAGGACTTCGTCAAGATTGATGAATACGGCGAAACACGTGCTGAAAAAGCAAGAAAGGAACGCGAGCCAAAGAAGAATATGGTCAAGGAATTAAAGCCTACCTCTATGAATAAAATGTAACGGAAAATATCCGTATACAGTTTTTTGGAGATCATAACAAAAGAGACAGACCAAAGTGCCTGTCTCTTTTACTTTATATTCATGACTGGAATCGTTCAAAACTCTGTCATGTGGATCATTTATTTTTCTCAGCCATACGTATACGAAGTACCGATCTCTTAAGAGCAAGCTCAGCCTTGCTGATATCTCCGGCATTGTCCTCGATCTTACGCTCGGCTCTTATCTTGGCAGCCTCGGCTCTGTTCTTATCGATATCCTCAGGCCACTCAACTGCCTCTGCGAGGATAGTGATCCTGTCGCCAAGTATTTCAGCAAAGCCCGAATGAAGCGCAGCTTCGCGGACTGATTTATTATTATGAATTTTTAAAACACCCGGAGCTATGACAACTGTTGTCGGTACGTGTCTCGGATAAATACCGATATCACCCTCAACTGTTGTAAACTCAACGAATTCCGCATCACCACTGAAGAATTCCTTTTCCGGAGTTATTATCCTGAGCTGCATTTTTGCTGCACTGTCTGCCATGTTATGATTCTCCTGATAATTACTGCTTATTTCTGTATTTCTCAACAACATCATTGATGGTTCCGGCATTCAGGAAGTAGCTTTCCGGAATATCATCATGAAGTCCGTCAAGGATCTCCTTGAAGCCTCTGATGGTCTCTGCGATCGGTACATATGTACCAGGAAGACCTGTGAACTGCTCAGCAACATGGAAAGGCTGAGAAAGGAATCTCTGGATCCTTCTTGCTCTCGCAACTGTCAGCTTATCCTGCTCTGAAAGCTCGTCCATACCAAGGATAACGATGATGTCCTGAAGCTCCTTATACTTCTGAAGAGTCTCCTGAACTCCTCTGGCAACCTTGTAATGCTCCTCACCAACGATACGTGGATCAAGGATTCTTGACGTTGATTCAAGTGGATCAACGGCCGGATAGATACCCAGCTCAACGATAGATCTTGAAAGAACCGTAGTTGCATCCAGATGTGCGAAGGTTGTTGCAGGTGCAGGGTCCGTAAGGTCATCCGCAGGCACGTAAACGGCCTGAACCGATGTGATGGAACCATGCTTTGTAGAGGTAATTCTCTCCTGAAGAGCACCCATCTCCGTCTGAAGTGTTGGCTGGTAACCAACTGCTGAAGGCACACGTCCGAGAAGTGCTGAAACCTCTGAACCTGCCTGTGTAAATCTGAAAATATTGTCGATAAAGAGAAGCACATCCTTGTGTGACTTATCTCTGAAATACTCTGCCATGGTAAGACCTGTAAGTCCTACTCTCATTCTTGCTCCAGGCGGCTCGTTCATCTGACCAAATACCATTGTGGTCTTGCTGATAACGCCCGATTCCTTCATTTCGTAGTACAGATCGTTACCTTCACGTGTACGCTCGCCAACGCCTGTAAATACGGAATATCCGCCGTGCTCTGTAGCTATATTTCTGATCAGCTCCTGAATAAGGACTGTCTTACCAACTCCCGCACCACCGAAGAGACCGATCTTACCACCCTTCTGATAAGGGCAGAGAAGGTCAACGACCTTGATACCTGTTTCAAGTATCTCTGTCTCGGTAGCCTGCTCTGAAAATGCAGGTGCCGGTCTGTGGATAGGAAGCTTCTCCTCTGTCTGTGGAGCATCAAGTCCGTCTATAGGATCTCCGAGAACATTGAACATACGTCCAAGAGTCGGCTCACCTACAGGAACCGTGATAGGTCCCCCGGTAGATATTGCATCCATACCTCTTACAAGTCCGTCGGTTGAGCCCATGGCGATACATTTTACGGTATCGTCACCCATATGCTGGGAAACCTCAACACACAGCCTTGTTCCGTCAGCTCTCGGTATCTCGATCGCATCATAGATCTCCGGAAGCTGTCCCTCCGGGAACTTGATATCGATGACAGCACCGATTATCTGTGAAATTTTACCTTTAACTTTATCTGCCATCTGTTTTCTCCTGATTTTTTTTAGGCGTAATTTCTGCGGAACAGAAATTACTGCTTTATTGCAAAGCCTCGGCACCGGCTATGATCTCTGTAAGTTCCTGCGTAATAGAGCTCTGTCTTGCTCTGTTATACTGCAGCGAAAGCGAACTGATCATATCATCCGCGTTCTCTGTAGCCGAATCCATCGCCTGCATACGTGCCGCATTTTCACTGGCTATTGATTCCAGGAATGCTCCGTAGATAATATTTGTCATATATTTCGGAATGATCAGGTTAAGCACCCTTTCCTCCGGAGTCTTGCCTCCCGGCATAGCAACCCCGAAGTTTACCGGTATCTGCATCTCGTTCTCCATACCGTAATTCATGAGCAGCTTCTGATCCTCTGCGGATTCTCCGATCTCAAGAGCCTTGAAATCATTCTTCTCAACCGGAAGGAGCTTGCGGAGCACCGGATCGTGAACGACCGTATTTTTGAAGTCGGTGTAGGCAACATATATCTCGCCTATATTTCCTGCTTCGAATTCCTTAAGGAGCTCCTTTGTAAGCATCATACAGTCATCATAAAGAGGATCATTGATTATATCCGAATAATCCTTATGGATCTTGAAGCCCTTACGCTGAAGTCCCTCTAAGCCCTTACGTCCGAGTGCGTAGATAAGTGTATTTTCCTTATCAAAGCCTTCTCTCTCAACAAGCTTTACGATATTTGAGTTGTATCCGCCTGCGAGACCTCTGTTTGAGCTCATTACAAGCACAGCTTTACCTGCGCTGTCGTTATGCTGAAGGTACTTGCTGTCAAGGCTCGAGGTCTTGGCAAGTATCGAGCATATCGTGCTGTATAATATTTCAAAATACAGTTCATTCGCTTCAACCCTGGCTCTTGCCTTCTGCAGCTTAACCGTAGAAACAAGCTTCATGGCCTTAGTGATCTGCTGTGTACTTTGAACGCTCTCGCGGCGCCTTTTTATACTTCTCATCGAAGCCATTGAAACTGACCTCCGTTACTAAAAATCAACTGTCACAGCTTATTCTGCTGCCGGTGTATTTGTTTTCTCCTTCTCTTTAAAGGCCTCGATAGCCTTTCTGAGAAGTGCTTCGGTCTCATCGCTGATGACCTTTTCCTTCTTGATATTTGTGAAGATATCAGGCTCGTTTGTAGCGATGTACTCAAAGAGTCCGCTCTCAAACTCACCGATCTTATTAACCTCAACATCCATGAGATACTTATTTACAGCTGCAAATATCATAACTACCTGCTTCTCAACAGCAAGCGGCTTATACTGTGGCTGAACAAGCATCTGCTTAATTCTCTCGCCCTGTGCAAGCTTCTCCTTTGTATCGTCATCCAGCTCGGAACCGAACTGTGCGAAGGAAGCAAGCTCTCTGTACTGAGCAAGCTCAACACGGATAGGAGCTGCGATCTTCTTCATAGCCTTGATCTGTGCAGCACCACCAACTCGTGAAACCGAAAGACCAGGATTTACGGCCGGTCTGAAGCCCGCATTGAACATCTCTGTCTCGAGATAGATCTGTCCATCTGTGATGGAAATAACATTTGTAGGTATGTAAGCGGAAACGTCGCCCGCCTGTGTCTCGATAATTGGAAGAGCTGTAAGTGAGCCTCCTCCGAGCTCGTCTGAAAGCTTTGCAGCTCTCTCGAGCAGTCTTGAATGAAGATAGAATACATCTCCAGGATAAGCCTCACGTCCTGGTGGTCTCCTGAGGAGAAGTGAAAGTGTACGGTATGCCGTAGCATGCTTAGACAGATCATCGTAAATGATGAGTACGTCCTTACCATTCTCCATCCATTCCTCACCTATAGCGCAGCCTGCGTAAGGTGCAATATACTGAATCGGTGCCATCTCACTTGCTGTAGCCGCAACAACTGTTGTGTATGACATCGCATCATATTCGTTTAAGGTCTTAACTATATTTGCTATTGTAGATGCCTTCTGGCCAATAGCAACGTAAATACAGTAAACATTCTGGCCCTTCTGATTGATAATCGTATCAAGGGCGATAGCTGTCTTACCGGTCTGTCTGTCTCCGATGATAAGCTCTCTCTGGCCTCTTCCGATAGGAACCATTGCGTCGATAGCCTTGATACCTGTCTGAAGCGGAGTATCAACCGATTTACGTGTGATAACGCCCGGTGCTACTCTCTCTATCTGTCTGGACTTATCTGTAACGATAGGTCCCTTGTCATCTATAGGCTGTCCCAGTGCATTTACGACTCTTCCGAGCATGGCGTCACCGACAGGTACCTCAACAACTCGTCCTGTTGTCTTAACCGTATCGCCTTCGCTGATGCCGCTCATATCACCGAGAAGAACAACACCTACGTTGTCTTCCTCAAGGTTGAGCACCATTCCGTAAACGTCTCCAGGGAAGAGAAGAAGCTCTCCCATCATGGCCTTATCAAGACCATGAACACGTGCTATACCGTCAGCCAGCTGAATTACTGTTCCTGTATCAGAGGTTTCAAGCTTTGTCTTGTAGCCCTCGATCTGCTTTTTAATTACAGAACTGATCTCTTCAGGATTTAACTTCATTTGCCTGCTGTCCTTTCATCAAACTCTTCCTAAGTGATTCAAGCTGATTGCTAATACTGCTGTCAACCACCCTGTCACCTATCTTAATGATCATTCCACCGATAAGGCTCTTATCAACCTTATAGTTGATGATCACTTCCTTAAACTTAGCTGTATCTTTTATCTTGGTCTCGATCTGCTTCTTCTGTTCATCAGAAAGCTCAAAAGCTGTCTTCACAGAAGCTTCTCCGATCCCAAGCTCTTTTCTGGCATTCTTTACAAATACCTTAAGTATCTTCGTAAGGTACCTGCTGTGGCCCTTTTCGACTGCCATAACAAGTGTATTTCTGATCAGCTCATCAACTCTTCCATCAAATACATTCTTAAGAAGAGCCTCCTTCTGCTCACTGTCGATGGAAGGATTCTCAAGTATGCTGACCAGCTCCGGATTATCATCAAGTCCGATGATGACCGCTCCGGCCTCCTCATATATATCCTGCAGTCGGCCTTTGTCGCGAGCCGCCTCAAACAGCGCTTCGCCGTAAACCGATTCTACTTCTCTTGCCATGTATCATCACCTATTTCCTTCAGAGTCTCATCTAAGAGCTCATCCTGCTTTTTCTGGTCGATAGATGTTTCAACGATCTTACCGGCCATGGCAGATGCTACATTTATGATCTCGGTCCTTACCTCGTCCTTAACCTTAAGCTTCTCAAGTTCGGCATCCTTCTGCGCATTTGTGACAATCCTTCCGGCCTCTTCCTTAGCCTCAGCTATGATCATAGCCTCGTTCTTAGCCGCCTTGGCCTTGGCCTCTGAAAGAATGAGTGATGCCTCATCGTCCACATGCTTAAGCTTGTCATCGTATTCCTGCTTAAGCAGCGCTGCCTCCTCCTTGTCTCTTGCCGCAGCATCGATATCCGACTGAACCTTCTCCTGACGCTTTGCAAGAATCTTGCGCACAGGATTGATCAGAAGATATCCGACAAAAAGGAACAGGATAAATACTGCTATTCCCTGGAACAGAAGATCGAAAAGAAGCTGACTGTCAAGTCCGAAAATACGCCCTGTACCACCCTCAAGAACTGCTGCGGTACCTGCGCTTCCTAATATTATCTCACCAGTCACTCTATTAACTCCCTTCGATTAGTTATCAAAAGGCTTAACGAACATCAGAAGAAGAGCAACTACAAGTCCGTACAGACCTGTTGTCTCTGCAACTGCCTGACCGAGAAGCATGGTTGACATGATGTCGCCCTTTGCACCCGGGTTACGTCCTACTGCCTGAGCTGCCATACCTGCTGCATTTCCCTGTCCGATACCGGTACCGATACCTGAACAAACTGCGCATCCTGCGCCAAGTGCAGAAAATGCATGTACTAAGTCAATACTGTTAAAATTCATAGCTTTTTCCTCCGTAAATATATGGTTACTTGTTTATGTTTAATATTAATTATTAACTACTTTATCGTCCGGCCTGTCCACCGGTGTTGTTGACTGTTATCGTTCGACCCGCCGGTTGTTTTTATCAACCGTTTTAGTTGTCGCCCCTCTTATCCTTAATGAAGGTTATGGTCAGCATACAGAATACGTATGTCTGGATCGCACCCGAGAATACATCAAAGTATACATGAAGTGCTGCAGGTACTCCCAGTTTAGCGAACCATGGCAGCATTCCGTAGTAGAGTGCCATGAGAACGGTACCGCCAAGGATATTTCCGAAGAGACGGAGTGACATCGAAAGCGGTGTCGAGAATATGCTTATAACGTTCATCGGGAAGAAGAAAAATACAGGTTCGAAGAGGCTCTTGATCATACCGAACTTGTTATACCTGATGTCTGCATACTCGATCATGACAAAGGTTATAAGTGCCAGGCAGAGGGTCGTGCCGTAATCTGCCGTCGGCGGCCTGAGTCCGAATATACCTGCGGTATTACTGAAGAAGATATAGAGCGCAAGCACTCCGATGTAGTTTGCATATTTTCCTGCTGCCTTGCCAAGGGTTCCTGCCACGAACTTATTGAGGGTGTCAACTCCGAGCTCGACTATGGTCGAAAGCGTCGTCATCTTATGCTCCCTCTCAGCCTTCATGAAGCTGTGTCTTGCAACAAGAGTAAATATCATGAGCGCTGCCATTATTATGATAGTGCATACATGTGTAGTTGTGATATAAACCGTATGTCCGAAGAAATTGATCGGATAGAGCTGATGGATGTAGAAGTCCGCATCCTTAAGGACCACCGGTCCCTCATGCCCGATCACTCCGGGTATTGAAGATAACATTTCTTATCCTCCAATGGATTAGTATTTATTTATCAGCCCCTTAAGGCCGCTTTGATCATTTTTAAAGCTTTAAATGATGCGCTTTATCAGCTTGTTGGACAGCCCCGAGATCTTTATCGAGATAAGTCCTGCGGTAACACCCACAAATGCGTAAACATTTATCAGTACCGCTGCAAGGAGAAGTACGAATGCAAGTACGATTCTGAGAATACTTCTCGTTCTTATATAACTCGCCGCGCCTCTTTCATTAAGTCTGAGGCCCGCATCCAGTGCGTCATACATTCCTATCACCGCAAATACAGCCGCTGCCGCTCCGACGATAAGTCCCGCCGCAAAGAACAGTTTTCCTGTTCCCGGGCATAATATTACGCCGATGATAAGAAATACCATCGATATCATCATAATGCCTGCGATCAGCTGTGCAAGCACCTGACCCGCTGCATCATTTCTTCTGATATTGAGCAACATGGAACGTACTTTATTCACGCTTATTCTCCATTTATCATCACATATGAACGATCCGTCCGGGCACGCATCACATAATAATCACTCATCACACGATCATCACCGTCCGTCGATCATCACATAAACATTCCGAACATTCCGTCCGAATCGTCATCGTCGTCATCGCAGCTGTTGTCTATCAGTATTTCCGGTCTGTCGGCAAAAGCTTTCTTCTGCCATTCAGGAATGTCATCCTGCTGCTTCTTTGCCGCAGCAAGCTCTCTCTTAACAAGTGTCCAGACAGATACTGCCCCGCTCAGTACCCCGAGTATTATCAGAGGTATCATCCAGTGCGTTCCGAACTTCTTATCTATGAAATACCCTGCCGCAGTACACAGCAGGATGGGAACCATCATTGAGATTCCCAGCTGAAGCACCAGAAATAGGTTTTGGGCAACTCTGCTCTTCTTCATACACTCCCTCAAGTTTACTTTTTTTTATTCCAAAAATCAACTATTCTTTAGCCAATCTTATTATGCAACATTAGGTTTTCTGAGAATGAATCTGTCGATAACCTTAACGATACCGTCCTCGTCGTTTGAGGAAGTGATAAAGTCTGCAACCTTCTTAACAGCTGCCTGTGCATTTGCCATTGCAACTCCGATAGCTGCATATTTAACCATTGAGGTATCGTTGAAGCCGTCGCCGCAGGCAATAACATTTTCATGCTTGATGCCGAGAATCTCTGTCACTCTTGCGATAGACTTGGCTTTATCAACGCCTGTGCTCATAGCTTCCACGAAGAAAGGCTCTGATCTTGTGATGTGGAACTCACTTCCGTAAAGCTCCTTGAGCTCGTTTTCGCATACCTCAGCCTTCTCAGGCTCAGCTGTCATAAGAACCTTATATACGTCTCTGTCGATCATCTCTTTGAAGTTTTGAACTTCCCTGATCGGAAGGCCGTTGATCCTTGCCTCAAGTTCAAGATATTTATCAGCTGTTCTGCCGCTTATAACATATGGCTCAACTGTATCCTCAAAATCATCATAGGTTACGATGCCAAGATCCTTCTCGCAGCAGTAATCATAAAGCTTATGAACGTATTCCTTTGAAAACTTCTGTGTAAATATGTCTTTGTTGTCAGAGCATCTTGTGATGCGTGCTCCGTTGTAGGTAAGAAGGTAGCCGCCGTATTTTGCAAGCTCAAGCTCAGCTTCGTATTTTCTTACGCCCGGTGTAGGTCTGCCGGATGCAAGCATTACCAGGTGGCCTTCCTCCATGATCTCTTTAAGTGCTGCCTTGGTGGCAGGTGTTATCTCTTTCTTCGAATTCGTAAGTGTTCCGTCAATATCCAGAACTAACAGTTTCTTATTCATTTTATATAGGCTCCAATCGATTATTAATGCCCCCAAAAATAATCAGCCTTTTTCCTTCTCTATCCACCGGCCAAACTCACCGGTATTCTGTCCGTTAATCGTGTCTGTTTATCTCTGTCACAACACTGTTGTCCGTTGTCTGCCGCAGCTCTGTTATATTTTTAGTAAGCCGCCTGCTTGTAGTCTGCCAGGAAGTCCTTCATCTTAGTCATAGCCTCAGAGAGAACTGATATCTCAGGGAGGTAAACGATCCTGAAGTGATCCGGCTGTTCCCAGTGGAAGCCGCCGCCATGAGTGAAGAGTATCTTCTTCTCACGAAGTATATCAAGTGCAAACTTCTCATCATCCGCGATGTTGAACTTCTTAATGTCCAGCTTAGGGAAGATATAAAATGCTGCCTTCGGCTTAACTGCACTCATGCCCGGAATATCATTTACGGCATTGTAGATGAACTCTCTCTGCTCATAAACTCTTCCACCCGGCTGTATCAGACTGTCAGTCTCTGCGCTCATTGCAAGTGCCGGAGCGATAAGTGACTGAGCCGGAACATTCGAGCAAAGTCTCATAGATGACAGAAGGTTAAGTCCTTCTATATATCCTCTGGCATTTTCCTTGTCGCCGGAAAGCGATACCCAGCCTACTCTGTAGCCTGCGATCAGGTGAGACTTTGAAAGTCCGTTGAAGGTCAGGCACAGACATTTATCTGTCAGACTTGCGATTGATGTATGAACTGCACCGTCCATTACAAGTCTGTCATATATTTCATCCGCAAATATTATCAGGTCGTGCTCCTCAGCAAGCTTTACTATCTCCTGAAGCAGTTCCTTCGGATAAAGTGCACCGGTAGGGTTGTTAGGATTAATAACAACGATACCCTTTGTTCTCGGTGTGATCTTCTTTCTGATATCGTCTATATCAGGGAACCACTCTGCTTCCTCGTCGCAGATATAATGCACTGCTGTTCCACCCGCAAGCGTTACAGAGGCTGTCCAGAGAGGATAGTCAGGCGCCGGAACAAGTATTTCATCGCCATAATCCAGAAGTCCCTGCATGGACATTGTGATAAGCTCACTCACGCCGTTTCCGGTGTAAATATCATCTATGGTCACGCCCTCGATGCCCTTCTTCTTATCGTACTCGATGATCGCCTCTCTCGCAGAAAGAAGACCCTTCGAATCCGAATAACCTTCTGTTGCAGTAAGGTTGCCTGACATCTTATTTATCAGCTCATCAGGAGCCCTGAAACCAAAAGGAGCAGGATTACCGATATTCAGCTTAAGAACCGTCTCGCCGTTTCTGACCATTCTGTTTGCTTCGTCCATAACCGGGCCTCTGATATCATAACATACGTTATTCAATTTAACGGATTTCTCAAACCTTCTCATATCCTGCCTCCATCTAAATTTTAAGTCTAATCTACGCGCCGCCTAATGTGAATCACGTTTTTGATTAAAACGAATTTTACCGAATAAATATTCTACCACAAAAAAATCAATATGTCTTGCATTTATTTGTTTTTTTCGTGTTATTTTATTGGCAATATTGCTGCTCCCGGGGTACGAGCAGGCAGCACTCAAAAAAAGCTGTAAACAATTATGCGAAAATATGATATACTCCACGTATCGTTCACATGTGATATCCGGCGAAGGGATACAACTCTCCGGATAACACATTCCCATTCACAAGGAAAGGATAATATATGATAGACGACCAATATATCTGTGAGCTGCACCTTCACCTTGACGGCTCACTCTCGCCTGAAACCGTGAAATACCTTGCCCAGCTGCAGGGAATAGATCTTCCGGTAGACATGAGTTTCGGAGGACTTTCCGAAACCGAGGAGCTCCGTGGAACAGCTGACGAAGCTAAGGCAAATGAAGCTTCCGGCCGCTATGACAGCCTGAAGAAGCTGCTGTCGGTTTCACCGGACTGCCGTGACCTTAACGAATACCTCGAGAAGTTCTCTCTTCCACTTTCACTGCTTCAGACTGAGGACGCAATCTCATACGCCGTCAAATCAATAGGCCATGCCGAAGAGGCCCTCGGAGTTGATTACGTGGAAATACGCTTTGCTCCGCAGCTTCATACCCGTAAGGGCCTGACCCAGAGGCAGGTCATAGAGGCCGCCGCAGATTCGGCTGTATTTTTCAATGCGGACAACAATACCAAGATCCGCCTCATACTCTGCTGTATGAGGGGTGACGACAACTACGACGCAAACCTCGAAACTGTACGTCTTGCCGCTGAGTTTATGCATCCAACAAAGATTAATAAACCGACAGGCACCAATGCAGTGATATCCGACACCGAAGACAGTCTGGCAAGCATCGATCACAGCGAGAACGAAGACAGTCTGGCAAGCATCGACCACAGTGAGAATGAAGGCGCCGCATATAAGGAGGTTTATATTCCTCACGTCGAAGGCGGTCTTCTCCCGGTCATCGCAGGCATCGACCTTGCAGGCGCAGAAGCGCTCTATCCGACAGACAAGTTTTCGGATATCTTCCACCTGGCAAGAAAGCTGGAGGTTCCTTTTACCATCCATGCAGGTGAGGCAGCCGGCCCGGAAAGCATCTGGTCAGCAATAAATATGGGTGCAAAAAGAATAGGCCACGGAGTCGCGGCCATTAAGGATGAAAAGCTTATGGATTATCTTGCGGCAAACGGTATCGTCCTTGAATGCTGCCCGACAAGCAACCTTAACACAAAGGTATTTAATGATTATGCCGACCTTCCGATCAGAGAATTCCTGAAGCGAGGTATCAAGGCAACCATCAGCACAGATAATATGACTGTCTCAAATACAACCCTATCAGAGGAATTCCGACATCTAAGAGCTGCCGGCCTGACTGATGATGAATATATACAACTTCTAAAGAACGCAGAAGAAGGATGGCTTTAATATCACCATCCTTCTTTTTAACATCTACCGGTTTATATGGCAGCACTATTATAACCCGCCATTCCGTGATGATTATAAATATATAAAGTCGCCATATAGTGTAGTGCATTTTATATACCCAAACACGATTAGGGGCTGTCGCCTTAGATGTTTGTATCATCTAAAGCGACAGCCCCATTGTTTTTAAAATATCCTATAAATCATCCATGTCTTTTGCTATTGAGTCTGATTGACAACTATCGTCTACGTTTCTTCTTCTCACGTCCGATCAGAAGCATAACGACTATCATTCCAAGAAGTGCAAGATCCATAACGAAGAGAACTCCCGGAACATTCATGTTGTCGCTGGTCTTAGGTGTATTGTCTGCCGGAGCTTCCTGCACCGGTTTTTCCGGTTCAGGTTCTTCTATCTTGGCATCGTCTGCCTTTTCCTCTTCAGGTTCATCAACCTTGGCGTCGTCTGCCTTTTCCTCTTCAGGTTCATCAACCTTGGCATCGTCTGCCTTTTCCTCTTCAGGTTCATCAACCTTGGCATCGTCTGCCTTTTCCTCTTCAGGTTCATCCACCTCATCATCTGTCTTATCAGCATTTACTATGGTGAATGTAGCTTCTGCATCCTCTCCATCGTCAAACTGAGCTGTAAGAACATGCTCTCCTACAGTAAGAGTTTCAAGATATGAAGGATTGAGCTTTATAATAACACTTCCCGCTTCAGCTGTATAATCTGACGCATCCACAGCCTTTCCGTCAACACGTATTCCCGTGAAGTGACTGAATGTCTCACTGTCAACAACAGATCTCTTAAATGTCATCTGAAGACTGTCGCTGCTTCCCTTGGTCCATTCTCCACCGGCACCTTCCGTGTTCTTGTAGCTTATTATCTCAGGATCATATTCTACAGGACCGTATTCAGAGCTTCTGTCATATTCTTTATTACCCCTGTAGATAACAACACATACATATTTTCCGTAATCATCCTCGGTAAGTGTATATGTTGCGCCTTCAGCTCCTTCAATTGCATCTCCGAGTTCTGTCCGTCTGTATCCTTCATCTTCTTCAACTATATTTACATAATACCACTTATAGCTAAGTCCTTCTGCGTCCTCAGGATCAGTGGTTATGGTAAGTGTTTCGCCCACATAAGTATCGCCTTCAACTGAAAATCCCGCAAGATCAGTAAGAAATGCAGTACTTACCGCCTCTCCTGCGTATACATTTTCCGTTTCCTTTACTTTTGTATAAATGTCATATTCCGTATATGGTTGAAGCCCTTCAAATACTACCGTACCGTCCTCGTCACCTGTAACGGCCTTCGTCCAGTCAGGCTCACCGCCCTTTTCAACTATCACGTACTCCTGACCGTCCACTGCATCAACGCATGCCTCATCAGAACTCCATGAATAAATATTAGCCGGTTTAGGAAAAGCACCCTTTCCCTTGTCGATCTTCACTTCAATAGGTTCAGCCTCTGTGTCCAGATGATTCTTATCTCCGATAACCTTGTACCAGACATAATAGGTTCCCACGTTGGTTGCTGTGGGGATGGATGTGGTATATTGTTCAGCCGCGGGCGCTGTGGTGGCATTCTCGCCTAGGGCGTAGACCATTGTGCCGCCGGTTGCTTCGCCGGTCACGGTCACCAGCGGCTTCTCCGTCCCGTCATAGGTGCG
>JAFRNE010000022.1 GCA_017430325.1 Eubacterium sp.
GCTTGCTTGCTTGCTTGCTTGCTTAAGCGTAGCTTTTACCTGCATTACCTGTCAACCCCTTTCTCATCAATATATCATATGAAAATTCGGTTAAATTATAGCAAACAAGCATGTTTTTTACAATAATATGTTATGAAAAGGCAGCTATGAAATTGTTTCCAAAATCATAACTGCCTCTGATCAATCAGAATTCAGTTTTATATAGCTACCCAGAAGTATATACAGTAAACTGCTTTTTATTCAGCGGTCAAACATTTTTTTCTATCGATTCCGCTGAATAAACGCATATTTTTAATCATCATGCCACCAAACAAGTCATTTATCTTCTTCCAGTTCTTAAAATTGCGGTCGCATTCTGCGACCACAGATTTTAATCATACATCATCTATCTTTACAATATTTATCCTATAAGTAAAAAATACGGGCAAGAACGAGTCTTGCCCTTGTTAAAATCGCTCTTATGAGTGGCGAAATACTCGCTTATAAATTTCTTGCATTTTCTCTCCTGGTTGCCATTATAGCTTCATTTCTCATATAAACACCTCATAATACCACATTCATACTATCGTAAACTGCCATTCCTTTTATTCCATGATTCCCTAGTACTAAAGGATTCTTAAGCGGAACACACTTTGCTATCGGTTTTAAATTATCAAGCTGAATAATATCATTCATTTTGTAATAATACAAAATACAATATATCAATACCCTTGTTTCTTCAGTCATTCTACTTACATCCATGCTAAGAATCTCATCTTTCTTCTTATCATAGTGCATGAATAATCTGTGAAGATATCTATGAAGGCCATGCTCTGTTCTTGATCTGCAAGCGGCTCAAGAACCGTCGCCGTAGGCGCTTCGTTTGCACCAAAACTTCTGTAACAAGCCATGCTCTGTTATTGCTGCTTCGCACCAATAACCGTCGCCGTAGGCGCCGTATACTTAGAAAAACAGAGGCGCAGATGTGAATGCAAGCATTCATCTGCGCCTCTGTTTTTCTGAGTGCATGGCTTGTTATAAAAGCTCTATAAGTCCTTGATTGAGCATTAGCATATATGTTTAGTTTTAGTGTAAAATATGGCTATTTTTTTCTCATTTCTACATTTTATTCTGACTATCTGTTTTTTTGTTGCCAAAGTGTTGCCAGACTACATATTGTGCGTGTTATCCTTAGGAGTCCTATCTATAGGCGCAATTCGCATATAATCAAGATTATATCCCTTAACTAAATGTACTTCTGAAGACTTTATTATATACTTTTTTTCATCTGTGCTCTGTGTATTAAAAATAACTATATTCTTAGAGTTTGAGTCATAAGAACTATAGAACCTAATTCCTTCAAATCCCATCTCTTTTATAAACTCAGTCAAAAACTGTGTCGGGTAATAATCCTTCTCATTACCTGTATATGGTTCTGAAAACGCCCTGGATATAAGATAATATATGTATGCATCACCACCCTTTTCATAAATACCGTTGTTTTTGCAAAAATCAAATAACTTAATATCATCTGATAACTCTATGGTAGCTACACTTACTTCCTGACCTATCATTGGTCTCACTTCCATAATTGCTGTCTTCCGAGAATCACAAACATATAAATAGCTGATCCCTGCAGGATTCGCTCTCCCCGCTGTTGCTTTTACGCTAGGCGGAGAATCTATATCTGCAATTTCATATCCCCAAAATTCCTTCCTTACAGATAGAAGAGAATCAAGTTTTTCACTTACTTTATTATCCAGCTGCATAATCGGATTTTGAAAATAGTAACACACCTCCTCAAATGACTTATCTTTTAAATCAGGAAATGATTCATCAATTGTTTTTCTTAACTCATTTAGTATTTTCTTGTTATGTTCAAATTCTAGAAACGAAGAAGTATTGACGCGTGCACGATAATAGATTTGCCCTTTATTTAGAACTGTAGTAGCCGCTTCTTTCATACCTTTAACCATATCTAACAGCTCAGATTTAGGGAAAAACCGATGCTTATGACTAATCCCCTCCTTAAATTCATACCAATACTTTCCAGCGTCAGCATATGCAAGCAAAAACAAAACCAACCACGCCTCATCATCTGATAACTTAGCAAAGGAATTCGTATCTTTTATATTCTTAATATCTTCTTTCATTAATACACCATACCGTATAAATATATCATTGTTTCAATTAAACCTTTAATTACTCTGAATATCTGATTTTTGTCGCAACAATGTTCCAGTGCTACATATGCCGTTCTTGCAACCTCTTATGCACATCCGACGCCCCATAAAGTACATCAGTCACTGTTACAACTCCCGGATCTATCACATAACAGACAAGATAATTGTCCACTACCATTTTATGTATTCCCAGCGAATGTTCAGGCTCACACTCAAACAAACCATATCTGTCTGGAAATGATTCCAATGTCAGAATGGCATCCGCAATACGATTATACTGTCCCATTGCATTCTCAGGAGTCTGCAGCTTCTTAGCAATATATTCATATAATGCTTCCATATCGGCAAGAGCGTCATCTGTGATATCAACCACATATCTTTCCATCAGCTATGACTCTCCCTAAATCTATTAAATGCGTCCGCCGCATTCTGGGTACGCCCTGCTTTATATGACTCATATCCACGCTGTATCTTAGCATGAATCTGATCTTCGCTCATCTTCGTCGTATCAATGCTTTCAGGAGCATTTGGCAGCGTAACAGAAAACGGAATGCCTCCAACCAAAACTATTTGATTCAAAAACATATCAACGGCAGTAGACATAGGAATACCAAGCCTTCCGAGAACTGATTCTGCATCCTTCTTTAAAGTAGGATTTACTCTTAAATTCAATGTTGCAGATTTCTCCATGATAATACCTCCATTTTATTTTATTGTAACGACATTGCTGTTACTTGTCAACCTATTTGCGCCTAATACCCCTCCCACTAATGAATCGATTAGAACCAACGAAATGAAAAACCACTCAATAAACTGGCAACAAAAACCCGAATAAACCAGATAATATATATAATAGCAGACATCCTATATAATGCCTGCTATCAGAAATACAATATAGAAAAAATAAGCCAACCGGTATCACTTCAAGCCATGCTCTGTTATTGACGCTCCGCGCCAATAACCGTCGCCGTAGGCGCCGTATACTCAGAAAAACAGAGGCGCGGATATGAATGCAAGCATTCATCCGCGCCTCTGTTTTCTGAGTGCATGGCTTGTTATAGAAGCTCTTTAGTTGATACTATATATAGTATCTGTTAATTCTCCATTTTAGAATATATGGTATATAATTTCCATTTATTCCAGTTATTATTTTGTGTTTTGGCACTTTTTATTGACATTTTGTTGACATGAGTTATTTTGATGCAACATATTTCTGATTTCTGCTATTCGGTTTATCAGGAATTGTTCGAACCAGTTTTCCGCTCTCAAGTAATGGATTGAGGATTTTTGTTCTAAAATGGCCTCTATTGCTGATGCCAATCCGTTCTTGTATTTCCTCTCTGCTCCTTGGGACAGCGCAAAAGTCAAGTATTACTTGTTCTCTATCAGATTCACTGATTACGGGTTCTTGAGTGACATCTTGGCCGTTATCTTGGTTGGTAACTTGGTTGGCACCATCCAAGTTCTGCATCCAAGTTTCGCGAAGATTCCTATAAAAAGCCACTACAAAATCATCCTTCTCCGTCCGGAACTCAACATTACAGCCTGCCTCATCACAAAGATCCTTGATTCTTTTAAGTCCGGTTGCAAAGGTTTCCATATCCTTTGAAAAATACAATACGCCAGTAATTTTTCTATTACGGCGGATAGGCTTTTTATTACCATCAAGATATTCTTCCGGTGCATGACCCTTAGGGAATCCACCTGTAGTATGTATCTCTATTCTGTCCTTAAATACATCTATCTCGTTATTCTGACCATTATTATATACACGATGTCCATATGAATTAATCACGGCTTCTCGGATAGCTTCAACAGGAATTTCCGGAGTTTCAACCCTCTTTAGTCCGACTATATCTGCTTTCCAGTCCATAGCATCTATGATGTACTGCTCACAGATTTTACTCATTCCAATGATAGAGCCTTTATCTACCCTGCGGATATCAGTAAATGTTGCCTTTACATTTGTGGCAAACTTTGCCATTTGCACATCTGTATCACTTATATCACAGAAAAGAGCAGCTCCGGCATTTAATAAGTGAATGCCATCAGCAGCAAAAAGCTCCAGCTTATTCATCACCACTTCCGGATCATCTGATTCAAAGGTAATCCTTCCTGCCTTCTTTGCATTATTTAAATAAGTTCTAAAATCATTCATATTGATATCAGCTACGGTATATTTTGAAGGCTGATTTTCCCAGGCACGCTTACCATCATCCCTTATAAGCATCATTTCGAAGTATTGTTCCTGATCCATCACTATATCTTCATCAGCTTCTCTTATGCGTGGAACATTGTAAGCTGTATATGGCTGTCTGTTTCCTTGAAATTCAACATATATAACAGACTTACCATCTTCATATGTTTTCTTGTCAATAACCGGATATATAGCAGGAACAATATGATTCTGTATTGCCTGACTAACATTTCGGATAGTCTGATCACTTATCTCCTGACCAATAACATCACCATTATTTTTAACGCCAAAATAAAGCGTACCTGAACCATGCTTATTTAATATAGCAACAATGGACTGGATACCCTCTTTCAGTTCTCCGGTAGATTTCTTAAATTCAATCTGTTCAGTTTCTTCTCCAATATTGATCAATATCTTTCCTCCTAAAATGATCACTCTCATAAAAAGTATAACAGGGCGTTATTGAAAAATCAACAACGCCCTGCCGCTTATAACGCTACTAAAAAGTATATATTCAGTTCACAACCTTGCCGCCTTTAATGGTATATTTCCTCAGTTTGCACTTTGCTATGATTTCGATATGATGTTGCCAAAGGACAAATGCAAATAACGCCGGAAATGGTATTTCTCCACCAACTTGGTGGAGTTTTTGACCTGAAAACTTATTCAAGAAGAAACGAGCTGAATGATCATGATAAATGATATAAAAATGTCATTTCACTCCTTACTAAACCGGCCCACGAGACGCTAAACTTTTGTCGTATCAACCAGTATTGGAGGAGATTTATAAGTTTTCTATGCTAACGTTTAGCTATTATATCAATTATCTCCTCAGCCATCTTTGTTCCGTCATAAGTCCTTTCAACAAATAACTGATACTGAATATTATTTGCAGTAAAATACACCACCTGCTTTGCAGAATGCTCCTCGTTTCCATCATATCCCGCGTCTTTGACAAAATAGGCTGTTTTTTCATCGCCGTATTTGTAAGTCCTGTAGTACTGCCTCTTTGTGCCGTAACCTATTCCGTCTGTGTTATTATCAAATGTAAACTGACCATTAAGCGCAAATTCCATATCACCGTATTTCAACCAACCGCCGGAAATATGACCCGTCCCATAAGTAGAAAGAGCGATCATTATCGGTCCCATAGATGTTATCTCATCAGATGACCAAAGCTTAATGCCCATTGTTTTCTCGGCTACATCAACACTTATAAACTCATGGAAATATGTCTGACTTTCATTATCATACTCAGTTTCTTCCATGGCCTTAAAGCTCTCAAAATCAATCTCAAGCGGCTCCGCCTTCTCCACATCCATCTCTTTATCTCCAGTCTTTAGGGTAAAGAATCCAGCATTTCTCGCCACTGCATATCCTGAAATTCCGACAACCAGGAACAGGCTCATTATTACAGCAGCTGCCTTAAGCCTGCCCATTACGAAAACTCTTTCAGTCCGGCTTCCGGTCTGCTTTCCGGTCTTATTTCTCGCCTTCACCCCTGTGTTCTGTAAGCCCAACTCCCCGGCACATACGCAGAGTACTTTTTCATTCAGAGTTTTCTTCGGTCGGTGCTCATCCTTTAATGATCCATATAAGTATTCATCCAATCTATCCATATTCGCTACCTCTCTTCCATATATTCTTCCAGTTGTTTTCTCAGCAAACCTCTGGCATAACTCAGTCTGCTTTTAACCGTTCCTTCAGGGATGCCCATCACCTCTGATATTTCACCCACAGACATTTCCTCCTTATAGAAAAGCAGTATCGGTATCCGGTATTTATCCTTAAGACTGCTGACAGCTTTATTTACATACGTTCTCTGCTCGTTATTGATGCATATCGAAAGGTTATCCTCTCCGAACTTTTCGCAATCTTCATCCTTTTCTTCAACTATCTCTTCCTCCGGTGCGATTCTTTTTCGCCATGCGTATTTTCTCTTTTTATTCTTCCACAAATGTATCGCAACAGAGATAAGATAGCTTCTGACATTCTTACCTTCATCCAGATTTTCCATCGTCTTCACAGCATAAAGCCACGTATCCTGATACAGATCATCAGCCGGATCACTGCCACCGGCCAGCTTGAGACAAAAGGAATATATGCCTTTCCCATAGGATTCAATTATCTCTTCAAGCTTTTCCTTTGTCATAAGATTGTCATCCCTTTCAAATAACGGAGCTTTCCACCCCTTCACTAATATATGGTAATAAATACAAATATGGTTCGATGGATTTTTAAGAAAAGCCATGCTCTGTTCTTGACGCTCCGCGCCAATAACCGTCGCCGTAGGCGCTTCGTTTGCACCAAAACTTCTGTAACAAGCCATGCTCTGTTCTTGATGCTTCGCATCAAGAACCGTCGCCGTAGGCGCCGTATACCACGAAAAAGGGAGCCACAACCTGGTATGCAAGCATCCCGGTTGCGTCTCCCTTTTTCGTGGTGCATGGCTTGTTACAGAAGCTCTATGGTTCCTGGCGGTTTACTCGTAAGATCCCACATGACTCTGTTAACGCCTTTTACTTCATTGATTATTCTGTTCATGCACTTCTGAAGTACATCGAATGGTATTTCTGTGCAGTCGGCTGTCATGAAGTCCGAGGTGCATACTGCACGGAGGACAACTGCGTAGTCATAGGTTCTGAAGTCGCCCATAACTCCTACCGAACGCATATTTGAAAGTGCTGCAAAATACTGATTTGGAGGGTTTTTGATCTTTCCTTCCTTAACCGCCTTGTCGATCTCCTCGCGGAAGATCGCATCGGCATCCTGTACTATACGAACCTTGTCAATTGTGATGTCATCAACTATTCTTACACCGAGTCCAGGTCCCGGGAATGGCTGACGGAATACAAGGTATTCCGGAATTCCGAGCTCGAGTCCGGCCTTTCTTACCTCGTCCTTGAAGAGCATTCTGAGTGGCTCTACTATTTCCTTGAAATCAACATAGTCAGGGAGTCCGCCAACGTTGTGGTGTGACTTGATGACTGCTGACTTGCCGAGTCCTGATTCTATAACATCCGGATAGATGGTTCCCTGAGCCAGGAAATCAACTGCTCCGATCTTCTTAGCTTCTTCCTCAAATACACGTATGAACTCTTCGCCGATGATCTTTCTCTTACGCTCCGGATCAGTCTCCCCCGCAAGCTTCAGATAAAATCTTTCCTGTGCATTTACTCTGATAAAGTTCAGGTCATAATTACCTTCCGGTCCAAATACAGCCTCAACCTCATCACCCTCATCCTTACGAAGAAGGCCGTGGTCAACAAATACGCAGGTCAGCTGCTTTCCAACTGCCTTAGCCAGAAGAACGGCTGCTACAGAGGAATCAACTCCTCCTGAAAGTGCACAGAGCACCTTACCCTTACCGATCTTCTTTCTGAGCGCCTCTACAGTTGTCTCCACGAAGGAAGCCATCTGCCAGTCTCCTGCACATTTACAGATATTGTAAACGAAGTTTCTGAGTATATCCTGTCCCTGCTCAGAGTGCATAACCTCCGGATGGAACTGAACCGCATAAAGGTTTTTCTCCTCATTCTCCATTGCTGCTATCGGGCAGTCATTGGTATGAGCTGTTGCATGGAAGCCCTCAGGAAGCTCTGCGATATAATCGGTGTGGCTCATCCATGTATTTATTGTTGGTTTGATATTTTCAAAAAGAAGCGAGCTGCTGAGACTGACCTGTCCGAGAACGCCGTCCTCCTCGTCTATCGCATCTATAAAGGTTTCTGTTCTTCCGTATTCGCTGACAGGTGCTGTCTTAACCTGACCGCCTGCAAGGAAGGCCATAAGCTGTGCACCATAGCAGATACCGAGGATAGGAATACCTGCTTCAAGTATTTCCTTGGTATATGTAGGTGACGCCGGATCGTAAACACTGTTCGGTCCGCCTGTAAAGATGATACCCTTCGGATTCATCTCCTTGATCTTGTCAAGAGACATGGTGTACGGATGTACTTCTGCGTACACATTACACTCTCTTACCCTTCTTGCAATCAGCTGATTGTACTGTCCTCCAAAGTCCAGGACAATTATCATTTCCTTTTCCATAAATCTCGCTCCGTTATAACTGTGGTTTATATGATCACCTGCATCATTCTTCAACTTTGCAGTTACACCATCATTCATCCGTCAGAGGTGCGCCTCCAAGTGCCTTAACGGCCGCCTGAAGCTGTGCGTCATCCTTATGAGGTATCTTAAGCATCTTCTTCTGCTCATCCGTAACCTCTGCTTTAACATCCGGCTCAATACCGATCTTATGTATTTCTGCCCTTGCAGGAGTATAATACTTTGCTATTGTTATCTTGATCGCAGAACCATCCTTAAGAGGAAGGACTGTCTGAACGATACCCTTTCCGAAAGAGGTTGTTCCAACAACCGTAGCCTTGCCGTAATCTCTCATGCAGCTTGTAAATACCTCTGAAGCACTCGCACTGTACTCGTTAACGATTATAGCCATCGGAAGGTCAACCGAATGATTATCGCTGCAGCCGTATTTATCGATCATCTTGTCATCCTTGTCAATAGTATAGAGGATGTCGCCCGCTGCATCAGCTCCGTCAACCTTGGCATTATCATCAATAAGATAATCCAGCATCTTTACAACCGCTGAAAGAAGTCCTCCAGGATTGTTTCTGAGGTCAAATACCAGCGAGGTTGCGCCCTGAGCTGTCAGCTCATCTACAGCTTCAATAAACTGGTCAGGTGTATTATCGATGAACTGATCAACCTGGATATAACCGATATTTCCCTGAAGCATCTCATAGGAAACAGTAATATTCTTAACAAGGGCTCTTGTGATCCTTATCTCACGGTCTTCAGTCTCGCCGTCTCTTCTTACGGTTACAACGACTTCTGTTCCCTCTTCGCCTCTGATCATCTTAACAGCTGCCTCAAGCTCTGTATCTGCGGTGATCTCGTAATCATCGATCTTGATGACTCTGTCTCCCGGAAGCAGTCCGGCCTTCTCTGCAGGAGTATCCTTGAGAGGCTTTACGATACGTATCTCATTGGTCTCAACGTTCTTCTGAACTGTCGCACCGATTCCCACGTACTCACCACTGTCATCCTCCATGAGCTGCTGGTACTCTTCAGGTGTATAATAAACAGAATACGGATCGTCAAGACCTGCCATGATTCCGTCAAAATAACTTTCTTCCTGAAGCTCAGCATCCTTATCAAAATAATAGTAATAATTGATAATGGACTCGATCTCCTTGGTCTTGTCCTTAACCCTGTCTGAGCTTGGATTGAATCCGTCATCCAGTTCTAAGCCACCCTGCTCAGTAGTATTCTTTGTATCACTTATCTTTTCTTTATTTCCGCAGCCGCTGAGGGCACTTATTCCCAGCATCGCAGCCAGCACGACTGCACTAGTCTTTGTTTTTATTTTCTTCAATTCTCTATCCTCCTACTGATAGAACTGTAGTGGATCTACATAGTCTCCGTTAACTCTCACTCCGAAGTGGAGATGCGGTCCTGTAGAAACTCCTGTATTTCCCGAAAATGCTATAACCTGACCCTGCTCAACCTTCTGACCTTCAACTACAGAATATGCTGAAAGGTGATGATAAACCGTAAATACGCCATCGCCGTGATCCAGCATAACAGTGATTCCGCCGCTTCCCATATAACCGGTATAGCTGACCGTACCTGCAGCTGCCGCTATAACGTGGCTGCCCGAATCGCAGGCAATATCAATGCCTCGGTGGTAAGTACTTGCGCCGGCCGTCGGAGCATCTCTTCCGCCAAAATACGAGCTTATGTAAGTACTTGACGGCATCGGCCAGGCGAAACCGCCACTTCCTATGATTGAAGGGATGATGATCTTGCCGTCCAGTCCGACAAATACGCCTCCGGTCGCCTGAGCCTCAAGCTGTGCGATCTTGGCATCCAGGTCATCGAACGCCTTCTCTATCTCATTCTTCTCCTGCTTCAAAGGATCGATAACACTGTCATAGCTTTCTATCTGACTCTTCTTGGCATCATAAAGAATATGAAGCGCTTCGTACTCATCACTGTATTCCTGATTTATCGTCTCAACAGCAGAAAATACCATTGCCTGAAGAGCCTGCTTTTGTGAGATCTTATCTCTCTTGCTGATGTACTCATCCAGTCTTGTCTGGTCGTATTCCCTGATCTGATCGATATACTCTGTTCTGTTGAGTATTTCCACAAAATTAACCGATGTAAGGACCGCGTCGACTATCGAGTAATGACCGCCTTCATAAGCTGCGCGGATGTGCTCCTTCATCAGCTCATATGCAGCGTCGACCTCCTTCTGTGACTCCTCAAGCTGCGCCTCGGTCTCCTTCATATATTCCTCGATCTTCTGACGCTCTTCCTCAAGTCCCTGGAGATTCTTTTCATATTCAACCATAAGCTTATCCATCTCTACAACCTGATCAAGAAACGGCTTCTGGCTGGTCTCAAAGGTGTCTATAAGCTTCTGGGCATCCTCGATGTCCTGCTTATACTCCTCCTGCTTCTCCTGAATCTTCTTGATCTGCTCGGTATCGATCTGAACAACCTTCTGTGTGGTCGCTTCCGTGCTCGTCTTCTCAGTTGAACCATCTTCAGTTGTAGGTTTGTCTGTACTGTTTTCTGTGCTTTCGGTCGTATCAGTCTTATCAGTTGCTACCGTAGGAGCTTCGGTGGTCTTCGTCGCGTCCCCCGGAGTCGCATCTGCTAAAACAGCATCGCCACCGTTGGAAATATTATTTCCAACAGCGGCGTCATTATTATATGTTCCTGCGAGTATTGTCATACCGATAAGAACCAGGAAAGCCAGAATACTAACTAAGTATTTTCTCACTTAGCTTCCTCCGTATTATACCCTCAGATGTTTTCTGGTTGTTATTATACTTCCTAAGAAACCGATACCCACACCTATTGCAAGAGTAACCGGAATAAGGAATTTGAATATATCGCCGATGGCAACGAACTCGAAGAGCTTTGTTACCAGGCTGAGTCTTCCTACTACATAGTTAAGTATTGCATCATATGCATAATATACAAGTACGAGAGGTATTGCCGAACCGATAAGTCCGATAACAACACCTTCTACGATGAACGGTGCCCTTACGAAGAAGTTTGTCGCACCGATAAGCTTCATGATCTTGATCTCTTCCTTACGTACTGTAATACCGATGGTGACGGTATTGCTGATAAGGAATATGGATACAAGAAGAAGGATAAATATGATACCCAGTGATGCATATCCAACGAAGAGGTTCAGAGATGAGATCGTATCAGCTGTAAACTGCGAACTCTTAACCTTTCGTACACCGGTCAGTCCTTCAAGGAAGCGGACGAATTCGGCCTGCTTACCAACATCCTTCAGAGTGATCGAGAAGGAAGCCGACTTTGCGAGTGGATTGTCATCGCCGAAGGCTGCTCTTGCCTCTTCCGGATTATCATAGGTATCGTTAGAATACTTTATCCATGCTTCTTCAGCGGAGATGTAATCGAAGGTGTCTACCTCTTCCCTCGTTCTTATCTGAGCACTGAGAAGCTCGATATCTGCATCCTCTTCAAAGAAAACCGAGATGGAGATTGAATTCTCAAGACTCTTCATCGCCGATTTGAAATTAACTACAACAACATAAAATACACCAAACAGGAACAGGCAGGATACGATAGTACCTATCGAAGCAAGTGAGAAAAGAAGATTTCTTTTGATATTTTTAATACCCTGTCTGAAACTGTACCAGATCGAACTAATCCTCATCTATATATCCACCCTTCTCAACATCGCTGATAACGACGCCTTTCTTCAGAGTTATAACCCTCTTCTTCATGGCATTTACGATCTCCTTGTTGTGGGTTACGACAACAACCGTCGTTCCCTTGGCATTGATATCCTCAAGAAGATTCATGATCTCCCATGAATTCTTAGGGTCAAGGTTACCTGTCGGCTCATCCGCGAGAATGATATCAGGCTTATTTACAAGGGCTCTGGCTATGGCAACTCTCTGCTGCTCACCACCTGAAAGCTCCCTTGGGTAAGACTTATATCTGTCCGCAAGTCCTACTATGGTAAGCATCGCAGGAACCTGCCTTCTGATATATCTTGAAGGTGTCTCTATAACACGCTGCGCGAAGGCAACATTCTCATAAACAGTTCTGTCCTTCAGAAGACGGAAGTTCTGGAATACAACTCCGATCTTTCTTCTGACCTTCGGTATCTGTCTCCTTCTGATCTTGTTATAGTTGTAACCGGCCACCTCAATCTTGCCCTTCGTAGGAGTAAGCTCCTTGAGAAGCAGCTCGATAAAGGTTGTCTTGCCGGAGCCGCTGGAGCCCACAACAAATACAAACTCGCCCTTGTTGATCTTGATGTTAACATCCTTCAGGGCTACCGTGCCGGTAGGGTATTTCATTGTTACGTTATCCATTGTAATCATAATTCGAATTATCCTTCCGAGTAATTAGAAATCCAGGCTTTCCATGTACTTCATGTACTTAACTACCATGAGCGCGATCTTGAAGGTGATAGCATCTTCAAATACGCGGAGGTCGAGCCCTGTTGATTTCTGTATCTTGTCAAGTCTGTAAACAAGTGTATTTCTGTGAATGTAAAGCTGCCTTGAGGTCTCTGACACGTTCAGGCTGTTCTCGAAGAACTTATTGATGGTTGAGAGTGTTTCCTCGTCAAACTCATCAGGTGACTTCGCGTCAAATATCTCCTTGATGAACATTCTGCAGAGTGGAATAGGAAGCTGATAGATAAGTCTTCCTATACCGAGGCTGTCGTAAGCGATGATATTCTTGTCGCTGTAGAAGATCTTTCCAACATCAAGAGCCATCTTAGCCTCCTTGTAGGAACGTGAAACTTCCTTGATCTCATTTACGATAGTTCCGTATGCAACGTGAACCGAGATCATTGCCTCTGTGCTGAGCATATCAACAATAACCTTTGCGATCTTGGTCATATCGTCATAAGACTCGCTTGGCTTAAGCTCTTTAACCAGTATTATATTCTTCTCATCAACAGCTGTGATGAAATCCTTTGCCTTGCTTGCAAAGAGGTTTCTTACTGTCTCGAGGGCATTGTTATCCTTATCGCTCTTGGTCTCGATGATAAATACGATCCTTCTTACATCTGTATCGATGTGAAGCTTCTTAGCCTTGTTGTAGATATCTACAAGAAGAAGGTTATCCAGGAGAAGGTTCTTGATGAAGTTATCCTTATCAAATCTCTCCTTATATGCAACCAGCAGGCTCTGGATCTGGAATGATGCCATCTTACCTACCATATAGGTACTGTCATCATCGCCCTTAGCCATGATAATATACTCAAGCTGCTTATCATCATTTACCTTGAAAAACTGATAACCGAGAAGCGCCTGGCTTTCTGCAGGTGAATCCGCAAATGCCGTAACAGCATCCTCATAGCCGTCAAAGCTTCCTTCCATCGTCTTGGCAAGTGGTCTGCCCTCTGTGTCCATAACGATCAGATCGGTCTTGGTTATGTTTCTTATCCCCTCAAGTGTGTCCTGAAGAATCTGATTTGATATCATATTACACCTCTCTTTTGCTACGCTTTTATTTCTACACCCATAATTTTTATTGTTGTAACTGAGTAACTGCCAACCATCAAACAGACCGGCTGTCCATGCTTATCCCTGCTGTTACTCACTAAACTATAATAGCAGAATTTCGAAATAAAAAAAAGGGAAAATACGCGATTTAACGTATTTTCCCCTAAAAATTCATTGAATTTTAATACTTTCAGCTTAGTTAGCGATGATTGTCTCAGATTCCTTCTCGAAGATGTGGATCTTAGAAAGATCAAATGCGAACTGAACTGTGTCACCAGGTCTGGCTGTTGTACGAGCGTTAACTCTGGCTGTGATATCGAACTGATCGATCGTGAAGTACAGATAAACTTCAGCACCGAGCATTTCGTAGATATTTATTCTAGCGTCGATAACTGACTCTGGAGAAGACTCAATGAAGAGCTGCTCATCATGAATATCCTCAGGACGGATACCAAGAACAACGTCCTTGTCGATGTAATCGCCTGCGATAAGCTTCTGAGCCTTAGCATCAGGAATCTTGATAGAGTGAGAACCGAACATAAGAAGAACGTCCTGTCCTGACTTAACAACCTTGCAGTCGATGAAGTTCATAGGTGGCATACCCATGAAACCTGCAACGAAGAGGTTTGTTGGATGATCATAGAGGTTCTGAGGTGTATCAACCTGCTGGATGATACCATCCTTCATAACTACGATTCTTGTACCAAGAGTCATAGCCTCTGTCTGGTCATGTGTAACGTAGATGATTGTTGTCTGAAGTCTCTGATGAAGCTTAGAGATCTCAACACGCATCTGAACACGGAGCTTAGCATCAAGGTTTGAGAGAGGCTCGTCCATAAGGAATACCTTAGGCTCACGAACGATAGCTCGTCCCATGGCAACTCTCTGTCTCTGTCCACCGGAAAGAGCCTTTGGCTTTCTGTCAAGAAGGTGCTCGATCTCGAGGATCTTAGCTGCTTCATGAACTGCCTTGTCGATCTTCTCCTTTGGAACCTTTCTAAGCTTAAGACCAAATGCCATGTTGTCGTAAACTGACATATGAGGATACAGAGCGTAGTTCTGGAATACCATCGCGATATCTCTGTCCTTTGGCTCAACGTCATTTACGAGCTTGTCACCGATCCAAAGCTCGCCTGAGCTGATGTCCTCGAGACCAGCGATCATACGGAGAGTTGTTGACTTACCGCATCCAGAAGGTCCTACGAAGATGATGAACTCCTTGTCCTGAATTTCAAGATTGAAATCCTTAACAGCGTTGAATCCGTTAGGATAAATCTTGTAAATATTCTTTAATGATAAACTAGCCATTTTTTATTCCTCCTAAGTATTATATAGCTATGTTTTTTTCTTAACCAACTATCGAAATAATATACCATTTCGCCGTTTTAAACCATATTAGTTTTGCATAAAAAGAAAAAAAATCTTTTGTTAGGTTTGCATATAGACATTTTTTTTATATGAATTATTACCAAATTTTCAGTTTTTTTATCCTTTTATACCCCCGTTTATTGTGAATTCTTCACCAAATTATGTAACTCAAATTAATGTAAAAACCATCAAAAAAACCCAAAAACGCCTTGTTTTTTGAGTTTTTTACGTGTTTTTGTAGATTTTTTATCAGGACCTCTCGTCAAATCGACCAACACAAAGAGGCGCTTTTATGCAGTTTTTATACAGCGTTTAATTACTGTTCTCCGGCGTCCGATGCACCTACTACAATAAATATCTGAACGCCCGAAACATCAGCATCAGTTTCATCCTGTCCGACGCTTCCAACTCTGAGCTCTGCATCAGGAAAATACTTCAGAAGATCTGTTCCCATACCCTCTTCGGCAACCACGATTGAAGTATGGTCATAATTCACAAAAGAGTTTGCTGCGGTCACATCCGTATATCCGGCATCCTGCAGTCTGCTTGTCCAGCTTCCCGCAAGTCCATAGACCTCTGTCGCATTAAGAACTACTATCTTGAGATTCTCTGAAGAAACAAGTGTCGAATCATCCCCCAGGCCGTCCTGTGTACCGCTGTCCTCTGTGTCCTCCGTGGTTTTACCCGAATTCGTCAGAAGATCGTCCGGATCTCCGTGTTCTGTCAATATAGACTCGTCCACAGCCGCTTTATTTGAATTCTTTGCTCTGAGCTGCTTTCCGCGGATCACTCCCTTGATAAGAAATACACTCAGTACCAATATTACTATCGCAAGTATTACAACGATTCCTCTGAAGAAGTATGAGAAGAATAAACCTACTGCGCTTCTCTTTTTCTGCATTACGCATCCTCCTTTTTATATCCAGCCGCCGTCGCATTTGATGACTTCGCCCGTCAGATACTCCGGCATTTCCAAAAGCTTTGTTATTGTAAGCGCAGCCTCATCCGCTGTCGCCATCCTTCCGAAAGGTATTTCCTCCTCGAGGGAAGCTCTGTCCTCTTCGCTGAGGAAGCTGTTCATCCTTGTGTCAACCGCGCCGAAAGCTATCGCGTTCACACTTATTCCCGATGGTGCAAGCTCCTTGGCAAGCGCCTTGGTAAATGCATTCACGGCTCCCTTGGTCGCAGAATAAGCAGCCTCGCAGGATGCACCCGACAGACCCCATACTGAGGAGATATTTACTATCCTGCCGGACTTCTGCCTTACCATGTGCGGAATGACCTCATGGCATGTATTATATACCGAATCAAGATTTACCGCTACTGTTTTCTGCCATTCCTCCGGAGTCATATCCATAAGAAGGCCCACATACGATACTGCCGCACAGTTTATGAGCACATCAATACTGCCTGCTTCCTTCATAACCTTGATGGCTATGGCTTTGGCAGTCACATTCATGCTGATATCGCCAAATACGGTTATGACCTTGAGTTCACTTCCGCCGCTTGTCTCACTGCCCGCTGCCTTCCTCATCAGGCCGGCTGTCTCAATAAGAGCCGCCTCATCATGACCCGAATTGATAGCTATATATTCATATTTTCCGCTTTCCGCAAGCTTTATGGCCGTGCTCCTTCCAATTCCCGAAGAAGCACCCGTTATTATCACTGAACTCATTTTGCCTGTTCTTTCCTATAATAAAATACAAAACTGACCACACTACTATACAATATTATTCTAAAAAAAGATAGTTAGTTAATGAAATATTTATAAAAATGAGGTATACTTAAGGATAGGTGTTATTACTATAGTAATGTGAAAGGGAAGTATCGTGGCAGGAACATTTGTTGAATTTTTCTCAGAGGAAGCGCTCGAAAATGTAATGGTCGTTCTTAAATACAAGCCCGACCGCGTGGTCTATGTGGGCCACAAGTCAAACATGATCACAAAGAAGGTCAACAGCCTTCGTGAATTCGTCAAGCGCACCTCACCAGATACAGAGCTTAAGTTTATAGAGGTTTCAAGAGACAATCTCGATCAGATCATCGACGTTCTCACCGACCTTGTAGAGAGATACCGCGACGCCAAGTTCGAGCTGACCGGCGGCAGTGAGCTGATACTCATCGCTTTCGGCTTCGTCAGCGCGCGTATGCCTGTCGACACTCTTCGCATCGACCCATACACCGGAACTGAGATCGACCTCAGCGGTTCAACCCCTGTCCGCATCAAGAGCCACATCGAAATGTCCGTGGCCGACAACATGGTGCTCCACGGCGGTTCTCTGACCAATCTCACCGGAAGCTATTCTACCTGGCGCTTTACCGATGATTTCCGTGAGGATATCCGCGCCATCTGGCAGATCGCAAAGATGCTCCGCAACAAATGGAACAAACACGTTTCTACTATAGAAGAAGTTATCAAGGCTCATCCGGCAGACGAGCTGGGCTACTATGTCCTTCCGAAGGTGAATCTCGGCGAGGCAGTTGAGCTCTTCATTCGCCTTAAGGAGATAGGCGTTATCCGCGAGCTCCACATAGCAAAAAGGACCATTTCCTTCAAGTTCAAGAATGAAATGATCCGCCATGTCGTGACCAAGACCGGAAATATCCTTGAGCTTCACGTTTACGACGTTGCAACAAGAGGCAACAGCAAGTTCACCGATGCCATAATCGGTGCAATGATAGACTGGAACGGCAACCAGAGGAATCTTATCCCTACCGGCGAGAATTACTCAGTCAGCGTGGATACGATGAACGAGATCGACGTCATCCTTATGCGCGACACGATCCCGACCTTTATTTCCTGCAAGAGCGGTAAGGCCGGCAGCATAGCTCTCCACGAGCTCCAGACCGTCACCAGTCGTTTCGGTGGAAAATACGCCAACAAGGTTCTCGTCATGGCAACCCCGTGCGAAAATAACGCCAACGGCATCAGCTTCTTCAAGCAGCGTGCGAAGGATATGCATATCTGGGTCATCGACGATGTTTACTCAATGAGCGACGAAGCACTCTTGCAGAAACTCATAAAGATACAGGGAATCAACCTGTAACAAAACAGCCAGAAACAAATAAGCAGCACGCCATCAGACTGGTATCAAACCATCAGGCTGGCAATATATATCTATATATAATAGAAACCGGCCGGCACATATACACCCGAGGAAAGCTCCTTCGGAGGCATATGTGCCGGCCGGTTTTTTCTATATTTATCTCGCACAATTGACGAATCTTGTGTATTTGCCCTGCCAGATAAGCTCGATACTTCCCGTAGAACCGCTTCGCTGCTTAGCCACGATTATCTCGGCTATGCCCGGCTTCTCGGTTTCTTTATTATAGAACTCATCCCTGTAAATAAACATTACAACGTCCGCATCCTGCTCGATGGCTCCGGATTCACGGAGGTCAGCAAGCACCGGCTTATGATCCGTTCTTGAGTCAACCGCTCTGTTCAGCTGTGAAAGTGCAATGACCGGAACGTTAAGCTCTCTCGCAAGACCCTTGAGGGATCTTGAAACATCCGATATGAACTGCTGTCTCGACTCCACCGCACGGTTAGGAGTCATCAACTGAAGGTAATCGACTATGATAAGCCCGATATCATGCTTCTGCTTGAACTTTCTGCATTTTGAACGCATCTCTGCGATCGTTATCGACGAATTATCATCAACGTAGATCGGAGCTTCACCAACGGTTCCGACGCTTTCTGCGAACTTATTCCAGTCATCATCCGCCAGATCACCGGTCTTCATCGCTTTTGCATCGATCATGGCATCCTGTGCAACAACTCGGTCACCCAGCTCCTTGCAGCCCATTTCGAGGGAGAAGAAGAGTACCGGAATATTCTGCTTAACCGCAACATTATGCGCAATATTAAGTACCAGGGCAGTCTTACCCATTGAAGGTCTCGCCGCAACAATTATCAGCTCACCGCCATGAAGTCCTGTAAGCTTGTCATCAAGGTCGATAAAACCTGTTGAAAGACCGTTTATCTTGCCCTTATTTCTCGCCGCCTTATCAACACCGTCGATAACTTCAAGGACGATCTGGTCCATTCCCGTAAAATCAGTATAACCGTTTCTTGTCTGAGCAAGCTTAAATACATTCTGCTCAGCGCGGTCAAGTATATTTTCAACAAGGTCCTGCTGCATATAGCATTCCTTGGAGATATCATCAGTAAGCTTGATAAGCCTTCTGAGTATCGCCTTGTCCCTTACGATCTCGCCGTACTGCTTTGCATTTACCGCAGTAGGAACCGAATTGACAAGGTCGCCCAGGAAGATAACATTATTTATCTCTTCAGGCATATTTTTCTTCTTGAGACAGTCCATCAAAGTGACGATATCCACCATTCTCTTTGCTGAATACAGCTCGCATATAGCCTCGAATACCGCACCGAAGGAAGCGTTGTAGAAATCATCCGGAAGCAGCATATCCGCCAGATCCGCGATAACCTCTCTGTCCATGATCATCGAGCCCACAACCGCCTTCTCGGCATTTGTATCATGGGGCATGACTCTTCTTACTGTCTGTGAGAGGTCATTCTTCTTGCTGCCTGATGATGCACTGACATACGAACCTGCGCCGGAATCCTCAGAAGCACTGTATCCATAGCCTCCTCCGGCCGGTACAACTGCAGGTCCTGCCGCATCAAACGAGCCGTCCGCTGCCGCATCAGAAGAAACGCCGTCATTGTTAAATACGGCGTTTATATCCACATATTCATTTATCTCTTCCCCATCCTGCGGGTAGAATCCATCCATAAAATTACATTCCCTCAACCTTAACCTTAAGCTCGCCTGTTACTTCAGGGTGAAGCTTAACTGATACTGTATAGCTTCCGACAGCCTTGATCGCATCCTTAAGCACGATCTTCTTCTTATCGATCTTGATGTTGTGCTGCTTTGCAAGCTCATCAGAGATCTCCTTTGAAGAAACCGAACCAAAGGTCTTGCCGCCTTCGCCTACCTTAACCTTTGTATTTACCGTAAGCTTTGAAAGGGTCTCAGCCATAGCCTTTGCTTCTGCAAGATTCTCAGCTGCAACCTTGGCATCATTCTGCTTCTGAAGCTTAAGATCGTTCATGTTCTTAGGTGTAGCTTCGATACCGAGCTTCTTAGGAAGCACGAAATTCCTTGCATAACCGTCATTTATCTCAACTATCTCTCCCTTTTTACCGAGAGCCTTAACATCCTGAATAAGAATAACCTTCATTTTTAAATATCTCCTTCCGTATACATCTCAGAAAGCACGCCCTTAAGCTCAGCGAAGAAGTCCTCTCTGGCCACATTCTTAAGCTGCACTCCTGCGATATTTGCGTGTCCGCCGCCGCCGAAACGCTCCATAACGATCTGGACATTCACATCTCCGATGGATCTTGCCGATACATAGAGAATGCCGTTTGACTCAGTCACAACAAAGGAAGCCTTGATACCATCCACATTCAGAAGCTCGTTGGCAACCTTTGCAACCGGGACTGTCGGCGCTTCGGTACTGTTTGGATCAGCCGTAATATACGAAAGCGCAAATACATTCATAAATACTTCCGCATTGCTGATTCCCTGGGCTCTTTCCTTAAGCTCGTCGATACCGCTTCTGAACATCTTTCTTACACGAACGACATCTGCGCCGTTCTTTCTGAGGTAAGAAGCTGCCTCGAAGGTTCTCACACCTGTCTTGTTAAGGAAATTGTCCGTATCTATAAGTATTCCCGCATACATAGCGTCTGCCTCGACTGATTTCATTCTTGGCTTAACACTGATATACTGGAACATTTCCGTGATCATCTCACAAGCTGATGACGCAAATGGCTCTATATAAGAAAGAGTTGCATTTGTGATGGCCTCATTCGACTGTCTGTGATGGTCAAATACAACCACAGTCTTGCAGAGTGTAATAAGCTCTTCGCACTCTGTGATACTTGGTCTGTTAACATCGCAGACAACGAGCATAGTATCGTCATCCACCATATTTATAGCCTGCTGGCTTGTTATTATCAGTTCATTGTAGGAACCGCCTGACTTGAAGCTGTTGACCACCGGTCTGATAGCCGAAGTAACCTCATTCAGAACGATATAACCCTTCTTGCCGAGAGTGGTAACAAGTCTGTAAATACCCACTGCCGAACCAAATGCATCCGCATCCGGTCTCTGGTGAGCCATAATGATAACCTTGTCCTTGCTTGCAAGAAGCTCTTCGAAGGCCTGAGCCTTAACTCTCGCCTTAACTCTCGTAGTCTTCTCGGTTCCGGCACTCTTACCACCGTAGTAAGTAACCTTGTCGCCGTATTTCAGAGCAACCTGGTCACCGCCACGTCCCAGTGCAAGTCCGATGGCAACCTTTGCATATTCATAGCAGTCCGCAAAGGAATCTGTACCGCTTCCGATACCCATACTAAGAGTAACCGGAATCTCGTTTCCTACATTTATATTCTTGATCTCGTCGATCAGAGAGAACTTGTCGTCCTTCAGAGTCTGCATGTATTTCTGCCTGAATACGAAGAAATACTTGTCATTCTCAAGTCTCTTGGTTATCGCATCGATATTTGACAGGTACATATTGATCTTCCTGTCAACAAGAGCGTTGAGGATCGAATGCTTAACCTCCTCGGTGCTGTCCATAACTTCATCATAGTTGTCGATGTAGAGAAGTCCTGCGATCAGCTTCTGGTCAGCATTTTCCTGCATATATCTCTTAAGATCGGTCACATCGAAGAGGTAGAAAGCGATAACGATGTCGTCGCTCTTCTTCTCCTCAGCATCCCTGTTAAATACCCTTGTCAGATCAACTCGCTTGATAAGCGCTTCATAGATCTTATCTCCGAACGGGATCTCCATGGAAATATTATCTACGCCCTGGAAAACATCATCTGTCAGCTCAGGGAAATAATATTCCAGTCTCTTCTTCACATGCTTCTCGCCGTTGCAGATATTGTTTCTGAACATTCTGTTGGCCCAGAGTATCCTGCCCGTTGTATCAAGGATCGCATAAGGAACCGCAAGATTCTTGAGCAGCTCCTTCTGTATCTTACCCTGTTCAAGAGCATAATCCACAAGCGTCGCATTGAGCATCGGGCGCAGCTTAAGATAGGCTATCGTCACGATCAGCGCATACAAAAGTATGATGCCTATCGCGATATAGCTTTCCTTGCTTCCGAAGCCCATGGTGATAAATACGACCACCAGAAGAAGCAGCGCCAAAACCATCGGAACTATTAAAAGGTATTTAATTTCACGTTTTAATGACCGTTCTTTACTCATGTTGATTCTTCCTTTGATCACTACTCCGATTCGTGAGAGATAATTATTTTAAAGATTCAATACGCTCCAATACCTGTGCGTAAGTCTCCTTATACTTCTGCAGCTTGGCTTTCTCTTCCTCAACCTTAGCGGCCGGTGCCTTAGAGATGAAGCGCTCGTTAGAGAGCATGCCCTCGCCTCTCTTGATCTCGCCTTCAAGACGAGCCTTTTCCTTGCCAAGTCTTTCAAGCTCCTTGTCGATATCGACAAGTTCTGCAAATGGTATATAGATAACTGCGTCATGGATGACTACCGATACAGCCGAATCCTCGATACCGGTCTTGTCAGCCTGAACAGCAACCTTGTCTGAATAAGCAAGCTTCTCGAAGATGCTCTCGCTCTCCTCGAAGATCTTTCTGATCTCTGCCTTCTCTGAAACTACGAAGGTATTTGCCTTTCTGCTTGGTGGAACGTTCATCTCTGTACGGATATTTCTTACACCACGTACTGCTTCCTTGATAACGTCGATGTCCATCTCCTCAGCAGCGAAGTTCCACTCATCCTTATATACAGGCCAGTCAGCGATCATAACTGACTCTTCACCTGTAAGTGTGCAGTAGATCTCTTCTGTTACGAATGGCATATATGGATGGAGCAGCTTCAGGCAGTTTGCAAGAACTGTCTTGAGAGTGTAAAGAGCCGCTGCTCTTGTCTCGCCCTTCTCATCCCAGAGACGAGGCTTAACCATCTCGATGTACCAGTCGCAGAATTCCTCCCAGAGGAAGTTATATATCTTGTCAGCGGCAATACCGAGCTCGTATTTCTCCATATTGTCGGTAACATCCTTAACAAGTGTGTTCATCTTGCTGATGATCCACTTATCAACTGTTGTAAGGTCGTCAATTGTAACCTTAGAGATGTCAGCAGCACCGTTCTCCTCGTTCATCATGATGAAACGTGAAGCGTTCCAGATCTTATTTGCGAAGTTACGGCTTGCCTCAACTCTCTCCCAGTAGAAACGCATATCGTTACCAGGCGCATTTCCGGTGATAAGTGTGAAACGGAGTGCGTCTGCACCGTATTTCTCGATAACCTCAAGCGGATCGATACCGTTGCCGAGAGACTTACTCATCTTACGTCCCTGGTCATCTCTTACAAGACCGTGGAAGAGAACTGTATGGAAAGGAAGCTCTCCGGTCTGCTCAAGAGAAGAAAATACCATTCTGATAACCCAGAAGAAGATGATGTCATAGCCTGTTACAAGCACGTCTGTAGGGAAGAAATACTTGTAATCCTCCGAATCAGTATCAGGCCAGCCAACTGTTGAGAATGGCCAGAGTGCTGATGAGAACCAGGTATCAAGTGTATCCTCGTCCTGCTTGAAATGTGCACCGCCGCACTTAGGGCAGGTATGTGGTGCTTCAAAATCAACTACTGTCTCACCGCAGTCCTGGCAGTAATATGCAGGGATTCTGTGGCCCCACCAGAGCTGACGGCTGATGCACCAGTCACGGATATTGTCGAGCCAGTTGTAATAAACCTTGTTCATTCTCTCAGGAACAAGACGGAGCTTGCCGGAAACAACAGCTTCCTTTGCAGGACGTGCCATCTCCTCCATCTTAACAAACCACTGTGGCTTGATAAGAGGCTCAACCGTAGTCTTGCAGCGATCATGTGTACCAACCTGATGAGTATGTGGCTCTATCTTAACGAGAAGGCCGAGTGCCTCAAGGTCTGCAACAACAGCCTTTCTTGCCTCGTAGCGCTCCATTCCGTCGTATTTTGTACCGATATTTGCGATAGTCGCATCATCGTTCATGATGTTGATCTCAGGAAGGTTATGTCTCTTACCAACCTCGAAATCGTTAGGGTCGTGAGCAGGTGTGATCTTAACACAGCCTGTTCCGAATTCCTTATCAACATAGCTGTCTGCGATAACAGGGATCTCCTTGTTTACGAGTGGAAGGATAAGCATCTTGCCAACGATATCCTTGTATCTCTCGTCGTCAGGATTAACTGCAACAGCAGTATCTCCCAGCATAGTCTCAGGACGTGTTGTAGCTATCTCAACAAAGCGGCCTTCCTCGCCGACAACAGGATATTTGATGTGCCAGAAATGGCCTTCCTGCTCCTCGTGGATAACCTCTGCATCGGAAATAGAGGTCTGGCATACCGGACACCAGTTAACTATTCTCGACCCCTTATATATCCAGCCCTTGTCATAGAGCTTCTTAAATACTGTATTTACGGCCTTGTTGTTGCCTTCATCCATTGTGAAGCGCTCTCTGTCCCAGTCAGCTGAAGAACCCATTGACTTAAGCTGATTGATGATACGTCCACCGTATTCCTTACGCCAGGCCCAGGCTCTCTCAAGGAACTTCTCTCTGCCGAGTTCAGCCTTGTCGATACCCTGAGCCTTAAGTGTCTCAGTGATCTTAACCTCTGTAGCGATAGCTGCATGGTCTGTTCCAGGCTGCCAGAGAGCATTGTAGCCCTGCATCCTCTTCATACGGATGAGGATATCCTGCATAGTATTGTCAAGGGCGTGTCCCATGTGAAGCTGGCCTGTGATATTTGGAGGCGGCATCACGATAGTGAAAGGTTTCTTTGATCTGTCCACTTCTGCGTGGAAATACCCTTTCTGTACCCATTTGTCGTAAAGTCTCTTTTCAATCTCGGAAGGATTGTAGGTTTTGCCTAATTCACTCATTTTTTATCTCCTAATCTATTTATATACTCTCCTCGCGGAAGTTATCCTTCAGCTCGGTAAGTATGATGTCCATACGTTTGTCGTAGTCATTCATGTCCTTGTTTAACTTGTTGTAGACGGCTCGCTGCAGCATCGCGAAGATCGTCATCTCCCTGACGTCATCCTTACTGTCACCGATCTCAAGCATGATCTCTTCGAAGTAAGCCTCTTCGTCTTCTATATCACTGCGATGTATTTCCTGGCGGAGGGTCTCGGTATCCTCAGTCATTGCGACTATAAAGAAATACCCCTTACGCGACTCCGGATTACCATTCAGCTCATAAGCCTTCTGGAAATACTCCTTTGCGATCTCCATATCGAAATTGCTGGCAGCTGCGACGGCTCTGTTATGATAGACGTTTCCGAGGAACGGACCGTTATCTATCTCGTCCGCCATAGCGATCATATCATCATAAATGTTCGCCGCCTTGATGTACCTTCTGTAGCCCAGATAGCCATCAGCCTTAAGCTTCATCCTCTGCACAGGCGAAAGCTTCTTGTATTTCTGCCATGCCTCTGCGTAGACCTTGACCTCTTCCTGAGTATAATAATTGCCTGAGGAAAGGATTTCAAGCAGAAGATCCTGAGCGTAGGCGGTCTTGTTTGCAAGACCTGTCAGTCTGTCAGCGAGCACCGGCATGTCGAGCTCAGTCCTGATCCAGTCAAAAAGCTTCTCCGAAAGGGAAGAACGGCTGATGAGGACCGTATTGTTGTAAATGTAAAAACACAGCTCCTCATAGGTATAGATCTCCACCTTCGTATTCAGGAAAGTGAAAGGAACACTCGCTTTTTTAGTTGTACAAACTATTATCTTAGACATATGTTAATCCTGTTCTTACAGATCCTTGATACTGAATTCCTTCCTGTATATCTTGTTGGTAGTCGGGAACAGTTTTCCGAATCCCATGTCCTTTATTATAACTGCACCATCGGTCGGATTGTCGTATTCCACCGAGATGTGAAGCTTGGTCGTCTTGTTCGGGCGCTTCGGTATGCCGTGGATCTTCACGGTCTCACGCGCCTCCTCGCCGGTATGTCTGCCCCTGTAGACAAGTGTCACCCTGTCCGTGTCATCAAGTATTACCTCGATATGACCGTGGGTATTGTACCACTGCTTTCCGCCCTCTGCTATCGGAACGAAGGTCTCCTTCTCGTCACCGAGAGATATTCCGACATCGAAAAGCACATTTTCCTTGGTCTCTATGAAGAATCTCTCATAGAAATCCTTGTACTCACCTCCGACAGCCCTGTAGCAGGCGCCCTTGGTGTAAATATTCTGTCCCACAAATACACGTCTGCCCTGGCAGAGCACATTCGTGGACTTCTTCATCCATTTATTCGAGAAGCCTATTCCTGTAAGAAATACAGATGAGATATAAGCTTCCTTAACCTCGTAATCCGCTATCCTTGCGAAATCGTTGTCCATCGAGAAGGTATCGGTACCGTATTTTGCCAGACTCATCTGGCTCGAATAATCCTCATGGATCACGGTGATTATCTCCGGTTTCCTGCTCCTCGTGATATCTATCCTGTAATAGTTCAGGCCGTCGGCATTATAATCAAAGAGCGCAACGCTGTTGACCCAGAGGTCCTGCTCCTGATTGAAGATATAGTAGAGTCCGCTGTCCATATGGCTCGTGATCTCTATCGCTTCCTCCGGAACCTCCATGATGGTATAGAGCTCCGACAGTATCTTGTGGATATCCCTGTTGTATTCGGGAATACTGATGACCAGCTTCCTGACCGTAGCCTGCTCATATCTGTAAAGGAAGGAATCGACATGAAGCTTTATCATCATAAGGAAAAGCTCTTTGTAGGTATACTGCTTTCCTGCGATCTCTATCGGTTCAGTATTGAAGAGGTTCTCGAAGAGTCCGTCGACTATGATACCGTCCTCACTGAATCTGGCCTCGGAAGCCTCACCGCCCACATACCAGTGCTCCGTATCCCTGCTGTAGAAAAGGATATTCGGCATCATGTAGGTTTCCTTGTTATTAAGTTGGCTGATGGACTCCGGTTCACGCTTGATGTCGTTGTAATAACTCATCTGCGTAAAGTCTGTGCAGAGATCCATTCCGATGTAAAACGCTTCCGCCATTACTGTTTCTCCTAATTCTATTGTCGAATGATGCAGTCATCAAACCCGCCATCTCGCCATCAAAGGATGCAACCGCCGAACCTGTCGACTGCGTCGTCAGTCGCACCTGCGGTGCTTATGTTCGACGATATCCGGCAAAGCCGGATATACCGAAACGCATATACAGACATCTGCCCGCAAGCAGTCATCTGTCTGTCTCTGCATTTCGTTGCATCCTTCTAAAGCACGCTAAGGTTTTCTTCAAACAAATGCAGTGTATTTATATACACATCGAGGTCCTCCAGCAGCTCTCTGTCCTCACGCATCTCCTGCTTGACAAGCATACTGTTGATAGTCTCGAAACGGTTCTTGTATTTGCTTCCGTAGGACTTGGTCTTAAGGCTCTCGCTTTCAACGATCTTAGCCTTACCATTGCCCTTTCCTTCGATCTCGTAAACCAGTCTCTCTCCATGGAATACAACGAATTCCATAACATAGACGCCCGGAACAACCTCCTCCATACGCTGGTTCTTGGTCGCAACCTTGGTCCTTGAGCCTGTATCGAAGCTGTAGTTTACAAATACCTGATCATCATCCTCTGACTTGTAAACAAGATAAGTTTTGAGGAAGATATCCTGTGGAAGTCTGATGAACTTCGCGAAGCTCTTGTAGAATGGCAGGCACTTTCCTGCATCCATGAACTTCTCTACAGTATCTGCTATCCATACCTTCTGGTCGTCCGTGAATCTCTCCAGTCTGCTGAAGAAGAGCAGGAGCGCCATCTTGGATATCTCATCATCTATATTTTCCTTGATGATCTCATGGTACATGCACTCAAATATATAATTCGGTACCTGGATATCATTTATCAGATAATTATATGCAACCATCCTGAGGAAGGCCTTGACCACAAGTCCTCTGCTCCTGCCGGAATAGTAGGTGGCAAATATATCGTATATGTATTCCAGATAGCCCTTCACGAACATCATCTGGGCAAGTGTATTTTCTGCAAGAAGGGTAACGTCTGTAACCCTGTCCTTGGCAAGCTTGAAGAGCGCTGCAAGCTCGTCGATACTGCCGTTAAAATGATTGATGATGTATGAAAGTATATTTGCATTTACGGTACCTGTCTTGTAAAGGTTGAGACAGATACTCATAAGGTCTTCATTGATGAAGCCGTCCGAATCCTTAACACCGTAATCTGCAAGTCTGTAAAGCTCATCGATCTCAAGCTCGTTGAAGCCGTAAAGCTTAACTGCCTGGAAGGCCTTGTCATACATATTCATATCGATGAGGTATGAAATGATGGTGCTTGTATTTGCATGTGTCAGGTATTCGATATCAAGCCTGTTGAGGTATTTTCTGAGAACATCGGTATCCAGATTCTCATGGTAATACTCGATGATGTTCATACACGCCTGCTGCTTGTAGTGATAAGAGATCTCGTCGCAGTTGATGATCTCTCTGGCGGCATTTACCTCCTTGGCATTCTTGTAGGTGAACTCGCCGATGCTCTTGTAATTGAAGAGGAGCACGCGGTAGTCCCTCGGGCTGTATTCGCGGCAGATATGCATATAAGCCTTCTCATCAACTATCCTCTCAAAGTGATAAGGGATAGAGCCTGCGTAGCGGTTGCCCGACTTATCCTCAAATATGATCGAAGCGCCGTCCGAAAGTATCTCCACATAAGCCTCGCCGTTTACGAGAGGGATCCTCTCCTCGCTGCGGAGCTCCTCGTGAGTAACGATAACGGCTCTCACGTTCTTATTGAGGCAGACGATCTTGCGCCTGAAGATGATATTTATCAGCTTGCCTGCGAAGAGGGAGCTGACGCTCTCCGGCTCAAGGAATTCGTCGTAAATAACGGTAAGGTCATCATTAACCTTGCCCTTGATGATCATATTTTCCATGAAGTCCTCCATGGTCGGAGCGTATTCATGGTAGATCTTCATATGCTCAGCCTTGTTGAAGATTACGTTTGCATAGAGATATGCAAGCTCCTCCTCATTAAGGGTGTTCTTGTAATTAAGGTACATCAGAACTGAAGCCGGTATCAGATCATATCTTGAATGATTCATACTTCTGATATAGCACTCGTTCAGTCCGATAAACTTCATTGACTTAAGTACTGCCGCCTTGTAGAAACGGTGATACTTGTGATCAAGCTTATTTGCGGAAATAAGCATAGAGCAGAGGCTTCGAAGAACCTCTTCGTTCTCCTGCTCGCGGCGCATATAATTCTCAGTGCTTGCGGTATGCTCCTCAGGAGTTCCCTCAGAATGATAATGCTCTGCAAAATCAGCCGCTGAGCTTATCTCTCCGGAATACTTTGTGGCACTGACCGCCTTATCAAGAGTCTTCTTTTCTTTTGCCGGAGACTCCTGTCCGTCCTCAGCTTTAACGTCACCGTCCTCGCGAACAGCCTTTTCCTCACTGTCGTCCTCAAAGGAGATTCCGAACTCATCGGACAGGTCACTCTCGAAGTCACCCTTCTTGCCCTTAAGTCCGTCTGCAAGGATCACGTCCTCAGGAGCCTTATCCTTGTCCTTCTTCTCATGTCTTGAGAACTTCTGGAACTCATCCATACCGTTTCTGAGGATACGTTCCTTCTTAAGCTGGTTCTCGTTCTTATCATAAACCTGCTTAAGCACATCAAATATCTGCTGGTTGAAGTCTGCATTCTTTCCTGCCAGCTTAACGAACTCGCTCTGAACCTCGTCAGAGATGAATTTATGTCTGATGCCCCACTTGATAGCTGTTATCTCGAAAGGAGTCAGCTTCTTTAAGAGAAGTGGATTGGCATTGAATATCTCGCACAGTTCAAAATATATGATCGGGCTGTTCTCGCCCTCTTCATACATTTCAGAAAGCTCACGATAAAGGGCGCTGCTGTCCGAGGACATCTCTTCATCCACGAAAAGAAGAAGCCAGAAATAGAACATCTTCGGCTCCTGCGTACGGAAGTTGCGCCTGATCATATTTGCGGTCTTCTCGATGGTCTCCTCATCCTTAAGTACCATTGAACGAAGGTAGCTGTAGTAGCATCTCTGCTGATTGCTCATAAGGTTTCTGTCAACATCCGCCTCGATACGAAGGAACTCCTGCTCAACCTTTGCAAGGTCTCCCGCAAGGATATTCATATGCATGATGCCCAGTCTGTACATATCCTCTTCCGGCTCAAGCTCCACAAGAGTCTTCAGCGCATCGATAGATGAGCTGACATATTCGTTCAGACCTATTCTCTCCATTCTGAAATCAAGATATGCCTGCATCAGCTTGATATTGCTTGATTTATTCAGGCGCTTCTTGTTTCTGTCCTCTCTGTCAGGACGATCTCTCTGAGGCTTGGTAAGATGGATATCCACCTCGATCCTCTGGTAAATATTTTCAATAATGAGCTTGCCGCGGTTCTCTCCTTCCGGAACATGCTCAGGCGATATATAAACAGGAAGCTCACAGATATTTCCTGTGAAGTCATCCTCTGAAATAGTCTTCTTTCCCGGGATGATGAATTCAGCATTGCTGCTGATCTCAGACATGGTATAGCCCCAGGTATTCTTATTGATCTCCACTGTGATCTGAGACATCTCCTCAGGCATGTGGGTATCGATCTCCTGTCTTGACACAGTAAGAGTAACCGTTCTCTTCTTGTGGATCATAACGAGGAACTCTTCCATCGCCTGATCTACAGAACGGCTTGCAAGTAAGCTTTCATATATCTGTCTTGTATGATTGTCATTATCTATAAAGGTGCGTCTGAACTCGCCTGTGGTGAAGAGCCTTACCGCTTCCTTCCAGCTTCTCTCGGCAAGCGCCGCGAACTTAAAGAGATCATCGATCTTGTCGTCATGATATTTTACATATGGCATAACGATGCTGATGTCGTAAGGGATCCTGAACTCCCCGCCGTCCGTAATGACATTGATATGTCCGCGGAAGGTCTGTCCGGCCTCCAGACAAGTCGCATTGAAGGAGAATCTCACATCGAATCTCCTGCTCACAAAGGAATGTGTCTCAAATCTGAGAAGATATCTGCTGTCATAGACCATTCCCTTGATAGGTATATCATTCTTGCTCTCGACACTGAAGCTTCCTTCATAGGTCGTACCTGCTTCTATATTCAGTTTGAAGCATTCCTCTGAGATGGCAACAAGGGGTCTGTCAACTCTGAATTCACCCTTGGCATACTGCTCAACGATTGCCTTCATTTCCGGCCTCCGCACTTTTCCAAAAAACTCAATTGACTCTTGATATTAGGCTGATACTTGTTGTAAAATATCAGCATGTAATACCAAACAACAATCTGTTATATTATAGCAAAAGACTTTCACGTTTGCAACGCAATCTATTGATTATTGATAAGTGTTTAAGAGACCATCCAGTACACGGATGATCTGTAATATGGGAGTATGACAATGGCTAAGACACCTTTAAGGATCAAACAATATGATACCGTTCATTTCGACACAAATGTAAACCCTCTCGGCATACCCGAGACCGTAAGGACTGCCCTGGCAAATAATATTTCTTCGGTTTATAACTATCCTGAAGCCTACTACGGCAACCTCAGGACCGCTATTTCCGAATACGTTTCCTCAACAGAGGACAGAGTCATCCTCGGCAGCGGTTCAGTCGATCTGATCAAGCTTCTCACGGCACTCATCATGCCTAAGAAGGCACTTGTCATTGTTCCGGGAAGCATGGGCTACGAGAAGGCTCTCAAGGCTTACGGCTGCAAGACCGAGTATTACTTCCTTGATGAAGAAGCTGATTATACTCTCGACATCGTAGATTTCCTCGGCAAGCTTGATTCGTCTTACGATATGCTGATCATCGGCAATCCAAACAATCCGACCTCGAAGAAGCTCGAGCGAGACGACATCGAAGAGATCGCTAAGGCCTGCGACAGCCTGGGCATCTTCCTTGTAGTAGATGAGATGTATATCGAATTCATCGATAACGAGAAGGATTATACCGCTATCCCTCTGACCGACAAATACAGCCGCCTTGCGGTCCTCCGCAGCGTAACCAAGTTCTTTGCGGTACCGGGGCTCAGGATAGCTTATGCGATAATGAACAATCCGGAATATATGCAGCTTGCGAGAATGGCTTCAAGCGAGTCCGGCATCTCAGCTCTTTCGGCTATCGCCGGCGCGGTAATGCTCCGCGACGCCGGATACATCGAAGAATCAAAGAGTATGATGCATACCGAGCGTTCACTTGTTTATCTTGCAATGTCAACCTGCAAGACCATCCGCCTTGTTCGTCCGGACGCAAACTTCATGCTGATGAAGATACTGAAGGATGATGTAACTGCTTCAGATGTATTTGACCACTGCAAGCAGCGCGGCGTCATCATAAGAAAGTGCGATGACATCACCGGTCTCAGTAACAAATACGTCCGCTTCTGCTTTATGAATCCTAAGCAGAACGACCTGATGGTCAATACGATCTTAGAGATGATGTAGCATAAATATCAAAAAATAAGCCTCTTATCTGCCAGCAGAATAAGAGGCTTATTTTTATTTTAGAATTCCGTTACATCGATTTTGCACATCTTCCTGCCCTTGAAGAAGATCATCGGGAGCACGACCATAAGGTTTGATAATGCGATTCCGAAGATCGCTATTCCGGAACAGTATGGAAGGAACTCTCCCTTAGGTTTATATACAAGCTCGTTCAGGATATACTCCAGTCCGAGGTTCACGCCGATTCCGATAACAAGCGCGATAAGGTCCATCAGAAGTATTTCACGTGCTATCTTTCTCTTGATCTTTCTTCTCGAGATACCGAGAGCCTTGTAAATACCGAACTCATAATATCTCTTGATGTACTGGCCGGTCACAACCGAATTGAGAGTTACGGCAAGCATCACCGAAACTACTATAAGCGCCGCAAAGAATATGACCTTGGCCACTCCCATCTCCGATTCGATCTCATCTCTGATACGTGGATCTATATCCATCTTTCTGCCGGCTCTTATATTTTCAACATAGTTGTAGAGCTCTTCGCCCGACATCTCATCACTGAGGATATTGAGTCTGTAGAAATCCTCCGGCTCGACCTCGTAAATATAGAACATCATAAAGCTGTCGTCATCGATAAGCGCATCCAGTGTATAGGCCTTGTCGATAACATCTCCCAGCTTATATCCAACATTCTTTGCATAGGCCTCGCTCATTACAACGCTGCAGTCCTTAAGATTACTGTAGTCGCATTCTATTCCGTATATATCAAAGGCAGCCTTCAGGTCCTCAGCAGAATTGTAAACCTGCGTATATGCTCCCATCTTGAAACCAAGTGTCGAGACCCACTGTTTTCCGCCAAAGCCAAGACCGGTACGCCCCAGGACAGTGAGCTTTTCGTCCGCCATTACATCCTGCTTAAAGCTTTCGAAATCCCTGCCTTCCTCGTCTGTCGGAATACAGCTTACCATGACCATTTTATCGCTGTAATCTTCTGCCTTTTCCCAGTACCACCAGAGGCTCTGGACATAATTTCCGCCGATGAAGATAAAGCTTGTAAGGAACATCATAAAGATTATGATGGCCGCTCTTCCTTTATTATTTTTTATATAATATCCCGCCGATAAAGGTTTCATATCCTTTTTCCTTTCTTAGACTTCCGGGGTCTTCTATAATTCGTGTGTGTTACTGATTGTTCCGTCCCACATCTCGATCAGCATATCTACATCCGTAAGGATACTTCTGTCGTGGGTAACAACAAGCACCAGTCTGTCCTCTGAGTATTTCTTGAGTATATTCATTACATTAAAGGCATTCTCATGATCGAGAGACGCTGTCGGCTCGTCGGCAAAAAGCACCTTCGGATCATTACTCATAGCTCTTGCTATCGCAACTCTCTGGCACTGGCCGCCCGAAAGCTTAGCCGGTTTCTTCCTGAATTCTCTCTCCTTAAGACCGAGGCTCGCAAGATTCTCCTTAGCCTTATCCACAGCAGCCTTGTCCTTTGTATTTGATGCCACAAGAACATTGTCCAGAGCATTCATGTAAGGCACCAGATAATGCTTCTGAAATACAAAGCCGAATTCATTCCTGCGGAGCATTTCTCTCTCCTTATTTGATATCGAACTGATATCCTTGCCGTTATAGATGACCTCGCCCTCTGTAGGCTTTTTCAGAGATGAAAGGCAGTACATCAAAGTACTCTTGCCGCTGCCCGACGGTCCTATGATCCCGACAAGTCCCTTGTCCGGAAGCTTAAGATCAAAGCCGTTCAGAGCATAAAGCTTTTCATCTGTATTCATATCGTAGATCATGCTTATATTTTTAACTTCAAACATCTCTTAATCCTCCATCATATCTATCGTCCTGATCTTGTATATTGAAACAAGGATCGGGATCTGCAGCATTCCTATGATTATCGCGAATGCACTTAGTATCCTTATCAGATGATCCGTCATGATCCATTTTGAAATAAGCCCCATAGGTTCTATGATCAGCACCTCAAATGTACTCATGACTCCGACTGTCAGGACCGCCCCGATCAGTATTCCCGCCAGGAACATGATGATCATCTCTCTCATTATCATTCCATATATCTCTTTTCTCGAATAGCCGAGTGAAGCGTAGAGGCAATACTCATTGACACGGTTTCTCATAAAGGAAACGTAAGCAACCAGTATCGAGATCATGAGAAATATCATTACAGCGATCACTATGATATTTATTATTGATTCAATATCACCTTTGACATTATCTTTATACAGCCTGTGATAATCATCGATATCATCTATATCATCCTCAGAAGTTATTGTTATTCCTAATTCCTCAGCCAGCTTGCTGAATCTCGCTGTATCTTTATCACAGAGGATGGTTATGTACCAGCCGCAGTTATAATTACCATTCGGTGTTCCGATGCAGAACATGGTGTCTGAAGAAAGCATTCCGACTACTTTAAATACCTGACCATAGGCATTTTCCATAAACCAGTCACCGACCTGAATGCCTTCATTCTTCATGATGGTCTCATCTATAAGCACCTCGCCATTACCCTCCGGTAATCTTCCGGAAACAAGCTTGGCATCCATATGATCAAGTATCGGCTGTATCCTGTCGATCTCAACAAGAGGAAATTCATAGCCTATTCCACCTATGACACCGTTGTAGTTAGCATTGAGCACCTGAGTGAAGAAAGCATCCTCTATTCCCTCGTGAGCCTTGAGATCCTCCATCAGCTTATCTCTTGCCGCTTTATATGCTCTTGCCATTTCCACACCATCTTCATATTTATCCTCTGTTATCCCGAAGGATTCGTAAGACAGAGATACGTAAGATATCTTCTTCGGCATCTCAAGGCATACCGGCTTGAAGCTTTCAACGGATGTATACAGCGTAAATGCAATGATATACATCGCCATAAAGGTCAGCGCCAGCGCGATTATCAGTACAAAGCATGCCTTCTTGTTATTTTTTATGTATTTCCCGGCAGACAGACGACTTTTCATCTCTACCCTTCCTCCTTATTTCTTCTTAACCCTGAACTCTATATCACCGTTCTCGCATTCGCCATCGGTATCCACGATTATATACATCTCACCCTTCGGAAGATTCTCCAGCTTTGAGTTTACCGACTCACCGGCGCTCAGCTTAAAGAGCTCCACCTTGCTGCCGTCGCAATCGTAATATACCGTCAGGCTTCCCTTCATAAGTTCGCCGTTATATTCGATCACTCCGTCCTGCTTGTTTTTAAGCGTAAATACCATCCTGCCGTCAAACTTGTAAAAACTCATCAAAGCCGTTCCCGAGGTATTTGTATGTGCGAATCCAACTGCGAAATATTTTGATCTGTATTTGCTGCAGCCTGTGACCATAGCTGCCAGCAGAAGTGTTACAACCATGATCCCTATAATTCTTTTTCTCTTCATAATATACTCTTCCTTCCCGCCCGGCCCCGAGCAAATCATTGTTTTAGCAGGTATCCTCATATCGGTTTTTTGCGTCCATTATTTCCGATCATTTCTATCTTGTAACCTGAATGTTACCATCACTCCTGCGGACATAAAAGTGACCGCGGTCATATTTTCCATATTACGGTCATATGACTGCGGTCATGTCTATCGATTTTTTCCGGCAGAACGATCCGGTTCCCGGATATTATCCAAAGCTCACGCTCGTATTATATTTAGATCAGCTTCTCTATCTCTTCCTTTATCTTCGGATCGTAAACATCATCCTTATCCTGCTCCTCCTTCGACAGCTCATCGAAAGGAACCAGAAGCGGATGCAGGCCCTTCTCTCTGTCCTTCTCCTCGCCAAATACCCAGCGGTTGATGATATGATATCTGCACCATCTGTTATGCTCAATTATCGTAACCTCTCTGATGTCAGCCTTGCCCTCATCAAGAAGCTTCTTCTCTATCCAGTAATGATCCGCACGCGCAAGATTTGAGCCCTTGACGAAACCGTCCAGCTTCGCCCACTCACTCTTCATCTTCTCCTCATAATCACTACCTGCATTTCGGCCGCTGATCCTGAGGCTGTAATCATAATTGAAGAGCATGCCCTGACGTGACAGCAGATCCTGGCGAAGGTATTCCTCCGTGAGTATATCCTTTATATGTCCGAAGCTGATAACCTTCTTCTTATAAATATCATCCATCAAAACATCTCTGTTGCTGAAGTAATAAATATCACCTTCAACTCTGCTGTGGAACAGCTCCTGCAGCAGTTCCCTGTCGTCCGCCATCGAGATAATGATGCGCGACATATCTTTCAGCACATCTATATCATCCAGCGGATCGTTGTCATGGCAGATGATATTATCGCAGCCCTCGATCGTTCTTACCTGCTTATTGATATCCATAAGCAGCTTCTTCTGATGCAATGATGCACCCCAGATATGATACTCTATCTGCTGCGTCGAGGTGTAAACATTATTGATATATCCGTATCTGAAAAGCGCCTCACCGGCCTTGCCAAAATCAGTGATGGCTATCTTACAGACCGCTTTGTTGCCGCTCGTCATAACCTCGTAGAGGTCATAATCCTTCCAGTATTTTCTGGCCATCAGCTCGTAAATGTTAAAATAATGGAGATACTGATCATCCAGCTCTTTCACAAGGAACGGATCCGTATTGTTGAGCATGATATATGTATGCCTGTCCCTCAGGTATTTACGGCAGCGATTATAAACTTCAAGATTCTTCATATCATCCTCAAACATGATGATATGATTCTTCGCACGCTCAAGCCTGTCCGGGTGCCTGTCCTCTTCCCCGAAATAGCTGTGATTCCAGTAATCCGCAATAACTCTGCCCCAGTCCTCGTTGTCGGTATAGACCGCCGTCGAATCCGCAAAACGGTTCGAGATAAGATGCTTGAAGGAATTATGCATCGCCTCAAATACAGCAAACATAACGTCTGCAACCACAAGGAAGGACGTATATTTTGCCGCAAGCACATAAATATTACTGATATCACTGTCCGGATTCATAAAATACAGTGCTATCGTCGCGTAGACTGCCTCCCAGAAGCCCATGGTCCCGTGAGCAACATCCCCCACGAAATGATAGCCCGCAACACCGAAGATTAACGGCACCCACGCCAGGCGGATGATCCATTTTCTGATTTTTGCAAATAACCCACTGTTCATAAATTACATTTCCCCCACATACGTTTTAACACATGCAAAAATATACACACCCGTTTGCAGCAAAATACACACTCATGAGCCTGCCTTTACACGTATCTCAATTCATTATTTCAGTGCAACCGCAAGTTTAACTCTATCATGTATCCCTGTCTTATCATAGATACTGGAAATATAATTCTTCACAGTACCTTCTGAGATATAGAGCTTGTCGGCGATCTGGCGATTTGAAAGGCCGTCGGCGATAAGTCCTGCAATCTCTTTTTCTCTTTCGGTAAGCTCTCCGTAGGCTGCATCGAGAATCGATACCTTATCATTCTCCGCGCCTTCTACACTCTTCACCGCAGAGCTGTCAGCAGCTCCGGTGCCTGCACTCTTATTCATATTTGCGGCAACAAGACTTGAAAGTCTCTGCATAACCTTCTGGTCTAAGACTGTATTTCCTCCCATTATCTGACCCACTGCGCCGAGAATGGCGTCCTTGCCGCTGTCCTTTAAGAGATAACCGTCTGCGCCGTTGCTGATTGCATCAGTGATATTTTTATCATCATAGAAGGTTGTGAGGACAAGTATCTTAATGGAAGGATAGAGCTTCTTCATATGACCGATCAGCTCGATACCGCCCATCCCCTTCATGTTGAGGTCCACCAGTGCCAGCTCGCAGCTTGTATCTTTAAGTATCGCAAGGGCTTCATTTCCATCATGTGCCTTGCCGACTATTTCCATATTATTCAGTGAGAGGATGATCTCAAGGCTGTCCAGCAGCATCGTCTCATCATCTACAAGAAGTACCTTATTCATATCTGTTGTCCGCCCTTTCTATTGCAATATCGGCAGCTCCACTGCCGACCTGAAACCATATTCGCTGTTGTCAAAGAAGGCCTTTCCTCCGCAGCGTTCAGCGTAGGAGATTATCTTCTTAACGCCAAAGCCCTTTTCTATACGGCTCTCCCGATTCGTTTCTCCGAAATCACTCCTGCCATTATCCTTAACCTCAAGCTTGATGTGAGCCGAATCACCGGAAAGCATCACTATGAATTCGGTTGCATTTCCGTGCTTCACACCATTTGTCAGGAACTCCTCCAAAGCGCCCGTCAGGAACTCAACATGCTCCTTCGGAACCTGAGTCTCAGGAACAAGGTCATCCAGTATATCAACTCTGCGCTCGGTGTCCATCTTGAAATCATCAACTATTCCTACTGTTGCAGCCTTAAGGTCCGATATTGGCACGGTTCCCTCAGCATCATCCAGAGTTCGTACAGCTCTTCTTATGGATTCAAGGCTTCCGCGTATCCTTTCATTCGCATCATTCATACGCTTCCTCGCCTCGTCCGGCTTCACATCATAAAGCATATCCGCCGCATCCAGCGTCATGATCGCCGCCGTTATCGAATGACCGACGCTGTTATGTATATTTCTGCTTATATTTTCACGTTCCAGAAGTCTGGCATTCTTATCCGCAAGATAATTCTGCATGACCAGCTCGCGGTTCAGCCTCTTCTCATGCATCTCATTGACATTTGAGTTCAGGACGCGGACCTTATCCGCTTCCTTCCTCCTGTCCAGAATATTCATATAGCTTTTGACCAGCGATAATATCATTACGATTGCCATCAATATCAGGCTTTCTATGATAAGTATCGCCGTATCTCTGCTGTCCAGCTTTCCGCTCATCCCAAAGATGCTCGAAATAACAAACAGCACTGTCGCTGCAATTCCGTTAACAAACCATTTCCATTCATCAAATACAGCAAATACCGCAAAGCCCGGAAAGCCTCCCGATACCACCGCAAATGCCCCTGCCGCCACGAGCTTGACCGCTGTGACTGCACTGAACCTTTTTATATTCGACTTCACCGCACTGCCCGTTTCCTCATGCTCATCTTCCCGGACCGCCACTCCCTCAAAGGAATCATCGTCCAGCGTCGAATAAGTCACGATCACCATCATCAGTCCCGCAAGCATCAAAAGCACAGAAAGTGCTCCGGTAAAGAATATAGATCCCACCGAAGCCGCAACGATTATGAATATATTTATTATCGCATATTTCATCTGTCTTTTCCCTTGCAAATCCAAAAACCTTCTGATAATATAATAAAACTATAAATAAGAAATGCAAATACTTTTATTCTGAAAGGAAGGGTTAGTTATGAAACTCAAAAGATTCATCGCCGCTCTTGCAACCGGAGTAGTTCTTATAGGCTCGCTTGCAGCATGCGGATCAAAATCCGATGACAAGAAGAAGACAGAAGCAACAACAGCTGCAACCGAACAGCAGAACACTGCATCAGCTGATGCATTCCTCAGCTACAATGGTGTAGAGCTTAAGCTCAACGCAGCATGGGCTGATGTTAAGGACAAGCTCGGTTCAGAGACAGCACCATCTGAAACCATCACACCATGTGATGGCGGAGATTATATCCAGATCATGCACTACTACAACGGCATGGTTGTAACAACCTTAAGAGATGAGACCATCGTAATGCTTTCTATGGATATGTCTTTAGAAGGTAACGATGCTTTACTCAACGGCAAGATCAAGAAGGGCGATTCTCTGGACGCTGTAAAGGAAGCCCTCGGCGCACCTGCATCAGAGGATGCCGGAATGCTCGTTTACAATATGGGCAATGCAACTGTAATGATTTATCTTGATGATAACAACACAGCTGTTACAGGCGCAAACCTTATGAAAGCTAACTAGTTTTATAAACATAAAACATCTGTACACAGATAAGATTTATATAAATCTAACATCCACACAACAAAAAATAAGCACCTCAGATGTCAGCCTGACATCCCGAGGTGCTTTTTTACTGTTCATTTGTACTTGTTTATTTGAACTGTTTTTGAACCGGATTACTTTATCTCGATATCTCCTGCAGAGAATACCTTGTCTCCTGCTACGATACTAACCTTGTAGCTTCCGGAAAGCTCTTCCTTCTTCTCAAGATATGCTGAGAAACCATTTCCGCTCTGCACTGAGCTGTCCTTATCGGCCATAAGCTCCTTCTCATAGATTGGGAACGCCTCATAGGTGTATTTCTGATCTCCCTGCTCAAGAACGATAAAGATATGTCCGTCGCCGTAAACCTTATCCTCGCTGAATGAACCGTAAAGCCTGAGGGCATAGCCTTCATCCTTAAAATACATTGCCACATCTCCCGCTGCTGCATAAGCTGATGTATCGATAGCAGCTCTTTCAGGTGCATACATGAACGGCGCCTTATTTGAAAGTCTTACAAGATTTCTCTCAACTATCTCGTAAACAAAATCAGTATTATCACCGATGGAATTTACATCCGGGCAGTCGGTCCTCTTGAAGGTCGCCGTCTCGTAATTGTCGATCATGAAAGGAAGCAGCGCACGTCCGAAGGAATCCCTTGCCATATAAAGTGTGCTTCCATCCTTAACGCCCATACTCTGTGTCTTTATGAGGTCGTCGCCCTCCTCCTTATCACTCATGAAATTAAGGAGCTGTTCCTGCGTACTCTTCGCTGTTACCGGATAAGTGAATCTGAAATTCTGATAGCTGATGTTGTAATGATACTGATCATCCATCACACCGCCCGAAGGATACAGAAGCTTGTCGAGATCTCCACGCCAGTCATCGATCACAGAATACTCTGCATCCGCGTAGGTCTTATGCTCTTTGCCAAGGCCATCCATGATGGCATTGTAGCCGATCAGTGCGCCCTGATAATTCCAGTGCGAATCTCTTCTATGATAAACCGTCTTGTCCTTATTTGCAGTCATGACAGCCTTCATATCAACATAATTAACACCCAGTTCGCCGGCACGTGCAGTCACACGTGAAAGGTTATTCTCATCCGCCTTTGTATAGCAGCCTGGCATCTTCTCACCATAAACCGAAGCCTTGTTAGGCATAGGAACAAATACAAAGCTGCCGCCCTTACTCTCTACATTCTCCTGGATAAGGAGCAGTGAGATTGCCGCTGCATTTACCTGTGTGTCGGTCATGGCATTTGTGTCCATATAGTCCTGACTCTCGCTCTCATAGAAGAGCCAGCCGCCGTCTCCGACGATAACATTCGAGGTTGGCGCATGAAGCACTTCACCCTTTATTAAGTTTGCTGCGGAAAGCAGCTCTGATCTATACGGTATGCGGTCGTTGAACCATGACTCGAACTGTGTCGAGAAGTCAATGTTCAGCCTGCCGTTTTCCATATATTTAGGGAACTTTGTGAGCTCGCGCTTCTCGATATTTTCGTTGTTCTTAACGAAAGGCATCAGTGCCAGCGGGAACACACAGATCAGGAGAAATATAGCAATGTAAACTATCTTAAATGATTTTTTCATGATATCTTCCTCCTTCCCTTAAAACCTGAAATAAATGAACGGGTTGTATTTGCTTGAAAGGAGCGAAAGGATCGCAAGCGCAAATATCATCAGTGAACCGATGTAAGCCGCATAATTGTAGAGGTTGACGGTCTTCGTCTTCTCTGCTTTAGCTCTGATAACCTTGAAGATAGGCGTTGAAAGGATGATCGCAAATACAAGTGCGATCACGAAGAGTCCTGTCACACACGCAAATATCTGAGCATTTACTGCAGCGTCACCTGCTGTGCCCGAGAACATATTTCCGATGATCCTGAAGCCCTGCGACAGCGAATCCGCTCTGAAGAGAACGAATGCCAGCACAACCACAAGCATGGTGTAGATATGTCCGATCGGTTTAAACCATTTCTTCTTGGTCGGTATTATCTGGTAGGTCTCAAGCATCTGACAGAAGCCATGGATCATACCCCAGACAATGAATGTGAAGTTTGCGCCGTGCCAGAAGCCTGTAAGGAAAAATACAAGAAGCTTGTTGATGGTGGTACGTGCATTTCCCTTGCGGTTTCCGCCGAGCGGAATGTAAACATATTCCTTGAACCAGGTGGAAAGGGATATATGCCACCTGCGCCAGAATTCCTGGATGCTTCCTGAAATAAACGGATAGTTGAAGTTTTCCTTGAAGTCAAAGCCGAAGATACAGCCCAGACCGATAGCCATGTCGCTGTAGCCCGAGAAATCAAAGAATATCTGAAGTGTATAGCAGATAGCACCGAGCCATGAAGCACCCATTCCGATGCTGCCCGGAGCAAAGCTGAACGTGGTATCCGCGATAAGTCCCATCTGATTTGCGATAAGCACCTTCTTGCCGAGGCCGAAGATGAAGCGGTTCATGCCACGGCTTATGCGGTCAACCGTAAACTCACGCTCCTCGATCTGCTTCGCGATGTCCTCGTAACGAACGATAGGACCTGCGATCAGCTGTGGGAAGAATGCGATATAAAGAAGAACATAGAAGAGGTTCTTCTGAACAAGATTTTTGTTTCGATAAACATCTATAACATAGCTGAGTCCCTGGAAGGTAAAGAATGAGATACCGATAGGGAGCCTGATGTTTGGAACCGGGATTGAAAGACCGGTCACATCATTAAATATATCTACAAAGAAGCCGGTGTATTTGTAAGCGATAAGAAGTCCTATATTTACAAATACGGCAAACATGACCGCCAGCTTTGCGTGCTTCTCGCCCGCCGCCAGACGTCCGCAGAAATAATTGAGTATGATCGATATGATCATGATCATTACGGCTACAGGTTCACCAAACGCGTAGAAAACCAGACTGGCGATTACCAGTATGATGTTGCGAATGGTCTTCTGCCTTATGATCGCATAAAGTAAAAATGTTAACGGAAAAAATATAAACAAAAACACTACCGAACTGAATGTCAACTCTATATCCTCCTCATTTTACGGGGTCCTCCCCGATATTCACATATTACTGCTCTGCCCATCAACGTTGTCATGTGTCCGTTTTTCTTTGGACTGTCTACCCACATATCACACCGCCGCCGACTACGCAGTCATTGTCATCATAAAATACAGATGACTGACCCGGTGTCACGGCTCTTACAGGCTCATCAAATACTATCCTCAGCCTGTCCTCATCTATCATCGAAAGCGTCGCTGCCTGCGGCTTATGATGATAACGTATCTTCGCCTTAGCTCTGATCTCCTCGCCCGGCTTGATACCATCTATACTTAAGAAATTCAGTCTGTTGCAAATGACTTCATTCTTAAAAAGCGCATCCTCAAGAGAAAGCACAACCTCATTCCTCTCAGCATTTATCTCTTTGACAAATACCGGATGGCCCATGGCTATACCAAGGCCCTTCCTCTGACCTATGGTATAGTGAATGATGCCCTTATGCTTTCCGAGTATATTTCCGTCTTCATCGACAAAGTTGCCCTCGCCCGGAACCTCCTTTTCGGAATTGTATTCGATATATTCAGTATATTTTCCGTCCGTGACGAAACATATTTCCTGCGAATCCGGCTTCTGAGCAACCAGAAGTCCAGCCTTTACCGCAAGGGCTCTGACCTCATCCTTTGAGAGTCCTCCCAGTGGCATGATGGTACGGCTCAGCTGCTCCTGTGTCAGCCTGTAGAGCATATAGGTCTGATCCTTCTCTGCATGGTCCGCAGTCTTCACAGTATACCTGCCGTTATCCAGCTTGATCACATGCGCGTAATGTCCGGTGGCAACATACTCTGCCTGCATCATATCCGCAAGCCCCAGCATCTTGTCCCACTTGATATAGCGGTTACATTCCACACACGGATTCGGCGTCATACCCGCAATATAATCATCTATGAACTTCTTGATAACCTTTTCATTAAAATCGGCAACGCAGTTCTCCACATAATAGGGTATTCCGATCATGTGCGATACCTTTCGCGCATCATCTATCTCGCAGCACCGGCTGTCCTTGCCGTCCTGAGTCATCCACACTCTGAGAGTCACTCCGGATACCTCATGCCCTGCCAGCTTAAGAAGATATGCTGCGACCGCACTGTCCACGCCGCCCGACATTCCAACTATTATTTTAGACATCTCTTAATCCTCTGATCTATTTATAAGTCAATTTATCATTAAATCTTATTCCTCGTGAAATATGCGGCCAATTGCACCTCTCCGGAAAATACAATGTCGCATGTTCACGCAACAAACCAAATTATATTTTATCACGCCGAAATATTGCGGGCAAGTCAGCCATCACAAAAAATCTAAGCAAAAGAAAAGGACATCAAATCTGATGCCTTTTTTTTACTCTTTATGGTTTTCAATGACCCTGTCGGTAGTCTTCTAAATTTTTATATAATTATAGTACAACAACCACCAATCCAACAACATTTTTATTCATTAAAAATCATATTTTTAAAAGCGTCTTTCAACACATAAATGACACATAATTCATCTCTCGAATTTAATACAAAAAAAGCAACAAAAGTACGCATTTTCAAGGAAAACGTGATTCATTTTGTAGCATTTGGACACAATTTGTAGCATTTGAAAAATAAAACTTGACACGTTTTTTCAGAAGGGGCTATATATTGAGTAAGAGTATAAATCAATAACCTTTTATATCATTTCTCTTAAGGAGAAAAATAAATATAAAAGGAGGCTATTGATTATGCCAAAAGAAAACTCAAAAGTAAAAGACAGCGTATTTGTCGATCTGTTTCAGACCTATGAAAAGCTGCCGAGTATGACCGCAGTCTGGTGTGATGGCTGATGAACCTTTCCGATGATTGGAACGGCGAGATTAAACCTCTCCATCTCGATGACACCTTTTACAAGTCTTTCATTAATGATGTTTCATTTCTGACTGACGATGTGCTTTTAGTTCTTATGGAACACCAGAGCATAGTGAATCCGAACATGCCATTCAGGGCTCTGCTCTACGTATTGCGGCTCCCGGAAATGTTCGTCGACATAAAAGCAAGATACAAGAAGAGTCTTGCAAAGATCCCCAAGCCTGTACTATGGGAATACAGCCAGCTTGTGCAAACGGTCAGAGAAAAACGCGAGAGTAAAAATCCTGATTATCTAAAGGATGCAATTAATGAATGTATTAAATCCGGTATACTTACGGATTATCTTACATCCAGAAGATCGGAGGTGTGTAATATGCTGATAGCCGAATATGATTATGATACAGATATTGCCGTACAGATATTTGAAAAAGCGGCGTCTAAGAATTAGCTGATAAACAAGTATTGATCTATTAAAAAGGAAGCAGCCTCGTTGCAGGTTGCTTCCTTTTTATTTCCTCGCCTTTGCGATGGAGATAAGCTTTACAAAGTCGTTTTTAGGGATTGGTCTGGAGAAATAATACCCCTGCAGGTAGTCGACCTTCAGCTTCTCGAGGAGTCGTACCTGATCGATGGTTTCGACGCTTTCCACGAGTCTGCTGATGTTATCGTAATTATGTATGTGGATCATAATAAGGCTGAGCTTTCTGTTATGGGTCAGACAGCCGCCAAGATCGAGGTTCATTGCGGCACGGTTGTAGAACCTCGTACCCGAATACAGCCGCTCATCCTCATTCTCTACAGACATCATAACGCCTGAAAGTCCGAGAGCCTCAGACAGAACCTCAACCCTGACAGTATTTGGCGAATCTGCCGCCAGAGAAGGATCATCGGCATAAATACTTGAAACGATCTCAGTCGAAGCATTTATGGCGAGAATAAGATACATTGCTATAAAAATCCTGTTGTGAGACTTATCTGTACGCCCATGAATATATGTATAGACGAGATTGACTACGCATATAAGAAATGCGGACAGAGCCACTCCAAAAACAATAGTCAAACATATGATCTCTCTCTAAAAATACAGTTGCTAATATAATTCCATGAAAAGCCAAAAGAAGTATTCATTATACAAAACCAAACGAGGTTCGATCAATTCACAACCTTACCACCCTTGATCTTGTAGGTTTTATTGTTGTATTTAACGGTTCCGCTGTAGCCGAACTGAACCTTGCCGCCCTTGCAGTACCACTGACCGTTTGAGTTCTTGGCTATACCTGTAAAGTTGAAATCAACCTTACCATTCTTGATAGCCCACCAGCCATTGCTGTTCTTCTCAACGGAATCAACGAACTGAACCTTGCCGCCGCTGACATACCACCAGCCAGACTGACCGTTAACAGTACCCTTAATAACGTCCTTCTTGTTGAAATCAACCTTGCCGCCCTTGCAGTACCACCAGCCGTTACTGTTCTTTGCAAATCCGGTATATCCAAAGTTAACTTTA
>JAFRNE010000023.1 GCA_017430325.1 Eubacterium sp.
CAATGCTTATGCCGGCAATGATGCTCCGCCGTATCAGTCCGGACAGTTCGAGAGCCGGAATCGTCACATCTCCAAACGTGGCAACCCAGCTCTCAGAAAAGCTTGTTTTGAGGTTATGCAGGCTCTCAAACTGACAAAACCCCAGGACGATCCTGTTTACCTTTTTCTGCTCAAAAAGGAACAGGAAGGGAAACCCTACAACGTAGCCAAGATGGCTGCCGTTAATAAGTTTCTGCGGATCTACTACGCTCGTGCGATGGAGTTATACAAGTAGATCCGTCCGCTTTCATTATAGCCATTTTTAAATGGCCTGCAACAGCAGGTCTTATTAAGGTTACTCTCTTTTCTGTTCTCAAGGTGCTTGAAATCTTCAAAAATCTGCTTGACAAACATTAGCAAGATTCTTAAACTCTGCCAACTTATCGAGAGCTTTAGGATCGGTGAACATGTTGTAGTCTGTTGTAAGAACTTTTCCCAGAACACCTCTCTCTTCAAGTTCCTTAAATGTAAGAAGCAATGGCTCTATTCCACCGAGAGTTATAAAGGCAACACTAAAAGTAAAGGAGTCACATCTCTTTAGTTCTTCCTCTATCGATGTGAGTACCTTTACTCCCTTTTTATGATCATTTGATATAAAATCCGGTTTATATGCAGCACTTGATTTATTGGTTGAATCAATAAATGCAGTGGTTGCACCGGATATAATTTTATCTTTTTTATCATTCATTAATGATTACCTCACTCATCATCATATGAATACAATATATCATATACACTCTTTCTATAAAAGAAAGAACAGCCGAATTTGATTATCAACTGTTCTTTCTTATTAGTATTATTTTATAACAACACTCTCACGATTACACATTGGAGTCAAATTATTTGGCCATCCATCTAAAAAGCTTTTCTCATCATTTACTTTTTTAGCAAGATCGTATCCTCTTTGTATTAGTATTTCTTCCGAAAAAGGGACAATATCTTTTTCAAATAAAATCTCTCGACCATCTACTTTAAATACTATAGCTCTTGTTAACCAAACATTATATTGTAATACTCCATCTTTATATATTTGCTGATTTTCATTTATTAAAGTAATATCCTCAATCTTTCCATTTATTGGAGTATCTATTTGTGTTGTCTCATTAAAGACAGACTTTATATTGCCGTCATTTACTTCCTTTAATTTCATAACAGCAATATCATCATCATTACCAAAATAATCAACACTTTCCTGAATATTTGAAATGGAGAAGACCTTATCTCCAATATATAAGCCTACAATTCCAGTTACGCTATTGGTATAAACAAATTCATCACATTTATATTTGATGAATTCTAACCCTATAAAACTATGTAACATATTGTTATCAAATCTCATATCTATCGCTTTCATGAATTATCTCCTTTCACGAAATGTATTTTTTGATACTTTATTTCTCCATGTTCACCACTCTTACGAATGTTTATCTCAACTGCAGGCGAACCATCTGAAGAAGAAACTTCCCTATATGAAACTATTATGCCATCCTTCATCTTAGTAACAAAACCTTTTCCATTACTCATTTCAGATTCTTTTCCTCCATAAGCCATTTTATCGTAGAACGTTTTGGCTGTTTCAGAGGGATTATCACTCACAATATTTCTAACAAAATCTCTGCCTTGACCAGGAACTCCAAAATAACCATCTTTAAAACCATAATCACTCTTAACAGAATCTGTTATGTTTTCTGCAATAGTATGATGGTGACCTGTATCTCCTTTATATCCATGTCCCATTATTCATCGTCCTCCTTCTTATGCGTTCTTTCAAACATGCTTGGATAACGATGAAATGTCGTATATTGACTGAATCGTCCAAAAATCTTATCCGGCATATAACCATGAACAAGAATATCCGACGGTTCTAATACCCTAATCATCTCTTCAAGTCCTACTTCAATCAGCCTTTTATCTTCTCTGCCCCGTAAGCATCCATGTGTACTTATGCAAACAATCTTATTCTTTGGCACACCCAAAAAGCAATAGTCGAAGCTTCGTTCATCGCTCCATCTTACATTTGCTATCACGGGTATTCCTTGTTTCTGTAAATAGAAACCTACAGCTCGATTAAAATATGTATTAACTTGCTGAATACACGGTGCTTGATTGACTAAAAGAGTGCAATCTGGAGTAATTACGCCATCAAATTCTTTTAATAGATCAACGTATTTTGTTGTTGATGTAAGTACATTCGAAAAGTACTTGTCATGCATATAAAAGTGAACATACTGTCGTTTATTCTTCTCTTTCTTAATCTTCTCAAAAGGAATAATATCCTTTGGAATCTGAGTATTATCAATATCTAAAAGAGCCGGAATACCAGGTTCACCAACCAATTCAGCTCCTTCCGTAAGGTACGGATAAGAACCATCATCTAAAATTGTTTTTTTCACAAAAAAACTCCTTTCCAAAGCCAATTATGCTTTGAGTACAAAATTAATAGATACATTTTTCTTGTACTCTCGGAAAGGATGTGCTAAACTTATAAAACAACGAAATGGATTTGCTTAGGCACATCCTTTGAGAGAACGTGTATGTGATTGCTGGTAACAATTACTTACACGTTTTTTCTTTATAAACAAATACAATCAATAAGACCACCTCCTCATTATCTAACAAAGTAACAAAGAAAATTATATTATATTTCTTCTTTTAATTTAAATTTTCTTTTTAGCATGATATCTAACAAATCTTTTATAGCATATAAATCATCATTCGTCGCATCTTCAGGAATAATAATCTTTGCCTCTTTTCCAGATTCACAAACATATGGTTGCTCTACAAATTTTACTGAATCAGTTATGATATTTGTTACCTTTTCCTCAATATCCTCAGATGTATTATCTTCTTCAATGCTCATAATACTGCAAACTTTATTATCTAAAGAATTACGATTAGCCAAAGAAATTTTCCCATCTATTTCATCAATAATTCCAGTCTGCTTAAATATCTCAATTATTGTGCCTGCTCCAGATCTAGAATTATTACTTGTTGCAATACCCGAGGAGTAAACAATATGGTTAACAAAATCCAATCTTGATACTTCTCCTTTTACAGTAACCATATTAATCATCCGATTTAAAAAATCATTATTCGAAATAATATTAAGCCAAATTCTGATTATCTCATCATCTATTTTATTCACATACGCTCTTCCCAATTGTATTCCTAGATCAGTAGCACATTTCTTGTTACCATCCGATATCAAACCAACTTCCATTAAAAAACCATTATTTCTGCTTATGATAGTTCTAGATATTCCACTACTTTGAGAAACTTCATCTAATTGAAGTTGAACACCTTTTTTTGAAGTGCCATACGCTTGTATAATTTTTATTAATTCTTTATATGATGATCCAGGTAGTTTAAATGTATCTGACATAGCTATCACCTTCCTTTTTTACTTACACCCAAATATTACCACACGCAAACGCAATCGTCAACATTTATTTCGTCAATTTCGTCAATATCTTTAGTCAATCCAGTCAACCAAGTCAATGAGCAACAATTAAAACCAGGCCTACCGTCATAGATCTGGTTGCATTCCTCCTGTGTTATTTTACATTTTCACCGGCCGTTCAGAAAATGTAATTTGGTTGAAGAAAAACGCATTAATCTCTGTTTTATATCAGCCAAAACAGCCGTAAAACAAAAAATGCAATAATGCGGAAGGCTGGGAGACCGCATATTTACTAGCTTTTCCTGACTTCTTCTACATTATTACATGCTACCCCATTGCACTTATGAGAAGTGCTTTGTCCTCTCCATCTTCGGCTATCGCACCCAGATTATTAATGAAATCAACCTGCATTGAATTTGGTGAGAGTTTATATTGATCCAGTGATACAACAGGACTCGCCTGAGCTGCAAGCTTTCTCTGTTTCTTTATTACCTGATATTTAGTTCTATATTCCTCGATGAAATCCTCATACTTACTTGTATGATTCTTATCATCCCACAGCGCATCAAAAGATGACTGTATATTCTTATACATTTCACCTTCGGCAGTTGATACCATTTTGGTATTCCACTCTTTATTAACGGAGAGCGCTTTTCCGGTCATATTGGAGCTTCCGATGATGAATGTATATGTCTCGTCACGCCTAAAGATATAGCCCTTTGTGTGGAATCCGATTCTTTCTGTATCAGGTGTCGGAGTAGTCCCATCTTCTAAAACTGCACTCTCACCACCTGTATATTCTCCATAGGATATTCCTGATAGCACTGCATCCTCATGGTACATTCGAAGCTCAATATTCTTAAACTCAGCAAACTTATCGAGAGCCTTTGGATCAGTAAACATATTGTAATCAGTTGTAAGAACCTTTCCCGGAACACCTCATTCTTCTAACTCTTTAAATGTAAGAAGCAGCGGTTCTATTCCACCGAGCGTAATAAAAGCAACACTAAATGTAAAGGAGTCACATTTCTTAAGCTCTTCCTCAATAGATGTGAGTACCTTTTCTCCCTTTGTATGATCATTTGATATGAAGTCTGCTTATATGCCAAGTTAGACTTGTTTGTTGAATCTATAAATGCAGTTGTTGCTCCGGATTTAATCTGTTCGATATGATTATTCATATGCACCCCTTAGTATTTAATATTCCCCTATAAAAGATCACACAATTCTTTTCTAAATATACCATATTTTCCTTATCTGTAAAAGCGTAAAGCAGAGTTTCAACTCCAATATTCACCATATAAAAACCATTGACTATACCACCCATATTTGCTACGCTAAAATATATAATTAAACTGTATATTAAGCGAGGTAGTAATATGTTATGGTTATTTTTAACTGCTTTAGCCATATGTATTATTTTACGTATGATTGCTAAAACAAATCACATCAAAGCCGAAACTAATCGTATAAATGCCGAAACCGAATTCTACAGACGCAAACAATACGAACAGCTCAAACCAAAAATTGATTTATCAGCAGCTATCGACGACGCTGCAAAGCAATACGAAAGAAAGGGTCCTCAATAGAGAACCCTTTCTTTCATCTGTCTTATTTTCCCTTCTCCGTCTCCTGTATTATCTCCTCGAGTATATCGACTGCATTTGCGACCATCTTCGGGCAGAAGTCCGTGAACAGCTTATTTTCAACTGCATATTCGATGCCTTCCTTGGTTCTTATGTCGCAGCCGAGAAGCTCATTGCAGAGATATGAGCCGGAGACCTCGGCAAATCTGTTCATCATCTTGTCATTTACTGTATTTGCGGTTTCGCGGCTCTGAGGATCCGCCTTGTCGTACTGGCCATAGAGTGCGCCGAGCACCATCAGAGCACCTGTACAGGCGCCGCACACTTCGCCCTTCCTCATTCCGCTTCCCAGGCATGCGCCAAGCTTAAGAGCCAGTTCTTCCGTAAGCCCGCATTCGTCAGCAAATGCGGCCAGCACCGCCTGCGAGCAGTGGAATCTTCTATCAAAATATTGTAGTGCTTTTTCTTTGTGTGTCATAGTATTTTCCTCACCACTCAACCGGTCCGGCAGATGAACGTATTTTGTCCTATTTCTCGCCAATATATTTTCCGATTCCGGCAGTCCAGATCTTCATGATCAGACGCTGCGGCCAGAGCTTGCCGATCAGGCGGAGAGACTTTGCGTAGACGGTATAAACCGACATATCCTTGCCCTTCTTCACGTCCTTCATAGCTTTTCTGGCAACCTTGTCAGCTCTCACCATTCCCGGATAATTCACCTTATGGCCGTTCATCTCACGCGGCAGAAGGTCTGTGTCGATCCAGCCCGGGCAGACCGCAATGCTTCTGATTCCGGTGCCCTCCAGCTCCACATTGAGGGATCTGGAATAGCTGCGCAGAAATACCTTGGAAGCCGCATAAATATTAATATACGGTGTCGGCTGAAATGCCGAAGCCGATGAGATGTTTATTATCTTGCTGTTCCTGCCCATGTACGGTATGCAGATCCTGTTGAGTATCGCAGGAGCCTTGCAGTTCAGGTCGATGGTCTTGGCGATATCCTCCGCCGGTGTCTGATAGCACTTGCCGAACTGACCGGTGCCCGCATTGTTTACGAGGTATTTGATGCGTGGATTCTCCGCAGCAAGCAGTCCCTTGATCTTCTCTATCTGCTTCATATCCGCAAGATCACAGGATATCGGGCGGATCTTACTTCCAAATACGCTTTTCAGCGACGCAAGCTTCTCTTCGTTTCTGGCAACTGCCCAGATCTCGTCCACTCCGACCTTCAACATTTCCTTCACAAATTCTTTTCCCAGTCCACCGGTCGCCCCGGTTACGATCGCTATTCTCTTCATGCTAAACCCCTTTCGTGTATTTTATTTATTTCATGACCAGATCAAAAAATACTTCATTCAATCTGCTGTAATCCCTTTTCCTGTCATCCGATGTATTGTCTGAAACAGCCTTCTGCTTCGGAAGCTCATTTTCTATGAATCCTATGACCTCCGGTATATGGTCATTGAGTTCCCCTTCGACCGTCACTGCTTTTTTCTCCAGCAGAAGATTGATTGCGCGTAACAGCTTATCATCCAGTTCCTCATCCGTTCCATCGAAGAGTACCAGCAGCTCCTCAAATCTCATCGGAGGAATACTGTGAAATCTTTCTATCCACCTGCAACAAAGAAGAGGCCTTAAGGCATAAAGATATTTCTTGTATTTGACCTTCTCTCCTGTAAGATATCCGTGGTAGGTACTGTTGGCAGTGCCATAGTAATGGTATAATGACGCCTTCTCTGAGAAGAAATACCTGGCTGCCTCGGAGATCATATCCCACTCCTCAGCTTTCCTGTAGACTATCGGGGAATTCGCCCATTCCATCACATTCGGATTGCCCTTCGCAAATGCAAGAAGCGCCTTCTTCAGATCCCATCCGTTAATATCAAGAACCTCATCCAGCTGCCACTCGATAACATCCTTCCCCGGATCGATCCGTAGATATTCCTCCTTCTTCTGCTGATAAATAAAGCGTACATCGTAGTCACTGTCGGGAGACGCAAAGCCCCAGGCTCTGCTGCCCGATTCTATGGCGTATAGTATCTTAACGTTGTATTTTCTTTCTATCTCGTCCAGGTTGTCCCGGATCTCTTTTTCTATATCTCTCATTTTGTTTCTCCGAGTATTATTCTTTGGTTGATCTTTTCAGCTGATTTCTCCAAGCACTATTCTTCGGTTGATCTTCTCGACGAATCTCTCCACGTGTACCATGTCCGGGTTGTCCGGAAGCTTGCTGTGTTTTTCGGCTTCAGCGTATTTTCTCTCATATTCCGAAACTATGCTGTAGAATTCGTCGTCCAGCTTACCCTCCTTCATGAAGGCGCCATCGCGAATACTACGCAGCAGCTCCAGTTCATCATCCGGCCTTCTGGTCCTGATCAGTCCATTCTGCAGGATGTCAGTGCCCATCATGAAGAGCCTCACCAGATGCATCGCATGCTTGTTCAGATGATTCTCATCCTTCTTCTTGTTTCGCTTACCGATCTTGTCATAGTCTCTGATCACATTATTCATGGTGTTCATCATGTCGTTATATGCCCGAAGCGGCAGGTGCTTCATCTCACCATCGACAAATATTTCCTTCTCAAGTCCTTCGGTAACGGCATCATCAATGTAGAGCCTGGTCTCGCCGAGCCCGCCAAGAACCTGCCTTCTGTTGTAATCATCCAGCGCATGTATGACCGAACGCATGATATGTTCTTCTCTGTCCGGCTGCGTCATCGAATCCCTGGCAATCGCGTTCTGCAGCCTGCGAAGCTGAGCATCCGCATAATGTCCAAAGGAAGCCGCCGCTCTCTTCGAAAGAAACATATCTTTATTGTCCAGAAGCTCCTGTCCGATCTCGTTCTTGATGACGTATTTGTCATCGGCTATTCCCAGTATCTCGATCGTGTTTGGATTGCAGCTGAGAAGCAGCCTGACTATCTTGTTGAAGGAATAAATAACCGTATCCGTTATCCTGTCCTCAAACTGCTCAAATTCGGTAAATCCGATCAGATCCGACGACAGGTCGAGGGTGATTCCTCGCATATCCACATCACTACCCTCGCGGTTGGTTCCGTAGCCGTAGCTGCCTGTAACTCCGAGCAGTATGATCCTTTCTCCCAGCCTCGGATCAGTATGAATAAAACTGTATTCGGTTGTATTTATAAGCTTGTTGAAGTCCATGTGTTAACCTCTTAGTTAATGATTGATCCGCAACGTGATCGTATAGAAAAAGAGTTCTCAGCAGAGAACTCTTATCCCTAACTAAACACCGATGATGAATATCTAGTATTATTATTGCACCTTGTTCTAATCATTGAATGGCAGGTAATTCTTTAATTCCGACAGTTCTTCCGGAGTAATATCTGCCATTTCACATATAAACTCATCTGAAAGATCTCCGTGCTTCAACATACGGATAGCGGTTTCACGCTTGTTGTTTGCCTCGCCTTGTTCTATCCCCTGTTCTATCCCTTGCAAACGAGCCTCTGCTGCCGCAGCATGTGCCGCATCTTCAATTACCTGATCTACTGTCATGATGCTTTTCCTCCATCTTTCATCATTCTGTATTTTAACCACAGCCTCGCCTTTGTTCTCCTATGTTTTATTTAGCACAAATATGTATTTATTGCAATAGATTGCACAAGAAGAAACAATTAAGAGACCGAATAGAAGCAACAATCTTCTATTCGGTCATTTTTTCGCTATACCAGTATTATTTTTCAATTAAACCAGTGTATTGCGTATTCTTTTAAAAAGGAATCAACTACATTATAGAATATCTTTCTTTCTACAGAACCTCCACCCAGTTTGTGCTTATATATAATATAGTCTTCCATATCTGTATTGTTCCATGATATTTCAACATTATCTCCAACCAGTTGAAAATATACATCCGAAAGAATTCCTCCAGATGCATATGGATGCCATCTATGTCTTAAACACCATTCGTCCAATGCATCATAATACTTATCGAATTCTTCGTCATCGTCTGTATCATATTCTCTCGCATTAATGTCTTTTTCAGCAGCGTATTTACCTTCTGTAGATATTGGATACGGATCTTCACTCATATTATCTATAAATGAACGAAGCCACTCAGCTATATCATCCAGATTCCAGCAAGTGGTATACTCTTCACCATCTCTTATGAAAGCTAAAATATTATCACCATTAACAAACACAGATAATTCCGTAATATGTTCTGCATCAAAAAACTCATACTCTATTGCAAATACATCTTTATCACCTATGCAATGTTTATTCATTACTTTTTCCCCTTTCTATATTTATTATACTCTGCTTTGCTTATCTTACCATCTTCTAGCATCTTTTTTAATATACCCGCAGGTATATCTCTCGGTTTTGAAACTTCGTACGAATGATATCCATTGTCTGGTGATCCATCCGGTTGAAACTTAACCATCTTACCGCTCTCTGTAATATTATAGATTTGTTTTCCTTCCTTATATCCTGTATCCAATAAATGCTGTCCCTCGTCTTGTGTTTTAATAGGGTTTTCGCTTGCCCCTTTAAAACTATGCCCCGGAACATGTTTAGGAGATGGTATATACTTAGGCGGCGTAGCTTTTGATGCTAGCGATTCGTTAATCTCAGCTTGATTAAAATAAGCCGCTTCTTCAAAAGATTCTTGTGGACTTCCCACGCTTCCATGACCTACACCACTATCGTTAGTTGCTGACATCCGAATCACCTCCCATAAGTCGGTTTCTCGTCTGGAGCATATTATCCGGAATAACAACCCTAATACCTTTTGATACAGCATACTTGAAGATATCTAGCACTCTTTCTTTGTTAGGCGAGGCGGAATATACTACAATAGCCTGAAGCTGTTTTAAATGATCCACAGTATGCTTAATTGATTCTATGAAAATCTGCAACTGAATCGGATCGCCCATAGGTCCTTTAGCGTTGAAAGCTACAACATTACAATCCTGCATTCCATCTAACATATATTTCATACCTATTTCATTAGCGCAAGATACTAAAGGTATTACAACAGCTTTAACATTCATTGTTAGCCAGATAGACACTAACCTAGATCTTAACTGTCTATGTTGGTTTTCAATTTCTAATGAATCACCACACTTACTATAATCTGGACTTATAAAATACTTTACGCCTTTGAATCTCTGACGATAAAACTCCTGTAATTCCTCAACGCCATAGTATATAGCATTCCATAAGCCATATAATCCATCAAAATGCAAATCATATTCAAAGAACGAAACACAGGTATTGGGTGTTTTAAAATATGTTGACGGCTGACTGTAAGTTGCAAGATAATCTATCGTCGGTATAATCTTACACCTTATATATGGCATATCTAATTCTCCATATTTAGGTGTGGTATTAGTGTAATCTAACAGGTTTAGATTAAGCAATTTTATTAAATTTTTCTTCTTTTTCAATTAAAAAACCTCCTATTAAAAAAATCAAAATAATATGCATAGTTTCATCCTCCTTTTCAGGTCATGCATAACGATAGTGACTGCTTAATAAATTAAGCAAAATTTATTTTGACTTTTTCTCCGAAGGTTCCTATAATAGAAATACCACATTTCTGAATGGGAACATTCGGAGAATAACATCCTGTTAATCACTGCAATGATTGGCAGGATGCTTTTTATTATCAACATTCAATTTAACCACGTCCTTTCTCCTTTATATTTTTAATTCTAAGTTGTATTTCATCCACAGGAAGTCTTCTTTCCGGATGACCTAAAAAACCATCGAGACAACTCAGGTATTCCTTACCCGAAATTTTCTCACCATAATATGCCTCATCTAGCAATCCCAAAGTTCCCAATACCATAACGTTTTCATGCTGAGCAGCTTTTCTCAAAGCTTTATCACCTGTCAAAACCGGTATCTTCCTATGTTTAGCGATTGATAATGCAATAGCATCATATATTGATATTCTGTTATACCTTTCACTTAACTGAAAAACATCATAGAATTCTTCAGTATCCATCTCTGTTTTCACCAAACCAAGCCTGATTAATTTATCAGTCAACCCTGGCGGATGTATCGCTTCTTTATCTAAAACTTCATGATGAATCAAATACGTATAATCAAGTTTAAAGGGCAACTCAATCTGATCAATCATCAGAAAATCAAACCAGATATTGGTATCACTGCTTATATATTTCATACTGACACCTCCATATTTTCATAATACTTCGATGCTTCAGTCACTGAAATATTCAACAATTCTGCCGCTTTTTGAACATTAATTTTTTCAACATATATAGCACGAAGAACCAATTGTTTCAATAACAATGGAATTTCTGCTTTTTCTACCCTTGATTTTTCTTTTTCAAAGTATTTTATCTTTTTGGCACGAATAAAAAACTTTGTTTCAAGTCCCGAATTAATAATCCCTGCCTGAGAAGCACGCTTAACAAGTAAATACATTGAAATACCATATTCATTACACACCATTTCAAAATCATAAGTAATACTATACCTTTTGATTCCTAATTCACGTATAATGTCATTGTTCGAAATAAGAAATGCTCCTGCAATAGCAGTTGCCTCTTTCTCATTCTTAGTATCATCCGATGAATCAGACCAATCAAACAAAAGATGTGCAAGCTCATGTATTATTGTTGTGCGTTTACGTTCTGGGCGCATATTTTTATTTATCACTATGTATGGATACCCATTAACAGTTCCATTCATGCCGTCAAAAGAGTCATTATCAAAGTTAATCTCAACAATAAGGATTCCCTTATTTTCAAGAATGCATACGACCTCTTCTATCGGTCCATCCTTCTGAAGCTCAAGATATTCCCTTAACCGTTTAGCATCATAATCATAATTCCCAGACCTTTTTATTTCATGACATTTCGGAGGCATTGGCAATGGATTCCCTCCAAGAATTTCAATCGTATTAAAAAACCTGCTGAAATATTCTTCTACTGATTCCCTAATAAAATCCTGGTCTTCCTTAGATAACGTAGCTTTTTTTCTAAATTCACAATGATTAAACTGTAAATTCTTATTTCTTATTTGAAGGAAATCAATTGTAGAAACCCCCAATGCTGACGCAAGTTTTTTTATGGTATCCATATCTGGTTTCCTTTTTCCACTCTCATAATTAGAAATAGCCATAGGTGTCACATCACACGCTGCTGCTAAGGCTTTTTTGGTCATTTTTTTATTCAACCTATAATACTTTAGATTCTTATCAAACATGCAACACACCTCCTTAATCCTCTTTTATGTTTATATTATCATATATATTCCATAATGTAAACACTTAACGTTTACTTTATTACTATATATAGTATTTAATAAACGCAAAAGACATCTATACCCTGTATTCAAAGACAAAAAAAGGCCGTCCCATCAGGGACGGCCCACATGATCTTAATTATTCAAGTCGAATTAGAACTTACCAGCCTTTGCAGCTTCCTCGATTGAAACGGCTGTTGAAACAGTCATACCAACCATTGGGTTGTTACCTGCACCGATAAGACCCATCATTTCAACGTGAGCAGGAACTGAAGATGAACCTGCGAACTGAGCGTCTGAATGCATACGGCCCATTGTATCTGTCATACCGTATGAAGCAGGACCTGCAGCCATATTATCCGGATGAAGTGTACGTCCTGTACCACCACCTGAAGCTACTGAGAAGTACTTCTTACCAGCTTCAACTCTCTCCTTCTTATATGTACCTGCAACTGGATGCTGGAATCTTGTAGGGTTTGTTGAGTTACCTGTGATAGATACGTCAACGTTCTCCTTCCACATGATTGCAACACCTTCCTGAACGTCATTTGCACCGTAGCAGTTTACCTTAGCACGTGGAGACTCAGGATCCTTTGAGTAGCACTTTCTAAATACTTCCTCAACCTCGCCTGTGAAGTAGTTGTACTTTGTCTCAACATATGTAAATCCGTTGATACGAGAAATGATCTGTGCAGCGTCCTTACCAAGTCCGTTAAGGATAACGCGGAGTGGCTTCTGACGAACCTTGTTTGCCTTCTCAGCGATACCGATAGCACCCTCTGCAGCAGCGAATGACTCGTGACCTGCAAGGAATGCGAAGCACTCTGTATCCTCTTCAAGAAGCATCTTACCAAGGTTACCGTGTCCAAGACCAACCTTACGTCTGTCTGCTACGGAACCAGGAATACAAAATGCCTGAAGACCGATACCGATAGCTGCAGCAGCGTCTGCTGCTCTTCTGCAGCCCTTCTTTATAGCTATAGCAGCACCTACTGTGTAAGCCCACTTAGCGTTCTCGAAGCAGATAGGCTGGATGCCCTCGATGAGGTGATATACATCGATGCCTGCTGCGTCTGTAATTTCTTTACACTCTTCGATTGATGAGATGCCATACTCCTTAAGTGCAGCAAGGATCTGAGGCTCTCTTCTCTCATATGATTCAAATAATGCCATATTTAATATCCTCCTTAATCCTTACTCTTTTCTTGGGTCAACAAGTCTTACAGCATCAGCAACACGTCCGTACTGACCGGAAGCCTTATCTACAGCTGTCTTAGGATCGTCACCAGCCTTGATGAAGTCCATCATCTTACCGAAGTTGATGTACTTGTAACCGATGATCTCATCATTCTCATCAAGAGCGATGTGTGTGATGTAACCATCTGTAAGCTCAAGGTAACGAGGTCCCTTATCAAGTGTACCGTATGTTGTACCAACCATTGAACGAGCACCCTTACCAAGATCCTCAAGACCTGCACCGATCTGAAGACCATCCTCTGAGAATGCACTCTGAGTTCTTCCGTATACTATCTGAAGGAAGAGCTCTCTCATAGCTGTATTTATGGCATCACATACAAGGTCAGTATTGAGTGCCTCAAGTACTGTAAGTCCCGGAAGGATCTCAGCTGCCATAGCAGCAGAATGTGTCATTCCTGAACAACCAATTGTCTCTACAAGAGCTTCCTGGATGATTCCGTCCTTAACGTTGAGGGAAAGCTTGCAGCATCCCTGCTGAGGTGCGCACCAGCCGATACCATGTGTATAGCCGGAAATATCCTCAACCTTCTTTGCCTGTACCCACTTTGCTTCTTCCGGAATCGGAGCAGCGCCATGATGTACTCCCTGATGAACAGGGCACATGTTCTTAACTTCTGTTGAGTAGATCATATAATCCTCCTTGATTTATATTATAAAATCATATATCATGAGCAGCCCAAAAAGGCGCTTATAATAGCTGTTTAATATAATAGCAGAAAATACTTTGAAAAAATAGTATTTTTTATAATAATTTTGTAACATTTACGTGCAATTATTTCGCTCTGAGTCTTGTGATAAAGCTCTGAATTCTCGAGATAGCCTCACGCAGCTCGTCAATCGAGTACGCATAAGATATTCTCACGAAGCCCTCTCCGCAGTCGCCGAAGGCCGTGCCCGGAACCACCGCTAGCTTCTCTTCCATAAGGAGTCTTGTACAGAACTCATCACTGGTCATACCGAACTCCTGAATAGAAGGAAATACATAAAAGGCGCCGTAAGGCTCAAAGCAAGGAAGTCCCATTATCTCAAACTGTCTCATAAGGAACTTTCTGCGCATATCGTAGGACTCACGCATCTTCGCGATATCCTTGTCGCCTTCCTTGATCGCACTGATTGCTGCATACTGGCTTGTTGTCGGAGCGCACATTATTGCAAACTGATGGATCTTAGTCATCTGCTCAGCGATCAGCTTCGGAGCAAGTGCATAGCCCAGTCTCCAGCCCGTCATCGCGTAAGCCTTTGAGAAACCGTTGACAACTATAGTTCTTTCAAGCATTCCCGGCAGCGCTGCAATTGAGAAGTGAGCAGCCTCGCCATAGGTCAGCTCCGAATATATTTCATCGGAAATAACTATGATATCCTTCTCCACCGCGATCTTGGCGATAGGAATAAGGTCTTCCTTGGTCATGATCGCACCTGTCGGATTGTTCGGGAAGGAAAGTATAAGTATCTTCGTCTTGTCCGTGATAGCACTGAGAAGTTCTTCCGGAGTGAGACGGAATTCATTTTCATTTTTAAGGCTTATAGTAACCGGCTTTCCACCCGCAAGCAGAGTGCACGGTACGTAAGAAACATAACAAGGTTCAGGGATGATGACCTCATCTCCCGGATTGATGAGCGCACGAAGTGCAAGGTCGATTCCCTCACTTCCGCCGACGGTTATGAGGCATTCGCCCTTCGGCTCGTATTTGCAGCCGTATTTTCGCTCATACATATCGCAGATTTCGGTTCGGAGCTCGAGAAGACCCGAATTCGAAGTGTAGAAGGTCTTGCCCTTCTCCAGCGAATAGATACCCTCGTCGCAGATATGCCACGGTGTGTCAAAATCCGGCTCGCCAACACCCAGAGAGATAGCATCCGGCATCTCACTGACTATATCAAAGAATTTTCTGATACCTGACGGTTTAAGTCCGACAACTGTATTACTCAGAGGATTTCTCATGGCATTATCTGTATCCTTTCATCATTTTCCTTCTCTGACTGGAAGATCACATTGTGGTCCTTATATTTCTTCAGTACAAAGTAAGTTGCTGTTGAAACGACCGACTCCATCGGAGCGATCTTCTCATATACGAAATGCGAGATGTCCTTCATGCTTGTACCCTCGATAGTAAGGATGAGGTCCGATGTGGAACCTGACATAAGATGAACGGAATCCACCTCTTCAAATCTGCTGATCCTTGTAGCAATCCTGTCGAAGCCCTCTCCCCTGACCGGTGATATCTTCACGCCTATAAGTGCCGTAACCTTGTCACTTCCTTCGAACGCATCCCAGTTTATCACAGTATGATAGCCGCAGATAACCTTTGCCTTCTCGAGGGCTGCTATCTCCTCCGCCACCTCCTGCTCATCTCTGCCCATCATGGCTGCGATGTCGGCCGCCGAAAGCCGGCTGTTCTTCTCGATTATCCCGAGTAATTCTTCTTTTTCTGCTATCGTCATTTACCTTTCCTCCGTTCTATCTATAACATATTAATTAATCACCAAAGATCTCATCCCCATCAGGCATATCCAGCTTGCGATTGATCGGAAATATATCTGAAACTATACACTTCAGTTTTTCCTTAGTAAATTCTCCGGCGTCATATACAGCAAGCTCTGTATTGGCTCGTATAGAGTTCACCACAGATTCTGCGTTCTCCGGTGATGCCGCTGCAACGAGAGCTCCTGTGCTGCAAAGAAGATATGGATTAAGTCCGAGACGTTCACATATCTCGATCGTTTCCTGCTTTATCGGAATGCACTCATGCTTTACACGGGCACCAAGCCCTGCCGCTTCTGCTATCTGATAGATGGCAGCATATATGCCTCCGAAGGAAGCATCATGCACCTTCTTTGCACCATCCTTATATGCAGCCTCCGCTGCTTTTTCTATACTGAGTACCGATCTGTCATTTATCTTTATCTTGTCGAGGTAGCTTGCCGGAAGTTTATCCTTAAGCACTTCCTTATGCCTCTCTCTTAGGACTGCCGCACCGTAGAGCCCTGCATCTCCTGCGACTATCAGCCTGTCCCCCGGCAGGATCTTTGTGCTGCAGGGATTTCCTGTGTTTGAAAACGCCGTCACAGCTGCAGTGTATTTATCCTCCTTCATCGCTTCGGAGATCTTTGTATCTCCACCGATAATGAAGATCCCCTGTGAAGAAGTAAGCTCGGTCAGGTCGTTCATCATCTTCCTGACAACGCCCTCTTTAACCTTCGTACCAAGCGTCAGCCTTACTGAAATAAAGTTCGGCTTTCCTCCTGCGGCATAAAGGTTATTGCAGGCTCTGATGTAAGCCATCTCCAGACAGCTGAGCCCTGAGACCACGTCATTATCCTTCGGAAGCTCTGCGCTGTCACAATAGCCTTCAGCTACGGTCAGGTGAGCATCCTCCCTAATATCAAGTAGAGCGGCATCATTTCCTGCAGCCGCTCCACCTTCTGTAATCTTTTTATTTTTTGCGATATGCTTAACAACGCTTCTGTTAAGCACCATTTCCGAAATACTACCTGTATTCATCTATTCACTCTGCCTTTGCAGCATCACTAGGAGTTGCGGTTTCCGTTGTACCCTCAGTCGTCTTCTCTGTCGAACCGCTCTCAGCCGTATTCTGCTCGGTACTTGCTTCCGTCTTGTCCTTATCTTTATCCTTGCCTTTATCCTTATCTTTGTCTTTATCCTTATCCTCAGGCTCCTTCGGATTTCTCGAAATATGCTTAGCCGCCGGTGAATAAGTACTTGTATTTATAAGCACTTTATCAACAAGCTCGCCGTCCTCGTAAACGAATTTCCAAAGCTCGGTCTCGTAACCCTCTCTGGCCTCCTGAGTAACCTTCTCCTCTCCCGGTTCAAGTGTCTCATCATCCTTTATGACATCCTTGCCCGGCTGAAGAACCTCGGTTATGTAAGACTCGAATTCGATAGTCCTGTTCGACGGTCTTGTTTCCTTGCCGTAAATATTAAATGTGATATAAACACCGTCACAGATCGATTCGATATAGATCGGTGCAGAACTGCTGTTGGTAAATACAAGATCCAGATAACCGCCTGCGATCGCTGCATCATATGAAAGATCAACATAGTGAACCGGCTGGCCGTGATTATCTCTCTCATCTATCTGGAGCTCTGCACGAAGAAGTGCATTGTACAGCGTTGTTGAAACCTGGCAGACACCGCCGCCGTAATCCTCTCCTGTACCATCTCCGATAAATACAGTCGCCTTATAGAATCCGTTATCTCCGTTGATAGGGCTGATGGTCCAGTAGAAGGACAGCTGCTCACCCGGATACATGATCGTTCCGTTAAGTATTTCCGCAGCTCTCTCAACGTTCTTCATACGATCCTCTGCGCTCTCGTAATCTGTTGTATAGCTTCCGAGAAGAGATGTTATCTCTGCAAGAGAATCTGCACTATTATCATTATTCTGTGAAACAACAAGGTCGGTTGTTATATCGGAAATACCCTTCTCACCGGAGAGCTCACCGTTTATCGCATCTGTCACTGTCTTGTAGTCAACAGACATCTTGACATTTGAAGCTGTTACCTTTACGGTTCCGTCATCCTTCTTGATGAGAGTTGTCTCAGCACCCTCATTGATCCTGCTTCCGATCGCAGCATTCACAACTGAGCTGAGCTTCTCCTGATTGACAGACTTAATACTGGTATAACCAACACCTTTTCCATTCTCGATATTTTTATTTTCCTTATATCGTTTGAAGATGTCGCCGGTATTTCCAACATTGACTGCCTCATCGATCACTTCATCATAATCAACTGTAAGGCCAAGCTCGCCAAGCGTTGTCTCAACATTACCATAAGTGTCATTCTTCAGAACCACCTTGGTATCACCCAGCTCTTCAACCTTCTTGCTGATCTTCTCTTTTGCCTCTTCCCTTGTGAGTCCACCCACATCAACTCCGTCGATCGTCACACCGTTTCGGATAGTAGTACCCTCAGCGTAAACCACCGAAGTATTATCGTCAGGCGCAGCAAAACGACCTACCATTGGCAGGCACATCATAAATGCACTAAGAATATACAGTTTTCTAAAAGTACCGTTTATTCTACGTTTCATATTCTCACTTCCGGATTATAATTTATAATGCTGATACAAGCATACCGATAACGAATCCAAGTACAAGAAGTACACAGATCGCAATGGCAACTGCTTTTCTTTTCTTTGAGTTCTTCTTACTGAAATCTACCATTGTATTTTAACTCCTTTAAAGGTTACTTTTTTGTCTACAAAACAATCTAACACTATTTACATTATTTTACAAACATTATTTGATAAATATTAGGTTTCGTTTCCGGCAAACTGAGTCATATAAAGTTTATGATAGCTGCCCTTTTTCTTAAGCAGTTCCTCGTGGGTTCCGCTTTCGATGATATGACCCTTGTCCATAACGACTATCGTGTCCGCATCGCGGATGGTGGAAAGCCTGTGTGCGATGATGAGACTGGTCCTGTTCTTCATAAGTCTGACCATGGCATTCTGGATATGCTGCTCGGTTCTGGTATCCACGCTGGACGTCGCTTCGTCAAGTATCAGGATCTTCGGATATGACAGAAATGCTCGGCCGATGGTTATCATCTGCCTCTGGCCCTGTGACAGATTTGCACCTGCAGAGCTGAGAAAGGTGTCGTAACCCTCCGGCAGCCTCTCCGCAACCTTATATACATGCGAAAGCTTAGCCGCCTCTTCCATCTTTTCATCGGAAATACTTTCGTCGGCGTATTTCATATTTCCACGAAGCGTATCAGAGAAAAGCACCGAATCCTGAAGAACAATTCCTATGGAATCTCTAAGTGTGTCAGAAGCTATGCCTCTTATCTCCTTGCCGTCAACGGTTATCTCGCCGCTGTAATTGTCGTAGAATCTCATGAGAAGATTGACAACCGTCGTCTTGCCGCTGCCGGTGGAACCGACCAGCGCGATCTTCTTTCCGGCTTCTATCTTCAGGTTGAAATCACTAATTACCTTCTGACCAGGAACATAGCCAAAATCAACATGCTTAAATTCTATTATACCGTGGTCGATCTTGAAGTCCGGATCACCGCTCTTATCCTCTTCCTTTTCATCAAGGATGCCAAATATTCTCTCGGCACCGGCGATGGCAGTCTCTATCTGGCCATATAGCTGGGCAAGCTCATTTATCGGTCTTGAAAACTGCTTCGAATAAATGATAAATGCAGAGATGACTCCGACTGATATTTCACCCTTTACAGCGAACCATGCACCAAAGGCGGCAACGATAACAAAGGAAACGTTGCTGATGGTATTCATGACCGGACCCATGGCATTTCCTATGATATCCGCAATGATACCGGTCTTCGTCATATTATCGCTGACCTTCTCAAACTGCTCTATCGTTTCCTCCTGAAGGTTGTAGGCAGTAACAGTCTTGATATCCGTGACCTTCTCCTCAACTATTCCGTTCAGCTCGCCGAGGAGAGCCTGTCTCTTCAGATAAAGCTTTCTCATAAAGTGCGACATGATCCTTGTAGTTATGACCGTAAGTATTACTGTCGTACAGGTAAGAAGTGTCAGTGGGATGCTGTAACAAAGCATCACGATCAGTGTTCCGATAAGTGTGAGCACACCGGAGAAAAGTGACGAAAGCGACTGGCTGATAACGTTCGAAACGTTCTCTGCATCATTTGTCATTCGGCTCATGATATCTCCGTGAGAATGGGTATCAATATACGATATCGGAAGATTTATTATCTTATCAAACAGCTGATTACGCAGTCTGTCGATGATCCTTCTTGAAAGATTTGCAGACACAAAACCCTGCAGCAGAGTCGCCGCACCATGTATCGCATAGGTGATCATTATGATCACAAGCAGTCTCGGTATCCTGCCAAATTTTCTGTCCACAAGACTGTCGATGGCATCGCTCTGGAAGCTCGGTGCCAGCACGTTTGCAACAACGGTGATCACGACCACGATGGCAAGTATTATCACCGCTTTAAGCTCCGGCTTGAAGAAGCTGATAAGTCTCTTAAGAGTCTTGCCGCGGTCCTTCGCCTTCTCAACCGGCTTACCCATATTTCCCGGACGGTTGCCCGACCTGAAGCCTCTTTCTATGATCGAAGAGGTTGGTTTACTCTGACTCATGAGAGATCACCTCCCTCCGGACGATCTGATACGTCAGTTTTTGCCGCCTCAACATCGGCCGCTGCGTTTGAGTCCGCGAGGGCTGCCGCCACTCCCGGTTCATCCGACAGCTTCAGCTGGGATTCGTAAATATCCTTGTAAATATCACTGCTCTCCATCAGCTCGTTATGCGTTCCGATCGCTGAGATGGTTCCACCGTCAAGAACAACGATCCTGTCTGCATTTCTTATGGATGCAACTCGCTGGGCAATGATTATCTTGGTTATGTTTTTGTATTTTGAATTGAGCGCCTCGTACAGCTTCGCTTCTGTGCGAAGGTCAAGGGCGCTTGTTGAATCATCAAATATTATTATCTCGCTGCGTCTGAGAAGTGCTCTGCTTATGGCTATCCTCTGCTTCTGACCGCCCGAAAGACTCATACCGCCCTCTGCAACCTCAGTATCGTAGCCATCCTTCTGCTGCTGTATGAAATCATCTGCCTGGGCAGCCTTTGCAGCCTCGATTATCTCTTCATCAGTCGCGCCGCGTCTGCCGATGGAAATATTGTCGCGGATCGTCGTACTGAAAAGCTCACTCTTCTGCAGACAAACTGTAACCTTATCTCTAAGGGTACTGAGCTTGTAATCCTTCACCGGAATACCGTCAACAAGCACCTCACCGCTGCTCGGATCGTAGAATCTCGGAATAAGATTGACCAGCGTAGACTTGCCGCTGCCGGTGGCACCGATTATCGCAAGAGTCTCGCCGCTCTTTATCTCCAGATTCACATCCTTCAGAACCCGGGTACCGTTATCCGGATATGTGAAGCTGACATTTTTAAAGATGACTGAGCCGCCAACACCGCTCGCACTATCAACCGCGCCATTCTGAACACCGGCCACTGCGTCTGATGCACCGGTCGTACCATTCTGCTGAGCTGCTCCATCAACAGCACCATCCTTTATAACAGGCTCGCTCTCAAGCACTTCCTTCAGTCTCTTCGAAGAAACAAGTCCTCTCGAAAGAGTCTGGAATATCATTGCCAGCATCATCATTCCGTTAAGGATCTGGGATATATAAGTGATCGCAGCCATAACGGCACCCGGTGCGATATCACCGGTCTTAACGCCGCCCATACCGATGAAAAGTATTCCGACAACAGCTGCATTTAAAACGATATTCATGATCGGGCGCATGAAGGAAAGAAGTATCTGAACTCTAAACTGAGTATCCACCAGTTCCTTACTTGCCTTTCCGAAACGCTTCTTCTCTCTGTCCTCCTGCACAAATGCCTTGACCACGCGGTTACCGTTGACATTTTCCTGCATGATGCCGTTCATCTTATCAAGGAATTTCTGGAGAAGCAGGAAGAGCGGATTGGTCTTCCACACAACAAAGGTTATGTGAAGTATGATAAGCGGAAATGCGCAGGCGATTATCACGCCAAAAGAAAGATCCAGCGAAAGAAGGGCGATGGTTCCGCCCACAAAGAACATGAGGCATCTGACAAAGCCTCTGATAACCTGCATAACAAGCTGCTGGAGCTGAGTCACGTCATTCGTAATCCTTGTTACCAGCGAGCCGGTTGTAAAATCATCAGTCTGCTCGAAGGAAAAATGCATGATCCTCCTGAAGCAGGCTTTTCTGATATCATTACCGAAATTCTGCCCTGCTATATTTGTAAATACAGCCGACAATATTCCAAAAAGGCATCCGAAGATAACAACGATTATCATTCTGATACCGATGGAAACAACAAGTGAAACATCTGAGCTGCCGCCATTTCCGCTGCCGAGGATGCCTTCATCGACTATCCTCTGCATCATCTTCGGCTGCAGCAGGTCGACAACAACCTCGCCCACCATGAAAAATGATGCGAGCATTGCCAGAACCCAGTATTTTTTTAAATATCTAAGTATAACTTTCATTTTCCAGCCCTCATATCAAACGGACCATTACTTCTTTGGTGCAGACTTGCAGACCTCGCGCAGTACGCATTCATCGCATTTCGGTCTTCTTGCGATGCATATCTTTCTTCCGTGAGCGATCACCTGGATATTGAAGAGTATCCACTGCTCCTTCGGAAGTATCTTCATGAGGTCGTATTCAACCTTCACCGGATCATCATTCGGGGTAAGTCCCAGCAGTTTTGAAACTCGCTTCACATGGGTATCCACCACTATACTCGGCTCGTTATAAACGTTACCGCGGACAACATTTGCGGTCTTCCTTCCGACTCCCGGCAGCTTCACCAGAAGCTCAATATCGGACGGCACCTCGCCGCCGTATTCCTCTAGAAGGACCTTAGCGCAGGCGATGATATTTTTCGCCTTATTCCTGTAGAAGCCCGTGGAAAATATATCCTTCATCAGCTCATTTTCGTCCGCCTCGGCGAAGCTTTTCACGTCAGGATATTTCTTATAAAGCTCCCTCGTTACCATATTTACGCGGTCATCCGTGCACTGTGCGGAAAGAATAGTCGCAAACAGAAGCTGCCACGGATATTTATATTCAAGATATGTATGAAGGTTCGTACCATACTCTTCATTGAGAAGCTGCGTCACCCTCTCAGCACGTTCTTTTTTTGTCATACTCTTCTCTCCTCAATTCTTACACTCATGCACAATGATCGCACGCACGATTATCTCATGTACGATGATCCCATACGCTATGATCTCACGCATGATGATTCCTTGCACAATGATCATATTACCGCTCGGTTCTCTTTGATACCGTAATTTATTTACTCCTTGTGCATGTAAGTTCCAACCATGTAATCGATGAACTGCTTGGCGGTTCTTCCTGAGAGTCCGCCGTGCATCATCTCCCACTTATTGGCTTCGGCCAGAAGCTCCTTCTCATCGATAGTCAGCTCAGGGCATCTTGCCGCAAGAGTCTTGACTATTTCAAAATACTCCTTCTGGTTCGGCTTACTGTAGTTTATGGTCACGCCGAAACGATCCACCAGAGACATCTTCTCCTGCATAGTATCTGAATGATGCTTGTCCATATCATAATCATTCTGGTCATTCCAGGTCTCTCTGATAAGGTGACGTCTGTTGGAGGTTGCATAGATAAGCACGTTGTCCGGCTTCTCCTCGAGACCGCCTTCGATGACTGCCTTGAGGTATTTGTACTCAGTCTCAAAATCCTCAAAGGACAGATCATCCATATATATGATGAACTTATAATTTCTGTTCTTAACCTCTGAAATAACAGCCGCGATATCATTCAGCTGATGCTTAAATATCTCTATCATCCTGAGGCCGCTGTCATAATACTCATTGATTATAGCCTTGATACTTGTAGACTTGCCGGTTCCTCTGTCACCGTAGAGCAGGCAGTTATTAGCCTTTCTGCCATTCACGAAGGCTTCTGTATTGTCACGAAGCTTCTTCTTCTGGATATCGTAGCCCACAAGCTTATCCAGAGACGCTTCCTCGGAATTCTTTATGGCAGTAAACTCAAGACCGCCCTCGTCATTCCTGCTCACTCTGAAAGCCTTGTTAAGGCCGAACATTCCGACGCCGTGCTTCCTGTAAAACTCAGTGATCAGATCAAATATATCGTTCTCGTCCTTTGCCTCAGCGATACCGTCACTTATGCGGCGGACGTATTTACTCACATTCCTGTTAAATACCTGCTCTCTCTTCTCGATGGATGTATAATTTGTTATCACCGAAAAGCAGTCGATACCGAGGTCCTCTTCAAGATAAGAGAAATCATATTCAGCGATCTCCTTGAAGAGCTTCATATCGCTCCTTGCAAATATATTTACGGTTCCGTCGCTGGCACCCACTCTCTCACAGGTCAGTGTAAATGGATTCTCATTCATGATGAGGTAGAAGGCGATATAGTCTCTCCAGAGATTCTTGTCGAAGCCGAAGCTCGTAGCCACCTCCAGCAGCTTTCTGATCTCATTGTAGATCCTGCTGACCAGCTCCTCCTTCTCCGTAAATGCATTCTCATGCTCATATATTATCTTTGCAATATTGTAGAGTATGCTCTTCTCTGAAGCATCTCTGTACATTACCAGCTTTGCGACTTTGTTATACATATCTGATCCTTTCTGATACTGCTTATTTCAAACCATGATATTTTTTTCTATGCTTCGAGCACCTTCAGCAGATACTCATTACTATGCTTCAAGAACCTTAAGCAGATACTCGTACATCCTTGCCGACGAGCTGATCGACAGGCGCTCGTTGACTGTATGAATATCGAACATGTCCGGTCCGAAGGATACTGCGTCCAGCCCCGGAAGCTTCTCAGCCAGAAGTCCGCACTCAAGTCCTGCGTGTATCACTGTAACTGCCGGCTCTTTTCCGAGCATCTCATTAAATACACCAACCATCTTCTCGCGGAGTGCCGACTCACTCTTATATTCCCAGGCCGGATATGCGTTGTAGAAGTTTGCAGTTGCTTTAAGGCTTTCGGCAATGATAGCGACTCTGTCCACAAGCGCCTGCTTCGCGCTTCCAACTGAACTTCTGAGTCCGTAAATAAGAGAAAGCTCACCGTCCTGCACCTTCATGATACCGAGGTTAAGCGAGGTTTCTACAAGACCTTCGATGTCTCCTGACATCTTGATGATACCGTTTGGAATCGCAAGGATAAGTCCGATTGCCTTTCTGAGTGAAGCATCCGACATAACAAGACCATCACCGTATGGGTTATTCTTCTCCGCGTCATCCGCAGCCTTCGAATCATCTTCGCCCTTCAGTATCAGCTCAACCTTTCCGTTACCGTCTGTATTTTTATATTCGTTTCTTACCGTTTCTGTCAGTTCTGCCAGCGTCTTTTTGATCTCATCGATCTGGCTGTGATCCAGAAATACATCCGCAGTCGACTCGAAAGGAATCGCATTCTCCTTGCCGCCGCCGGACATTTGGGAAACCTTTATGTAGAAGCCTTTATTCGTAAGTGTAAGCAGCGCTCTTGCAAGAAGTCGGTCCGCATTGATCTTCTGCTTATCTATATCCGAACCAGAATGTCCGCCAAGAAGCCCTGAAACCTTTATCACCGCAGGTGCCACATAGTTTTCCTGAAGCTCTGTCATCTCCAGTGGCAGACGTACCTCTGCTCTTATGCCGCCTGCGCAGCCGGTGATGAATGTTCCCTCTTCCTCCGAATCAATATTTATCAGCTGTCTTCCCTTAAGCACGCTCACATCCAGTCCGGAAGCGCCCTCCATTCCGACCTCCTCAGAGGTTGTAAATACGCACTCAAGGCGCGGCGCATTTACAGAAGGATCATCAAGTATTGCAAGCATATACGCGGCAGCTATTCCGTCATCTCCGCCAAGAGTTGTCCCCTTCGCCTTAATAAAGTCACCGTCGATATAGATATCCAGCGGATCCTTCATAAAATCATGCTTCGATTCCGTTGTCTTCTCACATACCATATCGATATGCCCCTGAAGGATGACAGCCGGATCCCCCTCTCTTCCCGCAGACGCCGGTCTAATTATTATCACATTATAGAGGCTGTCCTGATAAACCTCAAAGCCTCTCTCCTTCGCAAACGCAGTTATATAATCACTTACTGCCTTCTCATTATATGACCCTCTCGGAATCTTCGTAAGTTCCTCGAAATAATAAAAAACCTTCTCCGGTTTAAGTCCTGATAAAATACCCATAGTCGCACCTCGTATCGTATATTATTCCATGACTAAAGTCATGATCCGTTCTGAAAACATGTCTTAATAATACCACTTCTTTTATGATTATTCTATCAACATATAAAAAAAAGAAACAGATGCCTCCATATCTCCGAAAGCATCCGTTTCTTTAAATATCGTATTTTCAAGGGAATTATTAGTTAAGTCCCTGCATATATTCATCCATTGCCTTAGCAGCTGCCTTTCCGGCACCCATGGCAAGAATAACTGTTGCTGCACCTGTTACAGCATCACCGCCGGCATATACGCCCTCTCTTGAAGTAAGTCCTGTTACCTCATCAGCAACGATACCGCCCCACTTCTGTGTCTCAAGTCCCTCTGTTGTAGACTTGATGAGTGGGTTTGGTGAAGTACCGATTGACATGATCATACAATCGCATTCGATCTCATTTATTGCGCCCTCAACAGGAACCGGTCTTCTTCTGCCTGACTCATCAGGCTCAGAAAGTTCCATCTGCTGGCACTTAATGCTCTTAACCCAGCCGTTCTCACCAACAACCTCTACAGGACTGTTAAGGAATGCAAACTTGATTCCTTCTTCCTCTGCATGCTCAACCTCTTCTGCTCTTGCAGGAAGCTCATCCTTAGTTCTTCTGTAAACGATAGTTACATCAGCGCCAAGTCTCTTAGCACATCTTGCAGCATCCATAGCAACGTTTCCGCCACCAACGATAACTGCCTTCTTAGGATGCATGATAGGTGTCTTTGATTCATCAAGATAAGCCTTCATAAGATTGATTCTTGTAAGGAACTCATTTGCTGAATAAACACCGTTAAGGTTTTCACCTGGTATATTCATAAACTTAGGAAGTCCGGCACCTGATCCGATAAATACAGTATCATAACCAAACTCTTCCTTAAGCTCATCTATTGAAATAGTCTTACCGATAACAACATTTGTCTCGATCTTAACACCGAGAGCCTTAAGTCCGTCGATCTCCTTCTGAACGATAGACTTTGGAAGTCTGAATTCAGGAATACCATAAGCAAGAACGCCGCCTGCAAGGTGAAGTGCTTCGTAAATAGTTACTTCATAGCCCTTCTTTGCAAGATCTCCTGCGCAGGCAAGTCCTGAAGGACCTGAACCGATGATAGCTACCTTATGTCCGTTTGAAACCGGCTTTACAGGTGCTTCGGTTGCATGTGCATTGTGATAATCTGCTACAAATCTCTCAAGACGTCCGATAGCAACAGGCTCACCCTTGATACCTCTTACACACTTCTGCTCACACTGTGTTTCCTGTGGACATACACGTCCGCATACTGCTGGAAGAGAGCTTGAACGCGCGATGATCTGATAAGCTTCCTCAAATCTTCCGTTCTTTACTTCCTCGATAAATTCAGGAATATCTACCTGTACAGGACAGCCTGAAACACAAGGTCTGTGCTTGCAGTGAAGGCATCTCTCTGCCTCCTCGATCGCCATCTCTTCTGTATATCCGAGAGCAACCTCGTCAAAATTCTTATTTCTTACATCAGGCTCCTGTGATGGCATCTTATGTTTTTCCAAAGACATATTAGGCATCTCTACTTCACCTCCATTTTAAGTAAGTTGCAGGCTTCTTCACGAGCCTTCTGTTCAAATGGTCTGTAAGTAGCAGAACGTGCCATTGCCTCGTCAAAATCAACCTCAAAACCATCAAAGTCAGGACCATCAACACAAGCAAACTTTGTCTTTCCGCCAACTGTAAGACGGCAGCCGCCGCACATACCTGTTCCGTCAACCATGATAGGGTTCATGCTGACGATGGTCTTAACATTGTATTTCTTAGTAACTGCAACAACGAACTTCATCATGATAAGTGGTCCGATAGTGATAACCTCATCGTACTCCTCACCTGATTCGATAAGCTTTTCGAGAGCCTGTGTAACAAGACCCTTCTCACCAGCAGTTCCGTCATCTGTCATAAGAACGTATTTATCACTTGCTTCCTTGAACTCATCCTCAAGAATGATAAGATCCTTGTTTCTGAAACCAACGATCGAATGAACCTCGCAGCCGATCTCATGAAGCTTCTTAGCGATAGGATAAGCGATAGCACAGCCAACACCGCCACCTACAACTGCAACCTTCTTAAGACCCTCTGTCTCAGTAGCCTTACCGAGAGGTCCTACAAAATCGTTAATAAATCCGCCCTCAGGAAGGCTGTTAAGTGTCTCTGTTGCCCCACCAACGATCTGGAATATGATTGTTACAGAACCCTTCTCACGGTCATAACCTGCGATAGTGAGTGGAATTCTCTCTCCGTCTGCAGTAGCACGGAGGATTATAAACTGGCCAGGCTCAGCCTTTCTCGCAACCAGCGGTGCTTCCACTTCCATAAGTGTTACCGTTGGATTGAGAGCCTTCTTTGTAAGAATCTTGTACATTTCAAATACTCCCTCTTAGATATATAAATACACTATTTTTTCAACTTATAAATACGTTGTCTGACATCACGCACATCTTGTCTGACTAACGATTGATAATTATACAATACGAACCACAGTTTTATCAAGTATTTTATAATATTCCGTCTGTGTAATTGTTTGTATTTGTATAATCACTTACATCACCCAAAGATGATGGATCGTAACCAGGGATGTCGATATTGAGTGACTGACCACCCTCGTTCTGTGCAGAACTGCTGCCATATCCGAGTGATGACTGCTGCGATTCACCAAGCGAACCATAAGTACCATACTGATCTACAGGTGCGCCTGAATTATCGAATCCGAGAGGTCTCTGTGCCTCAACAGGTGCTTCAGCAGGTGCTGTATTGTAGCTGCCAGGATTAAACGAGATCTTGTCAGGAAGAGGACCATCTCCTTCAGTAACCTGATTGAAGAGATACTGCTCTTTTGGTTCCGGATGCTCAAGCTCGTATTTCTTATGTTCTACTGCAGCTATGAGATCTCTGAAGTTGTTCTGAGCTGCCATTGCGATATCCTCATTATATCCGCAGATGATATATGGAAGCTGTGCATGAACGCTCTCGATGAGGTCGTTCTGTTCATTCTCATTTTTAACTGTAAATGAAGTTGTCTTGTTGTTTCTATCAACAAAGTTTACAGCGTAGGTCTTGGTCGTGCTGACTGTAACAACACCGTAAGCCTTATTCTTTGTAGAAGTGATCTTTCCGTGGCACCAGATGACATCCTTAAGGAATATAAGGATAGGTGAGAAACCACCCTGAAATATAACATTAGGTGTAAGCACGATATTTCCGATCTTCTTACCGAAGGTGATCTCACTCGCAAGCTGATCAGGGTTAATGCCTGAACCAAGAACCCTAGCCTCGATGTTCTTTTTGGTCTTTCCGCCGCCCATTGTGATGATACTTATAATACCACCCACAAAGAGAGCGATACCAATGACTATCATGATCCAGTCTTTGAATTTCATCTGTCTTGGGAAAGCCTTGTACTCGAGAGTCTTATAGATTGACTTATAGCCATCGCCTGTGGCGCCCATATAATCAAGAGCATCAATGAAAGCTTCCTTTTCATCCGATCTCATATCACGGACTCTTCCTGCTCCTGAAAGATAAACTGTTGACTGTGTGTAGTTGTCATATGCATACCAGAAAGCATCTACAGCCTTCTCAGCAACATCCACATCATCCTCATCAAAATACATTCCCATGAAGAAATTGTTATCCGGATTGGTCTCATCAGTTACCCAGAGGATGTAGCCTGTACCATTATCGTCATAACCATACTGTCCAACGATGGTCCATACATCCGTAAACTTATAATATCCGTTATCTACTGAACCCGGAGCACATTTTGTCAGCTCCTTGCTTGCTGTCATATAGCCGATGAAGATCCTTCCACCTATTGCTGCAATACCAAGTCCGAGAAGTATAAATACTATTCCCAGGATCACACGACTTTTTCTTGTGCTCTTAAATACTACTTTGTTAAACTTATCCATTATTCCTCTCCCGTTTCTAAGTTTCAATTTTATATTAAGCCGCCAGATTTTCATACATCATTCCGAAGGCTTTATCACTTATCTCCTGAGTTGACATCCTGCTGACCTCTTCGGCCGGGATGACACCCAGTATGTCTATGTCCACCTTGATCCTCTTGAACATAAATCTTCTGAATACTCTGTCACTGTTCTTGATCGTCATGACCGCCACCGGACAATGGGCTTTCTTCGCTATCTTGAAGGCGCCCGCCCTGAAAGGCAGCAGAGGCTCGGAGGTTTTATTTTCCTTGCCCTCCGGGTAGATACCCAGATTACAGTGGCCTGTTTTGATATATTCAGCCGCTTTATTGATGGTGGCAATGGCATTTCTTGTATTTTCCCTGTCCAGATCCAGACAGCCGACCGCCTTCATATATCTTCCGACGAAAGGGATCCTGAGGTTCTCTTCCTTCGATATGTAGGCCATGTCGTATTTCTTAAGCCTTGTGATACCGATCAGCGGATCAAATATCGATCTGTGGTTGCTTACGATCAGGAAGTTATCCTGCGGCAGCTTTTCTTTGCCGCTGATCCTAACCCTGAATCTGAAGGTGTCAACAAATACCTTAAGTGTCAGAAGACCAAACCATCTGTAGAAGGTATGTATCGATTTCGGAAGCTTCTTCTCATTGATCGTGGTTCCCACAAGCGCAAATATAGCCACATGCAGGGCGAAAAGCGCTATGTAGCCGGTTATCGTCATTCCCGCCACGATGAAGTATCCCGAAACTTTCCTGAACAGGTGCCTCGCAAATGCGTACATCAGCGAGCTTACAAAACTAATTCCCATGTAGATTAAATGAAGCATATCTTTCCCCTATAACTCTTAACTTATGTCCATTTTTTCTTCTGCATCATCCAGGTCTTTATAACCGTACATTTTGACCGTATTTTCCATTATCTTGATGGTGAGGTTGATGCCCTCCCTGCAGAGAGCCGCAACAAATCTTCCGTACATCAGAAGCATCTTGTCACTGTAGGAATACAGCTCACCTCTCTGATAGGTCTCGGAAGAGGTGCTCCACCCAACATCCTCTTTTGTATGGATGAGTCTTGCATTCTCCGATAGTCTCGGATACTTTGCAGCAAACTCCTCCATCCATCCGGTCTCTATTCTGGTCAGCTCTTTCACAAGAGCCTTTTTGTTTTCCGGAACCGGCGGAAGCTTGTCTTTTATCAGCTTGAACTCCTCCGGAGCCGTTGTTTCCATCATGTAACCGTATTTCTCGGTGATCATATTTCTGCCCTCGGCTATGACTCCCTCAAAATCGGTAAGATACTGAACCAGCATCTCCTTGGTCCAGGTCAGGTACTGACTCATACGCATGACCTTAAAGGTTGGCCAGTTATTCTGGCAGTAAGCTCGTCCGCCCTTGTTGTTCACGGCATCAAAGGCTCGGAACTCAACTTTTGCAACCTCCTCCGCAAGATGCGGAATGTCCATCATGTATATCTCAGCCTTTCGCTGGAAATTATCTGCGTAATCAGGAAGGAAGGTACTGTTGCCCCACACGATTCCCTGATCCTTAAGCTCCCTGAGCACCGTGAAGCAAAGCTTCTCAAGATATCTTGATATCTTTTCGGTCTCGGTCACATTGGTAAGCATTATATCATCGATCAGCCTTCCCAGGTAGGAAATATGCGGCAGACCGTCTATTCCTTTTCTCAGCCACTTTTCATGGGGCGCGTAGGTCTTGTTCAGAAGATAAATAAGCTCCAGCGCATCCTTTACAGCCGACGAAAGTATAAGTCCGGCAGCCGTGAAGTCCTTCCTTGCAGACACACGTTTGAAGTTATACTGTCCCTCACGTCCAAGCATGGTCGTAAGGTTTGCTATCTTAAGGAAGCTTACATATTCCGGATAATGCCTTTGCAGCTTCTCTCTTATCGCCGTAAATACGCCCAGGTCATCCCTGTAGATCTCACCGTTCACTGCCGCAGCAAGTCCGGATTCCTCACAGGTCAGATAATCTCCATCTCTCTGCGGACCGTTTGGATAACCTGTATGTTCTTCATAGAAGTCTGTTATCTTTCTGACTCCGCTTCTCTTTGCAGCCTTTTCATTTCTGAAGCTGCTGACGATCTCCCCGGCCTCCTCAGGCCTGTCTGATATGTATTTATCAAGTATTATCTCGTATTCTTTCTGGAGCGCCTCACCGATCTTATCATAATCTTCATCAGTAAGCCACATCGAAAAGCCCGGACCGAAATCATGATCTCTCGAAAGGCTGTCATCAAAGCCGAAGCACTCCGAACCGGAGCCCGCCTTTCCCACTGCTATACGACCGGCATATTCCGGAAACTTCTCTTCGATCATCGCTTTTCCAAGCTTATCATAGAAGTCTCTCGAAAGCTTCAGGCCGTAGCCGCCGCTTGTTTCTTCAGTTATATCTTCATGACCAAGGAAAGCTTCGTATTTCTCCCTGATCCTCTTATAGTCATCGTTCTGTCCGACAAAGTCCTCCACCATCTTCATGGCACTGAGGTAATTCTCCGCCGCTTTATCCTTCTGTCCGAGCTTTGCGTAAACATCCGCAAGTCCGGTTATGGCTGCCGCGTGGTGGCTGTCACTGACCTTCTTCTCCGTAAATATCTCTATGGCTTCCGTAAGATCCACAAGTGCAGCTCCAAGCTCGCCCTCTTCTATCTCGCAATTGCCAAGATTTGCAAGGGTTACAGCCGTCTGGAACTCCTTATGAGGAGTATCCCTGCATATGCTGAGGGCTCTCTCAAGTGCCTCAGCTGCTTTATCGAAACGTCCCAGCTCCTGATAAAGGAGTGCGACATTATTATTTGCCTCTGCAAACTTAAAATCGTTCGGAGGAAGCTGTTCATGGAAGATCGCAAATACCTCCGCATACCTCTCCGCCGATTCCTGATATTTTCCCGCAGCCCTGTAGACCGTAGCTGCGTTAAGGAGCGTCATGGCATAAGGAATCGTGCCGGCAAGTCCTAAATCCCTCATTATGCCGGCCGCCTCTTCTGCAGCGCTTATCGCTTTATCGTGAAGGCTCTTCACGCGGTAATAGCCCATCATCTCATTTAAGATGGTCACCCGTGCTTCCTTGTCGCCTTCCGCTTCAGTCTTAGCAAGCCACTCCTCGTAGAAGGCCGGTACCTCGTCCTGCCTTCCCTCTCTATACAATTCTCTCTGTTTTTCGAAAAATCCCTGTAACTCCACTGACTTTTCCTTTATTTTAAGCCTCTGGCTTCTGTTTCACGTTTCTTCCGATTATCTCGGATACATCTGTAATGGTCGTAAACGCTGTTACGTCCAGTGAATTGATGAATTTTCTGATCTCGAAGATCTCTGCTCTGGTCACAACGCAGTAGAGAATATCCTTCTCTGTTCCGCTTATCAGACCTTCGCCTCTGATAAATGTAACTGTTCGTCCGAAGTTCTCATGAAGTCCCTCGGCTATCTTCTCGCCGTTATCTGTGATTATCATTATCGCCTTGGCCTGCTCCCAGCCGATCTCGACTATATCTATCACCTTTGAGGTGATGAAATACATCAGCATGGAATACATTCCTCTGTCGATACCGAACATTGCACCCGCAATAATATAGATAACGATATTTATTGCAAGCACTATATTTCCGACGGAAATATTTGTCTTTCTGTTCACCATGATGCCGACTATCTCAGTACCGTCCAGACAGCCTCCCGAACGAAGCACAAGTCCTACACCGACTCCGAGGATAACTCCTCCGAATACGGTTGCAAGGAGCAGATCCTCCGTTGCATCTTCAAAGCCGTCAAACACCTTGATCATCATGGCAAAAAGTATCATTGCATATGCAGCGCGGAGAATGAATTTCTTACCGAGCTTTTTAAGCGCTATACAAAGAAAGGGAATATTTATCGCTGCGACAAGTGCAGCAAGAGGTATCTTTGACGAATTGCCGATGATCATACTGATACCGGTCACTCCTCCGTCAAAAATATTATTTGGCACCAAAAACTCCTCAAGGCTGAAGGCGGCAATAACCGCCCCAGCCGTGAGTAAAATCCATGAAACTATATTATTCCTGATAATTACTAATGGTTGTTTCATAATCAGAATCTATTTTTCCTGTAACGCCAAAATCATGAGCCGCTTTGGCAATGATCTCATTTCCTGTCTTTACGAAACCATCATTGTCAGAAGCTGCGCCATTCACCTTGTACTCTTCTTTTCCTGTGTTATCTATATAACCATAAGCACTTGTGAGGATAGATACAGCCTTTCCGCTAAATGTGAACTCTGCATATATCTCTGTTGCCCATGTGCTATTATCGTTGTATTGATATGCTGTAACATAAGTATTTGGTGTAGCTGTGTCAGCAAGGATACCTGTTGTTGCAAGGTATACTGCCTTACCATTTTCATATGTAATGAAATGGCTCATTATGTCACCCATTAAGATGAGCTCTGGGATCTTATCTCCGGTAACATCCATAAGCAGGTACTCGATCGGAGCATCCTTAGCGTAATCAGCAGAAGTGAACTTCATAACCTTATCAAACTCTGTATCAAGATCCATTCCTGCCTTGCAGTTTGCTTCGTAATTCTTCAGGAAGTCGATGTAAGCGTCAGCCCATTCAGGCTTCATGCTTCCGAGTATCTCATCAATGTTAAATACGCTGCCGTAGTAATCCTTGATCTCATCGTAAAGCTTCTGAGCGCCGTCCTTATCCTTAGCTGTCTTGAGGTCTTCGAACTGAGCCTTGTAATACTCCTGGCCCTGATCATAAGCCTTCTGTCTGAGCTCTTCGATCTCTGTTCTGTAATCAAGATAAACTACATTGCTGCCATATTTACTGCTTACTTCATCGTAAGCCTTTAAAGCACCGATGTAATCCTTGCTGTCGATCTTTGATGTGATGGAATCACGATAATCTCTGATCTCTTTGTTGATCTTAAGCTCTTCCTGTACGGTATAAGCAAAACCTTCAGAATAATAACCGTTATATACAAGCTCGATCACAAGCTCTGCCTCATTTGAAAGCTTATCTGCATCAAGATTTCCGGCAACATACTCATCATAGCTTATCTTAAGCTTAGACTCTAAATACTCTTTGATGCCGTTCATGTAATCGATCTGTACATTCTCTTCGAAATATCCAAGATAATCAACTGTTGCCTGATCTGTCTCCTGGTTATTCTCGTCAGTGATCATATATACATTCTTGAACTCCAGTTTCTTATCTTCAAATTCTGAAGAACCATTGGTCATCTGTGCAAGCTCATCATAGATCTTGCCGAGCTCAAGCTTATTTGCTTCCTTGAAGCAGCCTGCTGTCATTCCCCAGCAGTCCTTGATATTCTCAACAGTGATAAGAAGTCTCTTAAGCTCTGAATAGCTCTTCTTGCCGCTGATATAGTTGTTTGTTTCCTTAACGATAAGGTCCTCAACCATATCTACAGCGTCCTTTTTATTACTGTCTGAAAGCTTATCTATTGTCTTCTGTGCATCTCCTGCGAGATTTACATCACCCTTCTTGACATAGTCAAAGAATTCATTCTTCTGCATAGATGGAAGAACGAAAAGGAATGCTGCTACGACCTCCGCAGCAAAGAGAACCAGCGAAATGATCGCTATAACAAGCCATTTTTTACTCTTCTTACTCATCTCACGTTCCCCCTTTCCTACTCTTCATCATCCACAGAAGATTCTTCTGTGTCATCAGGCGTATCAGGAGTATCGTCAGTTTCCTGATATCCGGACTGAACTGTAGTTACACCCTTATCGGCAGAACCCTTATAGTTCTTTGTATAATCTGAGAAGAAAAGATTAAGCGCGAGGAGTACTCCTACTGCGATAAGGCCGGCGATTGCGAGGCACATTGAAACAAGGCCAAATACCTTCATGCCCTTGCCTTCTGACCCCGGATCCTTTACCTTATTCTCTTTTACTTTCTTTTCTTTAACCTTCTTGCCCTGCTGTGCAGGTGGGAATGCTCCGTTCATCGATGCCGGTGCCATAGCTCCCGGTAATGATCCCGGAATAACTCCAGGTGCCTGCTGCGGCTGTCCGTTCTGAACAGGTACTCCCGGAAATCCTCCCTGTGGTGCCTGCGGTACGCCCTGTGGCGGTACCGGTGCGCCAGGTGCCTGTGCATTTGGTGCCTGTGGTGGTACCGGTGCATTATTTCCTGTCGGTCTTGGCTGGAAATTCGGAATCTGCTGTGGAACACCCTGTGGTGGCACTGCAGCCTTCGCTCCCTGTGGTACTCCCTGTGGAGGTACCGGGCCATTCTTTGGCTGGAAATTCGGAATCTGCTGTGGTGGTACCGGTGCGCCCTGTGGTGGTACCGGAATATTCGGTGCCTTTGGAGCTCCCTGCGGTGGTACCGGTGGAACTGCTCCTGCCTGTGGGATAGGTCCGTTTACAGACCGGAAACCTGCAGGTCCGTTCTGTGGGATCGGTCCATTAACAGGCTGGAAGCCTGCAGCACCGCCCTGTGGAATCGGTCCGCTTACCGGCTGGAAGCCTCCCTGAAGCTTCGGTTCACCGGAAAGATCCATACCCATAAGCTCTTCCTTGGAAAGAACGGTCGTGCCTTCCTCTCCTGTAAGTATATCCTCGGAAAGGACGGTTGTTCCTTCCTCTCCCGTAAGAGTTGACGCATCAACTGCTTTTGCTACTGTATCCTCAGCCTTTTTCTGAAACTTTGAACCGGCAGAAGATGCATTATCATCAAAAATATTATCGATGGCATCATTGATGTCCATTGTAACATTCTTGTTACCGTTATCAGTGCTCATCTTAACCTCCTTCTACATCCTATCATAAAGTCCCTCTTGCTTCATGTTTATTAGCTGATCATTGCTCCTGCAGGCATATCCTTCTCTGCAGTAAGAAGTGCAAGATTTCCATCGAAATCCTCTGCACAGAGAAGCATACCTTCTGAAAGAACTCCTGCAAGTTTAGCAGGCTTAAGATTTGTAATAACAACAACCTTTCTGCCAACCATATCTTCCGGAGCATAATACTTCTTGATTCCGGAAACGATCTGAAGAACTCTTCCTGCTATCTGAACCTGTGAACAGATAAGCTTCTTTGAACCAGGAACCTCCTCGCACTTAAGAACCTCACCTATCTGAAGCTGCATCTTGTCAAACTCATCAAGTGTGATCTGTTCCTTAACAGCTGCCTCAACGGAAGGAATCTCTGTCTTCTCTTCTTCAACTTCCTTCTTCTTTGGCTTTTCAGACTCAGGCTGCTTTGCAGGGAATTTCTCTGCTATCTCCTCAAGCTTCTTCTCTGTATCTATTCTTGCGAAAAGCATCTCAGGAGTTTCGGTCACCTTATTACCCTGTGGGTAAAGTCCGAAGTTTCCGAGTTCTGTTACCTTTCTCTGCTCAGTGTTAAGCTGTGCAAATATCTTCTCTGCTGTCTCAGGCATGAATGATGAAAGAAGTGAAGCACCGATTGTTATACCTTCGACAAGGTTGTAGAGAACTGTCTTAAGTCTGTCCTCCATATCACCTTCCTTGGCAAGTGCCCAAGGCATGGTCTCATCGATGTATTTGTTGCATCTCTTGAAGAGATTCCAGATTTCTGTGATAGCATCTGCTACACGGAGCTTATCCATCGCATCATTTACTCTGAGTCTTGTATCAAGGATGAACTTCTTATATTCTTCATCCGGATCTATACTGATTCCTCCGTCGGAAACAACGCCGCCGAAGTATTTGTTAACCATTGAAACTGTTCTGTGAACAAGGTTTCCGAGTGTATTTGCAAGGTCTGAATTTACTCTCTCGATAAGGAGCTCCCATGAGATAACGCCGTCGTTGTCGAAAGGCATCTCATGAAGCACGAAATATCTTACAGCGTCAACGCCGAAAAGCTCTACCATATCATCGGCATAGAGTACGTTACCCTTACTTTTGCTCATCTTTCCATCACTCTGGATAAGCCACGGATGGCCAAATACCTGCTTAGGAAGCGGAAGGTCGAGAGCCATCAGCATGATCGGCCAGTAAATAGTATGGAATCTAAGGATATCCTTACCGATCAGGTGAAGATCTGCAGGCCAGTATTTCTCAAAGTTAGGATCATGATTTCCGTCAACATCATAGCCGAGACCGGTGATGTAGTTTGAAAGAGCATCTATCCAAACGTAAACAACATGCTTTGTATCGAAATCAACAGGAATGCCCCACTTGAAAGAAGTACGTGAAACGCAGAGGTCCTGGAGACCCGGCTTCAGGAAGGTATTTACCATCTCGTTCTTTCTTGACTCAGGCTGAATGAATTCAGGATGCTCCTCGATGTACTGGATAAGTCTGTCAGCATATTTGCTCATCTTGAAGAAGTAAGCTTCCTCCTTGGCAGGCTTAACAGGACGTCCGCAGTCAGGGCAGCAGCCGTCAACAAGCTGGCTCTCTGTCCAGAATGACTCACATGGTGTACAGTAAAGTCCTTCATACTCACTCTTATATATATCGCCCTTATCATAGAGCTTCTTAAATATCTTCTGTATCTGCACCTCATGGTACTCATCTGTTGTTCTGATGAACTTATCATAAGAGGTATTCATTATATCCCAGATCCTCTTGATCTCGCCGGCCTGCTCGTCAACGAATTCCTTAGGTGTTGAGAAGTTCTCGAAAGCCTTGGTCTCGATCTTCTGACCATGCTCATCTGTACCTGTCTGGAATCTGACATCGTAACCGGTAAATCTCTTGTACCTTGCGATGCTGTCGGCAAGCACTATCTCGTAGGTATTTCCTATATGAGGTTTACCTGACGCATATGCGATCGCCGTTGTGATGTAAAACTTTTTCTTTGCCATTTTTTAAAACCGCCTTTCCGCCGCTAATGATACGGCATCATAAACTATATCCATAGTAGGAACAGAGTTTCCTATTATAGAATTAAAGCCACCGCCTTTTGGCGATGGCGTAAATTCGTTAGCCTATTTTCAGTTTGAATTTCTGGACATCTCTGTCAGAATCAACTATCTCTATCTCGCCGCCAAGCGCTCTGATCTTACCATCGAAATCCTCATAACCACGCTTAACGTATTTGATATCATCTATTGTACTGAAGCCTTCTGCTGCCAGCGCTGCTATAACAAGCGCCGCACCTGCCCTGAGGTCTGATGCCACAAGACTGGCTCCCATGTATTTTTCAACGCCGTGAATAATGGCTGCATTGCCTTCAACCTGGATATTTGCACCCATCTTGCGAAGCTCGTGAACATATCTGAAACGGTTCTCAAATATACTCTCGGTAACCACACTTGTACCGTTTGCGATAGCAAGTGTTGAGGCCATCTGAGCCTGCATATCTGTTGGAAATCCCGGATAAGGAAGGGTCTTGATCTGTGTCGGCTTAAGAATGCCATCTGCCATTACCCTGACTGAATCGTCATATTCGATAACGGTTGCGCCCATCTCAATAAGCTTTGAAGAAATAGCTTCAAGATGCTTAGGAATAACGTTCTTGATAAGAACATTTCCTCTGGTAGCAACTGCCATCGCCATGAAGGTTCCTGCCTCGATCTGGTCAGGAATGATAGAGTACTCAGCTCCGTGAAGCTTTGAAACTCCTCTTACTCTGATGACATCGGTTCCTGCGCCCTTGATGTTCGCACCCATTGTATTAAGGAAGTTTGCCACGTCAACTATGTGCGGCTCCTTCGCTGCATTTTCAATTGTTGTCTTGCCCTCGGCAAGTGCTGCCGCAAGCATGATATTTATTGTCGCACCAACTGATACTGTATCAAGATAAATATGTCTTCCGACGAGCTTATCAGCTCTTGCAACTATCTTACCACCCTGAACTATATTTACGTCTGCACCCAGGGACTCAAAGCCCTTGATGTGAAGATCGATAGGTCTTGAACCGATATCACAGCCTCCCGGAAGTGCTACATTTGCATACTTGTACTTTCCAAGAAGAGCACCGATAAGGTAATATGACGCTCTGATCTTTCTGATATGAACACCGTCAACGCAGAGCGTATCATCTCCGACGATATTCTTACCGCAGATAGTTACCGTGTGTTTATCTATATGTTCAACTGTTGCTCCAATATCCTGAATAGCTGCCAGAAGTGTTCTCGTATCACTTACATCAGGTACATTTTCGATAGTAACCTTCTCGTCGGTCATTATCGCTGCTGCAAGTATTCCAAGCGCTGCATTTTTGGCTCCCGCAATTGTAACCTCACCCTCTAATGCATTGCCACCCTTTATCGCATACTGTTCCATAATTTATAAGGCTCCCACATTTATAAATAATCAAAAGATTCCATGTATGCTTCTTTTTTCCCGAAAAATACATGGATTATCCTATATTATTATCATGTTTAATTCTACATAATCACCTAATTATAACATATTAAAGCAATTTGTAAATCTTTTTTAACATTTTAGCGCCACAATTATTTATCTGCCTCGCAGTAAATACATCTGTACACGCGATTTTTCTCGTCGGTAAGCTTGAAAATATGAGGTATACCCTTCTCAACCGCTGTTATACAGCGAGGGTTCCTGCATTTCTTGATATTTACAAGCTTCTTAGGGAGGTCTACCTTCTTCTTCTCGATGGTCTCACCGTCTCTGATGATGCTGACCGTAACCTCCGGTGCTATATAGCCGATCACATCGAGATCGATATCCATAGTCTGATCAACCTTGATGATATCCTTCTTGCCCATCTTCTTACTCTTAACGTTCTGGATAAGAGCAACGCTGCAGTTGAGCTTGTCGAGTCCGAGATCATAATAGATCTGCATAGCCTTTCCTGCTGTGATATGGTCAAGAACTATTCCGTTCTGAATACTGTCTATCTTCATTATTCTACTCCTGTACTTTAGATGGTTTCCTGCCGCCGGTCACTCAGCCGTGAGATCCCTTTGCCGGATCACCGGATGATCATTTTAGTACGCCAGATCAAGAAGTGTAAGGATAAGTGCCATTCTGACGTATTTTCCATTCATAACCTGTCTGAAATATGCTGCTCTCGGATCCTCATCAACCTCTGTTGCAATCTCGTTAACTCTTGGAAGCGGATGAAGGATGATCATATCCTCCTTGGCATCCTTAAGCTTTGCCTTGTCGAGGATGTAGGTGTCCTTCAGTCTTACATAGTCTGCCTCGTTGAAGAAGCGCTCTCTCTGAACTCTTGTCATGTAAAGGACATCCAGCTTGCTGATATTTTCCTCAAGGGAAGTAACCTCTTCGTAAGGGATGCCTGCAGGCTCAACAACCTCGCTGATGATATAATCAGGAACCTTCAGCTCCTTAGGAGAGATAAATACAAACTTGATCCCTGCATATCTTGACATGGCCTTAACAAGCGAATGAACGGTACGTCCGAACTTGAGGTCTCCGCAGAGACCGATGGTCATATTTTCAAGCTTGCCCTTCTCACGAAGTATGGTCAGAAGGTCTGTAAGTGTCTGAGTTGGGTGATTGTGTCCACCGTCACCGGCATTTATTATAGGAACCGGTGAATACATTGATGCAAGCATGGGCGCACCCTCGTTAGGATGTCTCATGGCGATGACATCTGCGAAGCAGCCCACAACTCTTACGGTATCCTCTATACTCTCGCCCTTACTTACCGATGAAGAATCGGCCGAAGAAAAACCAAGCACGGAACCTCCCAGCTCAAGCATTGCTGCTTCAAAGCTAAGACGTGTTCTAGTACTTGGTTCATAGAAAAGGGTAGCTATTTTCTTACCCTTACAACGTTCGCTATATTTGTCTTTATGAGCAATAATATCAAGTGACAAGTCGAGGAGCTTATCAAGTTCCTTAACCGATATATCTATAGGATCTATCAAATGTCTCATATCTGCCTCCATTAATCTTATTATGTCAAAACATAATCAACATGAATCCTTCGGCTTCATGTCAGTTTGCCAGGTCAGTGCAAATATTGTGCCCGCCCCTGACAAACTACATTATAGATTCAGATATCTTACTATGTCAAATAAAAATAGCGACTATTTCTTCTTTACTGCCGTGTCAACCTTTTTTACCTCATTATGATGTTCGTTTGCGGCAGGTGCCTCGGCTCCCTTCTGATGAAGTATGTTCGGATCCTTGCGGACCATCTTAGTCCATCTGGTCACGCAGTTCTTCGGATCCTTTACGGCAAGCTCTCTGAAATTATCATTGAAGATAAGCTCATCAACCTTTTCATGGAAGGTCTTCACGAACTTGTCCTTTTCAAATATTTTTTCTACCGTGGCAAAGCTTGTGCTCTGCGGACCTGTTCCTGCTCCCCTGAGCATATTGTTAAACTCTTTGTATACATATTTCTTAGCAAGCGTAGGAACATTACTGAATATACTGCCTACGCCCATTTCAAAGTTTTCACCGGCAGAGATTGTCTTCATAGCAGCATCAAGCTGCTTTCTCATATCCATCTTCTGATTTGATAAGCCCTCAAGATGGTCAGCTACAGCTTCCGGAGCATTGATAGAATTATCGTCCAAATTCTTTAGGCCCATTCTCGGACTATCCACTCTAAGCTTGGTTTCTGCCTTAAATCTGTCCCACTGTTTTTTAAGCTCCATTCTTCTGTCCACATCATCCGGAGCAAAATATCTTGTATCATAGAAAACATCCAGTCCGACTGCAAGATCCTTTATTCTTTCAATCTCATAGCCAATACCATCTTTCAGATCCTTGCTGACACCAAGTCTTGCCCTTCCCGGATCATAGTGTGCCTTAAAGGCACCTCTGATGCCGGTATGTCCTTTATAATAAGCCTTTGCAGCCTTCTCAAGCTCCTTCATGTGATCCATCAGCTTATTAGGAGAAACATTTGCTTTACCGTTCAGATCGGTTGCGTCGAGGCACTTGTTAAGAGCCGTGAGCATGGCTGTATAAGAAGGAGATCCATTAAGGCCCGTTTCCTTAAGAGTTTCCTTAAACGCATTAAGCTTCTTAAATGTAGAGTTTATGCCCTTAAAAAATGCAAGCTTTCTCTCTCTTCCAATATTATCGTTTACGACAGTCACCGTTGTCTTTTTGATCTTAAGCTGTTTATCAATAAGGTACTGGTCAATCGTGATAGCTTTATCACCCTTAGCCGCCTCCTTAAAGATCATAGCTTTGTAGTAGGTATCCTTATCAGCCTGTGTCTTAAGGCCCTTAACCTTATCTCCCCATAACTCTTCCGGAGTCTTTCCACCTATCTTTATATTATTGATTGGCTTTTCTATTTTTAACATGTCCCATAAGGTCTGATTATTCGCCCCTTCAAGAACCGCCTCTATAGAAGAATGAAAAGCTTTCCTTATATTTTTCGAATTCTCGGAAGCTACGATTCTAACAAGCTCAGCCGGATTATCTTCAGCAGCATATACCTCTTCCAATCCGATATTTTCCTGCAGCGGATATCTGGTCATGTCATTGATAAAGGTACCTATCGTAGCATCCTGAAAAGTTCCATTATAACTCATCCTGGCCTTATCCTGAAAACCGGCGAGCTGTTTCTTGTGCTGCTTGGTCTGTTCAGGAGTAGGTCCATTGACAAAATAATTGTATGCATCTTTCGTTTCAATTTTTATTGGTGAAGTAGTATTCTGCATCGTTATTATACTATATAACGATCTTGCACTGGCTTCTTCAGTTACCTGCTTGATACTCTTTCCTCTGATTTCCGGTCCGATCTCCAGCACAAACTGAATTCTCTGCTGAGCACTGGTTTTTATAAGCTTATCAAGATCGGATCCGTTAAGATTCAGAGTTTCCGGCATATAAGCATTCAGCATTCCCTTCATGATATACTGAGATCCTTCAACCAGATTCCTTTTCTTATTGAGCTGATCTGCACCACCGGCCTTCTTTTCAGCATATATCTTCCTTCCGGCGCCCATCATTCTGTCAAGCTCTTGCGAATAATCGATCTCGAGGGTGATAACTCTGCTCAGCTCATATGAATGCTTACGTACCTCTTCCGGATCACTATAATCAATATCCGGAAATACATATTCATTGTATTTTTCAGCAGCAGCAAAATAGATGTCAGCCCATTCGCCAACATTTTTCTCCTGGTCTTCCTTAGATACATCTTCTACAGGATGCTCATCAACAAACTTATTAAACTCTGCAAGGGCTTCATCAAAACCCTCTACTCCCGGTACAAAGTTGATCGCATCCTTTACGCTCATATTTTTCTTAGCCATAAGATAAAAGCAGAAAACCGAAGCCTCTCTGGTCGTTGCTGATTCATGGATTCCGGCTTTCTTATAGGCTGCTCTTCTTATCTTGCCCGGATTCATTTTATCAAGCACCGAATCATACTTCGCCTTCTCCGCTGCATTCATATAGGTATAACCCATATTCTTCCTTACGGCATCTCTTGCATTCAGATCATTACTCTGATATTTACAAGCCTTCTTCAGTTCATCAACATTTTTAAATCCTGGCATATATTTGTCCTCCTGTAATACCGGTTTTATATCATCTTTCTGTATATTATCATCAAAACAGTAACAAAAGCGCAACAAAGCAAAAAATAACAAGCCATGCACATCAAGAACAAAACATGGCTTGTTAAAAAGAGATTTTTTTATTTCTAACCCTTCAGTTTTATGACTCCAAGTGATACGAGAAGAATGAGTGTCAGAAGGATCGGCGCGATAACTGTGATCATCACCTTGTAGAGACCCTTTCTTCCGAATCTTTCTCCGTTTATTGTTGCTTCTTCGATTACTGTCTTAGGCTTTGCAACCCATCCGATCAGGATACAGGTACCGATCGCAACTATAGGCATGAAGATATTATTTGCAAGATAATCAAATACATCAAGCAGCTGCTGACCCTTGCTTCCGTTTGGAAGGTCGACCTCCATATAGAAGATTGACTTCGAATAGTAACCAAGGCAGATGACAGCACCGATAACCGCTGCGATGAGGCCTTCTGAGAAAACAGCCTTCTTTCTGCTGATGTTAAACTTATCGATGGCACCTGAAACTACAGCCTCAAGAACCGAAACCGAACTTGTAAGAGCTGCGAAAAGAACCATGATGAAGAAAAGTGCTCCAAGGATCTGTCCGAAGCCGCCCATTGACTCGAATACCTTAGGAATAACTATGAATACAAGGCCTGCACCACCGGTCATGCCTTCCTTGCCCATAAATACATAAACGGCAGGGATGATCATAACGCCCGCAAGGAAAGCTACGATCGTATCAAATATCTCAATATGATTTACTGACTTAACAAGGTTATCATCCTTCTTATAGTAAGAACCGTAGGTAACCATGATACCCATAGCAACGCTTATACTATAGAAGAGCTGCGTCATGGCATCCATTACAACTCTGAAATAATCGCCGAAGGTATAACCATCAACATTTGGAACTATGTAGTATTTCAGACCTTCAAGACCTGTAACGCCTGTATCCTTATTCTTAAGTGTAAGAGAAAAGATTGCGATTCCTATAACGATGAGAAGCAGTGCCGGCATAAGCACTCTTGAAAGTGACTCTATTCCCTTATTTACGCCTCTGAATACGAAGAAGCAGGTTACAAAAAGGAAGATAAGGTCAAATATGATAGTCCACATCGGATCACCGAGAAAGTCTACAAAGAAGCTTCCGTCTGCCGCTTTCTTTCCCTGTCCGGTGATAAATACAACTGCGTATTTCAGAACCCATCCACCTACTATACAGTAATATGGAAGGATAAGGAACGGAACGACAGCTGAGATAACGCCTATCCAGCCGAACTTCTTATTGATCTTTCCGTACGCAGTAAGCGAACTCTGATTGGTCTTACGTCCGATAGAAACCTCTGTGATAAGAAGTGTGAAACCAAAGGATATAGCCAGGATCAGATAAACCAACAGGAAGAAACCACCGCCGTTTTTAGCAGCCAGCGCAGGGAAGCGCCAGATATTTCCGAGCCCTACGGCACTTCCTGCTGCCGCAAGCACGAATCCAAGTGAACCCGAGAATTTGTTACGTTTTTCCATACCAAGAACTCCTATATATTATTCTTTTTAGCTGCCCCCACTTGCAGCCATTTAATAAATAAGCCTGCATATAACATGCAGGCTACACTTTATTCAATATACAATTATTCAAACGAAAAAACAACCGGAAAAAGCGCTTATTCGCTATACAAAACCTTAAATTTGTATAATTTATGAGTTGATCAGTGTGTACATAACTGCCTTCTCAGCGTGACGACGGTTCTCAGCCTGATCAAGGATGTGCTCAAGATTCTTCTTCTCAACGCTCTCTGAGATCTCAAAGCCAACATGCATAGGCATATCATGGAATACGATCGCCTTGCTGTCCTTTGTGAACTCATCATTTATCTGATAAGGCATCATCTTGGCAAGAGTCTCTTCCTTCTTATCCTTGTATGCAGGATTGTTGAAGAACTCCATATCAACCCAGGTATCTGTGTAAAGTACATCCATGATGTCGGCGTATTTCTTAGCCTCTTCCATAGACATTGTCGGGTCAAGCTCAACATAGTGACCTGTTTCCTTAGCTGCCTCGTAGAATTCATCGCCGCAGGCTGTATCATTAACAAGCGGTGTAAGTCCGTAAAGAGTGCCCTGCTTCATCTTTGAGAAGAACTCAACAAGTGAGTTAAATACGTTATTCTTTGCACCAATATACATAAGCTTGATATCAAGTGTTCCGAACTTCTCGATAACTGTAAGCATGTCAGCAAGGATCTGGCATGGATGATATGAATTGTCGCAGCCGTTGATGAAAGGAACTGTTACATTCTCGCCGAACATCTCAACTGTCTCATTTCTCTTGAGGCGCGCTACAATGATATCAACATTTCTGCAGACATATTTGATCTCTGAAACCGGCTCGCCGAGAACAAAGTTTGAATCCTCCCAGAGCTGGTTGAAATAATGTCCGCCAAGCTCAGTGATTCCTGTTGCAAAGGACAGGAAGGTTCTTGTAGAAGTCTTCTCAAAAAGAGAATAAAGCTTCTTACCCTGAAGTGCGTGCGAATACTTCGCAGGATCCTTCTTCATATCAAGAGCAAGATTCAGTATGTTCTGAAGCTCCTCAGCTGTGAAATTCTTGAAATTCAGCATGTTTTTCATATCATTTTCCCTCATATCAGTTCTAAACTAATCACCGCATCTATAACATAAAACTCTTTCTGCAGTTTTTCCTCAAACAACAAATACCAATGAAATTAATAAAATTCACTGGTATTTGTATATATTCGCATTTTTTTTGAAAATATGCAAGTATTATTTTACGTCTTTTCGATATTTTTTCATGTTTTTATGTATATTATATGTATATTATGCATATTTCATGCAAAAATATACATTTTTACTCCTGACACTCAGCTCCGGCATGAAAAATACTGTTAAAAAGCTCAGACTATGCAAGATATCCTGCAAGCTTCTCAGCCATGTCTGTCTTCTCCCAAGGAAGATCAATGTCTGTTCTTCCGAAATGTCCGTAAGCTGCTGTCTGCTTGTAGATAGGACGTCTAAGGTCGAGCATCTTGATGATTCCGGCCGGACGAAGGTCGAAGTTCTCTCTTACTATCTCAACGATCCTGTTGTCTGTAAGCTTTCCTGTTCCGAAGGTATCAACGAAGATAGATGTAGGTCTTGCAACACCGATAGCGTATGAAAGCTGAACCTCACACTTATCAGCAAGTCCTGCTGCTACGATATTCTTAGCAACGTAACGAGCTGCGTAAGCTGCCGAACGGTCAACCTTTGTTGGATCCTTTCCTGAGAAAGCTCCGCCGCCGTGACGAGCATATCCGCCGTAGGTATCTACGATTATCTTACGTCCTGTAAGTCCTGAGTCACCCTGTGGACCACCGATAACGAAACGGCCTGTAGGGTTGATAAAGAACTTTGTATTTTCGTCGATCATCTCTGCAGGGATGACAACGTCAAATATGTATTTCTTAACATCCTCATGGATCTGCTCCTGAGTAACCGTCTCACTGTGCTGTGTCGAAAGAACAACTGCATCAAGTCTTGCAGGCTTGCCATTCTCATCATACTCAACAGTTACCTGAGTCTTGCCGTCAGGTCTGAGATAAGGAAGAGTTCCGTTCTTACGAACCTCTGTAAGTCTTCTTGCAAGCTTATGTGCAAGTGAGATCGGATAAGGCATAAGCTCAGGTGTCTCATTTACAGCATAGCCGTACATCATACCCTGATCTCCTGCACCGATAGCTTCGATCTCTTCATCGCTCATCTGGTTTTCCTTTGCCTCGAGGGCCTTGTTAACGCCCATAGCGATATCTGCTGACTGATCATCGATCGCAACCAGAACACCACAGGTATCGCAGTCGAAACCGTATTTTGCTCTGTCATAACCTATCTCTCTGATCGTATCACGAACTGTCTTCTGAATATCAACATAAGCATTTGTTGTGATTTCGCCCATTACAAGTACAAGTCCGGTTGTAGCAATGGTCTCGCAGGCAACTCGGCTGTTTGGATCCTGACGTATCATCTCGTCAAGGATTGCGTCGGATATCTGATCGCAGATCTTATCCGGATGTCCTTCCGTAACTGACTCGGAAGTAAAAAGTCTTCTTTCCATTCTGTCTCTCCTTCTTTCTTTGGGTTTGCACAAATTCATAACTCGAACTTCGCATGTGCATGACTCGCTCAGTACATAAAAAACCCGGTTGTGCGAGCACAACCGGATTTGATAATTCATTATACAAACCCTCTTATTGCTCACAAATACTTTGTGCTCAGGATGGCACCTTCGTTCCGAAGAACTGGGTTGCCGTGGCTTCAACGTTCCCTGTAACTCCACCACTCTGAATAAGAGTTATATTTTTCAGATGCCATTAACTTACATCATATGCTTTATGTTGTCAATGGTTTATTCAGCCATTCATTTTAATTTCTGAGGGTTTTTAACTTTCGTTGTCCAATCATCAAATCTTACAAACCCTGTCCGTTCCATCAAATCGCCAAAAATCTTATTTGGCATAGACCCATATACTAGAACGACTTCCGGTTCTAGTTCATCAAGCATAGCTATAAGTCCTTCTCTAAAATACCGTTTCGATTCAGCGGACTGAATCTGACCATAAGTACCTATCGAAACAATACTGTGCTTATCCACTCCTTGAAAAGCGACTTTTTCTCCAAACACTTCATCTGTATATGTCCTTTCATCACCCCATCGAATGTTAGGGACTGTGTATATACCTTGTTTAGAAAGAAAGTATCCGACCGCTCTATTTAGATATATACCTGCGATTTGTACCAATAAAGGTGCATCAATATACAGCGAACAATCAGGAGTTATTATTCCTGGAAATCTCTTTAAATCTCCTACATATTCTTCTGTATCCGTAAGTATTTCTCTAAAATTTATGTCGTTTTTCATAAAAGCAAACAAAGTCACTATATTCACAGCTTCTTTCTCTATTTGAAAAAGGAACCATTCCCTTTGGAATAATGATACTCTCCGGAGCATTTATATGAGGTATTTCAAATACCCCATCAAAGAAAGCATCCTCAATTAAAGAAATCCTAAAGCCCTCATCAACCAGATTGCATTTCTTTTTAGACATTCTAACTCTCCTGATGCAACATAGCTTCTGCGTACTCAATGCTACCCATTATATTATACTTACTGTACTCTTCCGGGAACTTGTTCCTTAGATTTTTATAACACTCCACAAATTCATGACTATTTGTTTTTTCTACAACATCATCAATTACTTCGCTTATCCACGAGTATTCATCTGCTGTGCATTCGTTCATGAGAAACTGAATCGACGAAGGAATATCCTCTGTCAGGATCTCAATCTCTTGTTTCCAACAATTCTCGATCCCATAATCCCATTCATCATTACACTCCTCTGAGATTCTAATTCTTTCTTTTATTATTTCTCTGAATTTATCTATTCTCACGTTCTCTTACCTCTTTTCTTCTGTGTATGCGGCTGCTTAACATCAGGAAATATAGTTCCAATCTGTCCATTAGTTCTTATTACGCCGACACGCACACCTTTCCACATCCCATAAACAGCAACTCCATCTCTCACATGCCTATTCCCTTTTAAATTCGCAACATGTTCCCCTGCATGCTTAATATCTTTACTTGTCCAATGTTTCGGAAACCAAGCCTGACCATTACCTGACTGTTTCATTCTATTCTTATGATTAGGAACATTGCCAACTCTAACACCATTGGGATATGTCTTTACAACATTAAATTCAATTCCGTATTTAACAAGTTCGTTCATCCCTGATTGACCATGTCCGCCATTTTTTAGCCTGATTTTGTTACCCTTTTGTGGTTTTGTGTAATCCCCTTCATTTGAATGCACTACAGAATACTGACTGGCCACACCAGAAGCACCTTTTGTATTTAAAACTCTTCCTGTTTTAGTTGTTCCCATGGCATATCCCTCCCACCATATATGGTAGATAAGGATTGCCAAATATAATTATTAACATATAAATTTCACCTTATCTTTCTGCTTCTTCAGCTAATTATTTTTTAGTTTCATATGATTAGTATTGCTCTCGCAGAAAGATTATAGTAAAATATCACTTACCACAGAGAAAGATTATATAATCTTTCCTAGAGAGAACGTGTAGCTACTCCAATAGTTACACGTTTTTCTTTATTAATACACTCATAAGCTCTTCTCTCCAATCTTGTTTTCATAATACTCAATCAATTGTTCTTCATATTTTTTCATTTTTCTCGAATACATATCCCAATAAAAATACCTTTGCAAACAGATCGACGCGCATTTCCATGATACGTTAAAATATTTAATAATATCATTAGCCGATTGACAATTATACATACCTAATAACGGTGATGGTACTAATGCATATCCAGCATAATAGTTTGCCACCATTTCCGCCAGAACACTATCCACTTTATGGTTCATCCTGATATGTCCAATTTCATGCATTATTGTAAATGCATCATGTTCCTCACAAGAGGAATCAATATCATTTATATATATGACATATGTATTTTCTTTAGAATCATATATTGATAGGCCTTCTCGTTTTTTAACTCCCATTCTACCTGCATTCCTTAACGCACGTAAATCCGCGTCACTTAAGTCCAATTCAGAAAATCGGATCACACAAAACCCTAGCTTTCTCGCAACCTCATACGCATCAACAGGCACTGACAACCCTAATTCAATGTGCAATTGCACAACATCTTTCTCAATTCTATCATATAGTTTTTGTGGAATTTCAACTCTAATATCATTGTTTTCCATTATTCAACAACACCTTAATTAGTTTTGTTTTTTCTTCATCCGTCATTGTCGACGTCCCTCTTGCTACCAATCTATAAGTTTCTTCGAAAGACTCCTTGTCAGATTTTCCTGTTAATAAATAATCTGTCGTAGTGTTTAATGCCGTTGCCATATTGGCTATTGTTTCCATTTTAGGCTCTCGGTCATCTTTTAAATACCTGGACAACGCTGTTTCAGATACTCCCACCATTGCAGCAAACTCTCTTTGTGTGTAACCAATTTCCTCTAGCAAAGCTAAAACTCTTCTTCCAAATCCCTGCATGTAGCCACCTCCCTATGGTTAAAGTATAAATCGCAGCTTGCCATTTTGTCAAGTATGCATTTCCATTTTTTTCATCATGCATGAATATAAAACAAAATGGAAGCCCCATTATGTAAGGCTTCCATTAGTATTATTATAAAAACCGCCACACGGTATTAGTCCTCCGGTTTTGCAGGAGGCTCGCCGCCATCTCCACTGGGACCGCCATTTCCGTCAGGTTTTTCACCTCCCGGTCCAGCGTTTTGTCCATTACCACTTCCACCTGAGCCTCCTGAAGAAAGTGTCAGTTTCTCGCCGGCAGAAGCAGTACCTTCGGTATAGGCTGTACCGTTTACATATAGAGTGTGTCCATTAAGATCTATCGAATCGACGTCGCAGGTCAGTGATGTGATGTATGAATCTGCAGCAAGCTTCCACACAGAACCTCCGCTGATCTCAACATAAACCTCACCTTCCGCTCCATCTGGATTAACAGCTCCTTCAAAATCAGAACCATCGCTGAGATAAAGATTGAGTTTTGATACACTGTCAACAAGAATATCGCCGTCTATCACCTGATCCGAAGCATAAAGATTAACCTTTCCACCGTTTGAGCCTTCACTGCCCCATCCGGCAGCAGCCGCTCTTAAGAATACTCCCTCAGCGTCCTCATTTACTATCTCCGCATCCGTAAGATTAATATCTGCAACCGTATTATTTACGAAGAAAATATCACCATTTTTATTTACAAGCATTCCACCATTCATGGTAAATGCAGCGTCTCCTTCGGCCGCATCTCCCGACATGGACTGATATATCATAACCGCCTGATAATATGATGATTTATCACTGTTCTTAGAATTATTGTCAGCTGTCAGTGTAACATCATTAAGCGTTACCGAATTCTTGCCTTCAACCACAACGCCCTGTGAAGAAGTTGAAGTAAGCAGAGCATCATTAACAGTAATATCTGCGGTTGAGTATATTGCAGGAGAGCCCGTTCCATCAGTTATATATTCACCGCCCGTCACAGTCACTGTTCCACCGCCTCTGTCGGAACGGATCGCAGCCGACGAGTTACCGGTCGTATGTATGTAAAGATTCGTTGCATTCATCGTACCGCCACCGGTCGTCATCAGTCCGCCGGAGCAGTTTCCGCTCGTCTCTATGACCGAATCACTGATATTTACCGTTGTGCCCTCTCCATAAGAAAATACACCATTGGCATGCTTTCCGTCAGAATTAACAACTATCTCACTGAGACTGAGGGTCGCGCCGTTCGTTGCAAATATAGTCGCGTTTTCGCCATAGAAATCCGCCTCATCACCATCAGCCTCACCGGTCTTCTCCACCTTAATATTACTGTACTCAGCAGTTTCACCATCTGCAAGTATTGCGTGCCCGCCATCCGCATCGTTGGTTATGGTTTCATTTATTTCCATATTATCTTTATCCGGGACAGTAGAAATACCGGTTTCTGCTGTAATATCTTCTGTGTTATCTTTCGTATCATCAGCTGTAACATCCGTATCATCTCCGGCAGCATCAGTAAGTTCTGCATCTTCTCCCAATGCGGCTGTAGTATCAGCCAGCTCTGTATCCTCTGTCACTACGGTTGTTATTTCAGTTGTCTGGGTTGCTGTCGTCGCAGCCTCTTTATCGTCATTCTTCCCGCACGCGGCGAGGCTGAGCATCATCGCCATCGCTATTCCTGCCGCTATCTTTCTTCTGTATCTTTTCGCCTTCATTTATTTATCCTCCTACTCGTATTTGGTAGTGTCAAGTTGACACCCCGTTTTTAGTACTAAATCCTTTATTTTTCGGGAGGTTTAAATAAAAAGAGCATTTACCTCCCTTTTTCGGTATAATGTCATTGGCTAAAATCACATCCCGAAAGGAGTTAAATGCTCA